>DFWH01000011.1:101438-111047 GCA_002380805.1 Clostridiales bacterium UBA4139 | reverse complement strand
GGCTCCTAGTGCCAAGGCATTCTCCTTGTGCTCTTTCTTGCTTGACCAGTCTTTCGATTTATTTCTAAATCTCAGCTTGTTCTTTGGAATGTTTCGTAGTAGCGATTACTACGGTTTTTGTTAGCATCGTCTGCTAACTTTTTTTACTACATTTATTTCTAAAGAAAAATTGCTTTTTTNNATTCAGTTTTCAAGGTGCATCCTCAATTTGATTTGAGTTATTATTTTCGGCCTTCTTGCGACCGCCTAAACATACTATCATGTATGAACATCTTTGTCAACAACTTTTTTCGTTTTTTTTTGCAGTGTATCTTCAACCCTTGAAAACACTAGATTTCTTATGTGAATATCGTCAGAATTAAATAAAGCAATATATTATTTTCGTATAAAAACGATGCCACCTTAGTCTGATTTAGTGCTAAAAAGACGGGCTGGAATTTTGCGTTGCATTGAAAAAAAGTTAATCCCATAGCAAACAGCCAAATCCAAAATACTCCTTTTGTTCCCCCAAGCAGCATCCCGCAAAAGCGGTTGAAAAAGTTTAGTATAGGTAACTTGCTAACAAGGTTCAAAGCTTTCAGCAAAAACTTTGCAGCTAACAACACAACAATAAATACTATAATTACACTCACAATATTTACACATACATTAGCTAAGAACCCTGCAATATAGTCTTTCAGTCCCTCTACATCCAGCAAGTTATAAATAACCGGATTATTATTCTCCAATAAAGAGTCTTTCAAAAAATCCGGAAGTTTCATATTTTGAATGATTTCCGTCTGCGTTTGCATAGCAGCATTGCTAATCGCTGTATCTAGCTGCATTGATTTTTCAATGGAGTTTGCTAAAGTACCAAAAATAGGGGTCTGGCGCAACAGTTTCCCCACTACCGGTGTAAGAAACTTTACAGCTACCAATGCAGCAACCATCGGCACAAAGCTTAAGGCTTCCATAATAAACCCCTTATAGTAACCAATAACAACACAACTCAAAATCCCGATGATTACCAATACATCTAATATCAATGGCATCTGCTCCATATACTCACCTCCGTCGCAAACAATTTTTTTCTAAATCTATTCAGCAATACTTGGTTCTTTCTGTTTTTCTTCAGCACTGTCCTCTTTCCCCTCTTGAGGGGAGGGCACGGTCACACTAGGAAGGTTTTCTTCACCCTCACCTGTTCCTCCAACCACCTCATGCTCACTTGATGTTTCGTCAACAACAATAGGTTTAACCTTCTGGTTCCCCCTCATTTCTGTAATAACAGCTTCATTTTTGGTAATCAGCATCACCGTTTCCAGGCTTTCCATGGGTAAAATATCCCTTACATCTGCAGTTGCTCGGTAACTCCATGCCATCTTTCCACTATGCCTTAATCCAGAGTATACTTTATCCACACCAATAACTACCCCCTGCACAGACACATTAAGATAGTTAATGTCACCCGTTCCCTCATAAAAAGCACTTTCTCTGCCACTCTTATCAATCCAGCAAACGGACCCCTCAGCACGACCGTCCCTATTTGCTATTACATCGCCTAAACCAAGCACCACATAATTTTTATTGGCTAAAGACACCTGCTTTACCATGTTGTCCAAAGGATAACTCCATGCCTCCTGCCCACTGGAAGATACGCCATACACCGCCTTATCTGAAATAGCTGCTAATACACCGCCTTGCATAAATCCAATAACGGGGATTACTTCACCACTCTTTTCCACTGCGGCAAACATGCTATCCGTATAGTTTTCACTGTCATTGGGATTTATGTAAAAAAACAATACCCGTCCAATTGGTTCCACATCAGATGTATCCATATAGCTTACAACAAAAGACTTATTATCATCGGAAACATCTGAAGATAACGGAAATACTCCATCACTTTCTTCCACACGACCCTTTAAAAGAGTACCACTGGGATTATATATTTGGATACGGTATGCATTATTTTCTTTTGAAATAACAGATAAATAACCATTTAAGTTGAGCGCAAATTGCATCAGCTCCCCATCCGTTTGCACGGTATACAATAAACCGCCCTCCCCATAGACTCTAACTGTTTTACCGCTCATGTCTCCCACTGCCGCAAACTTACCCTCGTTAATTAGTTGAGGTGTGGTCATGTTAAAGGTATCATTCCACTTACGGTCACCCATCTCATTAAAAAACTTGACCCCATCTTTTGTACATAATAAAAAGCTTTGCCCTAAAGTCGCAAAGGTTGATCGACTATTCTCGTCAATTGCCATTTTCCCCTGGGCCACAACTGCATTTTCTTGCCCAGCGGCGTCCCCCTCTTTTTGGAATACCGTTGAAAAATAGCCCTGAAGTTTTCCAGCACCATAAAATGTATCCATAAAAATAAACCCTGCCGCTGCACCAACCACAGTCAATACAACAAGCAGTGATATTAACCCCTTGTCCTTAGCTTTGCGTTCTTGTCCATCCTTTTGCATAGAATGCTCCTTTCTATGTAAAGCCCTTATTTCATAAATTTTATCATACTATATTTCACCTCTATTTGCAATTTTACCCAATAAAAACATTGTTCTTTTTTCGTACTTTCTTGTCAAAATCAGCATAGCCTATTAGATACTATTGCGCAAAAAACCCAGTATTAATTAATACTGGGTTCCATCATTTTTTATTCAATTGGCATTGCCTCATGTTTTAATGCCTCATAAAGCTTAATATATTCGGAAGCCGAGCTTTCCCACGAATAGTTGCTAGCCATGGCATTCTTTACCACATTACTCCATTCATCCTTACCTCTGCTATATACAGCAAGAGCCTGGTCTAACGCCCAGAGAATGCTTCCTCCATCATAGTTTTCAAACAAAAAACCATTTCCTTGCTTTGTTTCCATACGATAAGGGAAAATGGTATCGGCAAGACCTCCTGTTTTCCTTACAATAGGCACTGTTCCATAACGCAAGCTAAACATTTGCCCTAGTCCACAAGGCTCAAAACGAGATGGCATTAAAAACAGATCAGAACCAGCGTAAATTTGCTGAGCCAAAGTTTCATCAAAGAAAATATTCATGCTAACTCTACCGGGATAGCGGTTAGCCATTTCCCTAAAAAAGTATTCAAACCTTGTTTCACCAGTCCCCAGCAAAACAAATTGAATATCCCTTTGCATCATATCATGAAAAACATGAGATAAAATATCAAGCCCCTTTTGATCCGCCAAACGGGTTATCATTGAAATCACAGGCACATCTCGCTGTTCTAACCCCAGCCTTTCCTGTAGCGCCCGCTTATTTTCCCACTTTCCCTCTAAATCATGGATGTTATAATTTTTAATAATGCGTGTATCCGTCTCGGGGTCGTTGGCAAGATAGTCAATACCATTAATGATTCCACTCAAAACCCTCTGGCGGTTTCGCAAAATTCCGTCCATTCCATATCCATACTCCCAGGTCTGAATCTCCTTGGCATAGGTTTCACTCACTGTTGAAATCCTGTCTGCATAGACGAGACCCATTTTCATATAGCTTACATTATTATAAAACTCTACGGTACCATTTTCATAGCAATGGTAAGGAACCCCTAAAATCTCCATCGTATTTTTATCAAAATTCCCCTGATACTGTAAATTATGAATCGTAAACAGCGTTTTAATTCTCGAATAATAAACCATCTTGCTATAAATCTCTTTTAAGTACATACAAACCGGCCCTGTTTGCCAATCGTTGCAGTGCAACACATCGGGATAAAAGTCCAACATCGCCATCATGTCCAAAACCGCCTTGCCAAAAAACGCAAACCGCTCATTGTCGTCACCATAACCATAAAGACTCCCACGGCCAAAATAAAAATCATTCTCTATAAAATAAACCGGTACCTCTTGGGGCTTTACCAACACTTTTGCCCGTTGAGTACGCCAGAACAAATGCACATCAAACTCACCAAGGTACTCCACACCATCCATTTCACTGTTTTTCACAGACATATGGCGAGGAATTACCACACGAACATCAACTCCCTGCTCATGCAATGCTTTTGGCAACGACCCTACAACATCCCCTAAGCCGCCGCTTTTTATAAAGGGTGCCGCCTCAGAGGCAACTATTAGTACCTTTAAACCTTTTTTCATATATCTCACCTCTTTTGCTATCATACTATGATTTTTTATCCCTAGCAAGAAAATCTTCTCTTTTCCTTCATATACCACCCAAAAAGTGGTATACTAACACGGATATAAACATCTGTAAGTACACATGATATTTTTTTGAATAATATTAATATTCCCTTTCAGAAAGGATGATACCATGAATCATATTTTACCAGAAAGAAAAGAGGCCAATGCCGATTACAAATGGCACATAGAGGACTATTTTGCCGAAGATGCAAAGTGGGAAGAAACCTTTTTGTCTTTACAAAATAAGCTTTCAGAAATGACGTCCTTTGCAGGCCACCTAGGAGATTCCGCCCAGACACTCTTAAACTGTTTGGTCAAAAACAGCGAACTTTCCTTAACCTTAGATCACCTTTATACCTATGCAAATATGCGTCTGCATGAGGATAGTGCAAATGCATTTTATCAGGGTATGGCATCTAGAGCAGAAACCCTTTTGATTCAGTATTCTGCCATGGTTTCCTTTGTCTCCCCTGAAATCATCAGCATCCCTGAAAATAAACTGTCCAAATTCAGAAATGAGCTGTCTGAAGAGTTTAAAATATATGATCATTATTTTCACTCTTTGCTTAGACAAAAGGATCATACCCTTTCCCCAGCGGAAGAAGAACTTTTAGCAAAAACTTCTGAATTGGGAGGTGCCCCACAAAACATTTTTACTATGTTGAATGATGCTGACATCCGCTTTCCCATGATTACCGGTGCTGATGGAAACAAAACAGAGTTAACCAAAGGCCGCTATGTAACCTTTTTGGAAAGTCAAAACCGTAGCGTTCGTGAGGAAGCCTTCAAAGCTCTATATAGTGTTTATCTGGGCAATAAAAACACCCTTGCTGCAACTTATAGCGCATCGGTAAAAAGCGATGTTTTCTTTGCTAAAACAAGAAAATATGATTCTGCAATAGAAATGGCTCTCTCCGATGATAATATCCCACTGTCGGTGTATGATACTCTCATTCAGACGGTACACAAAAACCTACCCTTGCTCCATAGGTATATTGACATCAGAAAAAAAGAACTTGGCGTAGATGAACTGCATATGTATGACCTTTATGTACCTCTTGTGTCAGAGGCTGATGTAAAAATTCCTTATAACGAAGCAAAAGAAACCGTAACCAAGGCCTTGAATGTTTTGGGAGATGATTATATCAAAGCCTTGAATGTGGGCCTAAACAACGGTTGGATTGATGTTTATGAGAACAAGGGGAAGCGTGGCGGTGCATACTCATGGGGTAGCTATGGCGTTCACCCATTTGTGCTACTCAATCACAATGACACCATTAATAGTATGTTTACCCTTGCCCACGAAATGGGGCACGCCCTGCATAGTCACTTTACTTGGGAAAAACAGCCTTACCTTTATAGCGGACATAAAATCTTTGTTGCTGAGGTAGCTTCCACCTGCAACGAGGCATTGTTAATGGAGCATCTGCTCCATGCAACAAAAGATAAAAAGATGCGTAAATATCTAATCAACTATTTCTTGGAACAGTTCCGTGGTACTCTGTTCCGCCAAACTATGTTTGCCGAATTTGAAAAAATTACCCACGAAATGGTAGAAAACGGAGAGCCTTTAACCTGGGAGTCTATGAATCGTATCTATCGTGATTTGAACAAAAAATACTTTGGGGAAAACATTGTGATTGACAATGAAATTGATATTGAATGGGCAAGAATCCCCCATTTCTATAATGCCTTTTATGTTTACCAATATGCCACAGGATACAGTGCCGCAATTGCATTGTCCCGCAAAATTTTGGACGAAGGCAAGCCTGCCATCGATGCATACTTGGATTTTCTATCCAAGGGAGACAGCGAATACTCCATTGACCTATTAAAAGGTGCTGGTGTTGACCTCTCCACAGCAGAACCTATCGAAAAAGCTCTATCCTTGTTCAAAGAACTTTTGGATGAATTTGAAACTCTGTAATTTAAAAAAGCAGGAATCCCGCCTTTGGGTTCCTGCTTTTTTAGCAAAAATATTCCTTTTCTTATCAGCTTGCTTTCCGATGCCTTTGCAGAGCTTTCCTCATTCGCTGTCGATTAAATCGTTGTACCATTACAAAAGCCACCTCTCCCAGAGATGCAATAAATGCTGTAATCCAAAAAATCCAGAAGCTCATCCGCCAATTCGTTGTAAAAAAACAAAAGAATAAAGAACAGTAGCTAGCAGCAATCATAAGTCCATGTCCAACCTCTGCGATGTACATATTTTCCATAACTTCTTCAGCCGTATGCTTATGTAAATTAAAATGATCAGGAATATATGTCGGTAACTTTCCTTTCCACTTTTTAATCTTAATTATCTCATAAAACTTCATTTCTACCGGAGTAACTTCAGCCCATCTACTTCCCGAAGCTGTAACCTTTATTCTTCTTGTTTCCAGCAACCAGCCTATCAATAGCCTAACAGTAAAATGATACGTAATTGTACCAAACGTGATAGCCAAAGTAAAAAATAGATCCTTATCTTCAACTCGATACAGAAAAATCAAAGCTAAGGCTATTATTCCACTTAATGTTGTCAAAGTCAAAATCACTTTTTCCGTCAAACTTTTCATAATTATCACCTCAGATAAATGCTGATTAAAGTATAATCATATACGCATTTCCCTTGGGAATCAATAACTTCCATAAACATAATGGCTCGCCCTCATACCGAAATTAAAAAGCACCCTCAAAATATGAGGATGCCTCTTAGTTATTAACCACCCAGTGATATTTCTTGCCTGTTATACCAACGAACTGCTTCTTCTAAGTGCTCTTCCTGAAAATTTGGCCAAAAATCATCTATAAAATAAAAATCTGAATATACAGACTGTAATGGCAAAAATCCAGACAAACGCTTTCTCCCACCCCATCGGATAACAAGATCCACACGGGAAACATCTTTAGATTTTAATGGGCCCATAATGTCGTTCTTTTCAAAACCAACATCCCACTCCCAGCTATAATTAACCAAAAAGTTTATCCTCATTCCACCTTTTCCAAAAGTTTGCCTTGTTGTATAGGGTAATAACTCCTCCGGAAACATTTTGGAACTTATATTCCCCAAGACTAGCAATTCTGCGTCTTCATTTGCAAGAAGCTTTACTGCCTCCACACATGCATTTGTGAATGAAAGCCTTTGCTCAGTAGGGCGCTTTGTGTTATCCACTGTAAATCCATAGTAAGTAATTTCTTCAACACCCATTCTTTTGCAAAGTTTATACAATTCCAACCCAGGATTTAAACCTTCTTGGTATCCATCCTTTTTCTCCAATCCGTTCTCTACCGCCCAACGGCGGTTCCCATCTGGTATTACGCCAATATGCTTTGGTATCCTCATACTTTTCTCCTTATAGCACCGTTTTTTTTAGCCATAAGGTAAGTATGCCACCGAAAGAGTATTCTATAACATAAATTGGGAATTATCTTTGGATCTTATCTTTTTTCTGCAAAAAAAACCTACATAAATGAACTTAGTTTTAATTATAACCGAATTCCACTACAATTCTTCAGGAAAAAGCCACACATAAATTTCAGAATATCTTCACGGCCTTTATACCCTAGGTCACCAAACCACCTATGAATTCTATAACTATCAAAAAGGTTTCCCCTTGCATTTTATATCCCATCAACCACGAAGCTTACTAACCCTCTTTTCCATTGTAACGTTCATTAGCTCAATGCCGTTTCGAACAACAACATTTTTCCTGACGGGATAATACCCATGGTGTTCAAAAAAGGGGTTCGCAGTAGTGGATGCATCCGTTGTAAAAAAGAAAATGCCCTTGGCCATCGCTTGTTTCTCTAACGCCTCCACAATTGCTGTTGCAATACCTCTTCTTTGATATTTATGATGTACATAAAGTCGATCTAAATATCCATTTGAATCCATATCTCCAAACCCTACATCTTCCCCTCCATCTCGGCAATGATTGTATTACGTTTTAAAAAAGATATATCCCAATCAGATAAATTTATACTTCCAGTTGCCCAAGCATGAAGTTAATCTTTTGTATAATCTATTGCATTCACGTTATGCACAGTATTATAGAAAAGCTCAGCCAGTACAGCATAATCATCTGAATCATATTTTCTTAGTCTCATTGTACCTCCCATGTAAAAAATAATAAGGTAATCATCCCTTGGTTACATCTCCAAAAACAAAACGCAATTTGCAAGCGAAATCCCTATATACAATTTCAACTTAGTAATCCTAAAATTTTTGATGTGCGTGACATCTTGCCAGAGAGTTGAACTCCCCTCTTTAAACGGAATGTGCTTTTTGTAGCCTTATTACTATATTAAGTCTAATGACATTTGAATGACATCCTCTCTAACAAGAGTGTCATGCCATGTAAATCCATTTACAACTAAATTGTTTTGTATGAACCCCATTTTTTCATACACATGAATTGCTCTTGAATTGCTCTTTAAAACATCTAGTTTAATAGACTTATACCCAAATTCCTTAGACAGTCTTATTACTTCTTGCAATGCCATTTTTCCAACGCCCCGCCCTCGATATTCTCTTAATAATCCCATACCTAAATAACCAATTATATCGCTTATGGGTGTTATATCACACCACCCAACACAAATATCCTTTTCAACATCGATAATAAAGAGATGTGGATATCCATTTTTAATTGAATTTTTTATAAATTCCACAGTTTTGTCATAAGGAAAACCTTCGTTAAAAGCAAGGTACTTCTTCTCTTTTGCAATAGTGTCAAACGTCTCCCAATATGAAAAAATGTAGCGTTCATGAGGTTTTGCTAGTTTTAAAGTATTCACTATAGCCAAACTCCTTTCAAAAATCAAAATTAAATGCAATACTAAACTATAAAAAAACGCCCCCTCCCTGAAAATATTTCAAGGACGAGAGCGTATACGCTTCGTGGTACCACCTTAAATTCTCCTATATTTCACAATATAGGACTCATTTACTACGGACATGTTCATATCGATAGTATGGCACTGTTACGGGTGCACCCGTCGTATCCTATAAGCATATTCTTAGTCGGTACGCAGCTCCAAGACCATATTCAGCAAATTCTGACTTCTCCCATTCTCAGCTACTGGGTTCTCTGTAAAAGCATAATTTACTTACTCTTTCTTTTCAACGCCTTTGTTATTAAATTTTACCCATTATATATCTGTACAACCAAGATGTCAAATCACATAAGCGGCTAGGATTTTATAAACAACCTCTTTTGACATATCATAAATTTTTCTAAAAAATAAGACATACCTTCCCTTTTACGAGAGATATGCCTTTATAATGCGGATGACAGGACTTGAACCTGCACGGGGTACCCCACTGGAACCTAAATCCAGCGCGTCTGCCAATTTCGCCACATCCGCATGATAGACTTTATTTTAACCTTAACGAAAACTATTGTCAAGAGATATATTACCGTAAATTTGAAAAAGGCTCGTAAAACGAGCCATCTAATGAACCAGGAGGGATTCGAACC
>DFWH01000011.1:0-101319 GCA_002380805.1 Clostridiales bacterium UBA4139 | reverse complement strand
TATCCAACTGAGCTACTGATTCAAAGCGATTACGCAAAAATTATTATGCCACAACTTTTGCCTTTCGTCAACACTTTTTTTAAAAACTTGGACTTTTTATTGTTTTTGACCTCTTTATTCTCTATTTTCCGTAAAGAAGTGAGGCTGTCTTTTAGCCATTCACTCATAAAATAACAGCCCCCTCTCCACCTTTTTAGATTTTATTTTTAGTTCAGAATTACCTACTCCACTGCCTCCGCTTTATTTCGCCTCTTTGGGTATACTCCATGATTGCCCCTTCAATTCTTTCATTCTCGATGGTAATAATCCCAAAAGTTGGCGTCGTCCCCTCTCGAGGTAGCGTGATACTCCCGGGGTTGAATAAATAAACTCTACCGCTTGCATCATTCAATGGCACATGGGTATGCCCAAAAACAACGGCATCCGCCCCCTGCTCCTCCGCCCAATAGGCTAACGTATTCAAATTATAATGAACCCGTTGTTTATGTCCATGGGTAAGTAAAAACCTCTTTCCTTGGGTCACTACAAGCTTATGGGAAACCGTATCGCTGCCAAAATCATTATTTCCCTTTACATAGTGAAAGGGTAACTTAGGAAACATCGCGTGCAAAGCAACGGCATCCTCGTCATAATCACCCAAGTGAAAAACCATATCCACTTGTTGTTGCAATTTTTCCAACACCGCTTTGGGGTGGCCAATTCGCCCATGGCTATCGCTAAACACTAAGATTTTCATTTATCCATTTCCTTCTTCAGCAAAACCTTCATTTTGCGCAACGCTTTTCCTCTATGGCTAATGGCATTTTTTTCTTCAGGTGAAAGTTCAGCCATGTATTTTCCTTTTTCAGGTACATAAAAAATAGGGTCATAGCCAAATCCATTTTCACCTTTCACTTCCCAACCAATCAGCCCCTCAACGGTATCATAACTCATCAGCTTTCTGCCGTCAGGAAATGCCGCCGCAATACAGCTTACAAAGCGAGCAGTTCTCTTTTGCTCCTCCACCCCATTTAGCTTTTCAAAAATCGCCTTAAAACGATCAGCATATGGAGTATCTTCCCCCATAAATCTAGCGGAGTATACACCAGGAGCCTTGTCCATATAATCAATTTCCAAACCAGAATCATCAGATAAGGTAATTTTCTGGCTTACTTCCATAATTTCTACTGCTTTTTTCATCGCATTTTCTTCAAATGTAGTACCATCTTCCACCACATCAATGTCAATTCCCGCTTCCTCCATGGAAATCACTTTAACATCCAAGTCTGCTAAAATAGCATTGATTTCTTTAATTTTCCCTTTATTCTTTGTTGCAAAAATAATTGTTTCCATTTTGTATTCTCCCCTATCTTAGCTCAATTCCAGGCCATCCAAAGCTGCCTTTTGAATTTCAATTAAATCTAATATTCCCTTTTTACCAAGAGCCAGCATCTCTTCTAGTTGCCCCTGAGAGAAAGTTCCATTTTCTCCTGTGCCCTGAAGCTCAATGAAGCCCCTTGCATCACTCATAATAATGTTCATATCCACCTCTGCCGCCGAGTCCTCTTCATAGCAAAGATCCAAAAGTCCCTGCCCCTCTACAATACCCACGCTAACCGCTGTAATGTAGTGATGAAGAGGCAATGATTCAATCAATCCCTGCTCCACCAACTGCTGGCACGCCAAAGCCAAAGCCACAAACCCACCCGTAATGGACGCTGTTCTTGTTCCGCCATCGGCCTGAATAACATCACAATCAATAGTAATGCTTCTTTCCCCCAACTGCTTCATATCAACGGCACCCCTAAGCGCTCTACCAATTAATCTTTGAATTTCTGTGGCCCTAGGGTTAAGCTTTAATTTATTAATATCGCGTCTGTTTCTTGTTTGCGTAGCACGGGGCAACATAGCATATTCTGCTGTTACCCAGCCCTCTCCGCTACCTTTTTTAAAAGAAGGTACGCTTTCTTCTATGGTTGCATTACAAAGAACCTTTGTATTGCCCCACTCTATCAAAACAGACCCTTCTGCATAACGTGTAAACCCTTTTGTTATATGAATTGGTCTTAACTCATCTTTCTCTCTGCCATCAAATCTACTCATTTTTCATTTGACCTCCTCTAAAAATCTATTGTTAATTATATCCCCTCTTGCGCTTTTTGAACAGAGTATTTTGTTCCTATGCACGATCAGACTTTAATTATTTCAAAATTTTAAATACCTTAGCTCTACACATCAAAAATTACCAAGGGCAAAAAACCAATCTTTCAAATATTTCATGCAAAAAAATCAATACTAATTTTATTGTGAAAGGAGGACTTCCATGGATAATTTCATTCGAAAATTTATGATATTTTTGATTGGTGGATTTGGCTATTTTAGTCTGGAAATAATCTATCGTGGCTACTCCCACTGGACCATGTTTTTAACAGGAGGCTTTGCTTTTCTATGCCTATTTTTACTTTTCACGGCTGACTTACCGTTGCCATATTGGGCACGCTGTATCACTGGTGCAATGATTGTAACCTCCATAGAATTCATTGTGGGCATTATCGTCAATAAATGGCTAGGTTGGCAGGTTTGGGACTACTCCCGCTTACCAAATAACTTACTAGGGCAAATATGCTTATCTTATAGCATTATTTGGCTATTCTTATGCATTCCCATTGGTTTCTTCTCCCGCTTGCTAAACCAAAAAGTCTTAAGTAGGATAACCACATCCTAGATTTTTTATTTTGCGATGCATACGAAAAGCACCACAAAGATTCCTCTTTGTAGTGCTTTTATTTTTGTTATCGAACTCGATAATCATCCATCATCTCTTCAATTGCATCCGCCATTGCCTTTGCCACAATATCTTGGTTTGCTGAGGAAGAAATTTTTATTGCATCCCCAGGATTTGAAAGGAAGCATGTCTCCACCAAAATTGCAGGAACAGTAGTTCCATTTAAAATCAATAGGTCTGTCCTTTGCTTAACACCACGGTTTGTGGTATTCATTGCCCCAATTAAATGGCCCTGCATAATTTCGGCGGCCTTTCTACTGGTCAGCTTACTATTATTATCATTGCTATGCACCTGATAAAGTGTTTCTGTACCATTGGCTGTTGTATTCGCACCGGCGGAATTAAAATGAATAGAAACCATCAAGTCCGCAACTTGATTTGCTGTTTTTGCTCTTACATTATTATCCGGTCTGGTATCAGCATCCCTGGTTAGGTAAACCTTAATATCGGAATCCTCTAAATAGTCGGCTACCTTTAATGCTAGAGTAAGGTTAAGGGTTTTCTCGGTTAAACCATTTCCACTGGTTCCCGGGTCATTTCCACCATGTCCTGCGTCCAAAAGTAAAACCTTATCATAAACTTCTTTCGGGTTTTTCACTTGAATTTCGTAGCCATTCTTTGTTTCCTTCATTATGTACTCACTGTAACGGTTTTGAGTAAAACGAATAACTGTATTACCACCCTTAGTAGAAATGGTGATGCTGTCCATTACATCGTTACCAATCTTTAATGTGCCATAGCCATAAGAGCTTTCATAATCACCAGGCAATACTATTTCATAATACCCTTCTGTATGTCTATCCCGTTTTTCGATATCATCAATATCAATAGATTGTTTATTTTCTAATATCATAATATTTGAGCTGGTATCATAGGTAAAATTCTCTAAGGTTGATTTTTTCACGTCTAAGGTTAATTCACCATTCTTTTCCTCCCAGCTATAATCAGCCAATTGACCAACCTCCAGAACAATTCTTAATGTACTTGCGTCATACATCCCCGTTCGGGCTGCGGTAATAAAAGAAAGTTCCTTTGTATTTAACTCATTTTCCACCTTTGACTCTACATTAGGGATATCAACTACAATCCTACGGGGGTTTGATAACGTGGATACCTTTGCACCTAAGGGACCATCCCCACCAACGACCAATCTATCCGCCCCATTTCGGCTTGTAAGTGAAATCTCATCTACCACAACTCGGTCAAAAGTTATCATGATTTTTTTCTTATCTGTGCTTTGTGTAACGGTATATCCTTTTTTTCCGCTCAAATCGAACACCACTCGAGTAACAGGCGTTCCCCCATTATCATGCTGTGCAGAGCGAATTGCTGAAACAATGCCACTGTTTGTTGCCGTCATCTTATCCGCTAGGCTACTTGTCGCATTCTGAATATCAATTACAATTTTAGAATCATCCACATAAACTTCATCATAGCTATAAATTGCACTATCTGACTCTATGGAAAAGACCTGCGTTGCTGTTGTTCCAGAAGGAACCGAAACCTTAGATATCTTTATGGCTTGTGTTGATGGTTTTGTAGGATTGGTTGGGTTGGTTGGATTGGTAGTCGAACCACCGCCTTCCCCAATATATACAGTTCTATTGGGGTCATCCCAAGTAATATCTAAATCCAATGCCTTAGCCAATGCCCGCACCGGAAGCATCGTTCTGTCATTAACAACCATAGCCGGCACATCAAGGGTAAACTCCTCCCCATTTTTGATTGCCTTATTGCTCCCCAATGTAAACGCTACTGTATACTCATCATTAATTACAAATGCCTGTTTGGTGGGTTCGTTCCAAAGAACTTCACACCCCAGTTCTTGAGCAATCAAACGCATAGGAAGCATCGTTCTTCCATCAATAATAACAGGAGGCATATCCGCAGGTTCCAGCTCTTTCCCATCAACCTTAATCTTTACCTCTTTTGCGTTGTAGGCATGATTTTTACCATTATAAAATAAATTCATACTTATCGTTTTTGCATATGCAACACTTGACATTAGCATCCCTACCGCTAGCGTAGTTAGTAATAGTCGCTTCCTCCCAGATTTCATAGTAACCTCCCGATTTTTTTATTAGAAAGGCAAAAGCCTTTGAATCCATTTTCATTTAATTCTTATTCAGTATATCAAATTTTGTCGCATTTTAAAGAGAAAAGTTCCAATTGAAATATAATTTTAATAAATAAAAACTCCTTCACCTTATTTTAGTAAGGTAAAGGAGTTCTGGAATTAGTCTTCTTCTTTTCCCTGAGCCAAATGGTCAAATTTACGCAATTTTTTCATAACCAGACCATTTATGCTGTTTTCAGGATACTTTCCAATGCTGTCTTTTTTACCGGCAGGCATGCCCATTAGAAGTTCAATGCCTTCCTCTATTTTACTGATGGGGTAAATATGAAACTGTCCGTTTTTTACAGCGTCTACCACCTCATCATTTAAAACCAAGTCATTGATATTAGAAACAGGAATAAGAACACCTTGGGTTCCTGTTAATCCTCGCTTTTTACATAGGTCGAAAAACCCTTCAATCTTATAGGTGACTCCCCCAATTGCCTGAATTTCACCTTTTTGATTTACAGAGCCTGTAACAGCCAGGTCCTGTCTGATGGGCATCTCCGATAGGGAAGAAAGGATACAATATAGCTCTGTACTTGACGCACTATCCCCATCAATTCCATTGTAATTTTGCTCAAAGCAAATACGGCAGGAGAGGGATAGAGGGAATTCTTGGGCATAGGTTTGCCCCAAAAATCCACTAATAATTTGAACACCTTTGTCATGGGTATGGCCACTCATACGGGCCTCTTTTTCAATGTTAATAATCCCAGCTTTCCCCACATAGGTGGTGGCAGTAATACGGCTAGGATTGCCAAATGCATAGCTTCCCATATCCAATACTGCAAGGCCATTAATCTGCCCAATTTCACTGCCTTGCGTTGCTATCATAATTACATTTTCGTCCAGCATTTCTCCAAGCTTATCTTCGTATAGCTTTAACCTTTGCTCCTTCTCAAAAATGGTTTTGTGCACATGGGCAGCCGTAACCACCTTTGCCTCCTCCATTTTTGCCCAAGTAACAGCCTCACAAAGAATTTCAGCTAATTGATTAAAACGTGTAGATAATTTATTCTGTCTTTCCACCATCCTTGAGGAGTGCTCCACAATAGCACAAACTGCACTCACATCAAAATCTATGGTCTTTTCTTGCTCAACAAAACGCTTAATAAAGCTTGCTAGTTTCCACATATTTTCATCGTTACGAGGCATCTCGTAATCAAAGTCAGCCTTGATTTTAAAGAATTTTTCAAACTCTTCATCATACTCGCTCAATAGCTCATAGTAATAATTGCTACCGATCATGATAACCTTAATATCCGCAGGGATAGGTTCGGGTTTTAAAGTAGGTGCAACCGTCGCACCAAGCTGGTCCCGATTGCTATCCATATTGATTTCCTTGGTTTTCATAACACGACGCAAGGCTTCCCATGCCTGGGGCAAAGACAAAACATCCTGAGCCTGCACAATCAAGTATCCCCCGTTTGCCTTATGAAACAAGCCGCCTTTAATCTTCATAAAATCCGTGGTCAAATTCCCAAACTCACTATCATATTCAACCTCGCCAATCAGGTTAGAGTACGTTGGATTAAAGGATACAACCACTGGAGCCCCTTCACTTTTTGAATGATCCACAATTAAATTTACTTTATATTTAAGAGTAACATCCTCCATTGGCTTCTTGCCCAGCATTGGCAACAATGATGAAAGACCCTCTTCGCTTTCTTCCTCATCCTCGTAAAATTGACTAATGTTTTCCAAAACATCTTCTCGTACATCATTGATATAATCAATTACACGTTTATAATCCTGATATTTATCCTGAACACCACTGATGTGATGCCCAATCGCAAACATCCCCACTTGATAATCAAGCTGCTCTAATTGTTTTTTAGATACTTTATCCAGCTCCCTAATATCACGCATAATTGCGCCAGCTTTTTCTTGAACTACTTGTGAATTTCTTTCAATTACACTTTTTACATCCTCAGGTAAATCATCATACTCTTCTTCGCCAATGGCACTGCCATTCACAATGGGCATAAAGTAAATTCCTGAATTTGTAGTCTTAACCTGGAATTCATATTCCGCTGCCATTTTGCTCATGTCTTCCATCAAGTCATTTCTTTTTTCATCAAAAGAACGTAGCAATTCACTCTTCTGCTTTTCGTATTCCTCGGCACGAAACACCTTCTGTATTTCTGATTTTAAAAGCTGAACCAGCTCAGACATATCCTCTTTAAACTGTTTTCCCATGCCCTTTTCAAAACGCAATGCCAATGGGTTTCTTGGGTTCTGGAAGTTATAAACATAACACCAGTCTCTGGGAACAGGCTCCGTTGCCGCCAGCTTTTCGGTGCTTTTTCTCGCATAGGTTGTTTTGCCCGTACCCGAAGGGCCAGCCATATAAATGTTATACCCTTTCATCTTTACCATCAAACCAAAGTCAAAAGCTCGCACAGCCCGCTCCTGACCAATAATGCCATCCAGGGGTAAAATTTCACCTGTTGTGCTAAATGAAAAATCCTCAGGGAAACAGCCATTTTTCAGCTGTGAATATTTTAATTCCTGCGCCATCCTTCCTCTCCTCCTTTCAAAAATGTCGGCATTTGGCGTTCTGTTTCTAGATGCACCTCTCTGCCGACACTCTCTTATCCTTTATTACAATGTTCCTCATAATCCTCATAAAAAGGATAGTATTTCCACATGATTACAGCATCCTCATGGGTGTCAGAATAATAATTCTTTCGTATCCCCTCTGGGCGGAAACCGTACTTATGATACAATCGCTGGGCAGGCTCATTATGAATACGAACCTCCAGGGTAATTCCAATCATTTCTCTTTCTAATGCAACTCTTTCTAAGTTTTCCATTAAAAGATCCCCAATACCCTGTCTGCGATACTCCTGTAAAACTGCAACATTGGTAATGTGTCCTTCCGTAATTACATGCCACATTCCTGCGTAGGCAACAACCTTTTCTCCATCCATAGCAACAAAGTAAATTGCCATAGCGTTTTCTTTTACTTCTCTTTCAAAGTCCTGTCTGGTCCATGGGATGGAAAATGTCGCTTCTTCTACGGCCAAAACTCCATCGATATGCTCCTCTTGCATTGGTACAACCTTAATCATTGTGTTTCTCCTCTCCTTGCAAGCGTTCTTCTCTTTCCCTTTCGGCCTGAGATTTTCTCAGGTAAATAGGCTCAAAAGCATTGCCCGCCACAGCCTTACCTTCCCTCACTAAAACCATAGCTAAAGCCGCAACTGACGCAGCCCTTTGCAAAGAACAGTGCGCAGGAGCATAAATAAAATCAGGGTAACATGATAGCCTTTCCTGATGAACAGGAACACCATCTCCTAGAAAAATAACTTTTTGTCCATAACCTTCCGCCATTTGTATCACTTCATCAATACTGATTGCCATCATTTCTGTCAAACGGCGTAATTTTCCGTTGTCCCAACGGTAAAAAGCAGTGTAAACCTGACTGCGTCTTGCATCCATAATTGGACAAATAATTTTATCTGTTTCAAACACATTATATGCCAGAGCATCTAATGTGGGAACGGGAACAATCTCCTTTTCCAACGCCAGGGCCAACCCTTTTGCCGTTGCCGCCCCAATTCGTAGCCCTGTAAATGATCCGGGGCCACTGGCACAGGCAATGTAGTCAACATCCCTTGGCTTTGTTTCAGACTTTTCACAGACTTCAGCAACCATAGGCATGATTGTCTGGCTATGGGTCAATTTATAATTCAGAGTGAATTCTGCAATCAGCTTATTTTCTTCAGCAATTGCCGCACTGGCAGTTTGGCCTGTTGTATCAATGGCTAATATTTTCATGCGTCCTCCCCCTGACAAATGGTGATCCGACGGTAGTCATCACCTTTTTCGTAGTCTTTCTCAATGGTAATATGAATGGTTTCTTTTGGCATCAACCCCGGAATAAGCGTTGCCCACTCCACCAAAGAAACCCCATCTCCATAAAAATAATCTTCATACCCTGTATCATCCATTTCCTCCTCACAGGAAATACGATAAACATCAAAATGATATAGGGGAATTCTTCCCCTATATTCATTTATGATGGTGAAGGTAGGGCTCGTTACATGTTCTGTTATGCCCAAGCCCCGAGCAAATCCCTTGGTAAAAACTGTTTTCCCCACACCAAGATCTCCATCTAAGGAATATACTTGGCTAGGCTTTGCATCTTGCCCCATTTTTTCACCAATGGTTTCTGTCTCTTTTGGAGAGAAGGTTTCCCAAACTTTTTTCATATACCTCAACCTCTTTTTCAATACATATAAATTGCTGTCACACCAGAATCAACGAAGCGTGTTGTTTTTCCATCGTAGTAATATAAATCTCCAAGCCCCGTTACAAAATCATAGTTCTTCAAATAAGCTAGCTTACCATTTTCTTTATACTGGAAGCTAAATACATCTTTATCAATTTCTTTCATTTCTTTGCCATTATATTTCATCAGTGTTCCATTACCTGTTGTTATATTAGGATCAGCCAAGTAATAGATTTCCTTTTTATCATCGGAGAAATAAACACCTGTTGTATTTTGATCGATTTCCGTAGGAGTATCGCCTTTAAATACGCCGATACTTCCCATGCCACCATCGTAGTTGTAGAAATAAACTAAGTCAGAGCTATCTCCTAAGAAGCCCATCAACTCAACTTGTTTTTCAATCTCAATTACACCTTTCTTGCCGGCAAGGGATTCAACCTTCAACACATTTGCACCGGTGGTCTCATCCGGAACATAATAAGCCACACTCTTTCCATCGTCAGAAACCTGGATAGATGTAGGTACCACATTCTTTTCCTGTAAAGTATACACATTGCCAACCTTATCTGCAATAAATACTTCCTTTTCCCCATACATTAAATTTGCATAGTAGGTATACATTGCTTCATCAAAGGAGTTGGTTTCTGATAATTTTACTGGTGCTGGTGATTCCATGGAATAACCAACAAGGAAGCCACTTTCTCCCGGTAAGGATGCTACTGAAATCACAGTATCATGAACCTTAATTTTTCTTCCTGCAGTTAAAACGTAGCAATCTTGGAAAATAGGTTCCATGTTTTCTTCATCTTTCATTTTACTTCTTATTTCTTCAATCGCAGCCTGACGCTTTTCATCATACTGAGAAAGATCTGTGACGTCATCCTCGATTAACTGTGTTAATGGAGTTTCGTCTGTCCTCATTGCACAATATAAGACATCCTGACCATTTGGCATTAACTCCACATAGGTTACCTGCTCTGCCACCAACGTAGGTTCTTTTTCAAAGGTGTATTCATAAAGGTTGTATGAATCTCCCTGCTGTTCCAAAAAGTACGCAATATCATTTTTATCCGCAATAAAGCTTAAAGCAACCTTATCAGATAGTTTTACTGGTTCTTCTTCTGTTGCAACAGCACTTACATAAAGAGCCGTCTGATTGGCATCACCTTTTTTGAATAGCACATAAGAACCGTCCTTGCTTAAGTCATAAGACCCATTTTGCTGCAAAATATCCTCTGCAACCTTTCGGCTTTGACCCTTATTATAAACGTACAAATCCGCCTTGCCATTATTCTGAACCAAGTAAGCACATTGACTTCCATCTGTACTGCTAATGTAATGGTTCACATTTTCTGAGATTAAAACAGGCTCAGCGTCTTTATTTTTCAAATCTTTGAAGTAAAGAGTACCAATGCCATCGGCATCAATTCCAGCAATATAATATAAATCCTCATTATCTTCTGATGCACTGGCACCCCATGCTGAGTAATAGTAGTTGTAGGCACCACCGTTGCTAATTGTATCGTTTACTTTATATGCATCGTTCTTCAGGTCAAAAACATATAAGCCGTTGTCTTTTGCATAGGTTATGGCGATATCTGCCGATTTTGTCAGCCCACCTCCTGTTGCATACCAACAATAACCAAGAAATCCAGCAAAAATAGTTAAGCCTAAAAGGACCTTCCACCAAACACCGCCTTCTTTTTTTGATGGCAAATCATTATTTTCCACAGAATCTGTAGATTTGTCCACATTGTCCACAGTTTCATCCACAACATTTGTTCTGTTTCCATCTTCATCATCAAGACTTTCCACAGTTTCCACAATTGTTTCCACAGGATTTTCTATGCCTTTTCCCTCTATTTCCACAGAATTATCCACATTTTCAGATTTATCCTCCGAAGCCGCTTGTTTTGTCCCCATTGCATCTACATCTTTTTTGCTTTCATCCACAATGTTTTCCCCATTATTCTTTTCTTTGTCCACAGGGGTATCAGCAAACTCCTGTTCATTTTTTCTTTTATCATCCAACGTAATGACCTCCTTGAGTGGTTTAATTATAGATATCTCTCTTTCATAATCAACAATGCCCTAAGGCCAATTTTCGCCCGCTTTTTAACGCCCTTTTTCGCAGAAAAAAATCCCTCTTTCTTTTGTTGTTGCCTTTTTATTTTTCTATCTTTTTTCATTCGTAATTCTTTTTTATGTTTTTCAAGTGGCCTCCGTCTTATCAAAGAAAAAGCACCTTTACCAGCTTGTAAAATCATAAGACCTGTTTTTCCATATTGAATCATTTCCTTTGGCTCAAAGTTCATATAGCCAGCCCCTTCCACTGTAATCAGTCTACAAAACCTTGTTTTATGCTTTTTAACTCCAACGTAGCACTAACAAAATAAGCTGCATCTTCGCTGCTATGTAAAAAAACATATCCCACAAACTACTGTTATGACAAATCCCTGAACTTTGACTTTATCGCAACAGTGTAGCCTAAGCTATCGTTCATTAAAGTCCGTAATGATTATACCATGAAAAACAAATTAGCACTTTTTTGGTGAATGGGATAATCCCTCTTTTTTCTATCTTTTTATTACAAAAGGTAAGAAAAAATTGCTAAAAACCCACCTCCAAAATTGCCCAATCAGCCTTTCACATAATACCATATTTTGTTTCTGTTATAAAGGAAATCACTAATTATTAACTAATTGTTAACAAATTTGAATTTTTAATGAAATAATTGTTTACAATTACTTTCTTTTACAATATAATACTAACATACAAATTTAACAAGAAAGGGTAATTTCATGGAACCCAATGAAAATATATCTATTGAGAATCAAATAGAAAACCAAAACTCTAAGCACTTTTTATCTCTTCATATTTCCCATAAAGGAAATCAAAAATCAGTTCACTTAAAAAAAGGACATACTTTAGCAATCTGCGTAGCAGCCTGTGTGTTGATTGGCGGATGCGCAATTTCCTTAGGATCCTACCTCAGTACTAAAAATGATTTGATGGCTTCCGAACAGGAGTTGCAACAAATTGAGAGAACAAATCGTAAGCTAGAGCAAAACACAAAAGCATTACAAAACGAAAATAATGACTACACCCAAAACATTGAAGATTTACAAAACAAAGCCGCAGAATTAGAACAAAAAATCAATGAGTTGGAAAGTATGAAGAACAACCTGAATGATCAGCTTAACAATATCAGTACAAACGATAGCGCCTCAACAGAAATTTATAATGCAGTCGCAAGTTGTTTTGTTGAACCCGAACCTACAACGCCTAACTTTACACCTATTGTAACCACTTCTTTCAATAAGGTTACATCCTTAGCGGCACAGTTAGAGCGCATTGATTCCAAACTGAGCGAAACTGGAACTTCCTTTTCACAAGTAGCAACCAATGTTACAGAGACATTGTCCGCTTACAGCGATATTCCAAGCGGAATGCCCGTAAATGGTATTTTATCCACAAGATTTAATCCCAACGGTCTTTCTTCCATCAGCGATGGCAGAACCCATAAAGGTATCGATATCTCCACTCGTAGCAAAATTCTTCCTATTGCTGCAACCGCAGCCGGAACAGTTGTTGAAGCTTCTTACCATGATGAATTTGGTTACTATGTAATTATTGATCATGGCAACGGATTTACAACCCGCTACGCTCATAACACAGAAAACTTAGTAGCAGCTGGAGATGTTGTGAAAAAAGGTGATACCATTGCAACAACTGGCTCTACCGGTCAATCTACCGGTATCCACTGCCATTACGAAGTAAGTTTAAATGGTGTTTATCAAGATCCAATGGATTATGAATAAAAAAAAGATGGCTTAGCCATCTTTTTTTTATGTTTCCCTTTGCTTGTCCCCTTCTTCTACCTCTTCCACTTTTACTATTTCCGGCTGTTTGCCAAAGTTCATAAGGACAACAGCCCCGACCACCAGCAAGATACCACCGATTTTTGAAAAAGTAATACTTTCTCCAAACACTAAAATACCTAACACAGCGGCCACCACAGGTTCAATTGTTGCCGTAACAGATGCCTTGCTTGCAGGCAAACAGCTTAAGCCTTTGGTATAACATAGATAGGGTAAAACCGTTGTCATGAGGGCAAAGGTAATGGATAGAGGCCACTGCCCCTTATTTGTAATCTCCTGGATCACATAAATAGGCTTTACACAAAAAGCCATAAACACTGAAGCTGTCAAAAATGTATAAAATGAAACCGTCATGGAATTATAACCTCTCCGTAAAGCAAATGTACCAAAAATGCTATATAACGCATATCCAATGGCAGATCCCATCCCAAATAAGAATCCCACCGGCGTTAGGGCAAATCTACCTTCTAAAATTCCCGTTACCATTCCACATCCACATAATGTCATCACCAAAACCAATATTTTTTTCTTTGTCATTTTTTCTTTAAACAAAACAATAGAAAGGAGCATCACTATGGTTGGGGCCGTATACAACAATACTGCTGCCACGCCAACACTTGTTAAGTTGATTGCTTTCATATAGCACCAACTAAAAAAAGTAAAGCTTAAAATTCCCGTACCGACAAAGTAAAAGAGATCCGTTTTTCTCTTTAATTGAAAACTTTGTCGGTCTTTTATCAGCAGCAACACAGCCAAAAAAACCGTACTCACTACCCCTTTTACAAATAACATTTCCATCTCGGTAAAGCCTAAAGCAGTAACCGCTTTGGTAAAGATGCCAATTAGTCCCCAACTTACACCAGCAATGATAATCCATAAATATGACATGATTATTCCCCTCTTATAGCAAAATCCCTCTTCCCATGGCTAAAGAATAGATATATACTTCCGTAACCTTTTTGCCTAAAGCTTGCTCTAAGGCACGCTGATAAAGCTTTAGTTGGATTTCATAGCGATTGCAGAATGCATCTTCCTGAAAAAGCCTATCGCTCTTATAATCCACCAAAACGATATTATTCCCTTCCATGAAATAACAATCGATAATACCATTTATTAATACTGTATCTTCAACATCTGCGTAATCTTCCCCCAAGTGTAGCTCCTTCGCCTCCATTAGCATGGCAAATGGACGCTCTTTTTCTATTGCGTCACTCTCTCTTATGCGTTTTGCTAAGGGAGATGCAAAAAACACCAATAGTTCTTCCTTCCTTAATGCCATGACCTCTTTTTCAGAAAGTTTTCCCTTTTTAAACATTCCATTTATTAAGTCATTCAGCTTTGACTCATCATATTCCACCCGCAAATCGGCACTTTCCAAAACGGTATGCATCGCTGTACCAATTTCTGCTGGTGTTAAAGGCATTTCCTCTTTCATAATTTTCGGAAGCTTTAAATCCATCACAGGTATATCCCTCTCCCCTGTGATTTCTTCCCCATACTTCCGTTTTATTTCTGAAATAGAAATCTTTGATGGCAAATCTGTAGCAGCAAAATGGGGATACTGCCATTTTAACAAGCGCTGAATTTCCCACTTTTTTCCGCTGTAATCCTCTTCTGTATCCCAAAAAGCAAAATAATTTTCCTGTTCCTCTAATTCTACCTTCTCCTCTACCGCCTTCAGTAGAAGGTCACCTCTGCTTTTAAATGTAAAAGTCCATGAAGATGATTCCTGGGAAAATAATTTATTTGAAATGTCATTGGAAAGTTCATATTGATCTCGAATTTCCTTTGCAAGGGGATGGCGCAGTAGCGCTGGCATTATCCAGTCCAAATAGTTTTTACTTCGCCGCAAACGAAATACCGATAAACGAGAATTGTTCGTATCAGCCACTATACCCCATTTTTTAATAGATTTTCCCAAGTCCTTGACGGATCCCGTTAAAATCAGCTTTTCTTTCGCTCTAGTTAATGCAACATAAAGCACCCTTAATTCCTCCGACAAGTTCTCCAGTCGGATTGCCTCAGCTAAGGCTGTTTTTGACAATGTACGGTACACCGCTCTACGCTCCAAATCCTTATAATCCATGCCAAACCCCCATTGTTGGTGAGTCAAAACCGCACTTCTTATATCCATTTCGTTAAACTGTTTGCCTGTATCCACAACAAAAACAACAGGGAACTCCAAACCTTTGCTTTTATGAATGGTCATGACTCGCACCAGATTTTCTGCCTCACTCTGCAATTTCGCCGAGGATGACTCCGCCTCCGCAGTTTTAATATCCTCCACATATCGAATAAAGAAAAATAGACCCTTATGACTCCCTTTTTCAAATTGCTCGGCCTTTTCTAATAACAGTCTTAAGTTTGCTTGGCGCAAGCCGCCACCAGCCGTCATTCCCACATAATCATAATAGCCACTTTCCTCATAAAGATAACGCAGCAACTCATGAAGTGTCAGCTCTTTAATTTGTTGCCTCCACCTGGTTAAATCCTCACTAAAATGGCGTAGTTTGTCCTTCAATTCTTCATCTTCACCAGAAGAAAGATAAAGCTCAATACAGTCAAAAAACAGGCCATTCCCGCCGACCAACCTCATCTGCATCAAGTCATCGGCGGACAAGTTATATAGCGGCGAATGTAGAACGGACAACAAAGGAATATCCTGCCTAGGATTATCCAGTAATCTTAGTAGGTTTAGAACTGTGTCTACCTCGGGCACATCATAATATCCTTCTGCCGTTTCTGCATAGTAGGGAATCCCTCCTTGACCAAATATATCATCCAGCACCGGGCCCCAGTTTTTCATACTCCTCAATAAAATGGCAAAATCCCGGTATTCTATGGGCCGATAGACTCCGCTTTCTTTATCTACCACACAATAGCCCGATTCCATAATATCATTAATTTTACCTGCAATGGCCATAGCCTCCAACTGACGACGATTCAAATCCTCCAGTTCTTCCATTCCATCTTCTTCCAAAAGACTATCGCTTTCTATCAAAATCACTTCATTATTACCACCGTGGAGCTCTTGTGTGTTTGCAAATGTGGCTCCTGGATATAATGCTGCCTCATCGTTATAGTCCACATCTCCAAACTCTAACGACATCAGTTGTCTGAACAAAAAATTTGCCCCGTCCAAAACATTTTCACGGCTTCTGAAGTTTTTAGACAAAATAATTTTGCGACATTTTTCTCCTTGTTTTAGCGGATATGCCAAATATTTTGCATTAAAAAGTTGGGGCATGGCCAATCTAAACCGATAAATACTTTGTTTCACATCCCCAACCATAAATCGGTTGTTTTTCCCATTACTTTCTCCCGACACAGCCGCTAGGATCATCTCCTGAACCATATTGCTATCTTGATATTCATCAATCATAATTTCATCATAGCGTTTTTGGATTTCTTGGGCAGCAAGAGTGGGAATTACATGGTCAACTGTGCTCCCTTTTTCCACTAAAATCTGCATACAAAAATGCTCATAATCATGAAAATCGATCATGAGCTTCTCTTTTTTCGCCTCACCAAAACGATCCATGAAGCCTCTAACCATCTCCGCCAAGCCCCTTGCAACAGGATACACGGAGCGAATAAACTCACTCTGTCGCTCCGCACCAAAACAAAAATAGGTTTCCCCTAGTTTGTTTCGCACTTCTTTTGCCTCGTTGCGCAAAGCTTTAATCTCTTCCGCTAACTCCTTATCCTCACCACGGTAGGCGGGCAACCTAGGAAATTCCGTCTGAACAAAAGCCATGTGCCACTGGGCATAGCCATACTCCAAAGCCTCTGCCAACCCCTCCATGCCCTGGGCTTCCTTTTCTAAACATTCAAGATACGCCTCAAAACCCGAGGTTGACGACGCAAGTTTCATTGCCTTTTCCAACAAGTCCCTTGCAAAAGCAACATTATCTTGTACCCCTTGCCGAATCAAAGACATCCACACACAGGAATCCACAGTCTCTTCTTCTGATAAATTAAATTGTTCCGCCATGTCTTCTAACAATTCAATTGGCTGAGTATACCCTTGGGCAAAGTTATAAAGCTGTAAAATTAAGTCCTTCAGCCTGCTGTCTCCAGTCTCCTCACCGAAAGTCTCTAATAACATAAAAAATGTACTGTTTTCTTGATCCTGATAAAGCTCCTCAAAATAATCATCTAGCACTTCCTGCTGCAAAAGCTTTACCTCAGCAGGATCTCCCGTTCTTACAGCTGGATCTATATCCAAAAGGTGATAGTACTCACGGATGGTTTGCAAACAAAAAGAATGTATCGTTTTGATATCAGCACGAGCAAGCAAAGTAAGCTGATTTTGTAAATGCAAATTCTGGGGCTCCAACTCCAGCTTCTTGGCAATGGCCGCACCTATTCTTTGGCTCATTTCAGATGCAGCTGCATTTGTGAAGGTCACCACCAATAGACGATCAATATCTGTCGGTGGTACGTCTGTTGTAATACGTCTAATAATACGCTCTACCAGAACAGCGGTTTTTCCGCTACCCGCAGCGGCTGAAACTAAAAGATCACAGTCTCTTGCCTCAATTGCTTGTAATTGCTCATTTGTCCATCTGCTTTCACCCATGGGTACTCAACCTCCATCATTCATTGCCCCATGGCTCGCTCCATTCGAACATGAAAAGGAACATATCCGGTAAACGATCCCATAAAGCTACTATAGGAATTATACCAGAAATTCCCGATGAAAGCGAATGAAAATGCAGTCAACACCTTATCTCCGAAAATATACCTTGCTGTTGTTTTAATAAATAAATCTTGAAAACCCGCCTGGTAAATAAAGGCACACCTTTGCAAAATTTCTGCCATTTCTTTTTCACTCTCATCCAAATCATAGACCCAAAACATTGCCTCTTTGACATTATCCCACGTTAAGTCCTTTTTGCGTCTACGAACCACCCGTATGGTGTGATATATGGCCACCAATTTAAAAAAGCGTACCATTACCGTTTCATCTAGGCGATTCAAATTACTTCTAAAATAATTATGTTCCATGGGTGTCTCTAAAAAGGTTTCGTATGCATCAGCCGCTGTGCTTTCAGCACACTGCACATAAAAAGCGCTATAAAATTCATTATCCAACTCATAAGCCCTCTCTAAGAAATAAGTCTTACAATATTCAATTAGCACTTTGCAGCGCTCATCTTTTTTTAAATTCAGTTCTAACATCATAAAAATCTCCTTTCAATATTGCCCTTTCTCTTATTGTAAAGGAATGATGTCTCTTATGCTTTCTTTTTCGCTCGCAAAAAAAGAAAGGCTTCCCCAAAAATCGGGAAAGCCCTAAGGTGTAGACAAAATCTACACCTTTTTGAAAAAAGCCGAGTTCAACAAACTCTTTTCATGCTTACAGTAGAGACAACAGATTCGTTTGATTACTCAAAACCAACCCCTCCACTGTACCTACGACTCGATACATTTTTTGGCGCTTTCAATCGTCACGCCCTCTGCACGCTGGTAATTAGCAAGTACCGCAGTTGTTAAGCTGGTTGCCACATCCGCCACCACAGCAGCAAAGTAAGATCAAAATCCACAGCCAAGAACTTTCATTTCCGCCACAGCCACAACTGTTGCCACCAAAGTTGTTTCCGCCACAGCAGCAAAGCAAAATAATGATCCATAACCAAGAACTATCATTGCCACAACCAAATCCACTCATACTAAAATACCTCCTTAAGTAAATATGTTTTGCTTACATTTTTATCCTATGAGGTATTTTGTAAAATATTGCCTGTCTATATTTATTCTTTTTTCTTTCTTAATCATACAAAACTCGGGAAATTCCGGACAAGTTTAGCATGGTACTACCAAATCCTCCACCATAATTTCCACTGTAAAGCCTCCCATTTCATCGGCAAGACTAACCAAAAGCAATTTTTCGTGGTCCAAAAAATATAAAATATGAGTCATATCCCTATTTTTACCCAACACAATTAGCTCTTCTTCGTCAGCTTCTCCGTGAAAATTAACCTCTATACCCGCAGCCTTATATTTTTCGCCATAAAGCTTTGCTGTTTTCTCTCCTACCGCAGTCCAAGCAAATAATGCTTTTACCTTTTGTTCCATCATATCCCTCCAAAACTAAAATGTTCATGATATAAAAAAGTTCCCTCTGAGTTAAAAACCCAAAGGGACCTTATATTCTATGATTAGTCAACACCGATTATAGATTACCGCGTTTCTCACTGAGCATTTTTTCAAGCTCATCAATAAATGTATTAATATCTTTAAATTGGCGATATACGGATGCAAAACGAACATAAGCAACCTCATCTAATTCTTTTAGGCGATCCATAACCATGGTGCCAATTGCTTTGCTTTCCACTTCCCTTTCACCGCTACCAATTAGTGTATTCTCCACATCATCAACCAACTCTTCAATCTGCTTAGCAGTGACAGGACGTTTGTTGCAAGACTTCATGATACCGCCAATTAACTTTGATTTGTCAAAAATCTCCCTTGTACCATCTCTTTTGATTACAGTAATAGGGATCATGTCAATTCTTTCATATGTTGTGAACCGTTTACCACAACTTTCACAAAGACGACGGCGGCGAATGACTGCATTGTCATCTTGCGCTCTTGAATCAATTACTTTTGTATCTGCATAGCTGCAAAAAGGACATTTCAAAATGGTATCCCCCTTTGTCAATATTCTTACCCTTTTATGTACAATTATACGGTAAGAACCCCCTGTTGGTCAAGGTTTCATTCATCTGTAACCAAAACTTCTGAGGCATCCACTTCAACCAAAATAATATCGTCTCCAATGCGCTTAATGCACCGCCATGGCACAAAATATGCTTGCTCTTTGCAAAAGAAATTCCACTTACCACCATCCTCAGGGATAATTAACGTACAAATTTTACCAGACTGCGTATCAATTTCTAAGTCGCAAACAAACCCCAACCGTTTACCATCACAAATGTTGATAACCTCTTTCTCTTTTAGACACGAAAAACGTTCCCATTTCATGAAATTTGTCTCCCCTTCCCATTGCATTTATACCAGTTTATGCCATTTCATCGTGAAATTAGCCAAAAAACATTTTTTTAATAAATTCCCTTGACGGCGGTTTTAGAAAAGACTACAATATGTACTGATAATAAAATCAAAAAAACTATATCTTGTGTTTTTATCAATTCTTTTCATAAATGCTTTAAGCTTTATCGCTTTACAAAAAAGAACCTAAATAGATAAAAATATGAAAGGGGCATATCAATATGATCACAACCATTACAAAACGCGATGGCAGAACCGCCTATTTTGACCTAAACAAAATCGCCAACGCCATTGAAAAGGCTTTTAAAGCAACCGTAGGCTCAAAGGACTTTGGAACCTGTCTCAACCTGGCACAGGAAGTTTCCCAAAGTTTTGCGCAAGAGGGCATCACCTCCCCTACCGTTGAACAAATTCAAGACATGGTTGAAAAAATACTAATTGATCACGGATATGTCCGTACTGCAAAAGCCTATATCTTGTATCGGGCTGAACGTACCCGCGTACGCAATATGAATGATAGATTAATGAAGACCTTTGAGGACATCACCTATAAAGATGCCAATGATAGTGATATAAAAAGGGAAAATGCAAACATCGACGGTAATACTGCCATGGGTTCCATGTTAAAATATGGATCCGAAGGTGCGAAGCACTTCTACGAATGTTACGTTTTAAACCCAGCCCATTCAGAGGCACACCGAAATGGGGATATACATATTCATGATTTAGACTTTTACACACTTACTACAACCTGTTGCCAAATCGATCTGCTTAAATTATTTAAAGGCGGATTTTCCACAGGTCACGGTGTTTTAAGAGAACCTAATGATATAGCAAGCTACGCTTCATTGGCTTGTATTGCCATTCAGTCAAACCAGAATGACCAGCATGGCGGTCAGTCCATTTCTAATTTCGATCGTGGACTAGCTCCTGGTGTCGCTAAAACATATAAAAAACGCTATTGTTCTAACTTATCATCCCTCTTAGAAGTTATGGATGAACCAAAAATGGGAGGCGTTGCAAAAGGTGTATTTGCGAAACTTCAAGAAAAGGGATTATATCCAACTTTAGACACAAACCCTGCCTTCGATAGAGCTGAAAAAGAAATGCTCATGGAAGAAGGCGTAAACCCAGAAATTTATAAAAAAGCAAAGGCCTTTTCCACAAAGAAGTCAATGGAAGAAACTGATAAGGCAACTTATCAGGCTATGGAAGCCTTGCTTCACAACTTAAATACAATGCATAGCCGCGCAGGGGCGCAAACCCCTTTCTCCTCTGTAAATTATGGTATGGATACCTCCACAGAGGCACGCATGGTTATGAAAAATATGCTCTTAGTCACCGAGGCCGGCTTAGGAAATGGCGAAACAGCAATTTTCCCCATCCAAATTTTCCGTGTAAAAGACGGTATCAACTTTAACCCAGGTGAACCAAACTACGATTTATTTAAATTAGCCTGCCGTGTGAGTGCAAAGCGTTTATTCCCTAACTTTTCCTTCCAGGATGCACCTTATAACCTGAAATATTATAAAGAAGAAGATCCTGATACAGAAATTGCCTACATGGGATGCAGAACTAGGGTAATGGCCAATGCACACGATAGCGGCCATGAAATCACCCCAGGTCGAGGTAATTTAAGCTTCACAAGTATCAACCTGCCTCGCATTGCCATTCTTGCCAATAAAAATATTGATTGGTTCTTTAAGGAACTGGATAGCAAAATTGATTTAGTTATTGCTCAGCTCACAGAACGCTTTGAAATCCAGGCGAAGAAAAAAGTTCACAATTATCCATTTCTAATGGGCGAAGGGGTTTGGATTGATAGTGAGAAATTAGCCCCCAACGAAGAAGTAAGAGAAGTCCTTAAGCACGGAACATTATCTATGGGCTTTATTGGTTTAGCAGAAACATTAAAAGCACTGATCGGTGCACACCATGGCGAAAGCGAAATTGCTCAAAATTTGGGCATTGATATTATTAGCCATATGCGTAATCGTATGGATGAACATTCTAAAAAAACTGGTATGAACTTCACTCTTCTTGCAACCCCAGCTGAAGGTCTTTCCGGCAGATTTATCCGAATGGATCGTGCGAGGTTTGGGGTCATTGAAGGCGTAACAGATAAGGAATACTATACAAACAGTTTCCATATCCCTGTTTATTACCCTATCAGTGCTTATAAAAAAATTCAGCTTGAAGCACCTTATCATGCACTTACCAATGCAGGGCATATTACATATGTCGAGTTAGACGGCGATCCAAGCACAAACCTAGATGCTTTTGAAAAAATCATTCGTTATATGAAATCTCAAAATATTGGTTACGGTTCCATCAACCACCCCATTGACCGTGATCCTATTTGCGGATATAACGGCATCATTGGTGATACTTGCCCTAAATGTGGCCGAAAAGAAGATGATGGCGAGGTAGGATTCCAGCGTATCCGCCGTATTACTGGCTATTTGGTTGGCACCTTAGACCGTTTTAACAACGCAAAACGTGCCGAAGTGCGGGATAGAGTGAAACATTCCGTTGTTACAGAAGTAAAAGTGGATGCAAAGAAAGGCTGATTCTATGGAAATTAGACTTAGTGGCGTAGTGAATGATTCAATCGTAGATGGGCCAGGGATAAGACTAACCGTGTTCACCCAAGGCTGCCCCCACCACTGCCCTGACTGCCACAATCCACAAACCCATGATCCACAAGGCGGTTTCGTGGGCGATACCGATTTAATTGTTGCAGCCCTAGCAGATAACCCCCTCTTGGATGGTGTTACCCTATCAGGTGGCGAACCCTTGAATCAACCCATTGCCTGCAAACAAATTGCTGAGAACGCAAAACAAATGGGTTTAAATGTGTGGGCATACACAGGTTACCTGTGGGAGCAACTTTTAGACACAGGGAATCCCGATGTACTGCAGCTCTTACAGCAAATAGACGTCTTAATCGATGGGCCTTTTCTAAAAGATCAGCGCTCCTTAGAGCTTCTATTTTGCGGAAGCAAAAATCAGCGTATTATCGACGTAAAAAAATCCCTGAAATCTGGAAGTATAATTCTTTGGGAAAGAGAAACTTATTTCTAGTTTCCACTATAAAAGGCATCGTGATAACGATGCCTTTTCCTAAACCCAATATGTCTCCCTTTATTTTTAACGAACTTCCAAAACCAAAAAAACCCACCGGTAGCAAACCGCCACCAGGTGGTTTTTTTTTGCGTTTCAACTTCGTTATACTTCTTTTGCCCCCTCTGTGCTATCTTCCTTTTCGGTAGCTTGTTCCTCCTCCTGGGATACAATTGGTTTAGGCTCCTTCGCCAAAGGGAACTGCACAAATGCCTTAAATAAATCGCCATCAATAGATAGATTAAACTTACCTTTTTGAAGTTCCACTAAACTACGGGCAATATTCAGCCCTAATCCACTACCTTCTGTGGAACGAGAACTATCACCTCGAACAAAACGCTCCATCAGTTCATCAGGTGCGATATTCAACTGCTCTCTTGATATGTTCTTCATAGAAATCATAGCAAAACTGCCTTTTTTGGAGATTTCAACATAAACCCTAGTCCCTGTTTGAGAATACTTACAAGCATTGCTCAACAGATTGCTTAAAATACGCCAAGTCAAATTGCCATCTACCATACCAAAAACAGGTTCCTCTTTTGCAGAAATCACAACTTCTAAGCTTGATTTTTCCAGCTTTTCTTCATACTCTGCCACTGCCTGATGCACCAATTCACAAAGATCCGTCGGCAACAAATTTGCGGAGATATTTCCAGTTGATGCCTTTGATGCTTCAACCAAATCTTCCGTTAGCTTTTTCAGCCTCCTTGACTGGCGGTCCAAAACCTCTAAATAATCTTGCGCTTGTCCCGTAAGTCCTTCTTTCTTTAACAAATCCACATAGTTAATTATGGAGGTCAAAGGAGTCTTGATATCATGGGACACATTTGTAATTAATTCTGTTTTCAACCGCTCACTTTTTATCTTTTGCTCCATGGCAATTAATGCGCCTTTAGAAAGACTATTTAAATTATTACCATGTCGTCGAAAAGTTCTAAACATTCTGGCAGTGTCTACTTTATATTCTAAATTGCCATTGGCCAGCTGTTCTCCGCCTTTTCTCAGCTTTTGAAGCTGGGATGCCACAGAAAGAAGAAGCACCATAATAATGCAGTTGAGGAAAAAAACAGATCCGCTATTATAGGAGTTCGCAAAATAAAAGCAGGAAACTAAAAACCATGCCACTGCAACTTTCCAAGTTAACGGCAACGCGGTCATGGCATCTCCAAAAGTTGTAAAAACTGCAGCTACAAACTTCCATCCAATATGGAAGAACCAATAAGTAATGGAGTTCCTCCACCATTTTCCCATTTTCAACCTAGTTGCGGCCGTCATCAGCACTGCAACTCCTAATGAAGCATAATAGGCTAAAGTTGCCAATATTAAAATAATGTCCGCAAAGTTACTAAAAGGGTAAATAGCATGTAGCCCCACTGCCGGGATGGAAGCCAATAACATAACCAGCCCGAAGTAAATTTCCAACGGAATACGATCTTGCAGGTTAGGAGTAATCGCCTCTGAGTTCCCTCTATGCCCCGCAGCACAAAGCAAATAAATTAACGAAGCAAAAAATACCAACACACTAATCAGTGCCAAAATGAGCATCCACATCCTAAGAGCAAATGCTATTTCATACAGCTGATTTGTTAGCCAATAATCATCGGAGGCCGTTAATGGGCTTTCCACGTAAGCCTTTAGCTGAATATTAATTGGCTGATCATAGGTAAGCCATTCTCCATTTGTGTCATACTGCTCATAAATCCGAAAAGAATAGTCTTTCGTTAGCCCCACCGATTCCGGCACTTTTCCTTGTCTAATTTTATTTCCATCAACATCAAAAATTTCAAATCCAAAGTTTGTATCCTCACTTGCCATCCATTGTTCCAATTGCACAGGGTCGTACTTGTACATTTCTAGAACCCTTTGTGCGTATTGATTTGTCGTTAATTCGCACCATGGTGTATCATAGTAGGAACGAGGGTTATCACTATAAAACCCACTTTCACCACCCAAAATCACCGCGGAAACACTAATAAAACCTGATACTGCGGAAATCACCACAAGGAATAGAGCCAGAACTTTAAACCCAAGATTATGGGTTACCTTTGTCATTCTTTAGCCTCCTTTTCAATTTTGTAGCCAAGCCCCCAAACCACTTTTAAATAACGAGGTTCTGAAGGGTTGATTTCAATTTTTTCACGCAGATGACGAATGTGTACAGCTACAACACTACCGGAGCCATAGGCATCTTCATTCCAAATCAGCTCATAAATTTGTGTTGATGAAAAAACTCGCCCAGGGTTTTCCATAAGAAGTTTTAGAATGTTATATTCACTGGGGGTTAGGGAAACGGGCTCGCCATCAACCGTAACCGTTTTGGATTCATCGTCTAAATCAATTCCACCAATCACTAAATGGGAAGCTTTTTTGGTCATACCACCTAAGGAAGTATACCTTCTTAATTGAGAGCGTACCCGTGCCATTACTTCTATGGGATTGAAAGGTTTGGTTATATAGTCGTCAGCCCCAATATTTAATCCAAGGATTTTATCACTATCTTCACTCTTAGCAGTTAACAAAATAATAGGGATGTTAGAAGACTCCCTCAATTTTGCTGTTGCTGAAATCCCATCCATTTGAGGCATCATAATATCCATCAAAATCAAGTGAATATCATTATTTTCAACCACCTGCAAGGCTTCTTTTCCTGTATAAGCAGTAAAAATCTTATAATTCTCCGTAGAAAGATAAATAGATAGAGCTGAAACGATATCCTTCTCATCGTCACAAATTAAAATATTGTACATACAGTACACCTCCGTCATTCTGTAAAATCATTGTATAAAAAAGCCCTTAAGAATCCATCAGTAATTTTTTTAATTTTCCCTTAAGATTCATTTTTTCGCTTTTATTAAGATTTTTATTAAGTTCTTCTTAAAATATATACTTTATATTTGTTGAAGACAATAAAAATTTGTACCAATTTGAAAGGTGGTTCGAAAAGTGGAAGAATTACTATGGGTAGCAGTTATCATTGGTGTGCTTCTGAAACTTATTAGTTTATATTTTGGAGGAATTGCCTGCTTCGCATTAAAAAAGGAAGTTCAGTACCCTCCAGCGAAAAAATTGCGTCGTTTTGCAGTTTTAACTGCGGCTAGAAATGAGCAAGCCGTAATTGGAAACTTCATTGAAAGCATTCAAAAACAGGAATACCCACCTGAACTATTTGACGTTTTTGTTATTCCAAATAATTGTAGTGATAATACAGAGGGCGTCGCCGAGGCTTATGGCGCTGGAATCATCCACTGTCCCTTCCCTGTCAAATGTAAAGGGGACGCCTTACATCAAGCATTGATGCAACTACACAAAAAAGGATACGATGCTTTTTGCGTATTCGATTCTGATAATATTGTAAAATCAGATTATCTTCTTAAAATAAACGATGCTTTTGATGCCGGTGCAAAGGTAGTTAAAGGTCGCCTACTTGCAAGCAATGCCCACGCCTCATGGATTTCAGGGTGCTATAATATCTACTTTAATCTATTTCACCTGTTTTTTAATAAAGCTCGTGGAGCCTGTGGGCTCTCTGCTAAATTAGTCGGTACAGGCTTTGCCGTGCATAAAGATGTCTTGGAAAAACTGGGAGGCTGGAATACTATAACCATAGCAGAAGATGCCGAATTTTCTGCCCAATGTGCTTTAATAGGCGAGCGTGTTTGGTGGGTACCAGAGGCCATCACCTACGATGAACAACCTACTTCTTTCCGTGTATCTTTATTTCAACGACATAGATGGTGCAGCGGTATTATGCAGGTAGGCAAACTACATTTCAAAACCTTGGTGAAACGCATGACTAAGCCTAATTGGGCTTATGCCGCAGACTTTACAATGTTTCTAATGGGCACCTTTGCCCAAGCACTCTCTATTATCCCTCTAGGTCTTACTTTTCTTGCAGCTATTTTAGATGGTGCAGATGGAGTCATAAACTTTTTCCAAGTCATGGGCGCTTATTTCATATTTTACTATGTTTTCATGTGTTCCTTGGCTGCCTTTCTTACCTATTATCAAGAAAGAAAAACCATTCCAAGAGAGATGTATTCAGCAATTGCATTATTCCCCGTTTTTATGGCTTCTTGGATTCCATTGCAAGTTGTCAGCCTATTTAAAGAAGCTCATCATTGGAAAGAAATTCAGCATACTGGCGAAGACAAAAATTCAATACCAACATCATAAACTTTACTGTTTACACAAAACATACCTTATAACATCACAAAAGCGGCAGATCCTTCTGCCGCTTTTATATTCCTATGTATTCTTAATAACATAAGAAGTTATATACTTTTTGCAATCTGTGTTTGCTGAACAATATCTGAAAAATCATTAAAATGAGAAAGAACGTCAGCATCTCCCCAATAAACAATTTTTAAAATTTTATTATCTTTTAGTAAAAAAATACTGGTCGAACTGGTGGCTTTTGCAATCCAAACCTGGTCTAACCCCTCTTTCTCTACCTGGGTTGCATCATAATGGCGTATCATCGAATGAATTATCTGATCCGCTAAGACTTTATATCTTAATTCAATATAAACGAGCTTCATTTTAGCTTCATATCCCTGCCACTTTTCGTTTGATACGTAGGTGGTTTTACCATACTGATTAATCTCATATTGTGTGGGAGCAAACAGAGAAGCACGCTTATCTACATATGTACTTTCACTTCGATATTGCACACTTGGATCTTCCATTTCAATCTCTTCTAGCGATACATAAGTAAATGGAACATCAATTTTTGCAACTTCTGCGAATTCATTATCATGTTTTATCTGAGCTATAATCGGAAAAAGCATAATTGCAAATATAGAAATGTTTAATATTATTTCTGTCCGAATCCACTTCGTGGTTGGAATATATAGCGAGCATTCCTCTTCACCATGTTCCATACCTTCTAGCTTTCTTTTTAGCAATGTATAAGAGCGGTACTCACGGACAGCACCCATTGTATTTATAATAAACATTATAACATAAATATAGCTATTATAATCCTCCATACCAAGAATATAGTCTTCTAACCTAAGATAGGCTAAAAACATCTGGAACCCCAACAAAAATACAGACGCCCCAACAGAAATAAACATACTGTTCCGCTTTTCTTTTTTCAATTTCGTATAAATACGCTGCTCTTCTTCCCTTGCAAAAGGAACAGGTTTTGGGTATTCATCCTGATTTGAAAAAACATGAAACACTTCTTGTAAAGTATCCACATATGTCCATCCTGCCTCTTTGAAAAGCTCTTTCATTTGGCTAGAAATTTCTTCTCCTTTTCCATCAGCAGGAATCAAACTAAATTTCATTTTTTGGCAATATTGATCTTCAAACACGGCCTTTTTTCCAGAAAAAGAATTTAATATAAGTCCTTCATCCGCCATTTGAGCTAACCACTGTTCCATGGTCACTGTGTCAAATATATTTACTGGAATAAGTCGCTTTTCCATAGAAAACCTCCTTATCTAGACATAATAAACAATTAGTTATATCTTATTGAATATATCAATTTATCCAAAATTTGTCAATAAAAAACAAAAAGGCTAATCCTTTTGGATTAACCTTCTGTATGTTTTTTTCGACAATCTGCGCATATTCCATAAAGAATTAACTGTTCACATTCTACTTCAAAGTCCAACTCTTGAGCCAATTTTTTATGAATCTCTGTCAAATCATCCATGTATAAATCCCTTACCTGTCCACACTCCGTACAGACTGTGTGGGGATGACATTTTACAACTGCATCATAACGAGAACTTCCCTCTCTAACATTCAGTTCCTGTACCAATCCAAGTTGCTTAAAAAAATCTAGGGTTTTATAAACCGTCGCCAAGCTCATAGTTGGATTTGTAGGTTCTAGTGCTTTATAGATGGTCTCCGCATTAGGATGCTCTGAGGTACTTAAAAGCATATTGTATACTGCAATACGCTGAGGTGTAACTTTTAGACCCTTTTCTCTTAAAATTTGTGCAGTCTCTCTCATAAGCAAAACTCCTAAACGATAACTATTTTTATATAATAATAATATAACATAAAGGTGGAATAGTCAATAGAAAATATAGGCAAATAAAGTGCTTTTTCCCTACTGTTGTCTAAGGTCTACCTTTGTGCTACAATTTGTAACATAAGTAAAAAGGAGGAACAAACCATGCATATAGTACTATTAGAGCCGGAAATACCACAAAACGCAGGAAATATTGCAAGAACATGCGCTGTCACCAACTCTGTGTTACATTTAATTAAACCTTTAGGTTTTTCAGTGGATGATAAATATTTAAAAAGAGCAGGTTTAGATTATTGGAATCTGCTTGATATTCGTTATTATGAGAATTTCCAGGATTTTGTGGATAAAAATCAGGGAATTCGCCTTTGGATGGCAACAACAAAAGCCAAACATGTATATTCCGATGTAACCTTTGAGGATAATGACTATTTTATGTTTGGTCGTGAAAGTGCCGGAATCCCAGAAGAAATTTTAATGGCCCATGAATCAAATACCATTCGTATTCCTATGTTGGCAGAAGCAAGAAGCCTAAACTTGTCCAATTCCGTGGCCATTGTTATTTATGAAGCACTGCGTCAGCAAGGCTTTCCAAGTATGCTCTCTCAGGGCCAACTACACCATCACACATGGTGAGATATCCTAACAGGCAGGTTTTTCCTGCCTGCTTTTTTCTCATCCAATCATAAAAAAACACCAGCCTCTTCAAAGACCGGTGAAATAAACATATCAGGTTTATTTTTCTTTATCCCATTCCCACTAATTTTGAAATGATACTAGCCTACTTAAAAAGCAGCTAATGTTTAAAACATTTCTTCTAAATTCCTTGCAATCACAACGGAGTCCTGAACCATTTTCTGTAAGCTTTCCATATCAACCGTTTGCTGTTGAGAATTTTTTAATGTGATATTTGAATCTTGAATGGTATAACCTATCTTCTCTCTTATCCGTCCATTTAAAATATCAATTTTTACAACTGTGTCGTTGGAACTTTCTGCGAGGGTATGAATTTCTTTTGCAACCACTGCAAAAGTTCTTCCATCATTACCTAACCGGGCAGCCTCAATAGAAGCGTTTAATCCCAATAACTTTGTTTGACTAATTATTTTTGCAATAGACTTAAGTATTTCAGAAATCTCCTTTGTCACATTGCTCACCTCTGAAATTTTATCAGAAAGCTCATTTTGACTTACGGACATCTCCTGTGCAGATAGTGTTAGCGTTTCAATCGTCTTAGATATTTCTTTAAAATTACTTGCCAATTCTTTTGATAATACCTCAGTTTCCAGCCTGTTATACCCATTTTCGGCTAACGCATTCACAACAATATGTAGTACCTCTGCCGCCGCCTGTATATTCTTCATAGGAACGACATCAATTTTATGTGCAGCTGTCCATAAGGCATCCCCATTTAGGTTCAGCTGTTGGCTTACCCTTCTTACTTCATCTTCCTTAGGAGGGGTATCCAAAATTTGGCCACCCAATACAGTCCCCAAATGTCGCCCTCTTACTACAATAGGGCATGCAAAGTCAATTAAATTTGCATGGCACTTGCCAATATGGGGTCTACCAGTCCGAACAGACTTCATTCCCATTTCGTTATGACAAGTAGCACACCTAGAATCACCAATATTTGACCTATGTATAAAATTACTACAAAAATCCCGATAATAACTAGGAGAAGTAATTTCTCGCCCTTCCCTATCAACAGAAACCGCTGCACAATTCATGCCTAACGCAAAATTGTCCAAAAAATCTTGTAAAATATTAACCTCTATAATATCAGTTACCTCTAACTTGTCCAGATTAACTGTTCCATTTATGATTTCTACCATGCCCTTGCCCCCTAAATTGAAGTAACATAACTAGCAAAATCACCCAAAATACTTTAAATTATTTTTATGTTATCACCTTGGTCTATCCCTGTCAATGTAGGTATACCACAAAATTGTATGGATAGAATTTGTAGGAAATATAACTGAAATTTCAGAAATAATTAAATTATTTAATAGATTTTTTTATTGAAATTTATACAAAACTGCAATATTCCCTTGTACTACGCTACTCTTATTCAAAATTTATTAATTTTTATTATATAAATTTATAATAAATACTGATAAATACCAAATTTATATAAAGAACCACCCCCTTTGAAGCCTTCGTAGAATGCTTTCAAAAGGGGGTGGTTACATAATTATTTCATTTTTTTATTTTCTAATCCCTCAATGGATGCAAAAAATTGCTCGTAGGTATCTCCCCATTTTTTAAAGGGTTCAGAAACACCAAGACAGCCATCTAACATATCTGATAGATACCGCTGCCCCTGCTGATAAATCTCTCCTACGGTTACGGCACAACCTAACTCCGTTGCCAACTCACACAACGCCAGTTCGGGATCTTCGGCTTTTTTTGTTTCTAATATCTTTTTACGAAGATTACTATCTTTTTTTGCTTTTTCAAGTAGTTCAAATAATCCATCACTTAACATATTTCTCGCCTCCTTTTTTTCAGTATTTCCAACTAGAACCTTTAAAATGCTGAAAATTCTTGTAAGGAGATTTTAATAACTTTTTTTAAATGTTTATAAAAAGCGGATCATCCGAAAGCTTTTAAAGAACCACAAAAAAAATTCAGAGCTATATTAAATTTATCAAATAAGAAATTCACTAAACCTTTCGTCAAATTTTGTTGGTATAAACTCAATAATTTCATAATCTACTAAATCATTTTGGTTAAACGGATCCTCTTGTATAATGCTCATCACTTCATCTGTGCTATTTGAATTTACTAATATTACTCCACCTACTCTTGGATTTCGACGACCTGAAACAATAAATTTTTTATTTTCATAATATTTATCTAAAAATAAAATATGGTCTGATAGTGCTTTTTCAATGTGTTCAATGGTTTTTTTATAACTTAGAATAACAAGAAACATAAATAATCCCTCCGTAAATATAAAAAGTGAAACACTCTGAATTGCGATTTAGATTTACTTAATTACAATTTTACAACCTTACAACTTAAAATATTTCATACCTAATTTTATGCCTCTTTCTTATAACTTATGGAGTTGAGGTGAACAATAGAAAATCAGCAATTTCCAACACACTTTAAATAAGTCCCATCTCTTTTGCACTTTCTTCAATGGCATCAGCCGCCAAATCCAAATCGTCCTTTGCATGTCCTGCAGAAATCATCACACGTAAGCGTGCTGCCCCCTTAGGAACCATAGGGAATTGAATTGCCTGGGCAAAAATCCCCTTTTCAAATAAATCCTGACTCATCTTTTGTGCCACTTCTCCGTCCCCAACGATTACAGGGATAACTGGTGTTACCGTAGTGCCTATATTTAGACCCAGCTTTGTTATACGGTTGGCAAAGTATTCTCTATTTTCCCACAGTTTTTTTACATAGGTGTCATCTTCCGAAACCATTTCTATCACCTTCAATGCCGCTGCTGCAAGGCAAGGTGCCATTGGAGAGGCAGTAAAAATAAAGCTTCTTGCCTTAGGTCGCAAGGCTTCAATCAGCTCCCTCGAGCCTGCCACAAACCCACCAGCTGAGCCAAAAGCCTTCGACAATGAACCTGTTTCCACAGCCACACGATGGCGTAACCCAAAATAATCCACGGTTCCCCTACCCATGGGACCCATCACACCGTCACCATGAGCATCGTCAACCATTAACACAGCTCCATATTTATCTGCCAAATCCGCTATTTCAGGAAGAGGAGCCAAATCACCATCCATACTAAACACGCCATCAGTTACAATCAGTTTTTTCCCTTCCACAGGCTCCTTTAATCTCTCTTCCAAAGACTCCATATTCTTATGGCGGTACACTTTTATTGCTGCTCCAGAAAGGCGGCAACCATCGATAATACTTCCATGGTTCAACTCATCGCTATAAATCACGTCACCTTTACCAACTAAAAACGGAATCACGCCTGTGTTTGCAGACACACCACAGTTAAACACCAAAGTTGCCTCAACGTCCTTATACTTTGCCAAAGCCTTTTCCAACGCATCATGCACAGGAAAATTCCCAACAATATTTCGGCTAGCCGTAGGCCCAACGCCATATTGATCCAAAGCCAACTTTGCCGCTTGAATAACATCTGGATGGCTCGCAAGACCCAAATAATTGTTAGATGCCATATTAACTACTTGGCGACCATCCAAATTTACACGCGCCCCTTGGGGACTATAAACAGTTCTGTACATAAGATTCTCCCTCTTTCTTCGCTATCTACAACCACTGCCAATCAGCCTCGCCCTTTGGCGCGGGTAAAGACTTTGTTATATTATAACAAATTTACCATTGAGTAACAACCAAACAAGCCCGAAATCTCAATGGTTACTCATTTTTTACTTTGCAAGTCACTTTTTCTTTTAAAAGTAAGGGCTAACCTTTTTTTGAAAATGAATGCTCCCCCTTCGATGAAACAATGTCGGCACAATTATAAAAACAGGCTTGAGGATACCCCAAGCCTGCCTTTTAAATCACAAGTTAACCTTCTTCATGCCATCTGATTTTTCATTTCTTTACGCCCTAATAATCTATCTTTCCACTTTTCCAACTCAACAATGGGTAATGGCATCAACGCCAATGCTGCCACAATCAACCATTCAGTTAGCCCTAATGGTGCCACCTTAAATACTGTTGCCAAAGGTTGTATCATAATTACACCAACCTGTAACAATATACCTACAATCAGGGCACCAACCAGCCAACGGTTTTCTAAGGGATGGATGGCAAATAAAGAATGCTCTGAACGCATATTAAACGAATGAACCAGCTGGGACAGTGAAAGCACTGCAAAAGCCATGGTTCTCCCCGTTACATACATTTTCTCTTGGTCAAAATATATATGGCCAATGCCAAAGGCTAACAAAGCCAACATACCGATCATCATGCCTTCCACCATGATTTTGCTGCCCAATCCCCCACCAAACAAGGTACTCTCCCTCTCCCTTGGAGGTCTTTCCATGCAATCCTCTTCGACTGGGTCTAACCCAAGGGCAATGGCGGGTAATGAGTCCGTTACTAAGTTCACCCACAACAACTGAATGGGCAAAAGAGGTGTTGCCCAGCCAAAACACATGGCAGCAAAAATTGTAATGATCTCACCAATGTTACTGGAAAGCAAGAAATGTACTGCCTTACGTATATTATCATAAATACCACGGCCTTCTCGCACTGCCTCAACAATGGTAGCAAAGTTATCATCCGTCAAAATCATATCCGACGCACCCTTTGCTACTTCCGTACCACTTTTCCCCATGGCACAGCCAATATCAGCCGCTTTAAGTGCTGGTGCATCATTTACGCCATCTCCTGTCATTGCAACAACGCTTCCATCCTTTTGATATGCCTTAACAATCCGCACCTTATGCTCAGGGGCAACCCTAGCAAAAACAGTGCAATGGGACACAGCCCCTTCCAATTCTTCATCAGAAAGCTTGCTTAACTCTTGACCCGTAATACAAGTGTCTCCCTTTTCATAAATACCCAATTGGGTAGCAATAGCCTGAGCTGTAAGCACATGATCCCCTGTAATCATAACAGGGCGAATTCCTGCCTTTTTGCAAAGTTCTACTGCCTTTGCCGCTTCTGGTCTTGGTGGATCTATCATTCCCGCCATACCAACAAAAACCATATTTTGTTCTATCTTGTCCTCTTTGGAGAGATCAGGCTTTTCTTTCCATTCACGAAAAGCAACCGCCACCACTCTTAATGCACTTGCAGCCATTTCTCCATTTAGCATCCGAGCCTTGCTCTTCTTATTTCCATCAAAGGAAACCTGAGCATGTCCCTCCAAACATTTGCCGCAACGGTCAAACAAAATATCAGGGGCTCCCTTAGTAACCGTCATCCATGTTCCGTCATCCATAGCATGAAGTGTTGTCATCATCTTACGTTCTGATGAAAATGGAATTTCTCCCACCCTTGGCATTTCCCCCTGAACATCCTCTATTTTAATTCCGCCCTCTTCTGCCGCTTCAGCCAAAGCCCGTTCTGTTGGCTCCCCAACCAGCTTTCCCTTTTCCCTACGACAGTCATTGCAAAGAGAAAATAAAGTTAGAATCAACTGCCTTTTTTCCTCATCCTTTTGCTTGCCCTGGTCAGAAATCTTTACAACTTTCATTTTATTCTGGGTCAAGGTTCCCGTCTTATCAGAGCAGATAACTGCCGCACTACCTAATGTTTCAACCGCTGGTAACCGACGAATGATGGTGTTTTTCTTAGACATTCTTTGCATCCCAATTGCCAATACAATCGTTACAATGGCAGGCAAACCTTCAGGGATTGCAGCAACAGCTAAGCTCACAGAGGTCATGAACATTGTAAAGGGAGCCTCGTGGCGCATAAGTCCCATTACAAAAATTATTGCACATATCACCAATGCTCCCATTCCTAAGGTTTTCCCTGTTTGCCCCAATTTTTTCTGCAATGGTGTTTCCTGATCATCTTGTTCTGCCAAAAGATTGGCGATGCGCCCAATTTCTGTGTCCATCCCCGTTGCCACAGCAATGGCACGTCCACTTCCACCCAGAACAAAACTCCCCGAAAGAACCATGTTCTTCCTATCCCCCAAAGCCGTTTCCTTGGGAAAGGTTATTGTTTCTTTTTCAATTGCTAAAGACTCGCCTGTAATTGCACTTTCTTCTGTTTTCAACCCACGACTTTCAATCACTCGGCCATCGGCGCATATGTATCCACCAGTTTCTAGCAACATAATATCCCCAGATACCACATCCTCCGCAGGGATTTCGGTGCGTTTGCCCTCCCGAAGCACCACAGCTTTTGGGGCAGACATTTTCTTCAGTGCCTCCAGAGCCTTTTGTGCCTTGCTTTCCTGTATTACCCCCAACAGAGCGTTTAACACAACAATGGCAATAATAATGATCGAGTCGATAAAATCCTTCTCACCGTTTAAATAGGAAACTGCAAAGGAGATTACAGCAGCAGCCAATAGAAGCATTACCATAAAATCATTAAACTGGGCAAAAAATCTACTAACAATTCCCCTTTCTGCCCCATCATGCTGAAGTAGATTCTTTCCGTTCTCAGATAATCTTTTTTTTGCATCTTCTATGGAAAGTCCATTCCCCAAAGAAGTATTCAAAGATTGACCCACTTCTTTTGAATCTTGATTCCACCAGTCCATATCCTCACACCCGTCCTTTGTATTTATTTTTTCAGTTTGTCCTCTTTTTCATATCTATGAGGTCATGCCCAAAAAAATTCCTCCTGCATACTATGTAAATCAGGAGGTGTTTCCTTATGGTTTTTTGTTTGTTACTTGCCTTTTCCCTCAGCGTCGATGCTTTGGGTATCGGCATCTCTTACGGATTGCGCCACATCACTTTCCCAACTGCATCCCGAATTCTATTAGCAATTGAAACTTTTCTGATGATGGAAGTTTTTATCTTGGCAGGCCGCGGGCTTGCACTGTTACTTCCCTCCGCCACGGGCGAGACCCTAGCCGCTTGCTTCCTACTTCTATTCGGACTTTGGCTTTGCTTACAAGGCTTTCGGAAGGCAAAAGAACCACCCTCACCTATGGCAACGGTTCATCAACCTTCTGCTTGCGATAAAGACGCGTCACACACACTTGAACCCAAGGAATCCCTCCTGCTTGGGTTTATCCTTTCTCTGGACTCACTAGGTGTGGGCATTAGCGCCGCAGCTTCAGGCATGGCAATCGGTAATCTCCCCCTGTTTGCCGCCATATTCCAAATAATGTTTCTCTCCATTGGGGCATTTCTTGGAAAAAAGCTAACCTCATCCACCAAAGTTCGAGAAAATCTGTGGACCACACTCTCCGGTGGTATTCTCGTTTTTATCGCTTTGATACGCTTAATTTGACAGATCAAACTTTTTCGTAGTTTTTTAATATGACACAGTGCATTCAATAGTATCAAGTTAGGATTAAGACAAAAACATTTCCTTACTTTGCAAATAAGTCATAACAGTGGGTCATGTTTCCGTCGAATGGTTTCCATCAACTCCTTTTCGTGTTATACTTTAAAAAAATGGAGGTGATGGTTATGTTCACATCTTTCAACAGCCTAGCAGTTTATACAGCCCATTCCTTAGAAGAACAGGCAAGTATGCGTCAGTTCTTAGAACAAGTAGGAATAGAGCACTCCGTATCAGCCATTGATACCAATGCCCCAAAAGGCTTCTATCCAGCACTTTCTCCCGAGCTTTTGCTAACCCAATCCATTGAGTATATTTTTTATGTTTATAAAAAAGACTATGAAAATGCAAAGAGCCAAATTGAAAACAACTGGCATTGGAATGAGGAGGCGTAAAACAAATGAGAATTAGCCATATCGCTTTATATGTTGACGATTTAGAGGCAGCAAAGCTTTTCTTTATCCGTTATTTTCATGCAACCGCCAACGAGGGATATCATAACCCAAGCACAGGACTTTCCACTTATTTCCTGACATTTTTGGATGGCGCAAGGCTAGAAATTATGCACAGAAATGACATGGTTGAGAATGAAAAACACATATACCGTTCTGGCTACTGTCACCTTGCATTTTCTGTTGGCAGCCAAGAAGCCGTAGATACACTGACAAGTCGCCTATCCCTAGATGGTTACACTGTTTTGAGTGGTCCACGTACCACCGGTGATGGCTATTATGAAAGCTGTATTTTGGATGGCGAAGGAAATCAAATAGAAATAACTGTATAAAAAAAAGAGGGCAAATTATTTATACATAAATTGCCCTCTTTTAATTTAGAAATTCTCACATATTACCTAACCAAAATCCTACTGCATTTCTTAAAAACTCTGCACAGCCTGCCACCTCTCGGTCATAATAATCTGTAAAGCGTTGATCCAACACATACATCTGAGCCAAACCTTCATGGGCCTGCTTTGAATAGGTTTTCCAAGTCATCCCCAACCATTCTTTGTGGAGCAAAACAATTCGTTTCCCCTCTTCACTCTCCGGAGAAACACCTTGGATAACCGCCTCTTTTAGACGCAAGAGAATCTCTTCCCCCAAGTTTTGAAAACGTTCGTAGTCAACCTCAGTCATACCTCTTATTTTTTCCTTTGAATCTTCCATAGAAGCATCGCCATATTTTGTCCGAACCTCTTTACCATATTTATCTTCATTTTTTTGAAGCATATTTTCTTTAAAGATTTCAAAGCGTTCTTTGTCGCTCATTTCCTCTTCTCCCTTCTTTGCTAAGATTGTCTTTTTCACAGTGGTGATTAAGCTATCCAACCGTTTCTTCTGATTCTCAAGCTCACTCAGATGACTATATAGCGCCGAAAGAATATCAAAGTCATTTTGATATAAAATATTTTTGATTTGCTCCAACCCCAGTCCTCGCTCTCGATAAAAAAGAATTTGCTGCAACAACTCCACTTCTTTTCCGCCATAATAACGATAACCTGCCTCATTGGTTCTCAATGGTAAAAGCAATCCAATCTCACCGTAATACCGCAGGGTACGCGCGCTTACACCTGCCAATTCCGATAGTTCCTTAATGCTATATTCCATACCGCCACCTCCCACTGTAAGAAGAGGATACACCTTGACGTAACGTCAAAGTCAACAACAAATTAAAAATTATTTTTGCAAGCTAAGATTTTTTCAACTAACGCCTTTTTATCCGCCTCACTCTGGAAGGTTGCCTCTGCAGAGTAAACAAGCATCTGAATAATATCGTCCTTTGTAAAACCCATGTCATTGATACAGTGATCATATTCTTTATCCAAAGTAATATCAAATAATGTCATATTATCTGTGTTAATGGTTACACGCATTCCTAAGTCAAACATTTTCTTTACATAGTGTTCGCCATAACCCCCAGTGCTTTGGCAACAAACGTTGCTTGTTGGGCAAATTTCAAAGGTCACGCCCTCTTTTATTGCTCTTTGGCACAACTCAGGGTCTTCAAATATATGGTGTCCATGGCCTGCTCTCTTTGTTCCAAAGTTTATAGCATCTTCTACTGTTTCTGGGCCCTGACTATCACCGGCATGACAAGTAAACGGTATTTCCATCTCTCTTGCTAAATCAAAAATAGGCGCAAAATTTGATAGAGGTACAATTCCCTCAGCTCCTGCTAAGTCTAACGCAACTACACCCTTACCCAGATATTCTTTTGTCAGCCTAACTGTTTCTAAGTTTTCTTCCATATTCACTGTTTCTGGACCAATGCTCATGGCACACAAAATAATTCCAATTCCGATTTCAGGGTTTTCCCTCAACCCCTCATTTCTGCCATCCAAAACGGCATCAATTGCATCTTTTTGTGCTAATCCTCTTCTGGTATGCAGTTGGGGCGCAAAACGAATTTCGGCATACGCAACCCCCTCTTTAACCAACCAGCCAATTAATTCCTTGGTCACTCTTTGCAAAGATGCTTTATCTTGCAAAATCTGAACAGGGATTTCAAATCTTTCAAGGCATTCGTTCACATCCTTACAACCCTCAGGAACCATAATCAGCGGTCTAAAACTTTCCAAATCCGTTGCAGGCACTTCAACGCCTTGATCCTGAACCAACTCCCACGCTGTTTCTGGCAATATAGAGCCATCCAAATGTAAGTGTAAATCTATTTTTGGTAAATTGTATTTTCCCATATCAATATCCTCCTTAGTTCAAAAAAAATTCTGTGTTTATATCATACCCGAACTTTCCGCCTTCTGTCAAAAAGATATAAAAAAAATCCCCTTTCTCAAAAAATGAGTTGGGGAATCTTTTCATCCATTCAATATATCAGCCATGAAACAGCTTTTTAGTCTGATACTTGGGCTCACAAGTGAGGTTAACCCCCAGCTTTTGTAACACATTCTCATCCACATTAGATAAAATTACAGAAGAGTGAGCTTCTGTACATTTTAACTTTTCGAGCTGTTGCAATGCCAAGTTTGCCTGGGTATCCGTAGTTGCACTAATACAAAGGGCAATCAAAACTTCGTCTGTATGCAAACGAGGGTTATGATTTCCAAGGTTGTTCACCTTTAACTTTTGAATTGGTTCAATTACAGTAGGAGAAATCAATTTCTCCTCTTTTGGAATTCCCGCTAGCTTCTTTAACGCATTCAAAAGCATGGCGGAAGATGCACCCAATAAAGGCGTGGTCTTTCCTGTTACAATTGATCCATCGGGCAAGGCAATGGCAGCACTAGGTGCATTGGTTTCTTCTGCTCTTTTTAACGCTGCCTCAACCACAGGTCTGTCTGCAGTAGAAATACCCACTTGCTTCATTAAAAGTTCCAATTTAAAAATAATTTCTTCGTCCACATTACCTTTTCTATATTCACAAAGGCTCTTATAATATCTGCGAATGATTTCGTTTCGTGAAGCATCTTGTACCGCTCCGTCATCAATAATGCAGTTTCCAACCATATTTACGCCCATATCCGTAGGGGACTTATAGGAGGATTTACCATAAATCTGCTCAAACATTGCATTCAAAACAGGGAAAACCTCAACATCTCTGTTGTAGTTAACCGTTGTTTCGCCATATGCCTCCAAATGGAAAGGATCAATCATGTTTACGTCATTTAAATCTGCCGTTGCTGCTTCATACGCAACGTTTACAGGGTGACGCAAAGGCACATTCCAAATAGGGAATGTTTCAAATTTTGCATATCCAGCCTTGACCCCTCTTTTGTTTTCATGATAAAGCTGGGAAAGGCAGGTAGCCATTTTTCCACTGCCAGGGCCAGGAGCAGTCACAACAACCAAAGAACGCTCTGTTTCAATGTAGTCATTTTTACCATATCCCTCATCACTAACAATAAGAGGGATATTGGAAGGATACCCTGCAATGGGGTAGTGCTTATACACCTTAAGCCCCAATGCCTCCAATTTCTTTTCATAGGCAATCGCAGCTGCCTGACCATTAAACTGTGCCAAAACCACGCTGCCAACAAATAAACCATAACCACGGAATGCATCAATCAAACGCAATACATCCATATCATAGGTAATTCCTAAGTCTCCACGAACCTTGTTTTTCTCAATATCTCCAGCATTGATTACAATTACGATCTCTGCATCATCCTTCAGTTGCACCAGCATATTAACCTTACTGTCTGGTTTAAAGCCTGGAAGCACTCGGGATGCATGGTAATCGTCAAATAACTTTCCACCAAACTCCAAATACAGCTTTCCACCAAATTGCCCAATACGCTCTTTGATTCGCTCAGACTGCATTTTTAAATATTTTTCATTATCAAAACCGATTCGCATCATCTCTAAAATCCCCCGAAATTCTCTCATCCTTTTTCATTACGGTATTAGATTATACTATCTTTTTCGACATAATACAAATGGAAATTAAGAAACTGTCGAAAAATTCTTCTTTTCCTATCTTTCCCCCAATTCTTTCTTTCTAATAAAAAAAATCTCCTTTTGGAAAGTTCATTTTCTGAATAAACCAAAAAGAGATTTTAATCTTGATTTTAATTAGGGAGCGATGGCTTTTGCTGATGCAGATGTCGTTTTCTCTGTTTTTTCTGTTTCTTCTTTACTCTTTTTAATAATTTTGTAAACACCCACGGTCAGCAAAGGTAATAAGTAAATTGCAATAAACGCATATGCCAAAGCATTATAGAACTTCGCAATCAAGTCGATGATACCGATTTTAGAGAAAATCATGGCACCAATCAAAACAACAAAAGTCACAACGGCCTGCTGAGGTCTAGTCATTCGCTTTTTGCCCATATCTGACAAACCATTGTTCACACGTTCGATTAGGGCATGGATAATACCTGTTGATGTTTCAATCAAAGTCCAGCCCATAACAATACCAAACAAGCTGATTACCACTGGCCCGGCAACACCCTGCATCATAGCAAGCCAAGGAACAGAAGCACCTAAAACTGACTCATTAGGGTAGTAACACATTACTGCAAAGTAAGTTAAGAACCAAGGAATTGTCATTAATACGCCTGCAATCAAACCACTGATTACTGCTTCTTTTCTCTTTGTCTGTCTTTTTAATGTAAAGAAAGATGCTGGTACTACGACCAAGTTATACGCACAATAGAGAATGCCTGTCCAAATAATAGTAGGAATAGAAGCATCAGATACATAGCTTGTATCCCTTGTAGCAAAAACTGTTCCCATATTATCGTAGTTTGCAGAAATAACCAACACTGCAAAAATAATATACCCTACATATAATGCAATTGTTCCAAAGGTTTCAAAGCGTTCTATCAGGTGTTCACCGTAGAAATTCAAAACACCAACAACCACAATAATGCCTACAACGCCCATCCAATAATTCAAACCTAATGTTTGCTCAACGATGGAGCCTGTGGCCGATGCCATTACTGCAATAATTACAATCATAAATAAAATATAAACAACATCGAAAACCACCCAAAGGGGGCCTGCAATTTCTTTAATAAAAGATTTATAATCATACGCCTTATATAAGCGAATCAGCTCAAAAGACAAAATTGCGACAAGAGCAAACCCAATAAATGTACCAATACCTGCAAGCCAGCCCATTGCACCAAATTTTGCACCATACTCAACGATCTCACGCCCCGTTGCATATCCACCGCCAATTAATACCGACTGTAACACAACACCGGGAAGGAGATACTTGCCAAAGTTGCCTTCAAAAAAACTCTTTTTCTCCATAAATAATCCTCTCCTTCACTAAAGTATAAGTTCTTTTTCCTCTTCTTGCCCTCTCTTCAAGATAGAGAAAAATCACACTCTGTACTTAAATAAGTACAAAGCAAAAAGCTTATGCTAAAGTTACTACATTTCGTGGATTTCCGTCAATGCATTTTTCCGAGAGTTTTCTGGATAAAATCAGGTATTCTATTTGTTTTTTTCCTATATTTTTAGATCAAAACCATGTATTTCACTTTGTTGTAAGACAAGGTTAGTTTATATACGCAAAAAAATGAATAATATTAACTAAATTAATTTAGTTCTATTAAATTTCTATTTATTATTTCTAAAATTTAATTATACTAAATAAATTTTTTAAACAAACACCCTATAAACGCCTGTAATTTAGTATTTTTTGTTCAAATTTAGTATGTATAAAATTATTTAACATAAGTTAATTTGACCAAAATAAAAAAAGCCCTTGGTTGCAACCAAAGGCATTACTTTCTTTATTCCCTTACCGAAAGGCAAAAAACACTCACCGTTTTCGCTCCTGCTCGATACAAAGCGCGGCTACATTCATTTAATGTTGCCCCTGTTGTCAAAATGTCATCAACCAAAAGAATGCACCTATCTGTACAATCTTCTGCATCAAAAACATTTTTTAGGTTTTCATGGCGCTCTTTTGCAGAGAGTTTACTTTGAGGTGTTGTTTCCTTTGTTCTAATTATTACTTTTTTCTTATAAGGAATTCCTGTAATCTTACTTACATTTTTACAAAGGATATCTGCCTGATTAAAACCGCGCTCCTTCTCCTTACGAATATGTAAAGGAACCCCCGTAATGAAGTCAACTTGCTCTATCCAATCCCTATGATTTTCAAGTAAATACTTCCCCATAATATCCCCAAAAACATCACCATCGCCTTTCGCCCCATCAAACTTAAACCGAGCAATCCCATCACGCAACACCTTATAATCAAAAACTGAAACACCCCGTTCAAATACAGGCCTATGCTCTAAACAACTATGACAAACATCCCCAACTTGCAGTTGCCGACCACAAAACTTACATCGGTTGCCTGTAAGATAAGGCGGACTTTGATTGCATCTAATGCATAATCCCTCATCCCATCGCTCAATGGGCAACAAGTCACCGCAAATAACGCAATAAGGAGGATACAACACATTTAAAAACCCTTTGATTAAGTTTCTCATGGTTGTTCCTCCTGTTCAAACATAAAATCATATAAATTTTGAATACGCTCAGCCAGTCCGGTAAAACGCCATACCTCACGATTATTGGCAATCATCCCGGTTACCGTTTCCTTTAGCCCCACCAGTACCACAAGTTCCTTAGCCCTTGTTACCGCTGTATATAGTAAATTTCTGGTCATCAGCATAGGCGGCCCGCTGTAAATAGGCAAAATCACCACCGGATACTCACTGCCCTGAGACTTATGAATCGTAATGGCATAAGCAAGCTCTAACTCTTCTAGCTGGTTAAAGTCATAATCTACAACCTTACCATCGTCAAACAACACCTGTAAGATTTCGTTATCATCATCAATTTTCGTAATCCTACCCGCATCCCCGTTGTAAATGCCCAGCCCCTCATCCGTGCGCTTTCCATGGCTATTGTAACAACGCCAAACAATATTATAATTGTTTTTAATTTGCATGACTTTGTCGCCCTCTCGGAAGGTTGTCTGGCGAAATTGCTTTTCTTCCTTATCTGTATGGGGCGGATTTAAGGTTTGCTGTAATACTTGGTTTAAGCTTTGCACACCTAACAGGCCTTTACGCATAGGCGTAAGAATCTGCATGTCTGCCAAACCATCATGACCCGTATATTTAGGTAAACGGCTTTTTACCAACTCCTGAATGGTAGCTGCAACGTCCTGCCCATAAGCACGGCGCAGAAAAAAGAAGTCCGTACCATTTTCATTTAAAATAGGGTCCTCCCCTTGGTTGATGCGATGAGCATTCATAATAATTGCGCTTTCCTGAGCCTGCCTGAACACATGGCGCAAACGCACCACCCGCAGTCGCTCACATCGAATCATATCCTTCAAAACATTGCCCGCTCCAACAGAGGGAAGCTGATCCATATCTCCAACAAAAATAACACTGGTTCCAATTTCAATTGCCCGCAATAACGCATGCATCAAAGGCAAATCTACCATAGATGTTTCGTCTATGATAATGACATCTGCCTCGATGGGGTCATCTTCATTCTTATCAAAAACCTGTCGGCGATTATCCTCACTCACAAAGGTGGTTCCCAATAACCGATGGATGGTTTTGGCTTCCACCCCTGTTGCCTCAGTCATTCGCTTCGCAGCACGCCCTGTGGGTGCAGCGAGCACAACCTCTTTCTCCTCTTTTTCCAACAAGCGTAAAATAGTGTTTATGGTGGTGGTTTTACCAGTACCAGGCCCACCAGTTATGATTAAAACGCCACCGCTCATTGCCTCCATAACTGCTTCCCGCTGTTCTGGCGCCAACTGCACTCCTGTTTCTTTTTCTACCTGCTGAATTTGCTTTTCCTGAGAATTTAAATCAACCTCTTCGCATTCCATAGTTAACTCTAATAAACGCTTTGCCACTGCCATTTCAGCATAGTAGTAAAAGTTAAGATACACAGCATCTGTGTCCCCCATCCTCTCTTGCCAAACTTGGCTCTCCACTTGCAACTCTCGAATGGCATTTTCCACCGATAGGGGGTGCAACTCCAAAAGCTCCACTGCTTGGTTTACCAGCTTCTCTTTTGGTAAAAAACAATCCCCATTGGATGCGGCTTGGTTCAACACATATTTTACGGCTGCCTTAATTCTATTTGGATCATCCTCGGCAATTCCGGCATTGGCTGCCATTTTATCTGCCATTTTAAAACCGATGCCAAACACATCATCAGCCAACCGATAGGGGTTGGTCTTAACAACCTCAAAGGTTCTCCCCTTATACTTCTTGTATATTTTCATAATATAAGCTGGTGAAACCTCAAAGCCTTGCAAAAACATCATTACCTTTCGCAACTCATGCTGCTCTCTAAAAATCTCAGAAATTCTCTGTGCCTTATCATGGGTAATTCCCTTAATCTCCGTCAGTAAATCCGGCTTTTCCTCAATCACATAAAAAGAGGCATCGCCAAAACGCTGAACAATTTTTCTTGATGTTTTTGGCCCTAATCCCTTGATCAATCCTGATGCCAAATATTTTTCCATACCAGATTGAGAGGTGGGCATGGATTTTTCATAAAACTGAACTTGCAACTGTTTCCCATATGCCGGATGGTTGCTCCAATTTCCTCGCACCTCCAAGCTTTCACCCTCATGAATCATAGGTACAACTCCAACGCAGGTGGTTTCCTCGCCTTGGGCAAGTATAGTAAAAACGGTATATCCATTCTCCTTATTCTGAAAAATAATATCACCAATTTCACCCTTTAAAACGATATCATCCATGTACACCCTCCTCTCTTCTTTATTTTGGAATTTTAAATTCTTTCTATAACGGACAATCCAATCCCTGTGTATTTTTTGCTCTAACCTCACGAAATGATTCACGCCTCAATGAACCTTTATCTTTCAACATAATTTTCAAGATAAGCTAGCTTCCAATTTTCGTAAAAATCTTTTCCTAGTATAACATATTGACCACAAAAAGGGAACTTTTGTTCTTTCAAATTTTCATAAAAAGAGGATCCCTCACGGAATCCTCAAATATTAGAACTTGTTTTTAAATACTTCAACCTTATCTAGTCTTTCCCAAGGAAGATCTAAATCTGTACGACCAAAATGTCCATAAGCCGCTACCTGCTTATAAATAGGTCTTCTTAAATCGAAGTTTTTAATGATTGCAGCAGGACGCAAATCAAAGTTTTTCTGAACGATTTCAGTGATTTCTTCGTCAGATACTTTGCCTGTTCCATAAGTGTTAACAAGGATAGATACAGGCTGAGCAACACCAATTGCATATGCCAACTGCACTTCACATTTTCTTGCAATGCCACTAGCCACAATATTTTTTGCAACGTGTCTTGCTGCATAGCAAGCAGAACGGTCTACCTTTGTGGGATCTTTACCACTGAAAGCGCCACCACCATGGGCTGCATAGCCACCGTAGGTATCTACAATGATTTTTCTGCCTGTCAAACCACTATCGCCCATAGGTCCACCGATTACAAAGCGGCCTGTTGGATTGATGTAGTATTTTGTATTTTCATCTAACAGTTCAGCAGGAATTACTTTTTTAATTACATGTTCAATAATATCCGCTCTAATTTGTTCATTTGTTGCCTCTGGGTCATGCTGTGTGGATAATACCACTGTGTCCACTCTAGCAGGTTTATCATCAATATACTCCACAGTTACCTGAGATTTACCATCAGGACGAAGGTATGCTAAAGTGCCATTCTTTCTTACTTCTGTTAATCTTCTTGTCAGCTTATGGGACAAAGAGATAGGTAAAGGCATAAGCTCTTCAGTTTCATCACAGGCAAAACCAAACATCATCCCCTGATCCCCAGCACCTGTATCAAACTCACTGTCATCCTGACCAGTTTTGTTTTCCAATGCTTTATCAACGCCCATAGCAATGTCGGGAGACTGACCGTGGATAGAGGTAATAACAGCACAAGTTTCGCTGTCAAAGCCATATTTTGCACGGTTATAGCCAATTTCGTTCAATGTTTCTCTAACGATTTTTTCTACATCAACATAGGCATTCGTGGTGATTTCACCCATAACAAAAATAATACCTGTTGTTGTTGCTGTTTCACAAGCTACTCTGGCGTTAGGGTCCTTTGCCAATAATGTGTCCAAAACACCATCGGATATCTGGTCACAAATTTTATCGGGATGCCCTTCTGTAACAGATTCGGATGTAAATAATCTTCTACTCATTTCTTTTCCCTCCTGAAATAATAAAAATTTTCCTTGTGAATAGAGTGCAGGGAGAGATGTTTTACTATACTGTCAAATTGCGAAAAGGAAAATGTAAAATTTCCCATATTAATGACAGTGCCTTTTTGGCATTAAAAAAAGCCCCAACAGGGCTAAAATATACATTCTCATCTTCCGTTTGAACCAAACGGGGGAATTGGCACCGATGCGTAAAAACGCCGGTTGCCGGGTGTCATAGGGCCCTGTCCCTCAACCACTCTTGATAAGTTCTCTATTCACTTTCGATGCATTATACCATTAATTTTTAGTTGCGTCAATGTTTATTTCGACAAACAAGCCTACAAAAATCCATACTTCCTACCCCTCGAACAAATAAGGCTTTAATTCATTTCCCCATACCTCAATGAGCCTTTCTAAGTTCCAAGCCGCATTAGCCGGACTGGAAGAAGGCAATAAAATCATAGGGATTCCTGTTTGTTTTTGTTGGTGTTTCTGATAAAGGCGAAATGCCGTTCCACCATTCCCAAATATGGGTACTTCGCCTGTAATGTTTAAAATCTCACTCAGATTGGCCGGCACAACATTACGAATTGAACTATCACTGCTGCCCTTTATATCACAACTCTCAATTACATCGTAAATGGCTATACCATTTGAAAGTAAGAATGTCTTTTTTTCCTCACTCGTTTCAGGCACCTGAGCTCCACATGTAGCCGCCAATACCTTCCAAAAACGATTTTGTGGATGTCCATAATAAAAATTATTCTCTCTAGATTTTACTGACGGCGCCGTCCCTAAAATTAGCACTTTGCTATGCCTATTGCAAATTGGCAAAAATGTATGGGTAACTCTCTCCCAATTTTCCTCTTTCATAATCTCACCTGCTTTCTTGCAATCTTCTTTTCCACTCACGAAGCCATGCCTTATCCTCAGTGGAAACCCGATAGGATTCACACGCTTTTTGCACAAATTTTACCTTAACCCCATAGGGCAATGAACTTTCCGCTAAGTACCGTCTTACCACTTCCGGATTCTTTGCCCATGCCGTTGCCAGTAGCCAAGCCTGGCCCATTTGAACATAATAAAAATCCGAACTCACCTGATCTGTAAGCTGTAAAACCTGCGTCAAATATGGTTCCTTCAAGTAGTAGTCCAGTAGTATAATTAATCCAACCCTAACTACCCAAGGATTTTCAGCTCTAAGGTAGCCTTTGGCATGTTCAAAGAGTGCCTCTTCATTTTTAGATACTATCCTTTTTAAGGATGCACAAAAAATATCACAATGAGCCCAGTTTTCCACAAATTCATAAGAATATGTATCACAATACCCCAAAAACTCCTTAAAACCCATAGGCAATTGGGCAGCAACAAGGCCATATAGCAACCGTTCTTCGTAGGTATCCATATGGCATGTCTCAAAGAAATGAAAATCCGCCTTCTTTGCAACTTCTTTGGCTGTTTGGCGTAAAATTGGCGTACGAATTCCAATTACAGGTAAGGACGATCGCAGTAATTTTTCATGAAACAAGCGATATTTTTCATCCTGCTGTTCAATCAGCTTTCCATGAAGTTCCAAATAATCCTCCACAGTCCAACATTTTTCCATGATAAAGCCATCCTTTCTCATTTTTAATAGAAAGAATAAGCGGCTTTCTTGTGGGAGAAAGCCGCTTATCCTTAAGGGTTGTTGTCGCCATATAACGAAAACATTTTGGGGGGCGTTTTCGCTATATTCGGTAAGGCAACAACTAGAAGAGATGAAAAGTTTGATTCAAAATAGTTTGACGTTAGGAGAAAGCATCAAACTACAGAAACAAGCAAATTAAATAACTGCCTATATAGGCATCCATCTTACATATGTAAAAAGGCGTCAAAACACATACCTTGTTTTGCGACGCCCTTGTCATAACCTTGTATCTATATTGCATCATTTTTACTCACTTGTCAATGAAAAATTTGTCACAAACTATTTTTTTAATTGAAAATTCAGATCTAAAAATCAGATTTGCATAAAACCGTTGTCAATCTGTATTTTTTTTGTTACCATAATAAAAAATACCTTAGGGGGAGATTACTTTGAAAATCCAAGAATCAATGGAAAATTATCTTGAAACAATTTATATGTTGGAGAAGCAAACTGGTTATGTTCGCTCCATTGATATAGCAACCGCCCTAAGCTTTAGCAAACCCAGTATCAGCAACGCAATGAAAAAATTAAAAGCAGACGGTTTTATTGAAATGGAAGACCGTGGTTGCATTAGGTTAACAGAAAAGGGAAAAGCCGTGGCTCAGGGTACCTATGAGCGGCACTGCGTGATTTCCGAAATCCTCATGCATTTTGGTGTTTCGAGGGAAACCGCTTTGGAAGATGCTTGCCGTGTTGAACATGTCATTAGCGAAGAAACATTCACAAGCATGAAGAAATTTTTAGAATTAAATCATTGAAAACAAATATAAATCATTTAGATTTTAAGAGTATCCCCATTAAAGGTGCTCTTTTTTTATACTTCCCGAGGGTCCTCGCCATAATTTCAATTTATATCTTAATCTTAAACAGCAGGCTAACGCCAACCAAATATCTAAGAAAATCCATCCTATTTTATCGGCATTTCTCCCACTTTTATTTCTGATAAAAAGCCTCTATTCCCTTTGACAAAGGAATAGAGGCTTTCTCTGGTATATACTATTTCCAACGATATATGATTCTTCCTTTACCTTTAGCCCTTAAAATGAGGAATTAAGGCTCCTATTACTGGAAGTAGTTGTATCCGTAATATGTTCCGCCTTCCAACTGCATCCCATGTTTATACTGCAAAATTTCTGAAACAGTCACCAACTGATATCCGTTTTCTAATAAATAGGGCACCATCTGTTCTGTGGCCTTGGCACTTGTCTCATAAATCCCATGCATCAATATCACCTTGCCATCCAAATTTCCCTCACTGCGGATTACATTCATAATCGCCTTGGGATCTTTTGACTTCCAGTCTAGCGTATCCACCGACCAAGTTACCATCGCAAGCGGCATATGAGACTTTACAAAATCATTACAGTTTCCATAAGGTGGTCGAAATAAGATGGGTTCAAAACCTATCGCATTGCGAAATGCCTCGGCCGTCATCCTTACATCTTCGGCTATTGCCTCCTTAGAAAGGGTATTAAAATTTTTATGAGAATAAGAATGGCTTCCTACTTCACAGCCCAAAGCAATCTCTCGTTTTACTGTATCCGGATAAGCCTCAACAAGGCTGCCTAAGTCAAAGAATGTAGCAACCACATTGTATTTTTCTAATGCGTCCAAAATTCTTTCCGTATGAACAGGATTTGGTCCATCATCGAAAGTCAACGCAACCATAGGTTTCTGGGGATCAATATTCCGTTCCGAATTTTCAACAGGCTCCACTGGAGGCGTTGCTTCTTCTTCGATCACAGGAGGGGCTTCAACCCCTACTCCATTCAAAAGCCCTGCTAATTCACTATAAGGTATTAACAGCTCGACCGTACCCATACTTCCTGGGAAAATATCATACTGGTTAAAATAAAATACTACGCCCTCGCTATTTAAGGCAAAGCGATCAAATCTACCGCCATTGGGTGCTAATGTAGTTTTGTAGTCGCCAAAAATTCTATCTTTATAGGGTTCGTTTTCTGTAAAATATTTGATGGTATACGCAGAGGCTGCTTCTAAAAACCCATCTTTTCTAAGTTCTTCTTCTGAAATCCTTTGTCCAGTGTTGGTGTCAAAATGATAAATATAAACCCGCTCCATTGAAGCCATTCCCTGTCCGGGTTCTTGGGTCTCATGAAAAACAATGCAAATCTTATCATCACTTACCAAGTAACTATCATAATCTAAGTACAAAAAAGATTTACAATCTTTTTGGGATAATCTTTTTTTTGCTTCTTCGTCCTTCAAATCGTATTTTTCTGCAAACTGTGCCTTTAACCCCTGCACAATTTCTAAAATTTGGTTGTTAATTGCCTCATTTGATGTTCGTGGATATTCTAAAACAAATGCAAGGGGTGCTGCATATTCAATAATCGCTTCTTTTTCACCAATAAGCTGTGCTCTTTGCGGTTTTACAGGTTGCATCGGCCCAACCTGCAATATTAGCGGCTCAGCTGCTGACACAGTGTTACCTTGCCCACAACCGCTAATCCCAAGGGCAACCGCCAATGCCAAAAGGCAAATTGTCCATTTTCTTCTCTTCATTATAACTTCTCCCATCTAAAACTATTTCCAGCAAGGATGGATATACCGTCCTTTATCTTTTGTCTTCTTCCCATATTCTATGGCATTTTGAGGGCAACGGTTAATACACGCCAAACACATATTACAACTATCTTTGGTCCAAACCGGAATACCCCTTTTTAATTCAATACAACCATCAGTACAGATATTTTGGCATAGCCCACAACCAATACACGCTCTCGTAACATGAAATGGTTTGGTTTTTGTTGCATGGCGCTGAAAGGAAGGGCTAACCACCTTAGTTAAAAGTCCACCCAACTTGCCCCGTTTGACACGAAAAAATCCTCGTTTTTCCTGCTTAATTGCCCAAAGAATCCTTTTCCATGTTTCCTGAGCATGATGCAAAGTTTGTGCCTGTTTTGCTAAAGAATCCACTCTAAACATTACAATATAGTTATCCGGCATAATTACTGAAAAGCCACTATCTAACACAAAATCTTTTTTCCTCAGGGCATCTTCCAAAATGTCCATGGCATTTCCAGCTGACTGCCCACAGGTGCAGACCCCAAAAGTATAGGGCTGTTCTTTGCTATGAATCGTTAATTCGTTTATAAAATCCACAACGACCTTTGGCGGCGACCATGCGTAAATAGGAAAAACAAAACCTAGTTTTTCATCATCTTTTAAGAAATACTCCGTTTCATTTTCCTTTATAGCCTGCGCAATATCTACCAAAGACTCCTCAAGTTTATCTGATAAAAAATGAGCAGTGGCATATGAATTTCCTGTTCCACTGAAATAAAAAATCATTTCCTTGCCCCCTTTTTTGTTCAAATTCGTTATTTTAATCATAACATAATTTCTTAAGAAGATATTGAAGATTTTATTAAATTTTGTAACATTTCGCTGACGCTTTTTTCCAATTTGGGTCTTATTTTATTGTTTTCCCCCACTTTATATGCTACACTTTCTAAGGAATCTATGAAAAGGAGAAACCCTTATGCTGGAAAACGCTTTAATTATCGCCGCAAAAGCCCACATGGGTCAACTGGATAAAGGTGGAAATCCATATATCCTGCACCCCATCCGTGTCATGCTTGGCTGTAATACCAAAGAACAAAAAATAGTGGCCATCCTCCATGATACCTTGGAAGATAGTGATTTAACCGCCGACGACCTTATCAAAGAGGGCTTTCCAAAAAACATTGTAGATGCTGTGGTTTGCCTTACCCGAGATAAGAATCAGGACTATATGGAGCATATTCACCAAGTTGCAAAAAATCCTTTAGCAACCGCAGTGAAACTTTCAGACTTGGCGGATAATATGGATTTAAACCGACTACCGGGCTTAACCCCAAAAGACTTCCAAAGATTAGAACGATACTTACGTGCTAAATTGATCTTAGAAGATTCTCTACTAAATAGACACTGAAAACACCAAAAAAGTTTGAAAAAACGGGATTTTTTGTATGGAAAAAAAATGAAAATTTTAGCATATAAAAAACGGCTTCTATATTTAGAAGCCGTTTTTATAATTATTGATTATCCTAAGATATTAGCAGATACATATAAAACGCCATCAACCATCGTTGCAGCCTTATCTGCTTCCAGTTCTTTATCATCTACAACATACTTTGTTGCACCAATTGTAATTTCAATTGCCTGTTCGTCTTTTTCTACCAATACTGGTTTATTTTTACCCTGCCATGTTACTGTATAACCTTTTTCTTCAGCTGTATCACGCAGTGCAACCAGTTCCTCAGCTGTTTTTGTCTTTATTTCTTCTTTAACTTCTTCTTTTTCTTCTGTCACTTCTTCAGCAGCTGCCTCTTCTTCCAAAATCAATACAAAAGAAGGATTTGTCTGTGCAGGAATGCTTCTTGTTGTGATATCAAAGAATACAAGAGCTTCTTTTCCCTTAATATCATCAGCAGTCATAACCTTTTTTGTGCCCAAAGTGCTCTGAATTACAGTGTCTTCACTGATATTTAAAATCACCATATCTTTTTTGCTCAACAAATCTTCATCAAAAGCACCAAAAATAAATTGACCTTTATCTGCATTAGCAACTACTGCAGTAACCTGACCTAAGAATGGAGGCATACTCATACCCATTGGGCTATTCGCTCCATAGAGTACGGAAATTTGCATACCCTCTGTTAATTTATCAGCTGTCATGTATTTTCCATCTTCTCTATTTACAACAACAGTTTTGCCAGAAATCATAAAGCGAAGTCCGCCTCTTTCATTGCTAATAACAACTTCATAGGAACCATCTTCAGAAGCTGTTACAGACTCAACCTTGCCTTCTTCCTCTAAAAATGCAACTTGCTTCTGTGGTGAAGTTTCCTGTGCAATCAATAATGTATCATTTGGTGTTTCCTTTGCCTCCGCAAAAGCCACTGTGCTCCCCATCATTGCAAACGCCATACCCATTGCCATTGCCTTTGTATATCTTTTCATATTATCTTCCTCCTTGAATTTTCGGTTTAATTAATTGCTTTCATAAGTTCAGACGAAGGTGATTTGTAAAAGTTCCAATTTTTTTAAATATTTTTTATTATTTATTTTTCCTGAAATACAACAATACTATCGTGGTAACTTTTTAAAATAAATTTATAAGGATATAATTCATCATTTCGAATACTCTAGTAGATTGCTCCTATTGAGTCACTCATTTTTTGCAATTTTGTGGCATATCGACAATTTGTTTCAAATTCTTATTTTTTCATTGCCAGAAGAAAAAGAGGATGCTATAATCTTTCAGGCACTAAAACCAGGTTTTTGTTTCATTTAAATAGAAATTATTGGTATTAATGTCAACAAAGTTATTATCTTACCATTATTAATCACATCACTACTATTACTAAGGAGGTTATTATTTTGGAAAACCGTAAAATCATACAGGTGGATGAAAAGGTTCCTTTTTCTCTTCTCGCTCCCCTGTCCTTGCAGCATATGTTCGCCATGTTTGGTGCAACAGTGTTAGTTCCCTTCCTTTTTGGCATCAATTCCGCCGTTGTTCTTTTCATGAACGGTCTTGGCACATTACTCTTTATTCTTATTACGAAAGGAAAAGCTCCTGCATATTTGGGTTCAAGCTTCGCTTTCCTGGCTCCAGGACTTTTGATAATTGAACAATTTGGTTATTCTTACGCTTTAGGCGGTTTCGTTGCTGTTGGTTTCTGTGGCTGTATCGTTGCCGCAATTATCAGTAAATTTGGCTCTGATTGGATCAACATCATTCTTCCCCCAGCCGCAATGGGTCCTGTTGTTGCCCTTATTGGCTTAGAACTGGCAGGCACTGCCGCTAACACAGCTGGCCTTTTGGCTGAAGGTGGCCCAGCAAGTGCTGATGTCATCGTATTCTTAGTAACTTTAGGCGTTGCAGTATTCGGCTCTGTGCTATTCCGTAAATTCTTTGCAGTAATTCCTATTCTAATCGCCGTAATCTGCGGTTATGTTGCAGCATATTTTGTTGGTCTTGTAGACTTTGGCGTTGTTGCTAAAGCAGGCTGGTTTGCACTGCCCAACTTCTCATCCCCTAAATTTAGCGCCCAAGCAATCGTTATTATGCTTCCCGCTCTATTAGTTATCATTTCTGAACATATCGGCCATCAAATAGTTACAAGTAAAATTATCGGTCATGATTTATTAAAAGACCCTGGTTTACATCGCTCCTTGTTTGCTGATAACTTCTCAACCATGTTATCCGGTTTTATCGGTTCCGTACCAACCACAACCTATGGTGAAAACATAGGTGTTATGGCAATCACAAAAGTTTATAGCGTACGCGTTATTGCTGGTGCTGCTGTACTCTCCATCGTTTGCTCCTTCATAGGTAAGTTGACAGCGTTGATTGGTACCATTCCCGGCCCTGTTATCGGCGGTATCTCTTTCTTACTTTATGGTATGATCGGTACATCAGGCCTTCGTATTCTTGTTGACTCTAAAGTTGACTTTGATAAATCCAGAAATATTGCATTAACTTCTGTTATCTTCGTAGTCGGCCTCTCTGGTATTTCCATTAACTTAGGAAGTATCGCATTGACAGGTATGTCCCTGGCTGCTTTGGTAGGCATGGGTTTAAGCTTGCTTTTCTATATCTTTGATAAAATGGGTGCAATGAACGATAGATAGTATTTGCTGCACATTAACATAACAAAAGGCAGATTGCAAAATAAGTGTCTGCAAATAAGGATGTTTTTCGAAGCGGCAGCTATGATAGTTTTCATAGCTGCCGCTTTCCATTCTTTTAGAGTATAATATCCCCCTACAAGCTAGCATACAATGACATATCTAATCACAGCCAAACCCTAATTGCTCCAGTCATTTATTGATGATATAATAAAGTTTGGTTATCTATATGTTGATTTATAACAAAATATGGATTAAAGGAGTGTCTAGCCGTGAAGATAAGAAAATTTGTTTTGATTCCCATTTTTTTGTTACTGCTAATAGTCGTTGCATATATGTGTTGTTACCCCATAAGATATGAATCCGTAGAAGTCAGTCATATTCTAAAGGAAAACTTTGGTACGGACGACACAGCAACTGCTATTATCCAATTAAATAACAAAGATTCTTATCATTATATTGAGTCAGGGGATAATATTGTTATTATCAAAATGCAACGAGGTGTGTTCGGAAGATCCAAATATAATGGTCTGTCCTATACTGACACAAACTTCGTAAATGGAGTTATAGAAAACAACGGAAACAAGTACCTTCTGGTAGGGGGTAAAAACCCCAACAATTTAATAGCAAAAATTTCTTTCACTCTTGATAATATTCCATACGAAATAGACCTTGCAAATACAGGAGATTCTTTTTTCACATATCTTCAAATCGACAAAAAAACTGTTGATGACCATATTTTTTTAGACAATACAATTTTATACAATGCTTTCGGCGAAGACATTACTGCTACGCTTGACACAAGCAGTGGTGGGATATAAGAAATAATAAAATAAAATCATGGACCTAACACAAATGGGGGCATCACCGTTATTCAAAACGGTGATGCCCTCAAACATCCTAATAGGAATGGCACTATTCTAATTCGCCATTTAATTTATATAATTTTCTTTGTGCTGTTGCCACTAACCCAACAAAGTGACCTATCGTTTTTAATTATGCCCTTCCTTCATTTGCCTTCCCCGCAATCACTTGAATCTCCACGCAGCAAATGCCTGTATACTTTAGTCTGGGCCGAATATACTCAACATGATCAGCAATCAAATCTGGGCAATATCTCTCACATATCAATTGTAACGCAAGTAATTTCTCATGATCATCCTCTATCATCCGTGCCAGCCCATGAACAACAGCACTCTCATAGCGAACTGTATATGCCTGTTGTTCTACAACTGCCTTACTTACAAAACTCAGGCAAACCTGAGGATTATCTTTAATATTATCAAACTTTCTTCCCTCCAAGGCACAATGAAAATAAATACTATTCTCATGCAAAACATGGCTAACCGCCACAGCATAAGGTATTCCGTCCAAGCTTGCTGTACAAAGCATTCCATATTCGCTGCTTTCAATTATCTTCCGCGCTTTCTCATTTGAAACCAATCTATCTTTGCGGCGCATTTCTCTTCGCATTGTATCCCTCCTTTTTTCCATAGTTTAACATACAATTTTAATGATTTAAACTTATTTTTCCTTGGCTTTGGTACAGACTATCTTTGATATGGAAAACAATGTTGACATTACCAGTTAAAAGGAATACACTTATCATAGTTATTCTATACTAACTAGATTGAGGTGAAAAAATGAAAGAAAAATTCAACGTTACAGGGATGACTTGCTCTGCCTGCTCCGCTCATGTGGAAAAAAACGTGGGTAAGCTGGATGGCGTTCAATCTGTTAATGTTAACTTATTACAGCACTCTATGACTGTCACCTTTGAACCAGAAGTTGTTGACAGCGATGCTATTATTCAAGCTGTAAAAAGTGGCGGATATGGGGCATCCCTAGCCGATGCCAAAAATGAGGCTCCATCCCCACAAAATATTGCAGAGGATGAAATGAAAGAGATGAAATTTAGGCTTATTTCCTCTTTTTGCTTTTTAATCCCTTTGTTTTATATTTCAATGGGTCACATGATGGGTGCCCCATTACCAGCGATTCTTCTAGGTGAAGAAAACCTCTTAATATTTGCTTTGGTACAGCTATTTTTAACTCTCCCGGTTCTTTTTATCAACAAAAAATACTTTACGGTTGGGTTTCAAGCTTTATGGAACAGATCCCCCAATATGGATTCCCTCATCGCTTTAGGCTCTGCCGCATCCGTTTTGTATAGTATTTTTGCAATATTTGCTATGGCATATTACATGGGTCGTGGCGACCTAATGCATGCCCATCATTATGGCATGGAGCTTTACTTTGAGTCAGCGGCAATGATACTTACCTTAATCACCGTAGGCAAATATATGGAAACTCGCTCCAAGGGAAAAACATCAGAGGCCATTAGTAAATTAATGAACTTAGCACCTAAAATGGCCACTGTGATAAAAAACGGCGTGGAAATGGAAGTACCTATCGAGGATGTGCATGAGGGGGATGTAATTATAGTACGCCCCGGCCACAGCATTCCCGTAGATGGCACAATCATCGAAGGCTTTTCTGCAATTGATGAAAGTGCACTCACTGGTGAAAGTATTCCCGTGGAAAAGCAGGCAGGAGACTCAGTCATTGGGGCCACCGTGAACAAAAGCGGTTATTTCAAAATGACGGCTACCCGTGTCGGTAAAGACACTACCCTCTCGCAAATTATTACCCTCGTGGAAGAGGCAGGAGCCTCTAAGGCTCCCATTGCAAAATTAGCGGATAAAGTTAGTGGTGTATTTGTACCCATTGTAATTGCCATTTCACTGGTTTCAGCCATTGTATGGTTGATTGCTGGTCAAACTTTCGCCTTTGCACTCTCCATCGGCATTGCAGTTTTAGTTATTTCTTGCCCTTGTGCATTGGGTTTAGCAACTCCCACAGCGATTATGGTTGGTACAGGCAAAGGAGCTGAGAACGGTATCTTAATTAAGTCTGCCGAAAGCCTAGAAATCGCCCACCAATTGGATACCGTCGTTTTAGATAAAACAGGAACTCTTACAGAAGGAAAACCAAAAGTAACGGATATTATCCCTGCAAAAGGGGTATTGAAAAACCCGTTCCTGCGAATGGTGGCGTCTTTAGAGTCCCTTTCGGAACACCCCTTGGCAGAGGCTGTAGTGGAATATGCAAAGGAAAATGACATCGCCACACTGGAAGCGAAAAATTTATTTGCAACTCCAGGGCAAGGCATTGAAGCAGAAATTGATGGTAAACTAATTTGTGGTGGCAACTTAAAAATGATGCAAGAAAAAAATATAGACATTAGCGCATACCTGCAACAAGGTGAGACACTGGCAAATGAGGGGAAAACCCCCTTATATTTTGCAGCGGACAATAAATTTTTAGGTGTGTTGGCATTGGCAGACACATTAAAAGACAGTAGTAAGGATGCCGTGGATGCCTTCCATCATATGGGTATTGACGTAGTCATGCTGACAGGTGATAACCAAAGAACCGCTGATGCCATTGCAAACAAATTAGGGATTCATGCCATTGCAGATGTATTGCCTCAAGATAAAGAACAAGAAGTTCGCCGCCTGCAAGAATTGGGCAAAAAAGTTGCTATGGTGGGGGATGGGATTAATGATGCACCTGCCCTTACCCGTGCCGATGTAGGCATTGCAATTGGCGCTGGTACTGATGTTGCCATGGAATCTGCTGATATCATTTTGATGAAAAGTGACTTGCTAGATGCCGTGACCGCAGTGCAACTAAGTCATGCAACCATCCGCAATATTAAGCAAAACTTGTTCTGGGCATTTTTCTACAACACCCTAGGAATCCCCTTAGCAGCTGGTATTTTCTATCCAGTATTCGGTTTGAAACTCAACCCTATGTTTGCTGCAGCAGCTATGAGTTTTAGTTCAGTTTTTGTTGTTGGTAATGCCTTAAGATTAAAGCTGTTCCGACCAGAAAAACACATCGCAAATACAGCACTTATTCAATCTACTCAACAACCAAAGGAGGAAATAGTAATGAAAAAAATATTAAAAATCGAAGGAATGTCCTGTGGACACTGCACAGGTAGAGTTGAAAAAGCACTAAATGCCCTTGACGGTGCAAAAGCCGAAGTTAGTTTGGACGAAAAAAGTGCTACTGTAACCCTCTCGAAAGAAATTAGCGATGAAACATTGATCAAGACAGTTACGGATGCAGGGTATGAAGTGGTTGATATTCTCTAAGTTCAATTAAGGCAATTTAGCTTTCCTTAAACAAGCAAATAAAAAGCCCCCAATGCCAGTTTTATGCGGCAATGGGGGCTTCAAATTATAATCTTCTAAAGTGAATTTTATACAACCTTGTCTATGAAATAATACAAACGCCTTGCTTTTTTAAATGGTTTTTCCTTTATTTACGGCTTTCTAAATACTTTAGCAAGAGACTCTCCATCTCGCTCAGGCTTTCGGTATAGTTTAAGTTGCCTCGCAATTCGGCAACACCAGGTAATCCTTTCATATACCAAGCCATATGCTTCCTCATTTCACGTATACCAACATATTCCCCTTTGTATTCTATCAGCATCTGAGCATGGCGCAGAGCCTTCTCTACCCTTTCCTTGGCTGTTGGTTCAGGTAAAAGCTCACCTGTTTTCAAATAATGTAGAATTCTCTTGAATATCCATGGATTCCCCTGGGCACCACGACCTACCATAATGGCATCGCAGCCGGTATAATCAAATAAGCCCTTGGCATCTTGTGGAGTAAACACATCGCCATTTCCTATAACCGGAATAGAAACTGCCTCTTTTACCTGACGGATAATGTCCCAATCCGCCTTTCCACTATAATACTGCTCTCTTGTTCTGCCATGAACAGCAACTGCAGCTGCCCCATTTGCCTCGGCTATTTTTGCAATTTCCGGAGCATTAATATGGTTGTCATCAAAACCTTTACGAAACTTTATGGTTACAGGCTTATTTTGTGCCTCTACCAAGGCCTTAACGATTTCTCCCACCCGCAGGGGATCTTTTGTTAAAGCACTCCCCTCTCCGTTTTTAACGATTTTGGGGGCAGGGCACCCCATATTTACGTCTATAATATCAAAAGGATACTCTTCAATTTTTTTGCCCATCTCCCCTAAAATTTCAGGGTCAGAGCCAAAAAGCTGTATAGCTGTTGGGCGTTCAGCCGCCTCAACTGTCAACAACTCTGTGGTATTTTTATTATCATATAAAATTCCCTTTGCACTTACCATCTCTGAGTAAACCAGCCCACATCCCATCTCCTTACACAAAAGTCGAAAAGGCAAGTCTGTCACCCCAGCCATTGGTGCTAAAAAGACATTATTCTCAAGTTCAACATTCCCAATTCGCATGGAAACACCTCCAATCTTTCTTCGGTTTCTAATCATACCAAACATTTTTATTTGTTGCAAGAAAAAAGACGAGGAACCCCCGTCTTTTCCATTATCTGTTTTTATGATATAAAATCTTTAGCCCCTTTAATGTTAAAACAGGGTCTAAAATATCAAATATCTGCTTATCTGGGTCAATCACCCTTGCCAAGCCACCTGTTGCAATTACTTTCATGTCAGGAAGCTCAAGCTGCTCTTTCAATTGCTGAATGATATATTTTGTTTGCCCGATATGTCCAATAACTAAGCCAGCCTGAATACTGCCCACAGTATTTTTCACAATAATGGACTTAGGCTTTTTAATTTCCACCTTGGGAATTTGCGCTGCCCTTTGATATAATGCTTCTGCACAAATGGAAATACCCGGTGTTATTAGACCTGTTATAAATTCAGACTTTTCATTGATTACGTCAAAGGTATTGGCGGTGCCATAATCAATTACTACTGCTGGTCCACCATAAATTTCATTCGCTGCAACCAAATTTACAATTCTATCTGCGCCTACGGCTTTTGGGTTATCACGCTTAATAACGATTCCAGTTTTCATGCCTGCACTTACAATCATAGGGTCAATATTGAAATATTTTCTAATGCCTTGAGTCAGGGAATACATAATATCAGGAACCACTGAGGAAATGATAACTGCTTCAATGCGTTTCACATCAAATCCAGCCGTATCAAAAAGGCCATAGAGGAATATTCCCGTTTCATCAGCCGTTTTGTTACTACCTGTTGCCATTCGCCAACATTTTACCAGCTTGTCTCCATGATATACACCTAAAACATAATTTGTATTCCCAACATCTATTACTAGAAGCATTTACTTTCCCCCTGTCGTCTGTTCTTATTCTTCTCGTAAATGAGCCGCAACCCATGCAACGCAAGAACAGGGTCATAGACATCAAATATTTCTTCGTTTTCATCGATAACTTTGGCAAGACCACCAGTAGCAATTACTTTTAAATCAGGAAAGCCTAATTCCTCACGTATCTGCTCAATCATGTAAATGGTTTCACCAATATGACTAAGAACGAGGCCTGCCTGCATACTTTCTACGGTGTTTTTCGTAATAATACTGTCGGGAGCAACAATTTCAAATTTCGGCAACTTTGCCGCCTTTTGGTATAACGCCTCCGCACAAACCTGAAGTCCTGGTGCTGTGATTCCCGTTACGAACTCACCCTCACCACTAACCACATCGAAAGTTGTAGCCGTACTGTAATCAATTACAATAGCGGGGCCGCCATACCTCTCATATGCTGACACCAAATTTACAATACGATCTGTTCCCATTTCCTTTGGGTTTTCCATTCTTAGGTTTATGCCCGTCTTCATTCCCGAGCGAATAATCATAGCTTCTCGCTTCAAATATTTTCTTATCCCATTGGTTAAAGAATACATTACGTTGGGAACAACAGAGGAAACAATAACTGCCTCAATATCCATCACCGAAATATCGGAATGATTAAATAACGAACGAATTAATATGCCCGTTTCATCAGAAGTTCGGCTACTTAACGTTGATAGTCTCCAATTTGCAACAAGAGCCTCACCGTCAAATACCCCTAATATTGTGTTGGTATTACTTACATCAATTACTAATATCATTCTGCCCTCTCCTCAAAACAAGGTTTAAAAAAGTGCGGATTGACCCGCACCTTTACCATTTTCCTTAGTTTGAACGAATCTTTTTATATAATACTTTTTTTAGTGTTTTGGAAATTGCACCACCAACAATACATGTAGCTGGTATTTCCAACAGACCATTCACGCCAACAAAGGCAAGTACAAATGCAAAAATGCTTAAGTTACCAATACTTGCGTTAATAGACTGTATGTATTCCGTATTCCAGAAAAACAACATTAAAGCACCCATAAATAATAAAGTATTCAATAATGCTGCGATGAACCCACCAATAAAATAACATGCTGTTTTAGAGGTATCCATCTTTTCAATCCCTTTAAAAATCACTCCGGTTAGCCATCCAACCAAAGCTCTTGTAGGCATACAAACAATAAATGTTAATAAAGGGTTGATTCCTAAAAGAGCCGCACCAAAAGGGCTCATGCCAAAACACTGATAAAAACTGGTTAATCCAAAAATTGTCCCTAACAGTAGCCCCGCTTTTGGCCCTATAATCATTGCACCAATTGCAACAGGAATGGTAATTAAAGATACCTCTAATCCTGCTGTTCGAAGATAGCCCAATGGTGTAAAGGACATCAACAAAATAATGGCAATCATCATGCCTGTCGTTGTTAAATCCTTTACCGAAAGCCTACTACCACCTTTTACCGCCACTGCTTGTTCACTCATTGTAATTACTCCTTTCATTCTCACTCTTATGCCCCGCTTTGCGGAAGATATAAGATTACTAGGTTTATATTTGGTTCAGCCTTCTAGCCATTCGAAGTATATCTGACTATGCTTATAATCATGACATCTTACCCTGATTTTACTTAGGAAGCTTACCATGCACCATTATAACAGCTAATGAAATAATTACAATATATTTTTAAAAATTTTGTTAATTTTTGTACAAAGTTTCTTCAATTTTTTACTCTTTTAAAAGTTCATCTTTCAATTCTTCGCCATCTTTTGTGAAAAATACAGTGAACCACACCCGCAATGAGGCAATTAACTCCTTATGGACACGGCAAATCTCCTTTACTTCTAACTCCGATCCAATTTCGTCAAAATTAATATCATCTTCCCCCTTTACTGTCTCAAAATAAATTTCCCCGTCATCACGAAAACCCATTAAAAAGGTACACCCCAACTTTTGGGCTGTTGTTACACAAATAATTTGTACCTCCTCTTGGATAGACTCGGGCAATGTTTGAAATTTTGGTTCCAAAAAATACTTTTGCTTTTCATAACTAGCTGCCGCTAAAATAAAATCACTCATCTCAGTTTCCTCCTCTAATAGAAACCTCTCCGGAAAATACAATTTCTCTCGCACCTGTGTCCCTTCTAATTACAACCAACTCTCCCTCTGGCGTAATATCCTCTGCATGGGCAAAGAAAGTCTCTTTTCCTAAAACCTTAACATCCTGTTGAAGAGTTATACATTTTTCTTTATATCTGGAACGGAATGGTTCGAAACTACAATTAGCTTGAATTAATTCCTCATATAATCTCTCGAAATTTATCAGAACTTTTTGCAATATATTTTTTCTGGAGAAAGTTCTTCCGCTCTGCAAATAAAGGGAGGTTGCAATCTCATCAATTCCCTCCGGAAACTCCGTTGTATTCACATTTATTCCAATCCCCACAATTACAAAATGGGTGGCTTGCATTTCACAGTCCATCTCCGTCAGAATCCCTACTAATTTCTTGCCATTTAGCATGATGTCGTTGGGCCATTTTATCTTAGGAGCAAGCCCTGTTTCGTCTTCTAATGCTTGGCAAACTGCCAAGCCTGCCAAAAGAGTAAGTACAGATGCCTCAGAGGGTAAAATCGTTGGTCTAAGTAGTATACTCATCCAAATACCCGATCCCGCTGGTGCCTCCCAGTGTCGCCCACGTCGACCTCTTCCCGCCGTCATCTGCTCTGCCACGGCAATGGTTCCCTCTGGAGCACCAGCCACAGCAAGGTCCCTTAGGCGGCCATTGGTCGTATCTGTTTCTTTGTAAAAGTAGATTGGCTTTCCCAGCTTTTTTGTTAATAGCCCCTGGGCAATTTCCTTTTCATTATATAACGTATCATGCAGGATTAAACGATAGCCCTTGTTGGTTACGGCTTCTATCTCATAGCCTTCTTCTCTCAACTTTTTGATCCCCTTCCACACAGCGGCACGACTAATATCTAATTGTTGTCCGATTTCCTCGCCAGAAAGAAATCCTTGTTCTCGACGTAAAATCTCTAAAATCCGATACATAAAATTAACCTCCGTTAAAAAAAAGAGCGCCATGAGACGCTCTTAGTTTTATCTTACGCTTTTGCCTTGCTGTTTACACGGCTCATAAATTTTTGTAAATCAATGATTGCACGACCATGTGTGCCTTCACAAATTTTATCTACTTCATCGTAAGCCTTAATCTGGAATGTCAAAAGCTTACCATTCACTTCTGTCAGTTCAACTACAACACGTACTTTCATACCAACAGGAGTTGCAGCCATATGCTTAAAATCAAATGATGTTCCTACTGTTTCCCAACCTTCGGGAAGGAAAGGCTTTACCGCACCAATTGATGTTCCTTCAATCCATGATAACAATCTAGGAGATGCGAAAACGGGCACATTATCGTTACCGAATACAGTAGCTGTATCTGCCTCCTCAACGATATATTCTCTTTCAAAAGTAATACCGGGCACAATGTTGTTAAAATCCATTAGTCTTGCTCCTTTCGTTCTTCTCTTATGTTCAGGGAATCAGTAATTTCCTTAGGCTCATCCATTGCAATCCCCAAAATTTCGTTGCGCACCTTTGGGTCAAACAAAGTACGGAATTCATCGCCTGTTACCTTTTCTTTTTCAACAAGTAATTTTGCAGAAGCGTGCAATACTTCCATGTTTTCTTTCAAAATTCGAATTGCCTCGTCATATGCATGAGACACAATGTGATTAACTTCCTGATCAATTGTGGTTGCAACAGCCTCACTATAATTACGCTGCTGTCCCCAATCTCTGCCGATAAACACTTCATTGCTGTCCTCACCAAATTGGATAGGCCCCAGCACATCACTCATACCATACTTAGTAACCATATTTCTTGCCATTGCTGTTGCACGTTCAATGTCATTTGAAGCGCCAGTGGTAATATCCTTAATTACGATATATTCTGCTGCACGACCACCCAAGAAACTGATAATTTCTTGCTCCATATACATCTTGGTCATATACATTTTATCTTCCCCCGGCAAGGGCATCGTATAACCGCCTGCCATGCCTGTTGGAATAATAGAAATGCTATGAACAGGATCTAACTCGCTTAACACTTCGAACAAAATTGCATGCCCACTTTCGTGATAAGCAGTGATATATTTTTCCTTCTCAGAAATCACTCTGGTCTTTTTCTCAGTACCAACACCAATTTTAATCAGTGCCTTTTGGATTTCTTCCATGTCAATTTCGGATTTATTTGCTCTTGCAGATAATAAAGCAGCCTCATTCAAAAGATTTGCCAAATCAGCACCAGTAAAACCTGCTGTTGTCTGGGCAACAACTCTTAAGTCAACCTCAGGTGAGATGGGCTTGCCTTTGGAGTGAACACGCAAAATTGCTTCTCTGCCCTTAACATCGGGTCTACCTACATAAACCTGTCTGTCAAAACGACCAGGACGCAACAACGCAGGGTCCAAGATATCCGCACGGTTAGTCGCCGCAATAATGATGATGCTTTCGTTAATTCCGAATCCATCCATTTCAACCAATAACTGGTTCAAAGTTTGTTCTCTTTCATCATGACCACCACCAAGGCCTGCGCCTCTACGACGGCCTACGGCGTCAATTTCATCAATAAAAACAATACTTGGTGCATTTTTCTTCGCCTGTTCAAACAAGTCACGCACACGGGATGCACCANNAAGTCAGAACCAGAAATACTAAAGAATGGTACTCCTGCTTCACCTGCAACGGCTTTTGCTAACAAAGTTTTACCCGTTCCCGGAGGGCCTACCAAAAGAACACCTTTTGGAATACGTGCACCTAAATCCGTAAACTTCTGAGGAGTACGAAGGAAATGAACCAGTTCTTCCAACTCTGCCTTTTCCTCGTCACAACCTGCAACATTTTCAAAGGTGATTTTGTTCTCACCTTCAACACTCATTTTGGCTTTGCTCTTACCAAAGGACGCCATCTTACTTCCGCCGCCTTGTAGCTTGTTAAACAACAACATAAAGAACAGAACCATTACAATCATCATAATCAAAGAAGGCAATAATGCGGAAAGCAAGCTTTCCTTTTGCACATCTTTGGTAGTTACCTTAATTGAGTCACCCTCGGCAACTTTTTGATCCACTCTCTCTTGGAAAGTAGAAATACTGGGGATATTCACAGAAATAATGCTACCGTCACTGAGAGTTGCCTCAACAGTACCAAAGTCGCCTACCTCTTTACTCCTGCTTACCTCAAGTTCTTTTACATTGCCACCTTCCAGCTCACTAACCAGATCACTGTAAGTATACGCTTTTTGATCCTTCTGAGGTGGTGTGACCCCCTCGTTATTGAAGGCCAAAACAGCCAAAATAATAACAAAAATCAACGCATACAGCCCTATGGGCTTCCAGTATTTATTCAATAGATTCCCTCCTGTTGATCCTAAATTCGAATTTTATTGTTTCTCCTTATGAATCCGTACTAGTTTATAATTTTATCACATTTATATAGAAAAGGCAACGTAGGTTGAGAAAAGTTTAATCAAAAACACTGCTTTTTCCTACAAAAAAAGAAGAGGAATTTTCTGCAAGAAACTCCTCTTCAATTTAATCAAATTAGTCTTCGTCAAAATTTAAAACGCCTACATAATTTAAGTTACGATATCTTTGTGCATAGTCCAACCCAAAGCCAACTACGAATGCGTCAGGAATGGTAAAACCAACATAGTCAACAGGCACTTCAGCCACACGTCTATCAGGTTTATCCAACAATGTACAGATTTTAAATGTCTTAGGTTCTCTCTTTAACAGAAGGTCTCTCAAATGGCTTAAGGTTCTTCCACTATCGATAATATCTTCAATCAAAAGCACATTCTTGCCTGTGATGTCCTCATCCAAGTCACGTAAAATTTTAATTTTGCCTGTGCTTTCCATACCATTCCCATAACTGGAAACATCCATAAAGCTCATTGTTACAGGCATTTTTAACTTTTTGGAAAGTTCTGTCAAAGTCATAACTGCGCCCTTTAATACACAAACAAGTTCAATCTGCTCGCCACCAAAGTCCTCATAAATCTGTTCTGCCATTTCTTCTAATCTTTTGCTGATTGCATCAGCACTGATCATTACTTCTACTCTTTCTTTCATTCTTAAATGAACCTCCGTATCTGTACTGTCAAATAACGTTTTGTTGCCTCATCTGGCTGATATGCTACCGAAATCCGCTTACCCACTACCCAAAGAATGTCGCTGTCTAGTGCAATAAGCGGCAGGCTATCTCTCTCTTCCCTGGGGATTTTCTCATCAATCATAAAATCTTTCAGCTTTTTTCGTCCATTCCGAATAGCTAGGCTATCCCCCTTTTGTCTGGTTCGACAAAATAACGTACAGCCTATTTTATCATAATCAAATACTTTCGTACAGCCATCATTATCATTTTCCGCTTTTTTTTCCGTACAAACCTTCAAATTCACAAAAATACCAGCCTCTGGCACAAAAATTTCTTCCCCCACATTCAAAGGATAGCAAAAATCTTTGCCTCCATGGTGCGCCTTCTTAATTTGGAGGAAATCATAATTCTTTTTGGCAATTACTTTGTTAGGTAGGTTTATGCTTTTTCCACTTTCTTGATCTAATAAATCGTTTAGTTTTTCAAAGTGAATTGCACCCACATCTCTTTTAACGCCTAATTTTTCTAAGGCTGCTGCAAAGACCCGTTTGCGTAACACTGTATGAGCTGACTGTAAAACTTCCACATTCAAAGAAATTTCACTTTTTCCCACTTTTTTTGCAGACCTAAAAAATAAGTCCTGGGTCTGCATTTGCAAATACTCCTGCTCTTCACCCAAAATTTCAGCCGTTTGGGCAATATGTTCCGTTGTTTTTGGATAAATTTCTTCTAGCAACGGGAGAATTTGATTTCGTATGCGATTCCGTGTATAAACACTTTCAAAATTTGTACTATCCTGACAATAGGATAACTGATTTTCTTCACAATAACTTTCAATTTCCTTCCTAGTGCAAAATAACAAGGGACGCACAATATTATCCCGGACAGGGCGTATCCCAATTAATCCAGCTCCTCCCGCTCCACGACAAAGGCGCATCAAAACAGTTTCCCCTTGATCATTTTGATTATGTGCCACGGCAATAATGCCACCCTCACTCTCTTTTTGAAAGCTTTCATATCTTAAAAGGCGTCCTGCCTCCTCTGTTCCCATCCCTCTAGTTTCCGCCTCTTTTGCCACATCAAAACAATAAACCTTACAAGGAATTTCCCATTCCCTGCAAATCTTCTCCACAAAATCTCGGTCCCGATCGGCTTCAACCGCCCGCAAACCATGATGAACATGCACTGCAGTCAAGCTCCAATTTTGACCTAGAGAAAATTCTTTCAAAATATGGAGTAGTGCAATTGAATCAGCCCCACCAGAAACCCCAACAATAATTTTTGTGCCATAAGGACACATTTGAAATTTTTCTATGGTCTGCCAGACTTTATTTTTCATTTCTAACGCTCCCAAACTGTACTTTACAAACCCATCTTTTTGTTTAAAATCTTATCTATCTTTTTGAGATTTATAAATCTCCTAAATATGTATCCACTTTACATGAAATAAAGAAGAAAGGCAATATCATCCCTTGTCAATTACAATTCTAACAGGGTTTTCCCCTTAATAAACGAAAACCTCCCCTGTCATTTCCCTTCGGAAATCAGGAGAGGTTCCGCTAACCCACCAAATTCAATCACAAATACTTACTTTACCAAGGAAAAGCTTTGCCCTATTAGACTTCCCATAAGTTTATATGTCCATTCATTTTTTAAGCGCCTTTTCGCTTCTTCCAAAATCGACCTGCTAATACAGTCATATCGTCTTTTTGTCCATTTCTTAACTCTTTTTGAGCCTCTTTTAAAATATAATCTGCTGCATCTTGTGGGTTTGATAACGGAAACTTCTCCAGCTTATCTTTTAACCAGCCTGCAGTTAAGTTCTCCCCACCCAGTGCTTCCGTTATACCATCAGTTAATAAAAATACCATATCTCCATCCTTTAGTAGCATTTCGTTTTTCACAATCTGTACCTGTTGCAATATTCCTGCTGGCAAGGTATGGGCTGTCACAGTTAAAATTCGTCCACCACGACTTATGTAAGAAGAAACTGCGCCCAATTTTATAAACTCAGCTCTACCATCAAACAAATCAACGGCACAAATATCGAGGGTGGCATATGTCTCCTCGCCCTTTCGTAAAAGCAAAGCAGAATTTATCATCTTAACTGCCAAATCTCGCTCAAAGCCAGCCTCTGTGAACTGCTCCAAAAGCTCAATGGCTGTTCGGCTTTCCTCGGCGGCACCGCTACCTTGCCCCATACCATCGGATACTGCCATGAGTGCCATACCTTTTTCTGTTTCCAAAAATGCTGTTGTGTCACCCACTGGCTGGTTTTCCTGAGCTGACAAAAATGCTGTGGCAGTCGTCAAATTAAAACTTGGAACCTCCATGAAGCAAAGGGTACATATGCCATCCTTCTGACAATGACATGCATTCGGCTCTTTTAAAACCATAGGACGATTCATTGTTCGCTTTATCAACGGCAACAATTTGCTCTTACAAACCCCTCTACATCCACACCCTCTAAAAGAAATCTGTACCTGACGGCCATAACGATTTTTTTCCTCCAAAACCCGCACATCTCTCAAACGGATTCCTTCCTTTGCACACTCATCCTTTATCAGCTGCCCCGCCTGCTCTAAAAAAACATATCCCACTTCAAGTTGACCAGAGAGACCAGCCAAAATATCGCTAACCGCTGTCATTTGTTGGCTAACCAATTCCCTACACTCTGCCAAACGTCCCAGCCAGATTCGATCCCTTCGGTAGCCATCATATACTTGATTTACTGTTTCCACAAAGGAATCCCCCCTAGCACACATTTGTCGGAAGGACTCGGGCATTTGATTCATGGTGACCTTTCCTTTTCCCTCGCAGTATGACAAAGCAGAAAAAGTCATGCTATAAGTACGGTACAATTCCTCATTCCAACAATAGTGAGCCATGCCACAACCTTGGCACGCTCTTTCTGCAATTTTATCTACCAACTTTGAAACGTCCTTTTTCTCCTGCCCATCTTCTTGATGAACAAAGGTCTTTGCCAAAGCAGTAAATGCTTGTGAAAAACCCAGGAGGCGTTCCTCTAACAGTTCTTTCTTTCTGATATATTTATCCTTGCTTCCCTCTTGCTCCCAAAAGCTTCCTGTCATCCACACAAGGCATTTCTTAGGTGTAACCAAAAATGCACATGCTCCCAAAATCCATCCGCCTGCCCATATTGGTGCAACCAACGAAGCATCGGTATAAAACAAAAATAGTAAAGGTGTGATAATCAGAACAAGCACCAATGGGAGCCGTCCCATATCTTTCAAGCACCCTGCCATTAACCCGCTGACTCCCAAAACTGTGAAGAACAACAAGTCAACACCTCCACATAAGTATAGGAGAAGGCCAAAAAGCATGCCTGCAGCTGCACCGCCACCCATACCATCTCGCCATGCACATGCTGCTAAAAAATATGCCAAAAAGCAAGGCAATAACCCTTGCTGTAAATATGGCACCTCCACAGCAGAAAGTCCCGCCAGCGCCCCACCTAAAAGAAACACTAGCCCTAAAGTTTCTTCTCGACTCGGAACGGGTATGCGCCTTTTATCCCAAAGGAAAATCATACCCCTCTGTGCCAGTAAAGAAAGCCCAACTACCAAAGCACTCTCTACGGCAGCAATGGCAAAATAAAAGGATAAACCACCCTTACTAATTGCATAAAACACACCCGATAACGCCATGGCAAAAGCTCCTAGAAGTGCTTTTTTTAGCATCTCCTCCCGATTTACAAACCTTCCAAGGGTTAATTGAATTGCACACGCAGCAGCTAGTACAGCTCCTGCCTTTAAGGGCACATCTACCACACATCCAATACCAACTGAGACCAAAGCACCCCAAAACAGGACTCCCTCTCCAAAAAATAATGAAATATATGCAATACCCATAGGACGTAAAATATGTAACATTTCTGCCTTGCCCCAACAGATACCCATGGCACATAATAGTGCAAACTTCAATATTTCTTTTCCATGAATTAACCTTGGAACCTTTTCGGTATCAAACGGTACTTCTTGAGAAACTACAGGACCTTGTGCCAATTGCTCTATTATGATTTCCGTTTTTTCCATGACTCTTCCCTCCATATTCTCTATTGTAAGAAAATATGACTACTTTTTTTGTCATTTGCTGGAGGTATCGTATGTTTTTTATCGACATTAAACTTCATAAACCCCAGCACCCTGATAAATGATTCCCATGGCTCCTATCCACTTTATAATGAAAAAAGAGTTTGTAATCATACGATTACAAACTCTTTTTTATAAAAATTCATTAATTTTTAAATCATCAATTATCTATCCTCAGCAGTAATTTTAGTTACCTCACCACTGCTGTTTACTGTTAACCTTACATAACAGTCATCACGTTTCTTCTCACAGTCAGATAAGAGTGATTTTAAACCACTTAAAGTAGACTTATAATCATCTTCATCATAATTTCTACTTAAATCATAATATATTCTTACATCAGATGATGTATACCAAGTGTATGACTTATTGGAGTTATCTTCAATTATAATCCTACCACTTGAAGTAGCAACACTGGTTAGATTACCTTTTTCAGGCTTATCTTCTGCATCACTTTCATCTACAATTTTAGCTACTACCTTCGTAACCTCATCTCTTGAGTTCAAATAAAGAGTAACTGAGACCACTTCATTCCTGCCCAAATCATCTAATGCAGATTGTAATCTGGATACAGAGCTGCTTCTACCGTCTAATGTAATTGTATTATCACCGGAAGTAAAGTTATATTTTTTTGTACTAGAGCCAGATTTTATAGAAATCTCCCAGGAATCCAGACTACGAAGTATGCCCTTAGCGGTATCTTTTGAACTTGTTGCATCATCGTACTCTGCCACAATTTTTGTCACATCGTCTTTACTATTTAAAGTCAACGTAATTTGAATCTTTTCATCATTGCGATGCGCAGATTCAAAAGCACTATCCAGTTTGGAAACCGTGGAACTGCTGCCATCCAAAGTAACCCTTACATCACTATCAAGATCATAGGTATAATCAACGCCATTCACGCGGATTGTGATTTCTTCTTTTCTGGGTTCAATATTTTTCAACTCGCCCTTTGTTGCCTTTGTGTTCTTGCCCGTAATATCAGAAACTTCGCCTTTGCTGTTGAATTTTAATTCAACCTCATAGGTATAGTCTTTATAGTTACTTCTAAAGGTTGTTAAGGAAACACTCTTGCCATCAATCTTAATGGTTGGGCTATCTAAATCATATTCATAACTCTTGCCATCAACAGTTATTTTGATTTTAGATGATGTAATTTCCTTTAATATTCCCTTTGACAAAGAAGCATTACGAGTTTTTGCAGAGATTTTGGTAACCTCGTCATCCCGATTAACCGTCAAAGAAATATTGTATGGATTATTTTCATACTTATCCATTAAACTCGATACAGAGCTATTCTTGCCATCAATTTCAACATCTACATTTTTACCAAGATAGTACTTATATGTTTTTCCACCAGCCTTTAACTCAAGACGATAGCTATTCATAAATGTCAAGGTGCCATGTGTTTCATCTTCCATAAAGTCGATGTTGATGTTTGTAACATATCCTTTACTATCTAGCTTCAAAGTTACAGTATAATTGTTATCTTTGTATTCACGCAATAAAGTGGAAAAAACAACAGATTTACCATCAAATTTTACCGACACATCTCCATCAGACAGAGGATAGTCATAGTCTTTGCTACCTACTTCGATGGTTACCTTTGAATTACTCATATAAGTAAGATTGCCCGTTAAAGGATTGTTTGTGCTACGCATTGCTTCAATCTTTGTAACATAGTTATCCTTGTCAAAGGTCAGCGTAACCGTAAATTCATAGTCGTCCATATCATCCTTTAATGAAGAAAGGCTGGATTTTTTATCACCAATCATAACAGTTACATCTTTATCCAATCGATACTCAGTTTCTTTACTGCCATCCTTTACAGTAATCCTACTTGTAGATAATCCCTTTAAAGGATAAGTCTTTTTCGTATTGATTCCCTTGTCAGATTTATTAATTACTACTGTTTTTAAATCCTCATTGCTATAAGTAATGGTAACCGTATCTCCTACACCAATATCTTTTAAATCAACTGTTTCATTTTCATAAGTTACCTTAACAGAACCCTTCTTGCCAAATAAGTTTAACCCAGAGCCACTATTGGGTTTTACACTCAGGAAGATATCCCCATTACTTAAAATCATACTATTCACAACAGATCCCGTTACTGTTCCAGATGTAGGATTAGTAGGGGTTGTTGTATTAGAATTCATCAAATTATTATATGTCTTTACAGACAATACAGCCATTTCTGCACGATTGATTTTTGAGTTTGGATTGAACTTATTCTCTGTGTCCCCAACCATAATATCCTTGCTGTTTAGCAAAGCCAGATAAGGTACAGAACTGCTGGAAATTTTGTCTTTATCCTTATAGGACAAAGTTGCATTGCTGTTTATAGTATACACAGAAGCCAAAGCCTTACCAAACATCACACCAACTTCTTCTCTCGTTGCATTCTGCGTGCCATTTTTCAACTTTGTTAAATCGTTGTTCGAAATAATCTGATTTTCCAATGCATATGTAGTGGCATTATAAGCCCATGTAGGAATATTATAGGCACTCATTACCGGTGTCCATTTTGTAATATCTGTGGAAGATACATCTTTTTTTGTATGTACTTTCATAATAGAGTAAATCATCTGTATGGATTCACACAGTGTCACATTATTCTTAGGTTTACAATATTTCTTTCCACCCTCGGTATACCCATTCATCAAGCCCAATGACTGTGCTTCATCAATAAACTTTGCTGCTCCCGGCCAAGGTACTGATTTAATATCAGCAAATGCCGAACCAAAAGCAGTTACCCCCATACTGCCAAATGCTAATGATGCAGCCAAAGCGACTGCTAAAAATCTTTTCATAAGTAAATGCCCCCATTCAACTTATTCTTTTTATCCTATTAGTACCAAAGCTAACTAAAAAATATAAATACTTAGCTTTCTAAATCTACTATACCATAGTTAGCCATAAAAATCTTTTCAAAAGTTTTAAGGTTATAAATTCTTTCTTCTATTTTAATCATTTTTTCTTAAAAGATTTAAATATTCTTCCTTTTTTTCCATAAAATTCTTCGAATATACTCTATTCCCTTTATCTTGAATCATATCATAGATTGTACCCAACATCACCTTTGCTGCTACAATATAACAATTCTCCTTGTCTGAAACTTCAAAGTTGTCATCATGGAATCTTCCTGTAATCCCAGAAAATCCAAATTGTACGGTCGGGATCAAAAAGCTTAAATCACCCACATCACCAGATGCACCAGAAACTGGGTTTTCTATAACTTCTTCTGCACGACAAAACCGCAGCATATTCTCTTTTATTATTTTATTCACTTGGCTAGACTGCTTTAAAGGCAAATATCCCGCAGAATTTAAAATTACACACTGTAAGCCTAATGCCATTGCACAGTGCTCCAAACAAGCATCTACTCTTTCACAAGCCTCTAATAATGTTTCATTATCATTAGCTCTTACATAAGTTTCCAACACAGTGCAATCTGGAATTACATTAACGCTACCGCCACATTCTGTCAAAACTGGGTTTAATCGCAACCCTTTGACAGGGTCAAATTGATCCTTTATAAAAGAAATTCCATTCATAGCTAAAGTTGCGCCATGCAAGGTGTTACGCCCCAAGTGAGGAGCAGCCCCCGAATGAGCAGCCTTGCCAACAAAAACTGCTTTTTTAGCCATAAACCCTGCCAAAGTGGAGCCAATATCAAATTTAGTGTCTACATCACCATTTGCATGGGCAGAAAGTGCACAATCCACATCATCAAAACACCCAAGAGCTATCATATTCTGCTTTCCAGATCTAAATTCCAACTTTCCTTGATCAATCAACCTATCCCGATATTCAAAATCAATGAATTCCTCAGCTGGAGTAAAGAAAAAACTAACTCTACAATCTGTTTGCTCTAGAACATTTGAATCCAATAGGGCTTTTAATACGGATAACGCCATTGTGGTCTGAATACTATGTCCACAAGAATGTATCCTTCCAGTTCCACTTTTCCTCGGTAGTGCATCAATATCTGCGACAACAGCAATATGATAACCTTCTTTCTTCCCAATTGTGGCTACAACCCCTGTCAGCGCAACATCCTTCAGATAGGAAACTCCCCACTCATCCAATAAATCTGTTATTTTTTTTGATGTATGAACCTCGCAAAAACCCAATTCTGCACATTGAAAAAATTCTTCGCCTCGGTTGAATATTTCCTGTTTTTCCTTTTCAATATATGAAAGTAAATCCTCTTTCCCAATCACTGCAACACCCCCTATTCCCAGCTTAATTGCAAGCCAACTCCAACTTCATTCACAGGACACCGATTATTGAATGATGCTCTTACCTGAAAAGAAGTGCAGTGGCACGGATATAAACTACGAATTTGCTCATTTGCTATGTAGGTTATGGTTTCTTGTGTTCTCTCATCCAAATCAAAAAGGTGAAATCCACCTAAAATACCCAGTATCTTATCTTTCCCAAGTATTTTTTTAGCATAAGAAATTATATTGCAAATTCCAGCATGGGAACACCCCGTAATAATATAAATCCCCTCTTCGCCACAGTATGCCAAGGCCGTATCATCCAAAATCAGGTCCGGCTTATCCCCATCCTTTGTCTCCAAAGAGCCAATGGGGTAAGGTTTTTCGAAAGCAAACTCTCGTGGTATCTCTCCCAGAAAAACCAGCCGATCTGTAAGCCAGAAAGGCTCCTTTGTTTCAAAAAGGGTAAAGTTCTGTTGCAGCGTTTTTTTGTCCACAGGATTGCCAATGGCAAGCCCATCCAGACTTCTAGGTATCAACGCATGGGGATGGCATATCATTTGTGGCTTCACATCCCTACAAAAATCCATAAGGGACACAAGCCCTCCTGTATGATCGTTATGCCCATGGGAAAAAATAACTCCATCTGCCTTTGTCACATCAATAGACATATCTTTTGCATTTTTTAGAAAAGCATCGGAATATCCAACATCGAACAAAAAGGATTTTCCCTCAGCCTCAATCCAATAAGATACGGCTGGCTCACCTAGATAATATACATCAATATCCGTGTGATTATCCATCAATACAGTAACTCGCATTATAATCCCCCTCCTTATTTTCTCTTTATTATACTTTATGTACTTTGGGAAAACAAGGAAGGAGCTGCTATACATTCAATCAGACGAGAAAATAAGAAGAAAGTTCCAGATTTTCTAATAAAATCACTTTTTCCATTCTAGGTAAATCACCAAAACCGCCTTATCACCAGGAACACAACTACATATTTTTTTATTCTTACCCTAGGCTTTTCCCTCTTTCTTCACTCAATAAGATGAAAAAAAGGAGCAAAGGAATGTCTATAAATCCAACATTCTTTCACCCCCCCCATTTATCACTTTGAAAAAATTATCTTTATAATCTTCCCTCTAATTCTGCCTTTAGCCCCTCAAAGCCCGGTTTTCCCAAAAGGGCAAACATATTCTTCTTATATGCCTCTACACCTGGCTGATCAAAAGGATTCACATCCAGCAAATACCCGCTGATACCAACAGCTTTTTCGAAGAAGTATACCAGTGCACCAAAATGCCAAGCATCCATTCGATCAATCTCAATTACCATATTGGGAACTCCACCATCCATATGAGCCAACATCGTCCCAGCAAAAGCCTTACTGTTTACGAACTGCATTTCCTTGCCCGCCAAGAAATTCAAGCCATCTCCATCCATTTCGTCAAAAGGAATGATTGCAGAAGTTTTGGGTTCCTTACTCCACAGCACTGTTTCAAAAAAATACCTTCCGCCTTCTTGAATAAACTGACCAATTGAATGTAAATCCGTAGAAAAGTTTGCCGAAACAGGGAAAATCCCTTTGCCATCCTTGCCTTCACTTTCAGCATAAAGCTGTTTATACCACTCGCCAAAAGAGGTTAAATGAGGCTCATAGTTTGCTAATATTTCGATTGTTTTCCCCTGTTTGTAAAACAAATAACGCATTGCCGCATACTGATAGCATTCATTTACCTGCATATCCGGGTCAGAATAGGTTTCCATTGCCGCTTTCGCCCCAGCCATCACCTGATCAATATCAACATCTGACACAGCCATTGCCAATAAGCCCACAGCTGTTAAAACTGTAAATCGACCACCAATATCATCGGGAATGACAAAAGTTTCATATCCTTCTTTATTGCACATTTCCTTTAACGCGCCCCTTGCTTGATCTGTGGTCGCATAAATGCGTTTTGTGGCCTCTTCTTTTCCATATTTTTTCTCCAAAAGCTGCTTAAAAATTCGAAATGCAATAGCAGGCTCCGTTGTTGTACCAGACTTTGAAATTACATTTATAGAAAAATCCCTGTCTCCTAAAATCTGAACAATATCGTTTAAATATGCTGAGCTAATATTGTTACCAACAAAATAGATGTCAGGTGTGTCTTTTTTCAGTTCGTTGTAATATGGGCTTTTGATAAAATCTAAAGCAGTTCTCGTCCCCAAATAAGAACCACCTATGCCGATTACAATTAACACACTGCTGTCTTTTTTGATTTTTGCTGCCGCCTTTTTAATTCTTTCGAATTCCTCTTTATCATAATCTGTTGGCAAACTCACCCAACCAACAAAATCACTGCCTTTACCCGTCTTATTGTGAAGTGCCTCATGGCAACGGCGAACATCTTCTGAAAGCGCCAAAAGTTCTCCCTTTTGGATTGGCTCTCCTTTTACTGTAAACTTCAGTCCCATATTGAAATCCTCCTTCTCTTTGTGAAAGGCATACCTTCATATTTGGAAAGTATGCCCCTTTATAACATAATTATAAGGTTCCTCTTACGATGATTTCAGGTACAGGCTCATTAATTATCTCTTTTGAGATTTCCTTTTCTTCCTGTACAAATCCATTTATTCTCGTAATTTGTATGGTGCTCTTTTTCTGTCCTGCACGACCTTGTTGCACTACTTTTTGATAACTCTTGGGTTGTACATTGTCACTACGGTACTCATAGGTTTTGGGTTCAACCGTAGTCAAAACTTGAGTTTCTACGGTTTTGACAGAAACTTTGGGCTTCTTGATGGGCACATTTAAAACCTGACCCACACGGATTCCGGCCTCTATGGTCAACCCTTCATTTAATTTTATCAAATCTTCAACAGAACATTCATAGTTCTGTGCAATTTTATATAAAGCATCATTGGATTGCACGGTATATGTTCCTGTTACGGTTGATGTGGATTGTAAAACGGAAACAGCATCACTTTCAGAGAGAACCTCGTTAGAATCCACAAAATCTGTGGCAACGGTAACATTTTCAACCCATTCCACGGTAGCCTCAACCCCCTCGGCAGGAAGATAAGGTTTCTTGACAGATTCCAAGACATTGTTGGCCTGCTCCTCGTTTGCCAGAACAACCCCTTTGCCTCCATCAATCATAATAATGGCTGCATTCACTTTATATGTCACTAAGTTTCGTATTTTTGGAATCAAATGCTCCATTGTACAAATATCTTTTTTGCGACTTCCACCAATGTGGATACGCTCCGCCTTGATTTCCTCGTTAAGCTTTACCTCTGTACCTACCAACCCTGCAAGCTGGGTTTCGATGGTATCTATAATGGTTTCTGCTTTCACCCCTCGGCCTTCTAAAACACCAACGCTCTCAGATCCTACGAAAACTTCTGTGCCATTTTTCCGCACAAAAAATAAGATAATAATCAGAATAAGAATTGCCCCAATACCCATTAGCATTTTCTTTCTGGGCAATGCCTTACGGCTTTTCGGCTTACGTTTGTCCGTATTTTGCGACTTTTGCGGCTTCTGTGGCCTTTTATTCCGACCTGAATTATCTTGCTTTGACCCTCTTTGCTGATTCGCCCCATATGGCACCCGCTCTTCTCTGCGGGGAAAATTATCCTTCCCTTCGGCCACCTTCATGCCACCTTCTTTCTCTTACATTATTCCCTTACATCTACCATTATTGTAAAATATTCAACAACGGATTGCAAGCAAAAGAGGGACTAAAGAATGAAGTGTAAATAAACTGTAATTTTTTAGGAAAAGAAATTGCCCTTTATTTTAAAATCAAAGGATAGAATCAAAGTAATAATCTATCCACACCATAAAATGAATAATAAAAAAAGCCGCACAAATCTCTGCGGCTTTCTCTTTTATTATTTATTGCGAATGGAACGCAAAATAAATTCTGTGTGATATTTGATGTGTCCATGGGCAACTGTTGCCCCCTCATCAGCATCATGGTTTTCAATGGCGCGTAAAATCCCCCTGTGATGAGCAACAATGGCAGAAATAGTAGTATCCACCTTAAGATGAGCCATGCGATAACGGTAAAGCTGAATACGTAAATTTTGATAAATTTGAGTCAGTTTATCATTTTCAGTGGACTCTAAAATTAAATCATGAAAATCCTCATCTAACTGTATGATTCTTTCTACATCATTTTCATCAATGGCACGTTCAAAATCGGCTTCAACGTTTTTCAACTGCTGCAACTCTTCTTTTTTCATTTTTTTGCAAGCAATGCTCGTTGCCAAACTTTCTAAGGCACCTCTTACTTCCAAGATATTAATAATATCTTTTTCGCTCATATCAAGCACCTGAGCTCCTTTTCTGGGCACCAATTCAACCAAATTTTCTAGCTCTAACATACGCAAAGCCTCTCTAACTGGGGTTCTGCTAACACCAAGCTTGTCTGCCAATTGGTTCTCCATCAATCTTTCACCTGGCACCAATTTTCCTGTAAGAATTGCATCTCTCAATGTGTTAAAAACAACATCTCTTAGTGGCAAATATTCGTTGCTGTTAATATTAAATTTTGTTTCTTCCATCCTTTTCGTCTCCTCTCTTACCATTGTTACCATGGTAAATCTGAGTGGCTACAACTTCCTTCAAACCGAATTTTTTCCGAATTGTTGCCGCCGCCTCTTTTGAATTCTCTTCATCCTTAAATAGGCCGAACACAGTCGGACCACTACCGCTCATCAAAGCACCTTGGGCACCATGATGAAGCATTTCTTCTTTCAGCTGAGCAATTTTGGGATGCATTGGTATCGTCACAGTCTCAAGAACATTCCCCAAAAGCTGTCCCATCTTTGCGATATCTCCCTCAGCCATTGCCAAAATCATCCCCTCTGTATCGGGGTGCTTCTCCACACTCTGCCAGTCTAATTCACGGTATACCGTTGCCGTAGATACACTAACAGGAAGTTTTGCCAAAACAACGTAACACATAGGACATGGACATTCCACAGGTGTCAAAATTTCTCCCACACCCTCCGCTAATACAGTTCCCCTTTGAACGCAATAGGGAATGTCTGACCCCAAAAGAAAAGCTAAGCTTTCCAATTCTTTTACGGAAAGCCCTAATTCAAACAAACGATTCATCCCCACTAATACAGCTGCACAATCCGCACTTCCCCCTGCTAAGCCTGCCGCCACAGGAATTCGTTTATCAATTTCGATAAAAACGCCTTCCGTAATGTCAAACTTTGATTTCATCAACTCTGCGGCACGGTATGCCAAATTACGATTATCCGTAGGCAACCAAGTTAAGTTGGATTTGATGATAATATCATTTTTGCGGATACGCTTCATGTAAATGCCATCATATAGGCTTACAGTCTGCATAATGGTTTTGATCAGATGATAACCATCCTCACGTTTGCCTGTTACATCTAAAGTTAAGTTGATTTTTGCCCTTGCTTTTAATCTTAAGTCTCTCAAAATACTCCCTCGTCAATTATTATACTGTATACATTGTTTGTTTAATTGTACAATAGTTTTATTAAAGTTACAACTGCCATGTTATACAAAAAATGGTACCCTTCCCCTATGAAAAACGCTAATAAACAAAATTAAATAGCTCTTTTTTTGCCTTTCTTCTTTATAATTTAGACAACTTTTTTTCTTAAAAATACCTCTTGCAATTTTTAAGTAGGGGTGTATAATGGTGTCGTAAATACATAATATCTCTTCAGGGCAGGGTGAAATTCCCGATCGGCGGTAAAGTCCGCGAGCGTTTTATACGCAGGATTTGGTGAGATTCCAAAACCGACAGTATAGTCTGGATGGAAGAAGAGCAAGCATCAAGGGTGTTACAAGATTTTTTTCTTGAACCACCTAATACAGCTGTGGTTTATTATACCTTTTTTGGTATACCTAGAATCCTATGTAGTGTGGATTCTGGAGAGCTTTTTTTGCTGTATCAAAATGTTTGATATGCCCTGTATGAGCTTTTTAGCACATACAGGGTTTTTTATTGGGAATTTAAGATTATTTTTGTGTGCCTGAAAACCACTGTTCTTCTTCTGGAAGCCAAAATAATCAATGTCCCCCTCTATTTTTAGAGGCCTCTTCTTTGATCCAACTCATTGGGAGTTCTATCCCTACCTTTCCCCTGAAGGAAAGGACGTATCCCTTATGCTAAATAAAGAATATATGGAACAGGCAATTACCCTAGCAAACAAAGCCTTGGGTCACACCAACCCAAATCCTTTGGTGGGCGCAGTCATTGTCAAAAACAATAAAATAATAGGCCAAGGCTATCACCACAAAGCCGGCGAACCTCATGCGGAAAGAATGGCTCTTGCTGCCTGCACAGAAAATCCACACGGTTCCACCCTTTACGTCACTCTGGAACCGTGTTGCCATCAAGGCCGTACCCCTCCTTGTACAGATGCCATTATTGAGGCAGGCATTCACCATGTTGTCATGGGTTCACGGGATCCTAACCCTCTTGTGAGAGGCAAAAGTGCGAAAATTTTGCGTAACAATGGAATTTGTGTAACAGAGCAGTTTTTGCAAGAAAAATGTGATGCCTTGAACCCAATATTTTTTCACTACATAACAACAAAAATGCCTTATGTAGCATTGAAATATGCTATGACCGCAGACGGTAAAATAGCAACTACAACAGGGGCTTCCCGTTGGATTAGCAACGAAAGTTCTCGCCAACACGCCCACACCTTAAGGCACCAATACAGTAGCATTTTGGTAGGTATCGAAACTATTTTGCAAGATGACCCTTTGCTCAACTGCAGAATAGAAAACGCAAACCAACCTTTACGTGTTATTTGTGATAGCCGCTTACGCATTCCACTGGACAGCCATATTTGCAAAACTGCAAAAAAGTATAATACAGTTATTGCTTATGCCGAAGCCAACGAAGAAAAAAAGCAGGCCCTGGAAAATCTCGGTCTTACCCTTTGGCAACTACCAAATGAAAACGGACAAGTATCCCTGCCCAACCTGCTAAAAAAATTAGGGGAAAATGGCATCGACAGTGTTTTGGTTGAGGGCGGAGGAACCATCCATTTTAGTCTCTTGGAAAAATCCCTTGCCCAAAAACTTTACATTTACTTCGCCCCTAAAATTTTCGGTGGTAAAGATGCAAAAACACCCGTAGGTGGGGCAGGAATACTGGAGCCAAAAGACGCCTTTTCCTTAAAGCTATTGAAAAGTCAACTTCTTGATGAAGATATTCTGCTGGAATATGAGATCGAAGAAAATGGAGGTGCTTCATGTTTACAGGATTGATAGAGGAAGTCGGGTTTTTAGACAAAGTCACCTCGCAAAAAAGCGGAGGGCAGCTTGTCATTCAGGCTAAATCCATACAAGAAGGAACAAAACTGGGAGATAGCATAGCAGTTAACGGTGTATGCCTTACCGTAACCAACTTAACACAAAATTCCTTTACTGCAGACGTTATGCCCGAAACCCTAAAACGAAGTAATTTGGGACAATTACAAAAAGGTTCTCCCGTCCACCTTGAGCGGGCAATGGCTGCAAATGGACGTTTTGGCGGGCATATGGTTAGTGGCCATATAGATGGAACTGGCACTATTCAGGGAAAAAAACAGGAGGGAAATGCCATCCGTCTTTTCATTGGCGCCCACGAAAATTTGTTAAACCAAATAATTGAAAAAGGCTCTATTGCCATTGACGGCGTTAGCCTAACCGTAATTTCTGTTGACAAAGAGCACTTTTCCGTGGGAATCATCCCCCACACCAGCACTCAAACCACACTGCTTAACAAAAGAATTGGCGACCAAGTGAACTTAGAAACAGATATTATCGCCAAATACATACAACGTTTTTTAGGAAACAATGAACCAAAACAAGAGAAAACACTAACACTGGATTTTTTAAGAAATAACGGATTTTAAGGAGGAGACCAAAATGAATACTTACAACACCATCGAAGAAGCATTGGAAGAATTAAGACAAGGAAAAATCATTCTCGTGACCGACGATCCTGACCGTGAAAATGAGGGCGACTTCATTTGCGCCGCAGAATTTGCAACCCAAGACAACGTCAACTTTATGGCTAAATATGGAAAAGGATTAATCTGCATGCCTATGAGTGAAGCTCTTGGTTCAAAGTTAGGTTTACAGCAAATGGTTTCGGAAAATACCGATAACCACTCCACCGCTTTCACCGTTTCCATTGACCATGTGGATACCACAACGGGTATCTCAGCGGCTGAACGCTCTGTTACAGCTTTAAAATGTGTTGAGGATACTGCAAAACCAGAGGATTTTCGTAGACCTGGCCATATGTTTCCTCTTATCGCCAGAAATGGCGGTGTCTTAAAAAGAGAAGGTCACACAGAAGCCACAGTAGACTTGATGCGCCTTGCTGGGCTAAAAGAATGCGGCCTCTGCTGCGAAATCATGGCGGAGGACGGAACCATGATGCGTACCCCCGAACTTTGGGAGTTGGCAAAAGAACATAACCTAAAATTTATTACCATCCATGACTTGCAAAATTACTGCCGCCGTCACGAAAAACATGTACGCCGTGAGGCCACAGCAACTCTGCCCACCCCCTATGGTGAATTTAAAATTTATGGCTATGTCAACGACATCACAGGGGAACACCATGTAGCACTGGTAAAGGGTGATGTCGGCGATGGAAAAGATATTCTTTGCCGTGTCCACTCCGAATGCCTGACTGGCGATGTGTTTGGCTCCTGCCGTTGCGACTGCGGACAGCAATTGGCTGCCGCAATGAGGCAAATTGAAAAAGAAGGCAGAGGTATTTTACTTTATATGCGCCAAGAAGGCAGAGGCATCGGCTTAATCAATAAACTGAAAGCCTACGAATTACAAGAGCAAGGTCAAGATACAGTGCAAGCTAACCTCTCCCTTGGGTTTGCCCCCGACTTAAGAGAATATTGGATTGGTGCTCAAATTTTACAAGATTTAGGAGCAAAGCAGTTACATCTTCTTACCAACAATCCAGAAAAAATTTATGGATTGGATGGATTTGGTGTTGAGATTACACAGCGGGTTTCCATTGAAATTGCACCACAGGAGCACGACTTGGAGTATATGCGCACCAAACAGGTAAAAATGGGACACCTTTTTTCCCACACACTATAAAAACATTTAAATATCAGGAGGAATTATCTCATGAAACTTATTCAAGGAAATTTAATTGCAACAGATATGAAAGTAGGTATTGTAGCTTCTCGTTTTAATGACTTTATCGTAGGAAAGCTCATCGAAGGTGCAGAAGATGCCCTCTTGCGCCATGGTGTAAATGCAGATCATATCTCTTTGGTACGTGTTCCTGGCGCATTTGAAATCCCTGCCGCTGCAAAACTTATGGTTCAAAGCGGCGCCTATGATGCAGTTGTTTGCTTAGGTGCTGTCATCCGTGGCGCAACCACCCACTACGACTACGTTTGCAGCGAAGTTTCAAAAGGCATTGCCCACCTTTCCATGGAAACAGACGTCCCCGTACTCTTTGGTGTGGTTACCACCGAAAATATTGAGCAAGCCATTGAGCGTGCAGGCACAAAAGCAGGAAATAAAGGATACGACGTTGCATTGGCAGCCATTGAAATGGTTAATCTCTCTGCTGAAATTAAGGGTGCAAATCAGTAATTTGCCACCCTAGCAAATAAAAATTAAACGATTGGTAAAAATAATAAGAATTCTTTTCAACCAAACAAAAAATTGCTTTATTAAAGTAAGGAACATTTTGGGGTAAAAAGATTAATTCTTTTTTAATTCTGATGAAATCATGTACCCAATTCTCTATTTCGTATTATAATATACATATTGGGAAGTTGTCCCATCTAGGAGGGGTGCTATGCAAGATTTCTATTTAAAAAACAAACAAGCAGTGCAAAATTCTCTGATCCTTTGCGGTGGAGTTCTAGCCTGTTTTCTATTTTTTCGCTATCTGTTCCCCATTTTTCTGCCATTCGTATTTGGTTGGCTTTTAAGCCTCATGTTTACCCCCTTGGCAGATAGGTTGGAAAAACTTCATGTGCCGAGATGGTTAGGTGCCCTATTAGGGATTGTTTTGCTTATCTCCGCCATAGGGTTTCTAGGGTACTTTGCTGGCAACCAGCTTTATGAGCAGATGCATAACTTAGTAAACGATATCCCCTTTTATCTAAAAAAGATGGAAGAGGGACTGACCCTATTCTGGGCGAGGGTAGATGAAATGCTGATTGGGCTGCCTGATGTGGTTACCAATGTAACTGCTTATCTGCAAGATGAGTTATTTAATATCTTATTTGCATTGGTTCAAGGCAGCGGCTCTGTTTCCGCCATCACGGCTGTTCCAAAGGTTTTACTGGGTTGCTTTATTGCATTGTTTTCCTCTTACTTTCTTACGAAAGATAAAGATGCGATTCGTTTGGCATATAAAACCCATATCGAGCCACTATTTGGCGAATCTTTAGCTGCAACAAAAAAAGATTTACTTTCCTCCCTTTGGGGATATGTTAAAACACAATTAATTTTAATGGTTTACATTTTTCTGGTATGTATTGTCGGGTTGTATATCTTACATTCCCCTTATGCTTTACTGATAAGTGTTTCCATTGCCATTATTGATGCCATCCCCTTTTTTGGAAGTGGATTTATTCTTTGGCCAGGAGCTGTTGTCAGCTTTATTCTGGGGAACACCCCTCTTGCCATCGGCTATTTAATCATTTATGGCGTTGTTCAGATTGTACGCCAGTTGATGCAACCAAAAATTCTTGGTTCACAGCTTGGAATGCACCCCCTACTAACATTATTTGCAATGTACTTTGGGTATAAATGCATTGGATTTTGGGGCTTAATTCTTGGACCAATCGTTGCAGTAATTTTAAGGGCAATCCTTCGCATCCGCCAGCAAAACAGAGCAAAGTTGGCCTAACAATAAACCAACTTCTCGCTCTATGCAGAGTTAGTTCTCCCAGCAGAATTACTGATTAATTTCAAACACAAAAAAGCGGCTACGGAAATTTCCGTACGCCGCTTTTTTAATATATGATTTCTCGGATACCAATTAATATCAGCAGATGTAATGGGTAAAATATATATAAAAAATATTGGGGCAAGAGAATCTGCTTTTTCCATATCCGCCCCGCAAAGGGAAACGCACAAATAGAAAAGCTTTGTATCCAGGCGCCCGTTGTAAACCCATAAATGATTTGAAGCGCCAACTGTCCATAAAAAGAAATTTCTCTTGCACAATAATAAAATCCATATAAATAAATCGTTGCAACTCCATACCAGCTATAACTACTTTTAAGGCCAACAGAGAGCAGAAGCAAAATCATAGCTAAAATCTGCTCCTTTTGCCCCCTTCTAGAAAGCCATAATACCAGCGCTCCTAGGGCTAATGTAAATAGTGGGTTTAAATTTGTGCTATAAAAAGCCAACCAATATATAGGCTGAGAAACCACTGCTGCTAGTAAAATCCGAAATAAATACTTAGGAAAATTTGAAGTATAGGCAACCCCTTGGGCTATGCCATAGGCAAATAGAGGAAAGGATAATCGGCCAATTAAACGAAAACCCATATCCCCTGGAAAAAATATAGCGCCCACATGATCGATAACCATGAGCAGTGCTGCAAGAGCCGCTGTCATTTGATTTCGGCGTTCCATTATTATGCCTCAGCGAACATTGGTGTTGATAAATATCTTTCACCTGTGTCGGGTAATAAAACAACAATATTTTTTCCTAAGTTTTCCGGACGCTGTGCCAGCTTCATTGCTGCAACAACTGCCGCCCCTGAGGATATTCCCACCAACAGTCCTTCTGTTCTGGCAATTTCTCTGCCCACTTCGTAAGCCTCTTCATTTTCAACAGTAATAATTTCATCATATATTTCTGTATCTAATATAGAAGGAATAAAATTCGCTCCAATACCCTGTATACCATGGGAGCCTGCAATTCCCTTTGATAACAATGGGGATTTGGCTGGTTCAACAGCAACCACCTGAATATCAGAATTTTTTTCCTTTAAATATTTACCCACCCCAGTAATGGTTCCACCAGTACCAATGCCAGCAACAAAAATATCGACCTTTCCCTCTGTCCCTTCGTAAATTTCAGGCCCTGTGGTTTCATAATGAGCCTTAGGGTTAGCAGGGTTATCAAACTGGCTCGGAATGAAAGAATTGGGGATTTCTTTATTAAGTTCTTCAGCCTTTTCAATTGCTCCTGCCATTCCCCTTGCACCGGGGGAAAGCACCAACTCTGCCCCAAAAGCCTTCATAAGCATACGGCGCTCCATGCTCATAGAGTCAGGCATCACAATAATTGCACGATAGCCTCTAGCAGCCGCCATTACCGCAAGGCCAATGCCAGTATTACCACTTGTTGGCTCGATGATGGTTGCCCCGTCTTTTAAAATACCTTTTTTCTCAGCTTCTTCAATCATCGCTTTTGCCACTCTATCCTTTGCACTACCACCAGGATTCATAAATTCAACCTTTGCAATCAGCTTTGCACCTAGATTATATTTCTTTTCAAATTGTGCCAATTCTAACAAAGGTGTTCTTCCAATTAATTGCTCAATGCTATTGTAAACCATAATTATTCCATCCTCTCTACTTCCAGTTTGCAGCATATCACCCTAAGATACATTTCACAGTCAAGCAATATCTCTATTGTCCTTCCTCCTCTTTTATGCTACTATGAAAAAAGTATTTGTAAATATTTTTATTGGTGTTCTGTAAAAAAACATATAATAGTATAATCTTCTAAATTGTATCACAAAAAGTTGGTGATTACTTCAACAAAAAGTATGAGTCCATTCTTTTTGTGCGACTTTTTATGTGAAAAATTCTTTTAAAGTTTAGTGAACACCCTAAAGTTATAAAAAAAGAAAGGATCTGAATAATGATGAAGATCGGTCGTAATGATCCCTGCTGGTGCAACAGCGGTAAAAAATACAAACAGTGCCATGCAGCAATGGATGAGAAAATCGCACAGTTTGAAGCAAACGGGGCTAAGGTTCCTACCCACAAAATTATTAAAACCCCGGAACAGTTGGACGGTATCCGTAAAGCCGGAAAACTGAATACCGAAATATTAGACATGGTGGCAGAAAAGATCTGTGCCGGTATGTCTACGGATGACATTAATACTTTAGTCCATGAATATACCATTGCCCATGGCGGCACACCTGCACCTTTGGGATATTGTGGATTCCCAAAAAGCGTTTGTACCTCTATCAATGATGTAGTCTGCCATGGCATCCCCTCCCCTGACGAAGTTTTGAAAGATGGAGATATCATTAATGTGGATGTTACCACCATTTTAAATGGTTACTATGCTGATGCTTCTCGTATGTTCTGTATTGGCGATGTAAGCCCAGAGGCTAAAAAGCTGGTGGAAGTTACAAAAGAATCTGTCGACCTGGCCTTGAAAGAAGTGAAGCCTTGGGGATTTTTAGGTGATATTGGATTTGTTGTAAGCCAGCATATTTATGCCAATGGATACACAGTACTGCACGATATTGGCGGCCATGGTGTAGGAAATGACTTCCACGAAGACCCCTATGTTTGCCATGTTGGCGACCGTGGCACAGGCATGCTTTTAGTACCTGGCATGGTATTTACCATTGAACCTATGGTAAATGCAGGAGAAGAAGACTTCTTTCAAGATGAAGAAAATGGATGGACCATCTACACCGAGGACGGTTCCCTCTCTGCCCAGTGGGAGTATACGGTTGCCGTTACTGAGGATGGCGTAGAAATCATTACTCACTGATAAAAATGAGGATAAAAAAATGAGAAAAGACACTTTGATCTATTATTACTGTGCTTTGCAAGGTCTTTACTGGATGAGCTACGGCTGCGTTGTCAGTTTTACAGCAGTGTTCCTTTTAGACCACGGATTTTCAGATGGCAGTATTGGATCACTGATTGCAATTTCCAGCTTGCTTTCAGTACTTCTTCAGCCAATTGTTGCTGGAGCGGCAGATAAGGGTAAACGATTTACGGTTAAGTCGCTTTTTATGTTGCTCTGTGTTGCTCAGACAATTCCCCTTATTCTTTTGGCTGCATCAAAGCCTCCAACTGTGTTTATTGCATTACTATATAGTCTGCTTATCCTGTTGCAGCTTTCCATGCAGCCATTATTAAGTGCCTTGGGAATCCAACTTATTCAAAATGATATCCCCCTAAACTTCGGAGTAGCCCGAGGAATTGGTTCATTATTTTTTTCTATCTTAACATTTTTTTTGGGAACGCTAACCGTTATCTTTACAACAAGGTGTCTCCCATTGATTTCTTGTAGTTTGAATTTTTTGATTCTACTCCTTATGCGTAAATTCCCGGAAATGGGCAGCCGTCAAAATCAAGATTTACCAGCAGGGGGTACCCTTGCTGTTTTGAAAGAGAATCCTCGCTTTTCTATGCTTGTAGTTGGTATCGCCTTTATTTTTACTTGCCACAGCTCTGTGAATAACTATATGATACATATTTTAAACCGTATCGGAAAAGGCAATGCTGAATTGGGGCAACTTATGGCCTACATTGCCCTTTTAGAAGTGCCTGCTATGATTCTATGCACACGCCTCATCCGCAAATGGGACTGCGGAAAGCTGCTACGGTTTACGGCAATCTTCTTTGTCGTCAAAGCCTCGGGGATTACTCTAGCCTCTAACCTGGCACTCCTCTATATTGCCGTCAGTTTTCAGGCCATATCCTTTGCTCCATTTACTGCTGCCATCGTGTATTATGTAAGCAGTGCCTTAGGTAAGACCGACCAGGTGAAGGGGCAAGCCCTCATCACCATTGGCATTACCATAGGAAATATTTTGGGTAGCCTTGTGGGCGGTTTTATTTTGCAGTACCACAATGTTGGATTTATGTTGTGGTTATTCTCGGGCCTAAGTGTTGTCGGTATGGTTTTCTTCCTTTTTGGTGCAAAAAACACATCCAATGAAAGCGTACAATGTTCGACATAAACTCAAAAGGGTGTTATGGTTTTCTCCATAACACCCTTTCTTATAAATCTTCAATACTCATCTTATCAATTTCCTTGCTCTTGCTTTCCTTTACCTTCTGCAAATGATTAAACACATAATAAATGATAAATAAAACAGCCGCTAACATAAAGGCATAAATGCCAAATACGATAAAACAACATGCAACAACCACAGGCATAATCAGTGCTGCTCTCATCTGATTTTTGCAAAAATAAATCTCAAGCACAATTAAAATTGCGGGGACAATCATAAAAAGCCCTAAAACCAAAGTAACATTTCTCATTTACTGCATCTCCCCTCCTTTTCTATATTCCTGAATCAAAAGCTTGGCCGTATCAAAGTCCAATTTCTCATTAATAGCCAACCGTTTTATCAATGAAATATAAGGATCACTCTGCGTATCCTCGTTTAGCCTAATTTTTTGTATCAAGCGATCAAGACGCAAACGAACTGTGGGATAAGTGACACCATATTGATTTGCAATTTCCTTCAAAGAACCTGAGGCAAGAAGAAACTTTTTAACAAACTCAATATCCTCATCCTCTAGATTTGTCATCCAATCGGGTACAATCTCAATTGCCATTTCTCCATCCCCTTTCATAATATTAATTATACACTTTAATATTATGAAAGTCAATATGAAACTTTAATCAAATAAAATTAAATCCATGCCGTTTGACATGGATTTAATGAATAATCACAATAACCTTTTTATCTATCATCTTTTTCCTCAAGCATTAATTCTAGGGCCTTGATTCGTGCTTCCAGCTCTTCATGTTTTGTCTCTTGATGGATAAATGATGTAACCAGAATGGAAATAGCAAGGGCAGCACAAGCACTTGCCAACCAAAAGCTCTGAAGAATCAAATAGCCCCCAAAAAACAGAAAGATGATAATCAATATAAAACTAATAATAAATGTTTGAATAAAGCCTTTCATCCATTAACTCCCCCTTATCTTTTCAAATAAAATATGAATTTACGAATATTATATCATACTTTACGCCTACAACAACGATACAACAGACAGAAAGAAACACTCCATTTTTCATTTCAGGGAGAGCTCTTTGGTGAAAAACAAAAAATAGCAAATAAAAAAGCAGATAAGAATTTATCTTATCTGCTTTTTTTGGCAATGCGGATGACAGGACTTGAACCTGCACCAGGAAAACCCCGACTAGAACCTGAATCTAGCGCGTCTGCCAATTCCGCCACATCCGCACATTGTCAACTCGCTAAGTAATAATAATATATTCAACCAGAAAAGTCAAGGGATTTTTGTAAAATTTATTCCCCTAGAGGAACAGAGGTACTAAAATAGGTACAATCAATGTGCAAGTTACACCACTTACAAAGGCTATTATCGCAATTTTTCCGTCCGTATTTTTGCTAATAATTCCCAATGTTGTATCCATGGCAGTAGCCCCTGCCGGCGCAATGGCACAATATGAGTTCATATATTTCACCAAAAAAGGAATAGAAATAAACGTAATCATCTCGCGAAAAACATTGGATAAAAAAGAAATTGTTCCCCCAATGGGGTTGCCAGCCTCCGTAATCAAAATTCCAGATAAGCTGTACCAACCTAACCCCGAGGCAATTGCCATTCCTTCCCTCACTTGCATCTGCAAAATTGCTGCTGCAACGGCACCACCACACAAAGAACCCAACACCACCCCAACAGGAATCAACAAAATACGTAAACCCATTTGACGTATCTGTACAAAAACCTGACGATTCAAACCCAAGTCAATTCCCACCGAAAATAATAAAATCAAAAGCATGATAGATGATGCTTGGTCAAGGAAAGAAGAAATACCCAGAGGCATATAAATACCAGCCAAAATCCCCAAAATCAATACACCTAAAATTGCAAGACTCATTCCTTCCCCTCCTTTTCTAAAAATCGGCTAAGTATAAAGACAAATAAAACACTACCCACTACCGTTAGAATTGCAAACAAAAGCGCCTTTCCACCTAACGTAGGCAAATTTTCAATGACTTCACCATTCCGTCCAATGCTAACACCCATGCAAAAAATCAGAAGCAATAGCCATAAGGTTTGAAGTCGGCAATTAATCTTAATCCCTTTTTCCTTGATAAGTCCATAAAAACCAATTAAAAACCCGACACCCAAAGCCAGAAATATTTTCCCCATCTCTTCCCTCCTGAAAAACAATCATTCCCCGTACTCTTTTATAGAGTAAAAAAATTCAAAAAAATGCCCCCGAAAACACGAGGGCACCAATTTACTGCGCATCTTTTAATAATTGCACAACCTGATCAATTTCTTCTTTGGAAACATAACGATGGGTCACAAAACGCATCATGCCGTTATCCTCCCCATTGATACGCACATCATGCTCATCCATATAGCGTACCAATGCAGCCGAATCCAAAGGATACCCTTTGAGGCGAAAGAATACCATGCTAATCTGCTGGCGTTCTTCATATACTTCCAAGCCCTTTATTTCTTTTAAACGATTTACCAAATATTTTGCATTATCGTGGTCTTCCTGCAATCTTTTTGGCATCTCCTGCAATGCAAGGATTCCGGCAGCAGCTAAAATACCTACTTGTCGCATACCGCCACCAAGAATTTTACGCTTTCTTCTTGCCAAAGCAATAAACTCTTTATTTCCCACCAATACAGAGCCAACAGGGGCACATAGACCCTTGGACATACACACAGATATCGTATCCGCATACTGTGCCATTTCCTTTACATCTACACAAAGATATGTGGCAGCGTTAAAAATCCGGGCACCATCCAAATGTATGGGTAAATCATATTTATCTGCAATCTCTTTGATGCCTTTCATATACTCTAAAGAGCGTACTTGTCCGTCAGAGTCTGCATTTTCATAAGTGATTAAAGCAGTTTTAGGCTGGTGAATATCATCAGGATCTTTTCTGATATAATGTTCAACTAGGTCAAAGGACAACTCCCCATTTTTGCTGGGAATTGAACGCAACTGTGCCCCAGCAATGATTGCAGAGGCACCAGCCTCATGAGCAATAATATGGCAATTATCAGGAAGAATGACCTCCTCGCCTCTTTGAACATGGGTAAACAATGCCAACTGATTGCTCATTGTGCCCGTGGGAAGAAAAAGCCCCGCCTCTTTGCCGAACATATCTGCCGCCAATCGTTCCAACTCGTTAACGGTAGCATCATCGCCATAAACGTCGTCCCCTACTACCGCCTGAAACATTGCCATTCTCATTTCTTCTGTTGGTATGGTAACTGTGTCGCTTCTTAAATCTATCTTCCCATTAATCATATCTTACGCCTCTCCTGTCAGTTGTAAACGCAAATTATTGATATCTTCATCTTCCAAATATTCATCATAGGACATCTGTCTATCAATGATGCCACCAGGCAGAACCTCAATAATTCTGTCAGCAATTGTCTGAACAAACTGATGGTCATGAGAGTCAAACAACAAAGTGCCTTTATATTCAGACAAACCTTCGTTTAACGCAGTGATGGATTCCAAATCCAAATGGTTTGTAGGTTCATCCATGATCATTACGTTTGCACCACTCATCATCATTTTGCAAAGCATGCAACGCACTTTTTCCCCACCAGAGAGAACATTTGCCTGTTTCAATGCCTCTTCACCACTAAAGAGCATTCGTCCTAACCAGCCACGAATATCTGCATCATACTGCTCTCCCTCTTTTGCATGAGGTCTTAACCACTCAATCAAGGATTCTTTGCTACCCTCAAAATATTCGTTATTATCCTTAGGGAAATACGCTGTTTTTGTTGTAATTCCCCATTTAAATTTACCTTCATCGGGTTCAATTTCGCCCATTAAAATTTGGAACAAAGTTGTTCTTGCGATTTCGTCCTTGCCAACAAATGCAACTTTTTCGTTAGGACGAATCATAAAGCTAACTTTATCCAAAACCTTTTTACCATCAATAGTCTTGGAGATATCTTCAACCAAAAGAACATCATTACCAACTTCTCTATCCTGTTTGAAGCTACAAAAAGGATAACGTCTGCTGGAAGGTTTGATGGTATCCATCTGCAAGTTATCAAGCAATTTTTTTCTACTGGTTGCCTGCTTTGCTTTGGAAGCATTGGCACTAAATCGCTGAATAAATTCCTGCAATTCTTTCATCTTCTGTTCTGTACGCTTATTCTGATCCTTCAACTGACGCTGTGTCATCTGCGTAAAGCTGTACCAGAAGTCATAGTTACCTACAAACATTGTAATTTTGCCATAATCAATATCTGCAATGTTTGTACATACTTTATTTAAAAAGTGTCTATCGTGGGATACAACAATAACGGTATTCTCAAAATTCAACAAGAAATCTTCCAACCATTTAATTGCATGAATATCCAAGTGGTTAGTAGGCTCGTCCAAAAGCAAAATATCAGGATTGCCAAATAATGCCTGGGCCAAAAGCACCTTTACCTTTTGTGTACCTGTCAATTCCTTCATTTTCATGTAGTGGAACTCATTGGTCACACCCAAACCATTTAACAAAATTTCCGCATTAGACTCTGCAGACCAACCATCAAGCTCTGCAAACTCACCCTCCAATTCAGACACTCTAATCCCGTCTTCATCAGAAAAATCCTCTTTGGAATATAGTTCTTCTTTTTCTTTCATAATTTCAAATAGTCTTTTATGACCAAACAAAACCGCCTGAACAACATCAAAATCATCAAACATGAAGTGATCCTGTTTCAAAACGGCCATTCTCTCGCCAGGCGTAATAAATACAGAACCCTTATTAGGTTCAACCTCACCTGATAAAATTTTTAAAAACGTAGATTTTCCGGCACCATTTGCACCAATTAATCCGTAGCAATTTCCTTTTGTAAAATTGATATTTACATCATTAAAAAGCACTCTGCCTCCATATTGAAGACTTACACCCTGTGCTGCGATCATATTGCATTCTCTCCTTTTTTCAAGTCAATCTTTTTCATTATAGCATCATCCTATAAAAAATACAGCATTATTTATAAAAACCATAAAATATCAGCATTCCCACCTAATTTTCCGAAAAAACCCTCCGTTTATCACAAATTTTGCACGGATAAGACAAGGAAGTTCACGTCAAAGCCGATTTTTTCATCAAGGAAAAAATAAAAACCCTTGGTTGCAAGAACCTGAAAGATAGACAATACCTAAATCTGATATCAATCTATGTTTATTCAAGGGTTCTTTCCCAAGGGTTTTACTCATTGAACAGAAGAACTGCTTTCTAATAACGAAATTTCCTTTTCATAATTAATTGCATTCCTCGCCTCTGCGGGGATGTCGATCTTCTTAATTTCATTAATCTTTGAAATATTCTGACGAATCAGATATTTTTCAACAGCAATCGTCTCAACACTCTCCTGTCCCAACTCCTTCAGCACATGGTTCATAACTGTTTCCAGTGCATCTGCAAAATCGACGGAAAAAGCAACAGGTGTACCATCTTCTTTGACTTGAATTTCAAAAGGCACAGCTTTCACACCGCTATAATAGCTTTGATCTACGCCGTTCATCCCTGCCAACTGCAAGAAATACCCGGCCTCGGATATATCATAAACTTTCTGTGCGGGCACCTCTCCTGTAATGGTTACAACCCCATTTTTTGAAGATATTTGTTCCCAATTCTCACCTGCGGCGAGCAAAAGCTTCATATCCTTAGCTGCATCATAAATTCCCACAGACTTCATTGCATTTTTTTCATCCAAAGTCATTTCTGTCCATTGCCCATCATACGCCATATACATATTAACATCATCATCCACTTTTTCTAAGTAAAGCTGTGAACTCAGAGTATCCTGTCCATATGAATCCTGCATTTTGATTCCTACTACCAATGGTTCTTGCATCATTTCAACCTTTGCCTTTGAAATTGTTTTTCCGCTATCTCCACCCATCTGTACCTCTGCATAAAAGTCAGATACAAAGTTTGAAGATGCCTCAAGCTTCGTTTTTGCCGATGCAATATAACCCTCTGTCGTATTCTCACTGGAAATAGCCCCGTTGCTGGAGGTTGGTTGTGCAGCACATCCAGACACAAAAACCATTGCGGCCAAAATAATGGAGACTGCAATCTTTATTTTGTTTTTCATCTTGATACCTCCCTTTAGAGCCTAATTATAAATATTTGTTTCAGCTTCATTTTATCTAAATATTTTGGCCCTTTCAAGAGATTTTAGAATGTTTCAGAAAAATATAAGAATTTATATATTTTTTTAATACTTCTCTCCACAAAATATGGCTTTTTCTGGAAAAATTGTCTATTATTCTCCACATTTCACTTATCCCCGCTGTATTCCTGCAATATGGCAGATGACCTCTCCAGCCAAAATCATACCTGCTGCTGATGGAACAAAAGATAGGCTTCCTGGGATTTGTCGTTTACCACTTTCCGAAGAAGTTCCTGGTTTTTGTGGCAACTCTTTAGAATATACCACCTTAACCCCCCTAATTCCCCTGTCTTTCAATTCTTTCCTCATAACCTTAGCCAAGGGGCAGACTGAGGTCTTTCCAATATCTGCTACCTCAAATCTAGATGGGTCAAACTTATTACCAGTGCCCATACAGCTAATAATAGGTACATCGGCTTTTTTCGCCTCTTCAATCAAAATAATTTTTGAGGTAATCATATCTATTGCGTCAACAATATAATCATAGGAAGAAAAATCAATCAGATTTCTATTTTCATTGGTATAGTAAACAGGGTGGGTTTCCACAATGGTCTGAGGTAAGATATCATTGATTCGTTGTTTCATAATCTCTGTTTTAAGTTGCCCAACGGTCTTTTGTGTGGCTATCAACTGACGGTTGATGTTGGTTATTGCAACACAGTCACCATCAACTAAAGTTAAATGTCCTATCCCGCTTCTCGCCAATGCTTCCGTGGCAAAAGATCCAACACCACCAATGCCAAAAACTGCAACTTTTGCATTTCTCAGTTTATTCAGTTTTTCTTGCCCCAGCAAAAGCTCTGCTCTGGACAATTCATGTAATTTTTCCTGCATATTTTAGTCCACCTTTTTCTTTTTTCCCTCTCTAAGTTCCTTGGGCAAAGACTGCCATGGTAAAGGTTCATAGAGATGCAAAATCGTCCTAACGATGCTATCCCCAAAACCCTTTAGCTGATAATTTGCAGCTTGGATTGCATCCTCTGTGGCATCCACTGTTGCAAAGGATAAATCAGCGGCTTTCATCATCGAAACATCATTTCTGTTACTTCCAAACACAACAGTCTTTTTTTGAGGCATTGTTTCTAAAAGTTTATACATCATATACTCTTTGGTTGCATTTTTGTGATATATTTTTAGATGACAAAATCCTTCTGGTGTTTCTGTTTTGTCCCTTAAAAAAAGAAGCTCTTGGTCGGTATCCATCTCTGTTAGCTTTTCGGTAACCAAGTCAGCCACCTCATCTTCCACCACCAGCAAGAAATACACAACATTGCCATCCTCTGGTCTCTCTCCATAGACATAGTTCCGGTGGGGCGATAGTCGCAATTGTCTGTATAACTTCTCTTCTTCCTCATTTTTAAAATCATGATAGTATATCAGCAACACATCTTGCCAAACCACATTTAAAAAATAATGCAAATCCTGTTCACTTAGGAAATCCTCAATTCTTGTGGTCATCTCTTTTGAAAGACCGTGACAGGCCAAATAACGCTTTTCTTTCATATCATAGAGCACTGCGCCATCCATGGCGATAACAGGCAACTCGAAGTTTATAGAACCCAGATCCGCCATCAAAGAAGCAGGTGTTCTTTCCGTTGCAATTGTAAAAGCCATCCCATCTCGTAACAATTGGTTTAACTCAAATATACAATAAGGTGTAATTCCCGTTTTCTCTCCATAAATAGCCCCATCAAATCCAGATACAAAAAGAAAATCCTTCTCTCTTCGTCGAGGCAGGTGTGCCATGTTTACACCCAAAGAAACCAAAATACCCACAATGGTTTCTATGGAACGATTTAGCGCATTCATAATAGGTGGAGCGGCATCATTGGTCAAGGTAATACTCAGTAATACCACCCCAGCCAGGGCGGATGCACCGGGCTTTTTTAGAATAACCGTTGTATATAATACCGGTATGATTGCCAACGAAACGACCAAGTATTTTAGATATTCAAACTCTGTCGGAATTTTCAACATCAGCGTTGCCGCAGCCAATCCAAAAACGGCCCCGATAACCGTTCCAATGACACGATTAAAGGCTACATCCACACTATGCTCCACATAAGGTTGCATACAAATTATAGCTGCAATTCCAGAAAAAATAGGCTTTCCATCCCCACCTGTTAAAATGCTGACTAAAAAGCAAATTGCCACTGCAACCGCCGTTTTAATCATTCTCATACCAATTTTTGGAAAGTATCCCATCCGATGCACTCCTCATGTCAAATTTTCTCTCCACAAGTATAGAAGTATATTCCATTACTGTCAAGTTACCAAAAAAGAAAGGCAAAGGATATACATCCCTTGCCTTAAATATTTGCATTTTACTTATCAATTATGCTGCTTTTCTAAGGTTGAACTCCTCTAATTCCAGAATTGCTGCTTTAATCATTTCAGGAGTAATATCATAAGGAATGTAATCCAAATCATACTTCTTCACTGCTGCTTCTAAAACAGGATCCAATTCTTCTACGGAAACTTCAATATCAGAAAGCTTTGTAGGCAAATTCATGCCTTTGTAAAACTCAAAGAAACGATCCAACAGATCATACTGTTTGTCTAACGTCAACAATACCAGTGTTCCGTAAGAAACCACTTCGCCGTGACGGTGTCTTTCTTCGATTTGATGCAACATGGTCATGCTATTAAACAATGCATGCGCCAAGTTTGTATTGTACTTATGAGAGTCAACCATATTGGATACCATACCTGTGTTGATAAAAATATCCAACGCAACATGCTCAATGGCCTCTGAGGGACGATTTAACTTGCAGTCCTCCATTGCCTGAATTCCATACTTCAACAAAGGCTCAGTACAGCAGCTACTCATGGCAACCCCTGCCTGTTCTGATAAGGTTAACTCCTCATCCTTTCCCCTTGCGGAAAATTTTACTTCGGCCTCCTTGCTCATGCCATCGCCAATGCCTGCCCATAGGTAAATTTCAGGCGCTTCTGCGATTACTCTTGTAGAGATAAAAACATGAACGGGAGGTTTCTCCACACGGAAGAAATCACGGAATACATGATTTGTGTGGTAGTAAATTCCTAATGCCGAAATACAAGCGCAAGTGGATGCAATTGTTGGAAATGTAAAATAAGGTTTTTTCAGGTGGTCTGCAACCAGTTTTGCACAGTCGATAGCCTTTCCACCGCCCACACAAAACACCATATCAGCATCTCTAACCACATCTAACTGCTGTAACTCTTCTGCATATTCAAAAGCAGCCTCGCCTTTATACCAAATAAAATCAGTAATTTTTACGGAGCTATCCTTTGTTGCTTCCAGTAAATAGTCCTTCGTCTTTTCAATTGCTGTTTTTCCGCCGATTACTACTGCCTTTGTGCCATAAGGTGAACATACAGCATCAATTTCTTGGTAAGCATTCTCACCAGCTGTATAGCCAGGAAAAAAAACAGAATAAATGCTCATCTCAACGAACCCCCTAATCGATTAACATCATTCAAACTAGACCTACCGAACCCCAATGATTTCTTAGTTGTTCGCTTTTGCTACTTTGTATTTTCTGATAGCATCAGCCA
>DFWH01000012.1 GCA_002380805.1 Clostridiales bacterium UBA4139 | reverse complement strand
TATTTATTGCTGGAAAACCGACGTAGCATGGACCATTGCCTTATGGGCATCTGCCGGCGGAATCGTTGGTGGATTAGTGGGAGCTAAACTGTTATCTAAAATTAGCGGGATTTGGCTGCATCGTATTTTTGGTCTCTTTATGATAGCTGCTGCGGTGAGGATGATATTATGATTTGGGTTGTAATAATTGGTTTTTTTTCTGGCATTATCAGCGGTATGGGTATAGGTGGAGGCACCATTCTCATTCCTGCTTTAATTATTATCTTAGGTTTGGATCAGCACCAAGCACAGGGCGTAAATTTAATTTATTTTATCCCTACTGCTGTTGTCGCACTAATTACACACGCAAAAAATAAAAATGTACTTTGGCAAACAGCAAAGCCCCTTGCCTTATTAGGTCTAGCCGGGGCAGCAGCTGGTTCTTTTTTAGCAGTTTCATTGGATGCAGACTTATTACGCAAAATATTTGGTGGGTTTCTATTCTTAATGGGGCTTAGCGAAATATTTAAAAAGAAAAAACAAGAGAGGACTTGATGACTTGGAAAAAGATGAATTTTCTAAACTCAAATTAAAATTTATTCAGGCGGATTTAGATGAAAAAATTGCAATCTACACTCAAACACCCGGCCTAACAGCTCCCCAATATAAGGAGCTGTTACAGCACTATCCCTTTCGGCAATTAGACAAATTAGAAGCAGCCCTTCAATGACTAAAACAGCACCCTTTCTCATAGGGTGCTGTTTATTACATATTTTATTTTCTTTTTCTGGTTTAATCTGCTATAATAATGCTAAGAATTGACAGGAAAGGTGGCGACGGCAAATGCAGTTAGCTGATGATTTATTTGTAGCAGAAAATGTTACAGACTTAGAAACAGTTGTATATGCCTTACGGCGAAATATACCCATGCCACGACTTTACTGCATCTTTTACAATCCGGATAAAAATCGATATGAAATAACTTCTTCCTGGGAGTTATGCAGAGGAAGATTTTCTCAAAGTTCAGCTTTAATTGTAGGTGTTGCCAATGGCAGACGGGAAGCCTATGACCTTGTTGTTTTTATGATTGAAGAAGCCTTAAGGGAAGGCAAAGATATTACAAATCCAAGTTCATGGGTAGAGGGGATAATCAATGAGGTTCGTGTATAAAGGTATCGGCCTTTTTACTGGTCTTGCACTTATGTTCGTTTTAATCATTAGCTCCACCGAATATGTGATATACTGCATGGATGGGTACTTCGAAAAGGAGTACAAAAAATACAATGTTGCAAAATCAATTAACATTGAAATGAACGATTTAATGATAGTAACCCATGAAATGATGGACTACCTAAAAGGCGATCGTGAGGATCTAGTGGTATATACAAAAATTGATGGCGGCGAGCGCGAGTTTTTTAATGCCAAAGAAAAAAGGCATATGGTGGATGTGCAAAACCTTTTTATCAAAGCAGTTCAGCTAAGACGACTAGCACTCCTCTTCTCAATTTTCGCAATGGGCATATTACTTTTCGCAAAAAAAGGCTATCATTTATTTCAAGGACTACAATGGGGCATAGCCACTTTTTTTATTTTAATAGGGGTTTTGGTTTCCCTAATGATTCAAGATTTCAATCGATATTTTATTACGTTTCACCATGTTTTTTTCAGCAATAATGACTGGATTCTAAATCCTAAAACGGATTTACTAATAAACATTGTGCCTGAAGGATTTTTCCGAGATACTGCATTTTGGATTTCAGGCATATTCTTAGCCAGCGCTTTCGTTACTTGGCTATTATCATGGTTTTTGGCAAAACGAATGAAGACAGGGGAATGATATGTTAGGCATACTATTGGCTATATTAAAGTTCATAGGGATTTTGCTTTTAAGTATTTTTCTGCTGATCATTTTAATTATTACGGTTGTTTTAGTCAGCCCCCTAAAATATCGTCTGGCAGGAGAAAAAAAACAGGATATACGGGGCGATTTTTCATTGCGGTGGCTTTTTGGGCTAATTCGTGTAAACGGAAGATATATTTATGGCAACGAGCCTGAAATCACTGTAAAAGTATTTTGGTTTACCCTTTTTGGTGAAAAAAAAGAAAAAAAGAGGAAACCCAAACGAAAAGCCAAACCTGTACCACAGCGTATGGGGCAAGAAGGCGCTGTGGTAGCCAGAGAAAAAACATCCACAGTAAAAAAACCTTCCGAAGGGGTATATATGGCTGAACCCACTACACCAAAGGAAGAGCCAAAACAGCCTGAACCACCAACAGAAGAAACACCAACTGCAACTCTAGCGAAAGAAGAACCCTTACCACCAAAACCCAAAGTTCGCCGTGTAAAAGTTTCTAATATTCAAGAAAGCCCCATTGAAGTTCCATTTGATCCAATAGAGCGGGAATCAGAAAGCTTCTTTACTGGGGAACCAGAACCCGAGGAAGACCATGAATCAAAATTGGACAAGATCCGCTTCTACTGGGACAAGTTTCAGGAAATTGAGGGCAAAAAGGAAATTTTTCTTGCAGCCAAAGCCCTACTTAAACGGCTCATAAAAGGCATATTGCCCAATCATCTCCTCCTTAAGGCTACCCTTGGTTTAGGGGACCCTATGTACACAGGGTATCTTATGGGCTTGGTAGGTATTTTGACAGCAAAATTCGGAAAGAATATCCAAGTAAAAGGTGATTTCACTCGCCTTGTGGCAGAGGATATAGAAGTAAAACTTAAAGGGAACATCATAATTGGCTACTTTGTCTATTCCCTTTTGGCTTTTGTTTTGACAAGACCTGTGCGTAGGATTTTAATTAAACTTTGGAAAGGAAGAAAAAAGAATGGGTAAAGACTTTAACGAATCGGTAAATGTTCTGTTTAATAAAGTAGAAGACTTGGTTTCAACGAAAACTGTTGTGGGTGAAGCAATTGTTATTGGGGATATAACTTTACTGCCTTTAATTGAAGTGGCAGTTGGCGCCGGTGCAGGTGCAAAAGAAAATATCAATGCTGCTGGCGGTGTTGGCGCAAGAATTACTCCCTCAGCAGTACTGGTAATTCAAAATGGTAGCGTACAGACCATTAATGTGAAAAATCAGGATGCCGTTAGTAAATTGATTGATATGGCACCTGGTGTAGTTAACAAATTAAACTTTGGCTCTGTTTTTGGAAATAGAGATAAAACAGAAACTAATGAAGATATTAAATTTGAAGAAGAGGTTATAGTAGAAGAATTTGAGAAATAATCTCTAGCAATATAAAGCTTTGAAGGGAGATGATTCCACTGGAACTTCTCATTGAATTTTACGATAAAGATGTTTTAAAAAACATCGTTGCACCATTGACCCTACGTCCCAAAAAAGTCATATATTTTTATGATCGAGGGATGCAAGACATCACGGTTTTTACCGCATTAAAGAAATGCCTGGACCGTAACATACCTGGTATCAGAATAGAGCATTACCCGATTGACATTACCTCTGTTGACAAAATTTTTCGTCAAGTCAGCAGGGTTATTGATCGAAACGGAATTGAAAAATGTGCCTTGGATTTAACAGGTGGTAGCGAATTAATGCTCCTTGCAGGTTATAGGGCAGGCACTGCGTTAAATATTCCCCTTTTGCATACAGACCTTGTGAATAAGCAAATCACCGACTTATTGGATGATAGCATTGTGGCAAAAACCGTCTCTCTAACCCTAGAGGACTTCGTTGATGCAAAGGGAGCGTGTTTTATGGGAGAGTCCCATCGTCCCCCTTCCGAAGGTCGTTATGCTGATATTAAGGTAATGGCTCGTTTTTTATTTGAACGTCTTTTTCAGTGGAAATTTACATGTAGCTTCATGCAAACTGTGGCAGCGAAAACCTTACCCCACGAGCTTTTCATGCAAAGTAAATGGAACATACATATGAAAAACGGTAAAGCTGTTTACCCCGACCGAGAAATTTTAGAGAAATTCCAAACCATGGGATTTATCGAAAATTTATCTATCGAGGGTGAGTATGTTCAATTCTCCTTTGCCTCCATTGAGGATAGGCAATATTGTATCAGCTTTGGCGTTTGGTTAGAGTTATACGTTTATATTGCAGCCAAAGAAGCCGGCGTGTTCAACGACGTGAAACTAGGCACAATGATTGATTGGAACGCCTATGATAATGTTACAGTGGCAGGAAACGAAATAGATGTTCTTTTAATGGATGATTCCCTACCTGTGTTTATCTCTTGCAAGCTACGAGACGCCGACACAGCGGCTCTCAACGAACTTTTGATTGCAAAAAAACGCTTGGGAGGATGGTTTTCCAAAGGCATAATCGTCACCTATGGTAAGGAAAAGAAAATTCATACCGGCACCTATAAGCGTGCCCAGGAACTTGGTCTAGAACTTTTGGATGCAACCGATATTATGGCTGAGGACTTTAGCCAGCGATTGGTAAAAACCATAAGGGATCTTGATTTGATAAGCTTAAAGTGGAAGAGAGTTTAAATATAGGAGGATATAATGGGTAAAAAGAACAACCGCAATACAAAAAATAAAATTATTGCGGCAGCATGGAGGCTTTTTTATGAACAGGGCTATGATGATACCACAATCGAAGAAATCGTAGAGGCTTCCGGCACATCAAAAGGCTCTTTTTATCACTATTTTGGCGGAAAGGATGCCCTATTAGGAACCCTTTCCGAACTGTTTGACAACAAGTATCAAGAAATAATGGCCCAACTTGACGACGAAATGGATAGTTTTGATAAACTGATGTTTTTAAACCAAGAATTGTTTCGTATGATTGATAACAGTGTATCCATGGACTTATTGGCAAGGTTATATTCTTCCCAGCTCATCACCAGCGGTCAAAAACACCTGTTAGATCATAATCGGGTTTATTATAAATTGTTACGACAAATTACGGCTGAAGGCCAACAAAAAGGGGACCTTCGATCCGACGTTTCAGTCAATGAATTCGTGAAAGCATATGCTTTGTGTGAAAGAGCCTTGATTTACGATTGGTGTATCTGCAACGGAGAATACTCCCTTTGCCAGTATGCCAAACAAATGATGCCCCTCTTTTTAGCCGGATTTCGTGGCAATAAAGACTGTATTCTGTAACTAATATTTTCCGCACAAAAAAATATATTAAACATCGTCTAGTCAAAAAACCTAATATCTTAAGGGTTTTTTGACTATTTTTTATTTTTAAGTACAATATACATTCTATACTTTGTTCTGTATTTCAGTCTTGTTAAGATTGTGTTATAATTTTTTAATCAACTAAAGCATTTCTGAAAACTCATCCTTTGATTTTCTTTAATAATTTTTCCGAAACGCAAAAAAAAATGAAACTCCACATCAAAAAACCTGGACTCATAAATAATGTGAAAAATAAAGGTAGAGTTGTGTCTTGAGTTTTCAAAAAAGCTTTAGAACTTAAAAAAGGAAGGGTTTGAAATTATGACATCAGCACAAATATCTATCATGATTGCCATCACAATTTATTTGATTGCAATGGTAGCTATCGGCATTTATTGGTCGAGAAAAAACGAAAACGTAGGCGATTTTTATCTTGGGGGCAGAAAGCTTGGTCCCTTTGTAACAGCAATGAGTGCAGAAGCCTCAGACATGAGTAGCTGGCTTTTAATGGGTCTGCCTGGCGTAGCTTATCTTTCAGGTATAGCAGATGCAACATGGACAGCAATTGGTTTAGCCGTAGGTACCTATATCAATTGGCTCATCGTAGCAAAGCGTATCCGCATTTACTCTCACGTGGCTGCAAACTCTATTACACTGCCTGACTTCTTCTCTAGAAGGTACAGAGATGACAAAAACATCCTGATGTGTATTGCCGCTGTGGTAATCATCATCTTCTTTATCCCTTATACAGCTTCTGGGTTTGCCGCTTGTGGCAAGCTGTTTAGCAGTATCTTTGGTGTGAACTACCATGCAGCAATGATTATTAGTGCAATTGTAATTGTAGGCTACACAGCAACAGGCGGTTTCTCCGCCGCTAGCACAACAGACCTAATCCAGAGTATTGTAATGACAATTGCATTGTTTGTAGTTGTAATCTTTGGTATCAAAGTTTCTGGCGGTTTTGACACAGTAATGGAAAATGCAAGAGCATTGCCTGGATACTTAAGCATGAATGAAATTTATAGTGTCGCAGATCATACTGCAAAGCCCTATAACTTCTTAACCATTTGCTCCACATTGGCTTGGGGCTTGGGTTACTTTGGTATGCCCCACATCCTGCTTCGCTTTATGGCAATTGAAGATGAGAAAAAATTATCTACTTCCCGCCGTATTGCAACGATTTGGGTAATCATTTCCATGACAGTAGCCATCTTCATCGGTGTTGTTGGTTACAGTATGTCTAAAGTTGGCGCTCTTCCCATTCTGGAAGGCTCAGGTTCCGAAACAATCATCGTACAGATTGCCGGTTTGTTAAGCCAGAGCGGTGTTGCTGTTGCCCTCTTGGCAGGTATCATCTTAGCTGGTATTTTGGCTGCAACCATGTCCACTGCAGATTCTCAGCTTTTGGCTGCATCCTCAAGTGTTTCTCACAACCTTTTACAAAGCTTCTTTGGCGTAAAAATGTCTGAGAAAAAGGCAATGTTTGTGGCTAGATGCTCTGTTATTGTTATCTCTCTGATTGCAGCATTTATCGCCAGAGATCCTAATAGTTCTGTATTTGGTATTGTTTCCTTTGCTTGGGCAGGTTTTGGTGCCGCCTTCGGCCCTGTTGTATTAGCCGCATTGTTCTGGAGACGCTCCAATAAACAAGGTGCTTTAGCTGGTATGATTGTCGGTGGTGCAATGGTATTTATTTGGAAATATATGCTTAGACCTCTGGGTGGCGTATGGAATATTTACGAGTTATTGCCTGCATTCTTGCTTTCCTTGATTACAATCATCGTCGTAAGCCTCTTGACAAAGGCTCCAGAAAAAGAAATTACAGATGAATTTGATCATGTTAAAGAAGTCTGCACAGGCCGTAAAAAATAATTAACATTTAATAAAAAAGACATAATCTAAAATTATGTCTTTTTTATTACTCACTTCACCCATTAAAAGACCCGTATAAGGCAAATAAAATACTGTTTATGCTTCTAAAAAAATCCCCCATCCAAAGGATGAGGGATTTTATATTTCACATTCTTATCTAAATTGTTGCAACCTTTTCATCTAAATCCTTTTCCACCAAAGTCAACATTTCCTTTGCGGCTTCAAGGGTTTCTGCCTTAACGCCAATATAGAATTTAAGCTTAGGTTCCGTACCCGAAGGCCTCACACAAAGCCAAGTTCCATCTTCTAACGTATAATATAGGACATCAGAGGGAGGCATTGTACTCGTTTCCTCACCTTTGGTTTGCAAGTTTTTAAACAGCTGGGTTTTATAATCCTTTGCCCACACAACAGCCCTACCGGCAAAGGTCTTCGGGGTGTCTTTACGAAGAGTTTCCATAATTTTTTGAATACGTTCAACTCCGTCTAACCCCTTCAGCGTAATGGCCTTTACGCCATCCAGATAATAGCCATATTTTTCATACAGCTTTTGCAAACCATCGTAAAGGGTCATGCCATTTTGCTTATAATAGGCCGCCATTTCACAGATAAGCAACGTCGCCACGACCGCATCCTTATCCCTTGCATAAGTTCCTGCTAAACAACCATAGCTCTCTTCAAAGCCAAAAAGGAATTCATGGGAACCTGACTCTTCGAACTCTTTAATCTTCTCCCCAATGAATTTAAACCCTGTCAAAACATCCATCTTTTCCACACCATAATAATCACAAATTGCTTGAATCATCTCTGTACTTACAATGGTTTTAATGACAGCGCCGTTTTTGGGCAATACGCCCTTTTCAGCCTTCTGAGATAAAATATACTCTGTCAGCAATGCACCAACCATATTACCTGTCAAAACAACATATTCGCCTTTATCATCCTTTACCATTGCTCCAACACGGTCACAATCAGGATCAGTGCCAACAATAATGTCGCCACTCTTTTCTTCTGCCAACTTCTTCGCCAGTGTAAAGACCTTGGGGTCTTCAGGGTTTGGGTAACCCACTGTGGTAAAGTCCGAATCCGGCATTTCTTGCTCCGGCACTACAAATACGTTCTTATANNTCTTATACCCCGCCTTATCTAAAATACGACGAACAGGTAAATTGCCCGAACCATGAATAGGTGTATAAACAATAGAAATTCTGTCTCCCATTTGCTTTACAACCTCTGGGCAAATACGTTGAGCCAAAACTTGCTCATCATAACAATCATCAACTTCCTGTGTAATGGTCTTAAACAGGCCTTTATCTTCTGCTTCTTTTCGACCTATTCTCTGAATCTGACCATATTCCGTCACTGCATTTACTTCGTCGATAATACCCTTATCTCTAGGTGCAACCACCTGAGCACCATCTGCCCAATACACCTTATACCCATTGTATTCTGGGGGATTATGGCTGGCTGTGATAACAATACCGGCAGTACAGCCCAAATGTCTTACTGCAAAAGAAAGCATAGGTGTAGGCCTCAAAGAAGGGAATACATAGGCACATATCCCATTGGCTGCCAACACTAACCCTGCAATTTCCGCAAACTCTGGAGACATATGTCTGGAGTCATACGCAATTGCAACGCCTTTCCCCGGCGTACCCTCTTTTTGAATATAATTTGCCAAGCCCTGAGTTGCCTTTCCTACGGTATAGGAATTCAATCGATTACTACCCATACCAATAATGCCTCGCAAACCACCTGTGCCAAACTCCAGCTCTTTATAAAATCGTTCTTTAATCTCTTTTTCATCCTGTGCAATATGGCGTAACTCTGCCTTTGTTTCCTCATCAATAGAAGGATCTGATAACCATTGTTGGTATCTTTTCATATGATCCATAATCCCGCCTCCTTAATCTTTCGCTAATTCAACCGATGTATATACGGTACTGCTATTTACATTAATCGTAGTGTAATGCGACTGATATCCATTCCGTTCTACCTCAAGAGTATAGCTGCCATATGGTAAATTTAACTCCAGTGGAGCAGTCCCCATCTCCTTACCATCAATATACAGGTGTGCACCATCCACATTAGTTGAAATTACGACTGTTCCAAACTGGATATCTTTTTGCAAATTCGCATCAACAGATACGGTGTCTGAATCCAATTTAACGTGCTGGCTCCATTCGGTATATCCATTTTTCAAAATTACAACATCATATTCCCCCAAGGGCAATACGGATGGAACTGTGCTATCCACCAATGTACCATTGATATAAAGCTTATAATCTGTCACATTTGCATTGATGATTAAAACACCAACTTTTTCCTGTGCCTTAGAAAGATCATAAACATATACCTCCCCAGTTTCCACAAAAACGCTATCTGCTCTTTTTTCAATGTTATCGCCAGAAACCATAACGGTATGGGTTCCCTCTTTAACCGGAATGCGTTCCACCTCGGCAAGTGAAACCTCTTCTTCCTCATCCAGCTTAAACTTTCCATTTACAATATTGTCCTTATTTTCAACTGAAATATACCCATGATATTCAGCCACATCAACGGACCAAACCATATTCTCATAACTTTTCAGAACCAGCACATCACAGGCTTCCAGTTCTTTGGGGTTAATTTCTTCTTGGTTATATAAAAACATAGTCTGTTCACCATAACTATATTTTTTACTCTCTCCCACAAGCTGTTTTGCAGTGGTATCAGCAGTTAACCCAGTTTCTTCAATCGTTTCAATTTCTCCCCCCAAGCTCATGCTTAGTACGCTCTTTCCATCCTTATCAAGTCCAACTAAAACAAGATCGCCAATATTAAATTGCATTTCCGGAGAAATTTGACCTTGCTCATTGGTCAATACCGTTTCTTCCGTAATAGCAATGCTTTTATTTACATCCTGTTTAATATCATATACAATCAGCTCGCCGCCAACCAATACCCCCTGGATGAGCACAGGCATCTGATTCTGGGCTAAAACCTTATCTTTATTTCCTGACGGAAACATCCCTCTCACCAATGCAAAACAAGCAATCGCCACAACCACTGCCGCTGCAGCCACAATTGCCACTGTCTTCTTATTAAAAAAGGGCTCGTCCCCACCAGCGGGAGATGAGTTGCCCTTCATACTTGCAGGAATGCTGGGTTCATTTTCTACCGGTGGTCGGTCGAATTTTTCTGACTCGAAGGCATCCAAAAATGCATCTTTGTCCCCCAAATCATCCTCAACCTTTTCTTTTTCTTTTTCAAACTTTTTCATTTCTTCATTTATATCATCTAATCGAATGGTTTGATCAAATTCATGGTCATCTCTTTCAAAGTGATAGTCTTTCATCAGCTTCTCCTCCTTCGGGGAATTTTCAGACGTACCTATAATACATTTTATACGTTTCCCCTCTAAGTTGCAAGAAGAAATGACAAAGGTTAATCTTCATATCCCCTCGAAATACGAGAAAAAACGAAAAGTCCTCTCCCCATAGTTATGATCTATCTTCCTATGAAGAAAAGGACTTTTTGTTTTGGCGAGGCCATGATCAGACTTCCTGAATAAACTGAAATAGTTCTCTTGCCCGTCCTTCTTCCTCCACCGCCAGTGCTAAACGCTCCTGCATGGCTGGAGAAACACAGGCTCTCCTTTTATTGTAATACTCATTAACTAGTCTCAAAAACTTCTCCGGATAAACGGTAAGTGCCTGCAATAATATTTTTTCTCTTTCTTCTAAGGGGTTATTTTTTTGATATGCCTCCAGCATTTGGATAACCCCATCTTTATCACCATCTGTTTTCTTCATATACCGCTTTAAATATGCGGCTAAGTCCAACAATGGAATATCACTATTGCAGCCCTCAAAACCACCTACATATAATCGCCCATCTTCCCCCATTCTCAGGTTTTCCCCTTTGTAGCTATGATGACAAAAAGCACCTTCTTTTTCGGCCCGATCAGCCAAATCCTTATACTGGGCTTTTTGCAAAAATTCCTCGGCTTGAATGGTTTGCTCCATATATGTATTAAAATTATCCATCACCAGCAAGTCAATCGCATCATAACCACCCTGACGCTGAATGCGGCGTTTTATTTTTGCTAGTTCTACCCTTCGCTTAGAGAACTGCCCCGGCAAACGTTCTTTGTCCCACTGAATAAATGAGCTCTCTAAGCCTTTTGCACAATGATGCATCTTACCCAAGGTTTCCGCCCCTTTTACAAACGAATCCTTTCCGCCTTCGTCCAATGGAGTAGATGGCAAAAGCTCCTCCAAAACGTATAAAGTACCATCCTTGGCAAAGCAAGGCTGTCCGTCCATCGTATTATAAAACCTACTGATGACAGTAAATCCATTTCGATATAGACATTCCTTTACATCATGAGCATACCGAATGTTATTCATTCGTTCTCTTGCCTTTTTCAACTCTCTGAGTCCTTTGTCCGTCTTGCAGACAAGACCTGTTCGAGTGCGTGTTCCGCTATAAAACCGCAGTCCATAGCCCTCCCACAATATTTTTTCGTACATGTCCTCCATATCCATTCCCCCTGCCGATTACGGACAAAACATTTCTGTACCATTCTATGGAGTTACTCACGAAAATATCCGTAAAAAAAGAAAAACTCCCAAAATTAGGGAGTAAAAATTTGCAAAAGAAAAGCAGAACAACCTAGAATTCCTCTAAGCCACTCTGCTTTGTATATGCGCCCTCAGAGACTCGAACTCTGGACCCACTGATTAAGAGTCAGTTGCTCTACCAACTGAGCTAAGGGCGCGCATTTGTTGACTGCAAAAAATATATTAGCACTACTCATACAATTTGTCAACCACTTTTCCAAAACTTTTTTAAAAACATCTTAATAAAAATTCTTTTTCTCCAAAATCCCTCATAAACTAAAGTTTTGCCACTATTTTGAAAAAACTGTGAACGCTTATTATTTTAAATTAAGAATTTATGATATAATATTCTAATCATAAAAAAGGTTGAATGGCAAGGCTTGATTTTTTTATTCAAACACATAAAATTAAATATCATAATTAGATATTTTTTACCCTATTCATATTATCTCTAGTTGAAGAAAATCAGATTCACACATTTGCTTTCTCAGCTTTCATTGACTTTGCCATTTTAAATCAAATTATTGTTTTATAATACATTTTAACCTTCCAAAAGGAGAATGCCTATGTTTTCAAACACCTTACCTGAAGATGTTCTATATATTTTAAACACATTAACCCAAGGGGGACACGAAGCTTATATCGTTGGGGGTTGCGTTCGAGATACAATATTGCATACTAACCCAAAAGACTGGGATATTACCACCTCTGCCGAACCAGAGGAAACAAAAAAGTTGTTCCTTCACACCTTTGATACTGGTATTCAGCATGGCACCATCACCGTTGTATTAAATCATACCAATTACGAAATTACAACATATCGCGTAGAAGGAGAATATGAAGATTGTCGCCGTCCCAGTAGCGTTGCTTTCACCAAAAATTTAAAGGATGACTTGCTCCGTCGAGACTTTACCATGAATGCCATCGCTTATCACCCCAGCGAAGGCTATCAGGACCCCTTTTATGGCAGGGAAGATATTAAGGGCAAAACCATTCGTGGTGTAGGAGAACCCGCCTTACGCTTTCAAGAAGACGCCCTACGTATGTTGCGCTGTGTTCGCTTTGCCGCACAACTGGGTTTTTCCGTAGAAACTGAAACCTACAAAGCCCTATGCGAGAACACAAAGTTAATCCAAAAAATCAGCGTTGAACGTATTCACGATGAAATGAATAAACTTTGGCTCTGCGAACACTATGATAAAATGTCACTTCTTTGGCAAAGCGGGTTGTTAACCCAAATAGACCCACTCCTTGCCACAAGGCTAATGGAAAGAGAAAGTACCTTTGTTTCTCATCTGCAACAAGCACCCAAGGATTCTATTCTCCGTTGGACCATAGTATTGCAGGATTATACATCACAGGAGGCCAAAACTTTTCTAAAGAAACTAAAATTTGATAATGATAGCTTAAAGCAAATTTGTATTTTGGTGGAGAATATAAAGAACGACTTGCCCTCTGAGGGGTACGCGCTACGTGCATTGGCGGGAAAACTTGGAACCCATTCCATTTGGCAGCTTACCACCCTCCAGTCCATCTTGCGCCCTGACTCCCCCCACCAGCAATCGTCCCAGTGCTTAGAAAAGATCTTAGCTGATGGGGACTGCCTGACCCTAAAACAATTGGCTGTAAATGGGCAAATGCTGATGGAATTAGGTGCCCCCAAAGGAAAGGAATTGGGAAATCTCTTGGTCACACTTTTAGATATGGTACATCAAAACCCTGAAATGAACCAAAAGCAACTTCTGCTAGAAAAGGCAAAAACCCTTCTATAACGGGAATAAAACAAAAAGGGATGTCCAATGGACATCCTTTTTCATTAGCTTATGAAAAGCTTTTCATTTATCTCTTTTTCTGATATAGCACAAAGGAAAATTTAATACCCTCGTCCTCCAACGCTTCCCCCTCATCCACAATCTCCCATTCTGGAAGTTCATCTAAATTAGGAAAAAAAGTATCTGCTGGATAGGTGTCATGTATTTTAGTAACATATGCCTTCTCACATAATGGCAAAAGCTGTTCATAAACACTTCCGCCCCCTGCCACAAAAACTTCCTTATCACCAAAACCCTTTAGCAACTGAGGCAGCTCCTCTATGCTATGACAAAGGGTTACTCCCTCTGCCTGATACCCTAGGTTTTGTGTTAGCACAATATGCTCCCGATTGGGCAAAGGCTTTTTATTGGGAAAAGACTCCAAGGTTTTTCTACCCAAAATCAAAACATTCCCCGTTGTCATGGCACGAAAACGCTTCATATCTGTGGAGATACGACGTAATAGGTCTCCATCCTTGCCAATTCCCCATCTTTCATCCACTGCTACCATTAAGTTCATCTTGTCACCCCTATCAAATTGCCACCGGTACTCTTCCTATGGGCTTTCCATGCTGATAATCCTCAACAATAAAATCATCCACAGTAAAATCATAAAAATTCTTTACATCAGGGTTCAGACGCACCTTAGGCGCAGGAAATCTCTCTCTTTGAATTAATTCTTCGATCATAGGAATATGTCTATCATAAATATGCATATCACTAATAACATGAACTAGTTCTCCCGCCTTTAAACCACTTACCTGGGCAAACATCATTAACAGTGCAGAATACTGTACTACGTTCCAGTTATTGGCTGCCAAGGTGTCCTGAGAACGCTGATTCAAAATTGCATTTAGCCTGTCCCCAACTACATTAAAAGTCATACTGTATGCACAAGGCTCCAAGCCCATTTCCGTCAAATCAGCAAAGTTATAGATATTGGTCATAATACGACGGGAATAAGGAGTGTTTTTCAACTGCCATAAAACGTTATCCACCTGATCCATAGTACCATGCTTAAATTCATAGGGCACACCAAGTTGATATCCATAGGCTTTGCCGATGGAACCGGTTTCATCAGCCCACGAATTCCAAATTTTACTGTTTAAGTCATTAATATTATTGGATTTTTTCTGCCAAATCCAAAGAATTTCATCAATCGCTGCCTTCCAGTTGGTAGCCCTTAAAGTCAGAAGTGGAAACTCCTCTGAAAGATCATAACGATTTACAACACCAAAGGTTTTGATTGTATATGCCTGCTGACCGTCCTCCCAATGAGGACGAACCTTTTCATTTTCAGTAGAAAAGCCATTTTCAAGGATTACCTTGCAGTTTTTTATAAAAATATCGTCGGTTTTGCTCAAGTTCTTCTCCTCCTATTCTCTAGAATCCTAACTAAATTAGCAATTTCCCCTATGAATATAAAACCTCAACCAGACACCTCAGGTTGAAGAGGGGGTTAGGGTTAGGCTTAGGGAAATGCAATCGCTTATTTGGGAGTCTAAATTTTATTATAAAGGAAGAGAGCATGATTTTCTAGTTCTTTTGCAGAAAAAAATCTGACATATCTTTGTAAAGTCCTACGCGGACACTTGTTTTTATTTTTTCGAAAAAAAGGCCGTAATTATTGCCTAATAAGGCAAATTGTGGTACACTCATGTCAACGATGCGAAAAGCATATGTCCTCTCATAAAGGACACGCATCGACATAAACAATGTTTTGTCCTTGAGGGGACGAAAAAAGGACTAGGGAGGTCGTATTATTATGAAAAAGTTTTTGGCTTTGACTATGTCGGCTGTACTGATGTTATCTCTGGCAGCTTGCGGCAGCAGCTCTTCTGATGATAGTGCAGCAAATGACGCACCTGCAACAGCAGGCATCGCTATCGAAGGCGACACAATCAAAATCGGTGTTTTCGAACCTACAACAGGGGAAAACGGCGGTGGCGGTATGCAGGAAGTATTGGGTATGCGCTATGCAAACCAAGTAAATCCTACCGTTGATATCAATGGCACTACATACAACATCCAGTTGGTAGAAGTAGATAACCAGTCCGACAAAACCGCAGCCGTTACAGCAGCACAGTCTTTGATTAGCTCTGGCGTTGTTGCAGTTCTTGGTTCTTATGGTTCTGGTGTTTCCATCGCCGCTGGACAGACATTTGCTGATGCACAGGTTCCTGCTATGGGTGCTTCTTGCACAAACCCTCAGGTAACATTAGGTAATGACTTCTATTTCCGCACTTGCTTCTTGGATCCTTTCCAGGGAACAGTTATGGCTTCTTATGCAATTGAGCAGGGCTACACAAAAGCCGCTCTTATTAGCCAGAATGGTGATGACTATTCCACAGGCCTTGCTGCATTCTTCCAGCAAGCATTTGAAGGAATGGGCGGTACAATCGTTGCAAACGAAACATACCAGACAAACGAATCTGACTTCAACGCAATCTTGACATCCATCAAGGCTGCCGAACCCGATTGTATCTTTGCTCCTTCTTCTATTGCTACCGCTACATTGTTGCTGCCTCAGGCTCAGGCAAACGGCATCACAGCACAGATCATCGCTAGTGATACATGGGAAAATGAAACAATTATCTCCGCTGCTGGCTCTGCGGCTGAAGGCGTTGCACTTTCCACATTCTTCGACGAACACGACGAATCCAACCCTGTTGCAAAAGAGTTTGTTGAGGGCTTCAAGGCTTACCTAAACAGTGATCCTCAGAACCTTACATTAAACGGTGGTTCCGATGGTGTTGCAGCTGTTTCCGCTTTGGGTTACGATGCATATATGTCCATTTATGAAGCATTGAAAGCAATGGACGGCGCTGAAACACTTAACTCTGTTGCTCTGCGTGACGCATTAAAAACAGTATCCTTCACTGGCGTAACTGGTGCAATCTCCTTTGATGAAAACGGTGACGCAATTAAGAACGTTGCTTACATCAAACAGATTAAAGACGGTAAGTTTAACTTCTTAAAAACTCAGTCCGCTGAATAATTCAGTCCGCTGAATCATATGGAATAGGGACACGATTCCCTTGGCACATTATTCAAACAATTCGCCGGGAGAAGTTAACCTCCCGGCGCTTTTTCTGTAAGCGCGGCTTGCGAAGGTTTGCAAAGGAAACAAAGGATTTTTTCAACTTACAAAAGATACTTTCCCTTTTTAAACCTTTCCAAGCTGCTAATCCAACTATTTTTTTGTCTGGAGGTCGAAACCATGACAACAAACGCATTTTTACAATATTGCCTAACCGGCATCTCTATTGGAGGGATTTATGCCTTAATCGCCATCGGCTATACCATGGTATATGGTATCCTCCGCTTAATCAACTTCGCCCACGGCGATATCTTTATGATGGCGGCTTACTTCATGATTTTTTCCATGGTAAACTTCGCTTTGCCCTGGTATATTGCCATTATCGTTGTTATCACTGCAACAGTAATTCTGGGGGTTTTGATTGAAAAAATCGCATACAAACCCTTGAGAAGTGCCCCTCGTATGTCTATCATGATTTCTGCAATTGGTGTATCTTACTTTTTGCAAAACGTGGCTACATATCTATTCTCAGCTTTACCTAAGCCATACCCTACCATCGGGTTTTTAACAAAGACCATCACAATCGGCGGAATCTCCACCTCTGTGGTAACCTTTATCACACCCATCTTAACTTTGGTATTTGTTTTCATACTGATGCAGCTCATTAACCACACCAAAATCGGTATGGCCATGAGAGCCGTTTCCAAAGACTTTGAAACCTCTCAACTGATGGGTATTAAAATCAATCGTGTCATCAGTTTTACCTTCGTTATCGGCTGTTTATTAGCGGCTATCGGCTCTATACTGTATTTCACACCACGCCCTTCCGTTTATCCCCTTGCTGGGTCGTTGCCAGGCTTAAAGTGCTTTATCGCAGCGGTGTTCGGCGGAATTGGCTCAATCCCAGGTGCAGTATTAGGTGGATTCATTATCGGCTTGTCCGAAACGTTTATCAAAGCTGCTGGCTATTCTGAATTCAGCGATGTATTTACGTTTATATTACTTATCGTTATCCTACTGATTAAGCCAACAGGTCTGTTCGGCGAAAAAATAACTGAGAAGGTGTAAAACATGACAGAAAAAAAGAAAACCCAACTAAATATCCTTTTTTCCGTGATTGCCCTTTTTGTATGTGCAGGTATTTTATTTTATGTAAATAACTATACACGACCTAACTTTATGCTCCGTACGGTAATGCAATTAGGTTCAATTTACGCACTTGTGGCAGTCTCTATGAACTTACTAAATGGCTTCACCGGTCTATTCTCCTTAGGGCAAGCAGGTTTTATGGCAATTGGTGCCTACACCTTTGCCATCTTTACAATCCCGGTTCAAAGCCGCAGTGGTGTTTATTATCTTTATGGTGTTGCTGACTGGCTTGCAAATATGCAGGTGCCCATCTGGGTTGGCCTTGTCTTAGCAGGCTTAGTTGCTGCAATTCTTGCCGCGATTATCGGCGCACCTGTATTGCGATTAAAAAGTGATTACTTTGCGATTGCCACCTTAGGCTTTGCAGAAATCGTTCGTATCATCGTTGGTAGTACACCAATGAACAAAATCACCAATGGTTCCTTAGGTCTAAAATTGATTCCCAAATTCCCTAATTTCTACTTTCCATTCATTGTAGTTGGAATTTGTATTTTAATTATTGCCCTTCTCATTCGTTCATCCTATGGTCGTGCCTTTAAAGCAATTCGGGAGGATGAAATTGCGGCAGAAGCAATGGGCATCAACCTTGCAAATCACAAACAACTTTCCTTTATTATCAGTTCTTTCTTTGCAGGTGTTGGTGGTGCATTAATGGGTATGTATTTGGGGGCAATTACCTCCACAACCTTTAATGTCACCCTGACCTACAATATCCTTTTAATTGTTGTAATTGGGGGTATGGGCTCCATCACTGGTAGTATCATTTCATCTTTCCTCATAATTGCTGCTAGAGAATGGTGGTTACGTTTCTTAGATATGGAAACTTTCATCGGCGACTTCCAGGTTCCCCTATTAAAGAGTGGCTTCCGTATGGTTGTATTCTCTTTAATTTTGATGTTCGTTGTTTTGTTCTTCCGCCGTGGCATCATGGGTATGAAAGAACTAAATTGGAACTTTATCCTGAAACGCTTGGGTAAAAAGAAAAATGCGGGAGGTGAAAGCTGTGAGTGAGAAAGTCCTTTCCGTACACGATATAACAATGCAATTTGGCGGAGTTGTTGCCGTAAACAATCTGACCTTAGAAGTACATAAGGGGGAAATCGTCTCTCTAATCGGACCTAATGGTGCCGGCAAAACAACCGCATTTAACGTAATCACTGGCGTTTATGCACCTACCAATGGTTTAGTTGAGTTTGAAGGAAAAAGTATCATTTCCAACTATCCGAAAGGGAAAATGGAAAAACTCTATGCTGGTGAAAACAAAGGTAAATATAAAAAGGTGTTGGAACCAACCCCTGATAAGATTACAAAATTGGGGATTGCCCGTACTTTCCAAAATATTCGTTTATTTAAAGAGCTGACCGTTTTGGAAAACGTATTAATTGCAAAGCACATGAGGATGAAAGCCAATGTATTTGCTGATACTTTCCTACTTAGTTGGAAAGAAGAAAAAAAGATGAAAGAGGATGCTCTTGAGCTTTTACGCATCTTAGACTTATACGAACTGAAAGATGAAAAATCCAGTTCATTGCCCTATGGTAAACAGCGTCACCTGGAAATCGCCCGCGCTTTGGCCACTGACCCATCCCTCCTTTTGTTGGATGAACCTGCCGCAGGCTTAAATCCACAGGAAACAGATGAATTGACAGATTTTATCAAGAAAATTAGAGACCAGTTCCACCTTACAGTATTTATGATTGAGCATCATATGAACTTGGTAATGGATATTTCAGATCGTATTTATGTAATCGACTTTGGTAAGATGATTGCCAACGGCACACCCAATGAGATTCAAAACAACCAGAAGGTTATCGATGCATATTTGGGGGTGGCTGATGATGAGTAATATTTTAGAAATCAAGGATTTAGTTGTATCCTACGGCGGAATTGAGGCCGTAAAAGGAATTAATCTAACGGTGCCCGAAGGGGAAATTGTAACCCTTATCGGTGCCAATGGGGCTGGTAAATCTACCACCCTAAAATCAATTTCAGGGCTAGTTAAGCCAAAACAAGCATCTATTCTTTATAAAGGCAAAGAAATTGTTGGTCACTCGCCTGATGCCATTGTGTCTGAGGGTATCACCTTAGTACCCGAGGGAAGAAGGGTTTTCTCCAATTTAACAGTAATGGAAAACCTAAAAATTGGTGCTTACTTAAGAAAAGATAACTTGAAAGACGACTTAGAATATGTCTTTTCGTTGTTCCCTCGCCTAAAAGAAAGAGAGTGGCAAATGGCCGGCACCCTTTCTGGCGGTGAGCAACAAATGCTAGCCGTTGGCCGTGCCTTGATGGGCAGACCAAAGGTAATCATGATGGATGAACCCTCATTAGGCCTTGCTCCTTTGGTTGTAAAGGACATCTTTAAAATCATCCAAACAATCAACAAAGAGGGTATCACCGTGCTGCTGATTGAACAAAATGCAAACATGGCATTGAAAATTGCTCATAAAGCTTACGTTATCGAAACAGGCACCATAACCATGGAAGGCACTGGTGAAGAACTTTTGGCTAACGAAGAAATCAAGCAAGCATATTTAGGTAAAACAAAATAAAGTATATCCCCTTGGATGATTCAAACAAAATCTCCAGGGGGATTTTTATTTAAATTTTTTAAAACTCCCCATTGACTCTCACACTATGTGATACTATATACTGACTTTGAGCTCAATTAAAACCACGCGTGAGGTGATAAAATGCTAAAGATAGGTGTATTTTCAAAATTATCAAGGATTAGTATCAGGATGCTGCGTCACTACGATGAAATGGGCCTGTTGGAGCCACAAACCATAGATTCCTTCAGCGGATATCGTTATTACAGCGAAGCTCAACTTCCCGTTGCAGAAAGAATCACCGCCCTAAAAAATATGGGTTTTTCTTTGGCGGCTATCAAAGAAATTATGGAGAACTTTGAGGATCCTGACGCCCTTTCCCATCTCCTTTCAGTAAAAAAGACAGAGGTTTTGGAAGAAGCAGCAGATATCCAAAGGCGTCTACTCCTTTTGGAAAACACTATCGCCAAACTCAGAAAGGATGGTAAAGCTATGTCATATAGTGTTTCTTTGAAAGAACTACCAAAAAGATATGTTGCAAGTGTAAGACAAATTATCCCATCTTATAATAAAGAAGGGCTCTTGTGGGGTATTTTAATGCAAGAAACCGCCCCCTTGCAATTGCAAGATGGAGACCCCTGCTACACCCTGGCTATCTTCCATGATGGAGAACATAAGGAATCTGATGTGGATGTGGAAGTGCAGAAATCAGTAAAAGGAACGTATGCCGACACGGAACATGTTACCTTTAAAACTGTGGATGCAACGCTCATTGCCTCCGCTACCTACCAAGGCAGTTATAACAAAGTTGGAGAAGTAAATGAAGCTGTTGCCACCTGGGTAAGGGACAATGGATATGAGTTTAACGGCGTTTCCTTCTTTATATACCACATCAGTCCCCATGAAACTTCTAACAGCGATGAATGGGTGACCGAGGTTTGCTATCCAGTAAAAAAGAAATAAAATAGCAGCCCCATAGGAAGCTGCATAAAGACATTAATTTAGGTGCCATTGTGATTCATACAATGGCACCTTTTCTATTATGTATTCGCTATATTATTTTTACGATAAAAATAACCCCTCAATAAGCATAGAACTCCAATTAAGCAAATGGCAATGGTAATTGTAAATACAATCGGCATGGGCTGCATAAAAGCATATCTCATAAACTCTGTATAAAACCCCTGACCATTTACATGTTCCTTCTGAATCATACCAAAAACGGGCAAAAACAAAAATTCCAGAACTAGCATTACAAGCCCTAAAACCAAGGTTTTTACACCAATGATTATTTGTCTATTGGCCAAATTCATTTTCGTAATCTCTTCCAAGGTAATTGTATCTGCTCGTTTGCCATCCTCTTCTGATTGATTCACACTTTTTTCTCTCAATAACTCATCTGTGCTAATGGAGAACAATTCACTTATCATAATAACTTTGTTTATTTCAGGAACAGCCTGATTTAACTCCCATTTTGAAACTGACTGACGAGAAACATTTAGTTGCTCCGCCAACTGCTCTTGAGAAATCCCGCTGGCCTTTCTAAGTTGCTGTATTTTCTCTCCTAGTGTAATATGAACCACCTCCTGCGTTATTCCTCTCATCATATCGGAACTCCCCATAAGACACAAGCAAGTCCCCTTTGAATCACCGCAACCAGACGTTGCATCCTATTAGCATCTAGATTTTATGTAGTTGCCACTTTGTACCACGGTAACGGAAAATAAAGAATATCGCCCTCACACACCAATCAATAATCATGGCAATCCAAACACCAAACAACCCAAGTTCAAAATGAACACCTAAGATATAACTAAAAACAATTCGGAACAACCACATGGAAAAAATGGACCAAACCATGCAATACTTCACATCATTAGCAGCACGAAGTGTATTTGCCAATGAAAAGGCCTCAGGCCAAATGATAATTGCAAAAATACCGTGGAGCCATGAAATCTGTGTAGCCAACCTTGTTGCCTCTGGAGATAGCTGATACAACGCCAAAATACCTGGTAGAACCAGTAGAATAATAAAGTTGAAAATAATAATCAAAAAATGGATGAGCTTTAAAATCTTTCTGGTATAGAACCTTGCCATTTCATAGTCCCCCGCACCAACACAGCGAGAGCATACCGTTACCAAAGCCATACTTACAGCCATCCCCGGCATAATCTGGAATGTAGCAATAATATTGCCCACAGCATTCGCTGCGATCGCCGCTGTGCCAAAGCTCGTTACCATACTTAGAACCAAGATTTTACCTAATTGAAACATACTATTTTCCAGCCCATTGGGAATACCAATATATGCTATTTTCTTTAGCATACCTTTGTCTAGACGAAAAGAAAATGGCTTGGACAGGTGCAGGGTATGCTCTTGACCACGAAGGAGTAGTATAATCCCCACCCCTGCAATGATACGAGAAGCCAGGGTGGAAATCGCTGCTCCTTTCACCCCCATACCGAAGCCGAAAATCAAAATGGCATTACCACCTACGTTTATGGCGTTCATCAGCAAGGAAAGATACATTGGCACCTTTGAATTACCCATTGAACGAAAAATTGCCGCCCCTGCATTATAAAGGGCAATGAAAGGGATGGAGGCGGAAACAATGATTAAATAGGTTTTTGCACTCTCCATTACATTGACTTCAATTTGACCAAATACATTATGTAAAATAAAATTTCTTGCTAAATATATTCCACCTGTAATAACCACAGCAGAAATTGCAGTAAAAAGCACAAGCTGATTTGTGGCTTGGCAAGCTTTTTCTCGATTATTTTGCCCTAAAAACTGGCCCGCAACCACTGCTCCCCCTGTGGCAAGAGCACCAAATAAATAAATCAGCAACACAAATATATTGTCCACCAAGGAAACACCTGAAACAGCATGTTCCCCAACACTTGCAACCATAATTGAATCCGATAGACCCACCAAAATTGCCAGTAGTTGCTCGATGACCATGGGTATGATTAGCCTTTTTAAATCTCTATTTGAAAACTCATAATTTTTCTTTTCTTTTGTTTGCACCATAATTTATACACCCGAAACGAGAACCCATTTCTTATCCTTTTCTCTAAAAATGCATGCACAAAAATAAAAAATTCCTGATTTATGTAAATAACTCAAATTGTTATTAATTTGTTAATGTCTTATAACAAAAGCCCTTTTGTCAAATTATTTAAATATACGGATAAACTAAACTCACCATAGTTTACATAAATAAAGATACTGCACAATAAACCAGAAGCAGTGCCATAACCCCGTTTAGAACCTTTCTATACTTATCAAAAAAGCTCCTAAAAACGGAACCAAAGAGAACCCAGCACCCACAACTCAGAAAGACAACCACCCAATTGAAGGCCAACACCATTATAAAAGCCTCAATAGACTGGTAATAAGGAAAAACGAAATTTGTGATTAACGTCATGCCGAATAAAAGACCTTTGGGATTTACAAACTGAAGAACCACCGCAGTGCCAAATGCCCTTGTATCTAACTGGCGGGCGTTTTTCTTCTCTTCCTTAGGTTTATCCTTCCAGACCACCCAAGCTAGGTACAAGATATATCCAGCTCCCAGCACCGTCATTACATCAACAATCCTTGGAATATATCGATTGAGAAACAGATTACATAAGATACATCCGATCAAAACCAATGAAAACCCTGTGCCTACCCCCGCACAAAAAGGCAAGCTTTTCCTTACACCATATCTAGCACCATTGTTCATACTCATAATATTGTTAGGTCCCGGTGTAATGCATGATACAAAAACATACGATATAAAAGCAAATATATGAACCACAAATTCACATCCTTTTTTATATAAAATAAAAACTGCCCTAAACAGAGCAGTTTTTTCAATATTAATCTTCTAAATCAAGCATTGGCTTAATAGGCAATCCATTCGAAAGGTGGTTCAGTTCACTTTCTTCGCTATACATCTCATTTATTTTATAAAGCAAAGTCATTAAGCTATCTGTAAGATGTACGTTTTCCACCAATACATCATCCGGCACCTGTAAATCAACATGACTAAAGTTCCACATACCCTTTACGCCCCATTTGGCTAAATCGTTTGCTACTTTCACAGCCTTAGAACGAGGCAAAGTAAGAATGGCAACATCTACGCTATTGCTTTTAACGTATTGCTCCATCTGGTCAACGTCATATACCTCTACACCACGGATAGTCATACCGATTAAACGAGGGTTTGTATCAAAAACGGCTTTAATAACGAAGCCTCTTTTTTCGAAGTTAGTGTAATTTACCAAAGCCTGGCCAATATTTCCCCCGCCTACTACGATCATATTGTATAACCTGTCCAACCCAAGAATCTTCTTAATTTCGTTATGAAGATACTCAACGTTGTAACCGTAGCCCTGCTGTCCAAAGCCACCAAAATTATTTAAATCCTGACGAATTTGTGACGCAGTGATATTCATTTTTGCACTTAATTCTTTTGATGAAATCCTGGTAATATCACTCTCCAAAAGATCCCCCAAATATCGGTAATATCTTGGAAGCCGATTAATTACCGCCGGCGAAATTCTCTTCTCACTATCCATTTTATCCAAATCCTCTCCGTGTCAACTTAAAATTAGTATAGCACTCCTGTTATTTTATTGTCAACAATAACTCTTTTATTATAGGCGTTTTTCTGATATGATTGTACTTGTATCCCCAGAAAAAACGGAGGAGAAAGATATGATACTAGCATGCAAACAATTACACAAAGCCTATGGCATTGACGTAATATTAGACAAAATTACTTTCCATTTGGAAGAAAAAGAAAAAGCCGCCATTGTTGGTGTTAATGGCGCCGGTAAAACAACTTTGTTCCGCGTATTAACAGGAGAAACTTCTGCTGATGGCGGTGAATTCTATATTAAAAAAGATGCTTCCTTGGGTTATATGGCTCAAAATCAGCAGGTAGAAAGTGAGCGTACCATATATCAGGAAATGTTATCCGTTTTTGAGAAAATATTGGAAACTGAAAATCTTCTTCGTGAAATGGAAAACGAAATGGGGAATTTGGTGGGACAACAATTGTCCGACAAGATGGAGGATTATTCTCGTTTACAACATTTTTTTGAACAAAATGACGGGTATAGCTATCAAAGCCGCCTAAAGGGCGTATTAAAGGGCCTTGGCTTTAGTGAAACAGATTTTAGCCGCCCCCTTACACAGCTATCCGGAGGACAAAAAACTCGAATTTATCTAGGCAAGCTTTTGCTTTCAAAGCCCGATATTCTGCTACTGGACGAGCCCACAAACCACCTGGACATTGCCTCCATCGAATGGTTGGAAGATTTCTTGCGTGGGTATGAAGGCGCAGTCCTAATTATCTCCCACGACCGCTATTTCTTAGACAGAATTGTAACAAAGGTCATTGAAATTGAGAACAAAAAATCAAATGTATATAATGGAAATTATAGCTTCTATTCTCAACAAAAAGAAGTGAATAGAGAAGTTCAGCAAAAAGCTTTTGATAACCAACAAAAAGAAATTAAACGTCAGGAAGATGTTATCCGCACCTTACGTGCCTTTAATCGTGAAAAATCCATTAAGCGGGCGGAAAGTAGAGAAAAAGCACTGGACAAAGTCGACCGGGTGGATCGCCCTGAGTCCTTACCTAACCACATGCGCCTGGCTTTAACACCACTTATCACAAGTGGTAATGATGTACTTCATGCAGAGGACCTTTCCAAGTCTTATGGTGGTAATAAAGTATTTCAAAATGTAGGGTTTGATGTAAAACGTGGGGAAAAGGCCGCAATCATCGGGCCTAACGGCGTTGGAAAATCAACGCTGTTTAAGATGCTCCTACGGGAAGTTTCAAGTGATTCTGGCATCATCCGCTTTGGCACAAACGTTCATGTTGGCTATTACGATCAGGAACAGCAAAAGCTTGATGAATCAAAATCTATTTTTGATGAAATCTCTGACACCTACCCCAACTTAACCGCAGGGCAAATCAGAAATGTTTTGGCTGCCTTTGTTTTCACCAATGATGATGTATTCAAACCAATCTCAGCCCTAAGCGGCGGAGAAAAGGGGCGTGTCTCTTTAGCAAAAATTATGCTTTCTAAGGCAAACTTGCTGATGCTGGATGAGCCTACCAACCATTTGGATATGTTTTCAAAAGAAGTTCTGGAAAATGCACTAAACTGCTATGAAGGAACTGTGGTATATATCTCCCACGACCGCTATTTTATCAATAAAACAGCAGAAAAAATCCTAGAATTAACACCAGACGGCGTGGCACAGTATGCAGGGAACTATGATTACTATTTGGAAAAAAAGACTGAGCAAGCACGCAATGAAGCGGAAAAGGCGAAAGAACTGGGGATCGCTTCCGCCTCTGCCCTACCTGTGAACACCAGCGAAACCAAAGCAGACTGGTTAAAGCAAAAGGAACAGCAAGCGGCAGAGCGTAAAATGGCAGCAAAAATTTCTCGTTTAGAGCAAGAAATCGAAGAAACCGAAGGGGCGATTCAAAAAGCAGACGAGGACATGGCAGCAGCTAGTGCAGACTATACAAAAGCTCAGCAGATCTTCGAGGAAAAAACAAAACTTGAAGAGAAGTTGGAACTGCTCTACTCCCAATGGGAGGAATTACAGTAGAACAAAGGAGGAAGTCAGAAATGAAGATGTTGTATGTATTAGCGTTATTAGCAATGTTTATTCTTTTAGGGGCAGGCAGTATTTTGGGCAACAATGGGCAAATTGTTTTTTACCTAATTATGTTTGCAATGGGTTTAGGCCTTGCATACTATGCTCACTGGTTTAAAAAATTTGCGCAAAAGGTAAATGCAATTTTACCTCTTATGGAATCCGATCCAGATGCTTATATTGCTGAAACAGAGAAATTGTTGGAGGGAAAACGTCCCAACAACATCCGTTCTATGCTCACAATGAACATTGCTGTTGCTTATATGGAAAAGGGCGACTATGTAACAGCAAAACAGAAACTTAGAGGTATCAATGGTGGTGCATTGAAAAAAGCCAATGGTGCTGTTTATTTCTTAAACCTTGCTTATGTAATGATTCATTTGGGCGAAAATGAGCAAGCTCTGGATTTAATCAAAAAATACAAAAAGCGTTTCTTAAGTCTTCCTATGGGTGGAAATTTACCCCGACTGAATGCCTTTGTACAAATTTTCGAGTCCATTCAAGAAGGCCGATGGGATGATGCAAATGAACAAATGAAAGCTGTAAAGGAAAACTGGCCAAACAAAGTCACCGGTGTTGACTATACCATTTTAGAAAAACAGCTTCAAACCCATAATAACAATCCAGAAATACAAGCATAATAAAAGGCTGTAATGGAAAATTCCATTACAGCCTTTTTAAAACCAAATTAAACTTCTAATTCCAAACCTTTATTCATCGACTTGCCCTATTGGAGCCATAACAAATAAAGTAAGGTAAAAACAAAATTGATCTTATTCGCCTTTGCTTTCTAAATAAGCATTAATATCAGCTAAAAGTTTGTCAATTTCCATGCCATGTACCATGCTTGCTTCTTCCAGTGTTTCACCTGCAGCAGAAGGACAGCCAACACAATGCATGCCATTTTCCATCAAAATTGCACCTGCACCTCTATCCATCATTAAAAGTTCACCAATTGTCATATCTTTTGTTGCTTTCATGTCTAACTCCTCCTTTTAAATTAATCTATGTTATGTATCCTGCCACAAATAAGAGTTTTTTAATAATTATTTCAAAGGGGAAAAAATCTCTTAGTAATGGTTTTCAGGTATTTCCAAAACCAACTTGCGGCAATAAGGGCAGATTTCACCCTTAAGCTTTGCACCACCCATGTAGTTCTTGGTCAATAGATACTCCTTCTTTTTGCCTCGTTCATCTTCCGCTTTCCACATAAAGCATCTTCCGGATTCTAAGGAACCTTCGGTCATTTGTTCTCCACAAAAGGGGCACTTCATACTGGTCATCTCCTATTCTGATGCCAATGCAGACGCAGTAACCTTCTTTACGTCTACGGCTTTTCCATCTGCAAAAGTAAAAATTAGATACTCCTCTTCACCATCTCTGCCCCCAAACAAACTTCTGGGTGTGCCCAAATAGTAAATCAGGTCTTCTTCCTTTTGGCTATCCGGCTCTCCGAGATAACCAATTAATTCTTCCTCAGGCAGTCCGTCAATAACAGTTCTATCCAAGAAGTTTTTTACAATGGCTTGACGACTATTTCCTTCATAGTTTACCCACTTTTCAGTGGTAAATGTTTTGTTGTTATTCCAAATCAAACCACCTACGAAAGCCACAACCACCAAAAACCCAAGAAAAGTTAATAGCAGCTTGTCCTTTTTGCTCATATTCTTTCCCTCCTATTATGAAATCCATTTGAAGCCCCTGAAGTAACGCAATACAACCTTGCCTAAAATTGCTTCTGGCTCTACATACTGATTTTCCCAATAGCGGGAATCCAAAGATCTGTTTCGGTTGTCCCCCATCATGAAATAACTACCTTCTGGCACCTCGTAAGGTCCAAAATTCCCCTGAGTTATTTCTTTTATATATGGCTCTTCTAAAGCCTGGCCGTTGATATAAACGTTGCCGTTTTCAACCTCGACCACATCGCCACCCATACCAATAATTCGTTTTACGTATAAGGTTTTCCCCTCCGGATCATCAGGATAACGGAATACGACAACATCCCCTCTTTGTGGTTCATCAAACCAATATGACGTACGAAGAGCCAAAATACGATCTCCAGTCATAATGGTATTTTCCATAGAGCCTGTGGGAACCTGTGCATTCACAATTAAAAATGTGTTCACCAATCCAGCCAATACCACAGCCAAAAGGATTGTTTTTATCCAGCTGATAATTTCCTTTTTTACCGTACTGCTCACATACCCATCTCCTTTGGGACGCTATTTTATTTTAGAAACCCGTTAATAATTTGAGATTCTGCCTCTTTCTCAGTTAAACCCAAGGTCATTAGCTTTGTCAGCTGGTCACCTGCAATTTTACCAATAGCAGCCTCGTGAATCAGGGTTGCATCCACATCGTTTGCAATAATTTCTGGTTCTGCCGCCACAATGCCGTTATCCATGATAATTGCATCACACTCGGAATGACCATAACAAGCGTTGTTTCCACAAAGTTTGGAACGGAACAACTGCTTAGATGCATCTCTGGCAACAGAACGGGAAATCAGTTTCGCGCTACTGCCTGCACCGTCTAAATCAACGTCAAAAGAAGTCTCTGCATACTGATCCCCATGGGTCATAATTTTTTCTTTGATCACAACGGTTGCACCATCCGCCAACTTTGCACTGGAAATACGCTTAGTAGAATCAACGCCTTTTAACTGAACAGTGTCCATCTCAATATAACTGTTTTCCTCTGCAATAATATGAGTTTGGGGGTTAATTATATTCTGCCCATTGCCATCCCCTTCACCGATATGCTTTTCAATATATTTGATTTTTGCATTCTTTCCAACAAAGAAGCGATGGATACCATCATGCTGAGATATGCCACTACCACAGTTGTGAATGCCACAGCCAGCTACAATGGTTACATCTGCATCGTCACCAATGTGAAAATCGTTATAAACCACATCATGCATATCTGTTTCTGAAATCAATGCAGGGATGTGTACACTTTCGTTTTTTGTGCCAGGCTTAATAATAATATCAATCCCTGAACCATCCTCTTTAGAAACAATCTGAATGGTTTCTGTGGAATTTCTACCTGCACTTTTGCCGTTACTACGGATATTAAACGCCCCTGCAGTGGGAATATTTGCAATTCCCGCAACCTCGGCAAGTAAGTTTTTGATTACATCATTCAACATGGTGCTGTGCCTCCTTAAAATATCTGCAACCGGAATCCACGCCAAATAATCCGGGCAAAACATCCTCTTTTGTGCCAACCTTGGCAACTTGTCCACCGCTAATCACAACTACCTGATCAGCAATATTCAAAATACGCTCCTGATGGGAAATGATCAAAATAGAACCTTTAATTTCTTCATGCATTTTCTCAAATACATCAATTAAATTTTTAAAGCTCCATAAATCAATGCCCGCTTCTGGCTCATCAAACAAAGTAAGTTTTGTTTTTCTAGCCATAACAGTTGCAATTTCGATACGCTTTAATTCGCCACCAGAAAGACTACTATTCACCTCACGGTCAATATAATCTTTAGCACATAGACCAACAGCCGCCAAATAATCACAGGCTGCTGCCGTGCTTAAATCTTTGCCACTGGCAAGGGTCACCAAATCCTTAACGGTTACCCCCTTAAAGCGTACAGGTTGCTGGAAAGCAAAGCTAACACCAGCATTGGCACGTTCTGTGATACCCCAATCGGTAATATCTTGTCCATCTAATAAAATTTGTCCACTTTCTGGTTTTTCGATCCCTGCAATAATTTTAGCCAAAGTGGACTTACCTCCGCCATTGGGCCCTGTGATTACCACAAATTTTTCATCCTCAATGACCAAATTAATATTTTTCAATATCTCCTTCCCATCGGCTGAGAAAGAGACGTTTTTCAATTCCAACATTTTTCTATCCTCCGTTTCAAAGACATACGTCTTTATCTTTCGCAAAATCATATAAAAAAGCTATCCTAAATTATAACAATTTTCCAAATAGACTGTCAATATTTTTCGATTTTTTTAGCGTTTTTCCTGTATAAAAACATTCTTTTCATTTTCACTACTCTATATTACAATAGAACTATTACAAAATCAAAAAAGGAGGGCACTCTATGCTCGGTTTTCATACAGATGGTATTTACCTTTTCGGTGGTACCGATAACCTAATATCTCTTCTAAAACAAAAAAAGCTTCCTCTGGTTTCTAATATCACTGGCAATACTTTGGTATTTGCAATAAATGAAACAAATATACTAACAAAAAAGTTATATGCACCATCCTTCTCCGCCGGAGAAGCCCCTTGGTTCGTTTGCACAGTTGGTAATTTTCCACGACCAACAAAGAATACGCTGCCTTTTCGTTCAGATGCAGATTTAGCCGACTTTATCACAGCTATCTATTATGCATCCCAAGGCTTTTTACACTTAGACTTTGAGCTTTCCGAACTTAAAGAAAAACTTTCAGAGGAAAAAAGGGAGAAAATTGTTTCCATCGCCGAAGAGCAGTTTGGAGAAATTCCAAAAGACGCTTTTGCCATGTGCTTTTGCTTTTCCAATGGCGGCTTTATGGAAAGCGACCGACTATTTGTAAAACTGACGAAAGAATTTGGTATGGATATGGGTAAAGTTTTATTAGCGGGTACATTTGACTCAAAATATAGCTTTACACGGGCTTTCGTTCTGTAATTTAGCCTATTTACCTATAAAGCAAAGGGTGGTAAAATAATTTTGCATGGGAAACCATGTGCAAATACAGAGTAGGGCTTTGTGCGTTAAGTGTCTTGTGGACGGGGAGTTGCCACGAGAACGAAAAGGTTTTTCCTTGCGGTGCAGAACCCGCATCCCGCTGTTAAATAATGAAGAAGCGATAACCTCTTTATTATCACAGCAACCCCCAGAATTTTTTGTATTCTGTTCGGGGGTATTTGCGTATTTTTCAATGATAATGAAGGGGTTTTTTATTTCAAATAAAGGCCCCGCAACCACAGAAGGAGGTCTTTTTTTCATGCAACAAAAAAATTCTAACACCCAGCGCCTTGTCATAATGGCACTTTTGGTGGCAATCTCCATTATTTTGTCTCGCTTTCTTTCCATTGCGGCTTGGAACCTAAAAATAGGTTTTGCTTTTGTCCCCGTTGCATTGGCAGGTATGCTTTTGGGGCCAATCCCAGCAGCTATTGTAGCAGCAGTGGCTGACTTTCTCGGGGCGCTTTTATTCCCCATCGGCCAGTTTTTTCCTGGATTTACGTTGACTGCATTTTTAAACGGTTTGCTGTACGGCATCTTTCTCTACAAAAAAGCTGATTTGAAAAATGTTGTTTTGGCAGCTATTGTCACTCAGATCATTGGCTCTTTGCTCCTAAATACCCTTTGGATTTCCATGTTATACGGCACACCATTCTGGGCATTGTTGCCCACTCGCATCATGCAGGTATGCTTGATGACCGTAGTAGAAATTATTGTTATCCGTATTATGGCAGGCTATGCACCAAAAATTTACAAAACTGAAAAAGCTCAATCCTAAACTTATCATTATAAAAATCAAAAGCTGTTGGCAAAAGGCTCCCCCTTACCAACAGCTTTTTTATTATACGTTATTTGCCTCTAAATTTAACAAGTAAACCTTATTCTCTAATCCACCACCATATCCCACCAATTTACCATTGGTTCCAATTACCCTATGACAGGGAATAATAATAGATATTGGGTTTTTGTTGTTGGCACCGCCAACAGCCCTACACCCCTTGGGATTTGAGATTTGCTTTGCGATATCACCATAGGAAGCTGTATGCCCATAGGGAATTTGAAGAAGGGCTTGCCATACCTTCTTTTGAAATTCCGTGCCCCTTGGGCTAAGGGGTAGGTCAAACTCTTTTCTCTCTCCTTTGAAATACTCCTCCAGCTGTTCCTCTGCGTCCCTCAGCAACGGTGTTTTCTCAACGATATGGGACGTTATTACTTTCTCTTGATAAATTAGCCTAGTAAGGAATCCATCCTCCTCTGCCAGAGTTAAAATGCCAATAGGGCTGTGATAAAAACATATCTTTTCCATTCTACCCCTCTTTTCTAAGTCCCTTCAACAATGATATCTCCTCCGCATACCCATCCAGCTCATTGGGCGTTTCTAAGTAAAACGGCAAGTTCAAAAGCTTAGGGTGGTTTATAATTTTTGAAATTCCTTCCAACCCCAAAGAGCCTTCTCCAATTTTTTCATGACGATCTTTATGGCTTCCCATAGGGTTTTTGCTATCATTCAAATGGATTGCGCGGAGCCTTTCCAGGCCAATCACCTTGTCAAACTCCTCCAAAACGCCCTCCAAATTTTCCACTATGTCATAACCGCCATCATAGACATGACAAGTATCAAGACATACACCCATTCGCTGATGGCCGTCCACCTTATCAATAATTTCTCGTATTTCCTCAAAACTTCTACCTACTTCACTACCTTTNNAAAACTTCTACCTACTTCACTCCCTTTTCCCGCCATAGTTTCTAATAAGATGGGAGTTTTCCCTCCATTTTTCAAAACCTCATTTAACATTTCAGAAATCATACGGATTCCCTCATCTGCTCCCTGCTTTACATGGCTGCCAGGATGAAAATTGAACAAAACATCAGGCAAGAGTTCCAACCTTTCCAAATCCTCCTCCATCACCCTTCTGGCAAAAGCCCTGAGTCCCTCATCTGCCGAGCAAGCATTCATAGTATAGGGTGCATGGGCTAGCAATGTGCCATAGCCACGCTCTTTTGCAAAAGCAATATATGCATCTATATCCCCTTTATCTAAGGCCTTCACATTTCCGCCCCTAGGGTTTCTAGTAAAAAACTGGAACACATTTGCCCCAATTTTCTCTGCCTCTTTCCCCATGGCCAGATATCCATTGGATGCTGATAAATGACAACCTATCCAAAACATATTTCATTCCTCCTAATTCAATGAGATCAAACACGTTGCGTAAACTTCTAATTTTCTTCGGTGACTCCAAACACTAGTATGATCCTTTTTTACAAGTGCAACGCAAATTTAGCTATATTCAAGACCTTAACAAAAAATCGCCTTTTATTTTGTTGTTTTTTTATATTACTGGAAAGGATGGGTTTTCGCAAGTATTCTGCGGCTATATTGTTTTCTTTTTTAATTAAACTTTACAATTTATAGAATAATACTATTATGTAATAATAAATATAAATTAACTTCTATAAACGCTTTGCACACAGAGTGAAATGTGGTAGGATATACATAAAAGATCACTTGGTATCTTTTTCATATTTAGTTAAATAATGCATTCAGAATTCAAGGAGGTACATCATGGCTTTCACATGGACAAAAGACCTGGAAACAGGAAATACACAGATTGACACTGAACACAAAGAATTGATTCAGGCAATTAACAACCTCTTAGAGGCATGTTCCTCTGGTAAGGGTCGAGCTGAAATTTCCAATACCATGGATTTTTTAAACCAGTACACTAAGACTCACTTTGCCCACGAACAGGTTTTGCAGCAAAAATATAAATATCCTGACTTTGATAACCACAAAAAATATCATGAAGGATTCATTAAAGTAGTAGATGATATTTCCACTCGTTTGAAAGCCAATGGCCCTACCATTCAGCTAGTTGGAGAAATCAATATGCAATTGGGAAGCTGGCTTATCAACCATATTAAAAGAGAAGACGTAAAAGTTGCCAAACATATTATGACACAAAAAGGCTAAGATACATAAACAAAAGGACGCTACGGGATTTTCAAATAACCCATTGGCGTCCTTTTCTGCTACATCATAAAAAAGCAGATGGGTTAACCCATCTGCTTTTTCTCATTGAGAGAATTTGATTTATGCTCTCTTTTCTTTTGCATCATATATTTTTTTGATTACCAAGATTGTTACAATCATAGAAATGATTGCGATAGGCAAGTTAATCATCCAGTTCTGAATTGCTGCTGCCAAAATATAGTTAATTGCAGAAACAACAGCTACGGTTAACGCGTAAGGCAACTGAGTGGAAACATGGTTGATATGATCACACTGTGCACCTGTTGACGCCATAATTGTAGTATCTGAGATAGGTGAGCAATGGTCACCACATACAGCACCAGCTAATGTTGCAGCTACTGTAATAATCAACAGTTCGCTTGTAGGGTCCAAAATAGGAACTACGATTGGTAAGAGGATACCAAAAGTGCCCCAAGAAGTACCTGTTGCAAATGCCAAGAAAACTGCGATCATGAACACGATTACAGGTAACAAAATCTGAAGCATACCAACATTGCTTGCTAACAGACCTGCTACGAATTCTTTTGCACCCAACAAACCAGTAATACCACTCAATGTCCATGCAAAGGTTAAAATCAAAATTGCAGGTACCATTGCCTTAAAGCCGTCAGGCAAGCAAGACATGAATTCAGAGAATGTTAATACACGACGTGGGATGTACAACAAGAAAGTAATCAACAATGCCGCTGTGGAGCCTAATAACAAACCTACGGAAGCATCGCAACCAGCAAAAGCGTTAATGAATGATTCACCTTCAAAGAAACCACCTGTATAAATCATGCCTGTTACACAACAAGCAATCAATACAATAACAGGTAATACTAAGTCAATAACTTTTCCTTTACCTGTTACAACACTCTCTGCTGAGTCTGCATAAGGTCTGGAATCTGTTGTGAAAAGATCATCATTTTCCTGAGCATTCTTTTCATGCAAACGCATAGGACCAAAGTCAAAATTCGTAATTGTCAATGTAAGCATTGCAACTATTGTCAATAATGCGTAGAAGTTATATGGAATGGCACGAATAAATAAATCCAAACCATTTACACCCTCAACCACACCTGCAACCGCTGCAGCCCAAGAGGAAATTGGAGCAATAATACAAATAGGTGCCGCTGTGGCGTCAATGATATAGGCCAACTTTGCGCGGGATACCTTATGGGTATCTGTTACAGGACGCATAACGCTACCTACTGTTAAACAGTTGAAGTAGTCATCTACGAATACTAAAACACCAAGCATAAAGGTGGATAATAATGCACCTTTTCTTGTTTTGATTCTATCACGAGCCCATGCCCCATAAGCCGCAGAACCACCTGCTTTGTTCATCAAAGATACCATAATACCCAGTACAACCAAGAAAATCAAAATACCAACATTCCAGCTGTCAGCTAATTTTGCCAACAAACCGCCATCCGTTTGATTTGTAAAGATTGTCAGGTAAGCTTGCTTAAGGTTAAAATTGCTGTGGAATAACGCACCCACGATAATACCTACAAACAATGAGGAATAAACCTCTTTTGTGATCAGTGCCAAAATGATTGCTACAAGTGGAGGCACCAATGACCAAAATGTTGCATACATGTTACTTACTTCCCCCGCTCCTGCTTCGCCGGCAAAAACAGTAAATGTCATTGCCATAGCCAAAAGCAAAAACACTGCGATCTTGTTGATCATAGGGTTTTTGTTTGTGTTTCTCATATCCCTTCCCCTTTCTGGAACCATAAAAATAGATAAATAATACCGTTCGCTTTGGAAACTTCAAGACAAGATTGTGCTTCACAACCACCGCACACTAGCGGCTCAATAACAGCTGTTTTGTCCGCAAGCGTTGCAAGTTTTTTACCCCTGAATTTTAAATTTATTATAGTCCAGAAGCAAAAAAATAAAGCCATGCGGCGCATGGCTTCAGAATAATCCTAATGTCATTTGGATGTTCCGAGTTTCCGATAGCGCTCCACATAAGTGACAGCACATTACATTTTTTGCAATGCACCAGCCAAGTCCTCCCAAGGCAGAGAAACTTAACTTCGGCGATGATCCCTTTCCCCTTCCGTCACCTTGACGTTTGTTGAAGGACTACTGATGAGCATCGCACCTCTATCTTACATAAATTTTCCGTCGGCTAAAACCGACTGTCCTTCATACATACCATACCCCCCACGCAAAGTCAAGTCTTTTTCACGAAAAACACCGATTTTCCATGTTTTTTCGTTGCCAAATCGTCTTTTTCGGAAGGACTATTCCATTATTTCCAAATAAATGGTATAGTAAAGAAGAAAAAAAGCAAAACTGTAACATAACGAAAATTAAGGAGGTAGTTTCTTATGGCAACACCACATATTTCTGCCGAAAAAGGAGATTTTGCAAAAACCGTTTTGATGCCTGGTGATCCCTTGCGTGCAAAGTTCATTGCCGAAACATTTTTGCAGGATGCTGTTTTAGTCAATAATGTTAGAGGAATTCAAGGATATACCGGCACATATAAGGGCACAAAGGTGTCCGTAATGGCCAGCGGCATGGGTATGCCCTCCATGGGCATTTACAGCTATGAGCTTTATTCTTTCTACGATGTAGAAAATATCATTCGAATCGGCTCTGCAGGTGCTTTTAACGATAAATTACAGCTGCGTGACATTGTTGCTGGGATGGGCGCAAGCACAAATTCCAACTACGGCGCACAGTATGAAGTTCCAGGAACCCTCTGCAACTTGGCAGACTTTGACCTGTTAACTGCAGCCGTAAACTCTGCAAAGGAACTTGGGAAGGACTTAAAAGTGGGCAATATTTTATCCTCTGATACCTTCTATGATGACCGTGCTGACGTAATGAAAAATTGGACAAAGATGGGCATCCTTTGCGTAGAAATGGAAGCTGCTGCATTGTACATGAATGCAACCAGATTAGGTAAACGTGCATTGGCTCTGGTTACTATTTCAGATAAACCTTTGACTGGCGAAGAAACCACTCCGGAAGAACGCCAGACAACATTCACCCAGATGATGGAAATCGCTCTGGAAACCGCAGTGAAAATGGATAAAAAATAATTGTATACAACAATAGAGGTATCAGAAAAACTGATACCCCTATTTTATTTCCAAATGACCAAAACCCCTGAAAACATTGACAAACCGACCTTTTGTCTGATAAAATGACTCCTGTCGGTGATTGAAATAATGCTTCACCCCCGAACTAAAAAAGAAACTTGCCTTCAATCCCGTCTTACGGGATTTTTTTATGCAAATTTCATAGGATTTTATAAAATTTGGGCAAAGCCCACAAGATTGAAATGAACAATTTTAGGAGGTTTTTCAAAATGGCAGGAACAATTTCCAGAGGTATTAAAGCACCCATCATTCGTCAAGGCGATGATATCGTAAAAATCGTGGCAGACTCCGTTTTAGCTGCAGCAACTGCTGATGGCTTTCAGCTTCAGGATCGCGACGTAGTATGCGTAACAGAAGCAGTTGTAGCTCGTGCAGATGGCAACTATGCTTCCACAGAAGACATTGCAGCAGATGTTAAAACAAAATTAGGCGGCGAAACAATCGGTGTCGTTTTCCCCATCCTCAGCAGAAACCGTTTTGCAATTTGCTTAAGAGGCATTGCAAAAGGTGCAAAAAAAGTTGTACTTATGTTAAGCTATCCCTCTGATGAAGTTGGTAACCACCTTTTTGATATGGACCTTTTGGACGATAGCGGTATTAACCCTTACACAGATGTATTGACATTAGATGCATACAGAAACGCATTCGGCTACATCAAGCACCCTTTCACAGGCGTTGATTATGTTGATTACTACAAAAACTTGATCGAAGAAGAAGGCGCAGAAGCTGAAATCATTTTTGCTAATCACCCCGAAGCAATCGTGAAGTTTACCAAAAACGTACTTTGCTGTGATATCCACACAAGAGAACGTTCCAAACGTCGCATCTTAGCTGCTGGTGGAGACAAAGTTTGCACCCTTAGCGAAATTTTGAATGAATCCGTAAACGGCAGTGGTTTCAACCCCTCTTACGGTTTATTGGGCTCCAATAAAGCAACAGAAACAACTGTTAAACTTTTCCCTAAAAATGCTCAGGAAGTTGCTGAACAGATTCAGAAAGAATTGATTGCACGCACAGGCGTTAAAGTTGAAGCTATGATTTATGGCGACGGCGCATTCAAAGACCCAGTGGGAAAAATTTGGGAATTAGCTGACCCCGTTGTAGGTGCGGGTTACACAGAAGGCCTCGTAGGCTTACCTAATGAAGTAAAGTTAAAATATTTAGCAGATAACGACTTTGCTGATCTTTCCGGTGCAGAACTGGAAGAAGCAATTCGTCATCGTATCAAAGCAAAAGAAACTGACTTAAAGGGCAACATGGTTTCCGAAGGCACAACTCCTCGTCGCCTTACAGACCTCATTGGTTCCCTTTGTGATTTGACTAGCGGTAGCGGTGACAAAGGTACACCTATCGTTTTGGTTCAGAATTACTTCAACAATTTTGCAAACTAATTGTTCGTGACGAAAGGAGTGTTTTTAACACTCCTTTCCGCTCGTAAATACGATAATCCTTGAGAGGTGTCTACAAGAATATGGACAAAAAATCTGTTTCCCTGTTTACTCAAACGCCACCTCCAAATACAACAGAAATTAATATTTTAAAAAGAGTAAAATGTGTTGACTTTGTCGACACTCTAAAAGGAGTGTTTTTATACACTCCTTTTTTAACCATATAGATAAAGGAGGACCCTCCCCATGAACTTACCAGTAGTTACAATCAAAAAAGGCGAAGGTCGTATGCTGAAGGCCGGCGGCCTTTGGATTTTCGACAATGAAATAGCCAATACCAGTGAAGATATTACCAATGGAGAATTGGTTTCTGTTTTGGACTTTGATGGCTATCCCTTGGGAATAGGCTTTTATAACAACAACTCTAAAATTACCATCCGTATGATGACCAGAGATAAAAATACCGTTATCGATGAGGATTTCCTGCGTCGACGTGTGGAGGCAGCTTGGGAATACCGAAAAAAAACTGTCGATACCTCTTCTTGCCGCCTTATTTTTGGCGAAGCAGACTTTCTACCCGGCTTGATTATTGATAAATTTTCTGGCGTATTAGTTGTACAATCCTTGGCTTTAGGTATCGATAAAATGAAAGATACCATCGTCAGACTTTTGGTTGAAACCCTAGAAAAAGATGGAGTTGCAATCCAAGGCATCTATGAAAGAAGCGATGCAAAAGTACGCCTTCAAGAAGGCATGGAGCGTGCTAAGGGCTTCCTTAGTCAGCCTTTTGATACAAAAGTAGAAATCATAGAAAACGGTGTAAAATACATTGTCGACGTGGAAGATGGACAGAAAACAGGCTTTTTCCTCGACCAAAAATATAACCGTGCCGCCATTCATAAGCTTTGCAAAGGTGCTGACGTTTTAGACTGCTTTACCCACACAGGCTCCTTTGCTCTAAACGCTGGTATTGCCGGAGCTAAAAATGTTTTGGGCATAGATGCATCCCAGCTTGCTGTCGATCAGGCAACGGAGAATGCTAAGCTGAATGGCCTGGCAGACGTAGTTCATTTCCAGTGTGAGGACGTATTTGAGCTACTTCCCCGCCTTGAGGCTGAAGGAAGAAAGTTTGATGTAATTATTTTGGACCCTCCTGCATTTACAAAATCCAGAAATTCCATTAAAAATGCTGTAAAAGGATACCGCGAAATTAACTTAAGAGCCATGAAGCTGATTAAGGACGGCGGGTTCTTGGCAACTTGCTCCTGCTCCCACTTTATGAGCTACGAGTTATTCACACAAACCGTAGGCCAAGCGGCAAAAAATGTGCATAAACGCTTACGTCAGGTGGAGTATCGTACCCAATCTCCTGACCACCCCATTCTTTGGGCGGCGGACGAATCTTATTACCTGAAATTTTATATCTTTCAGGTTTGTCAAAATCCCTAAGGGAATACCTTTCAACTACTGAAAAGAAATAAAGAACAGGCGATGATTAAAGTTCCATACCACTGTAATCATCGCCTGTTCTTTTAAGGGGGAGGGGATATCTATGATTTTAGATAATCCGAATATATATGAAAGCCTTAATGGCTTGTTAACTCTTTCATATATATAAGATATCATATCTTTTTGAAGAAACCATGGACAAAAACCGTCAATTCCATTAAGAAACTCTATACAGAATCTTAACACCTATCGTTACCACAAAAAAACCCCAGAAAACCAGCCTTTCCCCAACAAAAAAGCCTGTTATAAGACTTCCTTATACTCAGGCTTTTTTCCAATGAAACATTATTGCCTCGACAAATTTCTTCTACAATAAAACAGATTTTTCTGTTACTTGCTTAGCAACTCAACGCCCATTTTCATACGGCGAAGGCTTTCTTCTTTCCCCAAGATGTCTGCCAACTCAATCGCACCACCAGGGGAAGTGGGTTCGCCAGAAAGAGCAGTTCTTACAGGCCATAATAACTGGCCATTTTTAATGCCCAACTCGCCAACCAAGGCAATCAATCTGTCGTGGATTGCTGTTTCATTCCAATCTGCCAATTCCTCCATAACAGGAATTGCTGCCTGCAAACTTGCCAAAGCAACTGCATCATCTGTTTTCATCTTCTTATGGGTATATAGTTCCGTGCCATACTCAGGCAAAACCTTGAAGAATTCCACCAAAGCTGGAATGTCATTTAGGGTTTCCAATCGCTTTTGCAACAAAGCTGCAATTTTTCTCAAATCCAACTGAGTTTCACCCAAAGCCTCTTTTAATTTAGGCTCTGCCAAAGCAAAGAACTTTTCAAAGTCCATGGCTTTCATATACTCCCCATTCATCCATGTCAATTTTTTAATGTCAAAGATAGATGGTGACTTGCTTAAGCCAGCAATATCAAATTTTTCTTCCAGTTCTTTCAGTGTGAAAATTTCTGTATTATCAGATGGACTCCATCCTAACAGGGCAATATAGTTCACAATAGCCTCTACCAAATAACCCTCTCTTACTAAGTCTTCGAAAGACTTATCCCCATGGCGTTTAGAAAGCTTATGATGAGCATCACGCATAACAGCAGGCAAATGCACATATACGGGGGCATCCCAGCCAAAGGCCTTATACAACAAATTGTACTTCGGTGTGGAGGATAAATATTCGCTGCCTCTTACAACATGTGTAATTTCCATAAGGTGGTCATCCACAACGTTGGCAAAGTTATAGGTAGGGAAACCATCCGCTTTCATCAAAATCTGGTCATCAAGCTCTTTGTTTTCAACTGTAATTTCTCCATAAACAACATCACTAAATGCTGTTGTTCCCTCATCTGGCATCTTCTGACGAATAACATAAGGCACTCCAGCCTGCAGCTTCGCCTGCACCTCTTCCTTAGACAAATGGTAGCAATGACGGTCATACTTAGCAAAGGCAGCACCCTCGCCGTTGCTTTCTTTAAGAGATTCTAATCTTTCCTTTGTGCAGAAGCAGTAATAAGCCTCTCCCTTTTCTACCAATTCCTTTGCATAGTCCATGTACATTCCCATTCTTTCACTCTGTACATATGGGCCATAGGCACCACCAACGTCAGGACCCTCATCGTGGTGCAAACCTGTCACCTTTAAGGTATTGTAAATAATTTCAGTTGCGCCCTCAACAAGACGTTCTTGGTCTGTATCCTCAATACGCAAAATGAATTTACCACCCTGAGATTTTGCAATTAAATATTCATACAACGCCGTACGCAAGTTACCGATATGCATATAACCGGTAGGGCTAGGCGCAAATCTTGTTCTAATTTCCATTTTCGATACTTCCTTTCACATGATTAATCTGGCAAATCAAACAATACTCATTATAGTTTATACGTAAACTTGTCCGCTGTAAAGCCCTTTTTCCTTAGGGTTTAAAGCATAATAGACCCATATAACCCTAAGCTATATTTTTGAAATTTCTTCCCATCTACTTTATTTCATCAACCAATTAAATATTTCAATCTTTAACTAAGCTGAAAGGACCTCTTTCCTCATCCCAAATGCACACCGTTGTCACAACTTAAAGTAGTTTATCCAGAATATAAATTTTCCCAACAAAAAAAGGAGAGGCCATAAGACCCCTCCATTTTATATATTAAAAAGTTTTTGCGTTGTTCTGTTCCATAGATGGAGTTACTTTTTTAACTTTAATCATGAACAGACCTAAACATACAACTGCAAATGCAATACCTGCGGGGTAAGAAATTGCAGCACTCAATTTAAATCCTTCAGGAGCCATCAAGATGTATGTACAACTTACTGCGGACATAAATGTTGCAGGAATTGCAGCAATCCAAGGCAATACTTCGTTTTTACGAAGGTATGCTGCTGCTGCCCAAAGAGCAATCATAGCCAATGTCTGGTTACTCCAAGAGAAGTATCTCCAGATAACTGTTACGTCAACCTGAGAAAGAAGTGCACCAATTGCCAACAATGGAACTGTGATTGCAAGCCTAGTTTTAATTTTATGCTGGTCAATCTTGAACCAGTCAGAGATAACCAAACGAGCACTTCTGAATGCTGTATCACCAGAAGAAATAGGACAAGCAATAACACCAATCATTGCAATAACTGCACCTGCAGGTCCAAGAAGAGTGTTACAGATTTCATATACAACGCCACCCTGGCCGCCAAGTCTTGCAATAGCTTCCTGTAAGCCGCCTGTGCTCTGATAAAACGCAACACCTGCTGCTGCCCAGATCAATGCGATAACGCCTTCTGCTACCATGGCGCCGTAGAAAATTCTCTTACCGTCTTTTTCATGCTCCATACAACGAGCCATCAAAGGAGACTGTGTAGAGTGGAAACCAGAAATAGCACCACAAGCTACGGTAACAAACATGAAAGGCCAAATTGCCTGGCCATCAGGATGAAGGTTAGCAAAAGTAATTTCAGGAATTGTGTATCCTTGAATAATGATACCGCTTGCTACACCTACTGCCATGATGATAAGACAAATACCAAATATAGGGTAAATCTTACCAATCAACTTATCAATAGGAACCAATGTAGCCAAGAAATAATAAGCAATAACAACGATCAACCAAAATTTTGCGTTTAATGCATCAGGTGTCAACATAGCCAACAAAGATGCAGGGCCTGTTGCAAAAACAGTACCTACTAAAACCAGCAAAACAACGGAGAAAATACGCATTACTGTTTTCATAAAGGGTCCAAGATAGATACCAACAATCTCAGAAATACTAGTACCTTTATGACGCATAGAAATCATACCAGAGAGGTAATCATGCACGCCACCAGCAAAAATTGTACCGAAAGTAATCCACAAGAATACTGACGGTCCCCACAATGCACCAGCAATTGCGCCGTAAATAGGTCCCAACCCAGCAATATTTAACAGCTGAATCAAGAAAACTTTTGGAGTACTCATTACTACGTAGTCTGTCCCATCTGCCATAGTGGTTGCTGGGGTAGGTCTGTCGTCGGGCTTGAAGGTTCTCTCAACAAAAGTACCATACAGCATATACCCGCCGATAAGAATTGCAAGACATACGAAGAAACTAATCATAACTTATCCTTCCCTTCCTTTTAAATATAGATATTTTATAAGTTCTTCTGTCCGTGTGGACAGGACTTATGCCGTCTGTTTTGCAGGCGGCATAAGCAACATATTCCGTCGGAAATATGTTTATAGGTAAAGAATAGCGTAATTTGGGGTTTTTGTACTGCTTTTTAGTGTCACTGGTTATAATCCAGGTGTCAAATGTTAAAATCCCTGTGCAAAATGCATCTATATTTTAATTATTTCTTAATCAATTTCCAAAAAAGATTATAAATTCTTTCCATTTTTCTTAATTTCTTATATCATTTGGAACTTCTAAAAAAACCAAATTGCACCGTTTACCCCTTATTTTCGGCTTTTTAAGAAAAAATTTTTGAATCATTGGTTTCTTAGTAAAATTCAAAAATCTTAACACTAACAAATTTTGTTTTCCACCGAACGACAAAAAGAGCCACGCTTCTTCAAAAGACATGGCTCTTTATCTCCTATACTAACATTTATTATATGGATTAGGCAGCATCCTCCGCCCACCCAGTTCCCACACCTGTTACATACTAAATAGGTGCTTCAGCTCTTTAATCTGATTTCGCCCCACTGTTAAAATCTCCTTTTCATACCCCTGCATTTTCACACAAGTGGTATTGTTAAACCACGGGTAAATTTCAATTACAAACTTCAGATTAATCAAATAACTTTTGTGGATACGGAAGAATCCATTTTCCTTTAACCGTTCTTCAAAGGAATTCATAGAACTTGGCGTTGTATAGGATTTAGTTTTTGTATGCACAATGCAAGCTCGGTTGCCCGTCTCGATGTACACAATATCCGCTATATCCACCAAAATCATTTTCTTATCACTGTTAATAGATATCTTAGAAATTGTTGTTTTCTCATCCTCACGGACAGCTTCTTTCCCGCCGCATACGGCCTCTCTTTTTTTCATATAACGACGTATGGTCTGCTCAATGCGTTTTGGATCAAAAGGTTTTAAAATGTAATTTAGCGCATCAATGTCAAATGCCTTTTCTGCATAATTATTGTAGGCTGTGGCAAATACAATTTCCACCTTTGGCTGAGCTTTTTTTGCCATCGCCGCCAATGTTGTTCCGTCCACATCACCAAGATTGATATCCATAAAAATCAAATCAAAGTCTTCTTCCAAAAACAATTTCATGGCCTCTTCGCCAGAACTAGCCTCCATAATTTCCGCATCTTGCAAGTAGTCAGTAATCAAATGTCTTAACTCACTTCTGGATGGCCTTTCATCATCCACAATTGCTATCTTCATCCTTTTCTTCCCCCTTGTCCAATGGAATTCTTATGATGATTTCAGTTCCTGATGTTGAAGTGCTAATATCCAAAGCATATTTCTGTCCATAAATACTTCTTAATCTTTTATCCACATTACATAGTCCAACCTTACAGCTATCCAAAGTATCATTATGCAGAGCCTCGATAATCTCTTGAGAGATGCCATATCCCGAATCCTTTACAGAAATGGTTACCAAGTCATTTGTTTGTCTTGCCCTAATCTCAACCTTACCTGTGCTACGCTTCATGGCACCATGTTTCACCGCATTCTCCACAATAGGCTGCAATATAAAGCTAGGAACTTTACAGCATAAATCCGTAGGAACGTCAATCACTAATGTGAGCCTGTCATCAAACCTAGCTTTTTCTAACTGCAAATAAGAATCTACATGAGCAAACTCGTCATAAATATTAATCATATACTGATTTGTGTTTAAGGTATTTCTAAAGTAAGTGCTTAGTGCAATCAATAATTCCCTTGCCTTATCTGGCTTTTCCCGACAAAAGGACGTGATCGTGTTAAGTGCATTAAATAAAAAGTGGGGGTTGATTTGTGATTGAAGAGCCCTAAACTCTGCTTTTTGCAACAGCTCCCGCTGCTTCTGTGCCTCTGCCAACTCCAACTGTGTTGAAAATAATTTAGATAATCCATCCACAAAGTCTTTATCCGTTTGGGTGGATAGTTTAAACTTCTTGGTGAAAACCAAAATGGTACCAACTACACTGCCCTTGCTATGAAGGGGTGCCCCAACAATCGTAAACTTTTTCAGTTGCTCATAAAAAACATCATCTTCCCCCGCCGACTCAGCAATGCTAACCGCATCTTCATTGATAACCGTTTGTACAATCTGTGGTAGCCCAATTTCCTCGAAGTCCACCCGCAAGGGCACCACATCACACTCGTAACTTAATATTCGCTCTCTATCGGTGATGACAACCCCACCATCTTTCGAATTTTCCAAAATCATTTTGGAAACCGCATTCATATTATCTTTATCATACATTCCCTTTCGCAAAAAAGGCAAACACTGCTCAGATATATCAAATGCAAGCTTTATTCTTTTGGCTGACTCATTGTCCTGCTCAATAAAAATTGAATTAAATACTGAGATAAAAATAACCATACCCGTGGAATTAAAAAGAATCATAGGGAATGCAATAATTTTTACAACTGCCAACGCATCAGGATATGGCTTTGCTACCAAAAGAATAATTACCATCTGAAACACTTCTGCCAATGCCGCCAACAAAAAAATGTCCCCTTTATTCCAATTGTTTCTCTTTAAGTATTTCGATGCCATAACACCAATGATACCTTCGATGAAAGTTGAAATCGCACAGGCAACCGCTGTGAAACCGCCTACATCAAAAAAATAACGGTGCACCCCCCCGATAAGGGCTGCCCCCATACCCACAATAGGCCCACCGATAATACCACCAGACATTACACCAATAACACGGGTATTTACAATAGCACCATTTACATTAATTCCGGTGTAGGTCGACAAAATACTAATAAGCCCAAAGATCACTGCTAACAAAAGACTTGACTTTAAGTCAGTTTTATACGCAAACATAAACTGCTTTACGAATGTTGTTTTTGTTAGAAGTTGAGCAATAATTACTAACATGGATAAATTCAGGAGTAAATTTTTAAAAATATCAATTGTCATATTCTTACCTCATTATATGTTGCATTTTACTGTTATTAGGATACTACATGCCCGTTAACAGGTCAACCTAAGGGGTATCAATTATTTCATTTTCCAGTAGATTTATGACGATGTTTTGTATATTTTTCCTCGGTTTTGCACTGCTTTTTACAGTTTTAAGGCAAAATATCTAAAGCACCCATTTTCCATTACAGATACCAACACTTCATAAGAACACTCCCCCCCAAGTTTTTAAGACATACAAACCCAGTAAAAATAGCTTTTAGGGAAACCTCTCACAACAAACATACATAATTACGACGTTCTCCCCACTAAAAAACAAAAATAAAGATGTATCAAAATAAAATAATTAATGAAATTTCCCCCTTTGTTAACAGCGTGTCATGATTTTCATAAGTCCATTAGATTAGGGGTTTTTTAATTGCTATTTTCCATTGTACATGCTATACTGTTGCCAAATATTACTCAAAAATGCTTCAAAAGAAAGAAGGAGGTCTCCATGGATCTTGATCGAAATAATATCCGCAAAATAAGAGGTCTGATTGTATTCACAGTCCTTATCCTAATTGGTGTTTATCGCTTTGACGTTGTAATTAACTCAACTGCATTTATTTTGCATATTTTCTTCCCATTAATTTTAGGGTGTGCCATAGCTTTCATCCTAAGTGTTCCGATGGATTTGTTCCAAAAATTAGTATTTGCAAAGCCCTTAAAAACAGCTACCGGAAAGAAAGCCCAGCGTTTGGAAAGCCTGTCAAATCCCATCAGCTTGTTGTTGGCTATTATCTTAGTTCTGGCTTTACTATTCCTTGTGACAGCCGTGGTGCTGCCTCAGCTTGCCACCACCGTCGCTGACCTGGCTCAATCTTTACCTGATAAAGTTCCCCCTTTGATGGAAAAATTGGAACGTTTTTTAGTTGATTATCCCGACGCACTATCCTGGTTAGAAAGCGTACAAATCAATTGGCATCAACTAGTCGTAGGCGTCGTTGACTTCTTCAAATCAGGTGCCAGTGCATTCCTTGGCTCAACAATTGGCATGGCCAAAGGCATCGTAAGCGCATTTACAACCTTCTTCATTGGATTTGTTTTTGCTTGCTACATCCTTCTTCAAAAAGAAACATTGGGCAGACAGAGTCGTAAGCTTCTTTTTGCATTTTTTCCGCAAAAGCATGCCCAGAGAACCATTGATGTTTGTAGCCTAACACATAGAATTTTTACAAACTTCCTTACTGGACAGTGTCTAGAGGCAGTAATCCTAGGAACTATGTTCTTCATTGCCATGACTATCTTACGTTTCCCTTATGCATTATTAGTAGGTGTATTAATCGCCTTTACAGCATTGATTCCTATTTTTGGTGCATTTATTGGATGTTTTATTGGCGCATTCTTAATTTTGACTGTAAACCCTGCGCAGGCACTTACCTTCATCATTTTGTTCTTAGTTTTACAGCAGTTGGAGGGAAACCTAATCTACCCCCACGTTGTTGGTGGTTCCGTTGGTTTGCCGTCTTTATGGGTTTTAGCCGCAGTCACTATCGGTGGTAGCTTATTTGGTATTGTGGGAATGCTGGTGTTTATCCCAATCGTTTCTGTTATTTACACATTGCTTAGAGAGGCAACCAACCACCGTTTGGAGGCAAAAAAGCTACACGTTGAGTAACAAATCAAACCCCGAAGCTAAAATTGAACTAAAATAAGGGCATCCTAGATTTATACCAGGATGCCCTTTTTGTATCTTTCTAATTTATTCTGAAATCATTTCCACATTTTTAATGGCGTCTATCCTCACTATCTTCGTTCTGACCACACCTTTTTTGTCAGAATAGGAAAGTTTTATCCATTCATCATCTGCATCAATGATTGAGCATTCAACCTCAGCGTTACCAGAAAACATGAAATCCTCTTCCGATTTAATCTTGCAATTCTTACCGATTAATTCCATAATTAGTTTAGACACTAGTGTTTCCCCTCCTTCACTTCTCTCCAGCTTTCTCACTTTACTTTCCAATTTTTTAACCTTACCAGGATATGACGAATAGCAAAGCATAATAATAAAACAAAACCAGCCCATCCACTCCAAAGCAATCCCCCCTCTTATTACCTAAACCTACCCATATTTAAAGGAAAAATGTCAATCCACAAGGCAAAAAACTCCCCCTCGATTCAGTTTCCTTCAGGCATAAAAGCAGAGTTGGCTAGGCCTTGCCTTTTTCTTCCGCCCATATGCCGTTTTTCTCCTTTTTCATTGTATAAGTTGTTTACTATTTCACTTCAATGCTCTGCAAATAGTTACAAATCCCTTGATAATAGGCCTGAGCTGCCTTTTCACAACCTTCTTCAATGCCAAACTCTTGCACATCTTGCTCATTGGTTATAAAACACTGCTCTACCAACACCGCCGGGCAACGCATATTTTTTAGCATTCCAAATGTATCATAATCATAGATCTCTGTATCCGTCGAATCAAGCAGCAGCTTTGAGGTATTCCCCTCTACATCAGAAACATAATATCCAAATCTTACGCCATCAGTTCCCCTAAGCCTAGCTCCTGCTAATTCCATTTCTTTCGCTATGTATTGGGCAAAAATCAAACTATCACTGTGGTTTTCCTTACCCGGCGGTGAAGGGTAACACTCAAAACCATAGGCTGTTAAATCTTCACTAGAATTCCCGTGGATAGAAAGCACCAAATCTGGCTTCGCCCGCTGAAACAGCTCGTTTCGTTGGGTAATACTTTTTGCCTCTCCCGCATCGCGGGAGAGCACAATACGAAACCGTCCATCTGCTTTCAATAATTCTGTGAGTTTTTCCGTCGTTTTTTCAGTCAATTCGACCTCGTTGATTACGCCCGTGGCACCTGTATCAATACCCCCATGACCTGCATCCAACCCAATTACATAGGGTTTGCTGTAATGAAAATATATCTGGAATCCACCATATCCTAGCGCAAAAAGAAGCACCGCCAAAATCAGTTTAGCCACTAGGCCACCTTTTCTCCGTTTGCGGCGTTTTCTCCTCTTTTTTTCGGGTTCGTACTCTCGCCAATTTTTGCCCTTCATATTGTTCAGTCACTCCTAATTTCCAAATGATTACGCTAAAAATAGCTTAGTAAATCCCTCTAAAGAGATTATTGGAAAAAAATCCAAAATTTATACAGATCGCAGACCATAGCCACCTTACAATTCAGCCCTATCAAAGCAGTCTTTTGTTATATTACAAATACTTGGTTGCATCCAGTAATGTTTTGTATTCTATCCCCATAGGACTTCTCTTTTAACATTCGGCAAACCTCAAACTTCCCCCAAAAGTGCATAGGGAAGACAGCTTTAGCACCAATCTCGTCCATAAAATAGTCTGTTGCCCAACAATATTTATCTTCCAGGCGCAAATCCGCAGGAATAAATGCAACATCAATTTTCTTACCCTTGATTTTTTGTATCTCCTCTTGATAACTTTTGGCAATTCCATCATTAAATGCATCGCCTTCCCCATTCCAATGCCACCAATTCAAATCGCCACCGTGGTAAATCACTCTTCCATCCACCTCCACCAAAAAGGCAACCCCCTCATCATTAGAACGAAGAGTTTCAATGGTCATACCCTGAAAGAAATAGCTTAGGTTTGGCTCCACAAATAGCACTTTCCCTTTAAAATTAGCATCTAATTTAATATCATCAGAGATTACATATGTGGCCTTTTCTGCCCAACGCAATATTCTAGAATCAAAATGGTCATCATGATTGTGGGATACAAAGAATACGATGTCCTTTCCCATATAATCCTTAGGGTCAAAAAAATCCAAACGGCCACCCTGAGAATAATAATCAAATACAAGAACCTTGTTTTCTGTTTCTACTGAAAAGCCACTATGGTTAAAGTATGTTACGTTCATATAACCCTCCTAGTTAATCTGATATATTTTGATAAAAAAATATGCCTTCCATCTTCAACTTGCTAGTCTAAACATCAAAAAAATCATACTCCATTATTGTATCACACTTTTGGTTAAATTCTATCCTCATAAAAAAGACTTAAGATTTTCTCAAGTCTTTTTTATCCTTCAACTATTTCCTTTTTTAAAGATATTATTCCTTGGGATAAAAACTGCTCTGAAACGGATCTATCATAGAGCCATGGCCTAAGCTGTGTTTCATCTAAAATCAATGGCATACGATGATGGATTTCCCCCACCACCCCACTACTATGGGTGGTTAAAATCACAACCTCCGTTTGCTCTGCCCTAACACGAAATAATCCAGCAAAATAAAGGAGCTCCTGGCTATCTGGGGAAAATTGAAAACAATTGCGATCCTTATCCCACTCATAAAAACTATGGGCAGGTACAATGCATCTAGCAGTCCGAAAGCAATTAGAAAAAATCCCCTTGCTTAACGCTGTTTCCTGCCTTGCGTTATAAACCAAATTGCCCCCAGACATCTGAAATCCCCATCGCGCCACCGCTGCTGTTGTTTTCCCTTGGTGAGACACCAGAAGGTACGCCATCTCATCAGATGGATGCACCACCGAGGGCAACTGCTTATCGGGGTCTTTTCTTGCAATTTCCCCCATGATTTTTTGAACCACTTTAGAATTTCCCTCTTGTTTCCACAAAAATAGCCTACACATGATGAACCGGACGGACCTCACCAGTTTCCGGATCCATTACAAAACCATAAACCTCAACTCCGCTATGAATAAGAGGATGGGTTCTAATAATCTTCACCGTATTTTCTACCGCATCACAAACATCTCCAAACCCTGTCAACCATTCAATGGGATTGCGATGATTTTTTTCCACTTCTTCCAAGGCTTCCTGTGTAATGCCCTTTGCCTTCATTTTCTCAACAATCTCCCTGCCATTTAAAACCTTGCCACCACAGTCATCATGCCCCACCACAAGCACAGTGTCTACCCCTAGCTCATAAATGGCAACCAGAAGACTAAAAATCACACTCCCATAAGGATGGCTAATTTGTCCCCCTGCATTTTTTATCATTTTCACATCGCCATTCTTAAGACCCAATGCCGCTGGCAACAACTCTGTCATACGAGTATCCATACAAGATAAAATCGCAATTTTTCGGTCAGGATACTTGGAAGTAGTATATTTTAAATAAAGCTCATTATCCACAAACACCTGATTGTATTGTAGCATCTTTCTCACTCGTTCGTTCATCGTTTGTCATCCTCTCCACTCTTTTTACCATTGTTTTCCCGCTTCATCACAACATAAATTAATAAAAACCACAAAATAATTAGCACCACTGCAACAGGAATGATATTCTTCACTAGGCTATCCCCAGAGAAAAACTGCGCCCATAAAAAAAGCACAATGGCAACAATTAGAAAATAAACACCTGAAACAATTTGCATGATGTTTCTATTATCCCTCACAAGTCACGCCTCATTTCCCCACAAAGATTTTTGTTTACAAAAAAAGGCTCTTTCCTTTTAAAAAGAGCCTTCATCAATTACCAAAGAAACAATAAATATAATAAACACTTTTTCGACAAAAGATAATTTATATTTATTGCATATAATAACACACCAATAAGCTTTCTGTAAAGCAAATTATTCGCTAATAGGCGTGCCTCTCGTTGAAAACCTCCCTCTCAAATTGCTCTTCTCCAGTTGGGGTAAATTACAACAACCAACAAAAAAGAGTAGGCCCAAACAGGACTACTCTTTATAGTGGTCTATTTCATAGACGAAAGCATTCTTTTAAACAATACCCTGGGCAATCATTGCATCAACAACTTTTTCAAATCCCGCAATATTTGCACCGACTACGTAATTTCCAGGCACCCCGTAACGTTTTGCCGCATCATCCGCTTTTGCAAAAATATTAACCATGATTGCCTTCAATTTCTCTTCAACCTCTTCAAATGTCCAGTACAGATGCATACTATTCTGGCTCATTTCTAAAGCAGAGGTTGCAACGCCGCCTGCATTTGCAGCCTTACCAGGCATAAATAAAATATTATTTTCCTGAAGATAGTTTGTTGCTTTAATGGTACATGGCATATTAGCACCTTCTGCTACTGCAATGCAGCCGTTTTGCTGCAACATTTTTGCATCTTCCAAGTCCAACTCATTTTGAGTAGCACAAGGCAATGCAATATCACATTGAATAGACCAAATACCCTTGCCTGCTGTATATTTTGCAGTAGGCACGTCATTTACATATTCCTCGATTTTTCCACGACGAATTTCTTTGATCTGCTTAACAACATCAATGTTGATACCATTCTCATCATAGATATATCCCTGAGAATCACTTAATGCAACAACCTTTGCACCCAACTGCTGGGCTTTTTCTGTGGCATAGATTGCTACGTTACCGGAACCAGAAATAACAACCTTCTTTCCAGCCAGCCCCTTGCCATTCTTCTTTAGCATTTCTTCTAGGATATAAACCACACCATACCCTGTGGACTCTGTTCTTACGAGAGAGCCACCAAACTTAAGACCCTTGCCCGTAATCATACCCTCATATTGAGAGGTTAATCTCTTGTATTGGCCAAATAAATATCCAATTTCCCTGGCACCAACACCAATATCCCCCGCAGGAACATCTTGCGCCGCACCTGTATATTTGTAAAGCTCAGTCATAAAGCTCTGGCAAAACGCCATAATTTCTCTATCAGACTTACCCTTAGGATCGAAATTGGAACCACCTTTACCGCCACCGATGGGGTGACCCGTCAAGGAGTTTTTGAAAATTTGTTCAAACCCCAAGAACTTTAAAATACTTTCATTTACGGAAGGATGGAATCGCAAACCACCCTTATATGGTCCAATGGCACTATTAAACTGAATACGATATCCTTTATTGATCTGCACCTGTCCCTCGTCATCAATCCATGGCACACGGAAGGAAATAATACGCTCCGGCTCTGTAAGACGTTCAAGCAAAGCAATTTTTCTATATTCGTCCTCTTTGCTATCTATCACTAATCTTAGAGATTCTAATACCTCTTTTACGGCCTGGTGGAACTCAACCTCGCCTCTATTTTGCTGCACAACTCTCTGATAAATTTCATCAACGTATGACATCTCAAATGCCTCCTTTGTTTGTGGAATTAGAAATTATTATACCAGAATAACCCGAGTTTGCAACACTTTAAAGCACTAAAATTTGTATATAATAAATATTTATTCACTTTACATCCTTTTTGCTGTATTTCAACCAAACTTTCATAAATATTTTATTCCTTTACATAGTTTCCCATTAAAAATCGCACAAACTCCACTATATATTTAGCATGCAAGTTTAATTTTTTATCTAAAACGCCAGGGGCGATATTTTCCTTACACGAAACTTTTTTTCTTTAAATGAATTTATTTATTTAAATCCGAAAAAAAATATTGATAATTATTTTGAAATACGAAATCACATTTTTTCAAAAACCCCTAAATATATGGGTTTCTCATTGGTTATGTAATTATACACAGATTTTGGCGTCATTTTTAATTTTAAATTTTGAAAACATTGAGCTATACTTTAACTTTCAAAAAACAAAGAAAAATATATATATTATTTTTCGCCGTTTTTAATTTACATAATACAATTTTAAAGTTATTTTTTCTAAAAAAAGAAGATTAATATTTATTTTTTAAAAATAAAATTTTATAATTATACATATTATATGCATAACTAATGCAATATACCTTTCACATTCCCCCCGAACAAATATTGTATACACCCTATTTAATTTATTTCCTCAAATCTCCATAATTTTATATATTTCCACCATAAAACTCATCCTTCTAATTCAATCCATCCCCTTGAAAACCTCCATATTCACTGTCTTTTTTGCATAAAAATACCCCTAAACTCAAGCTTCATCCATAATATAATGAACCTGAATTCAAGGGATTTTCTATTATGCCACACATTTATGGCCCTTTATCATTTTAAATATGAGCAAGCCTATAAGCCGGGTTCTGTCTTAGACAGCCATCTATCTTGGTCTGTTGTTGCCAACAGCATCATGCGACTTTTCTTGAAACAGGGCGAGCAACCCTAATGTTTCATTTCGTCTTGCTTCGGGTGGGGTTTACATAGCCTCTCCTGTTACCAGAAGAGCGGTGGGCTCTTACCCCACCTTTCCATCCTTACCTGCATAAACAGGCGGTTTATTTCTGTTGCACTATCCTTAGAGTCGCCTCCACCGGCCGTTAGCCGGCACCCTGCTCTACGAAGCCCGGACTTTCCTCACCCTTTGAGGGGGCGCGACTGTCCAGCTTACTCACGAATCATATTATACGCCATTCACTTTCTATTGTCAAACCTTGAAACAGCTACCACCAACAAATTCCTTAATCAGGGAATTATTGGGAATTTCAAGGCCCGGTGCCGCCAGAAAGTAACCTAAAAACTTGATCAATCGCTTTGCAGTTACATACTCTGGCTGAGATGAATCTATGGCAAACAGCAAGGGTTCTGCATATTGTTTTAAAACACTTAGCTCATAGATTGTTGCAGAATTAAAAATTGCATCAGCATTTTCTTGGAAAGGGAATATATTTTCCTCTTCCCCTTTTTTCACCATATTCCATGATTCGATTGTTGCCGCACCATCTCTGCCTCTAAACTGATTATCTCGAACCATACGGCGAATCAAACGACTATCAGATGTAGAAATCCTATTATGATCGTCGATATTTAACTGTGTAATTGCACTGATAAATATTTTGAACTTATTTTCAGGGCAAATTTCCGAAGTCAATTTATCATTTAACCCGTGAATTCCCTCCATTACCAAAATCTCATCTTTATCCAGCTGAATATAGTTTCCTCTATACTCCCTGGTTCCACTGACGAAATTAAAGGATGGAATCTCCACCCGATCCCCAGCAATAATACTCTTCAAATCTTCATTGAGTTGCTTTAAGTCTAGGGCATCAATGCTTTCAAAATTTTTGTTCCCAAGCTCATCCACAGGGGTGAATTCTCGATTTACAAAATAATCATCTAAAGAGATTTTGTGGGGGCGAACACCCAATGCTCTAAGCTGAATGCAAAGGCGATTTGCAAAGGAAGTTTTCCCCGAAGAGGAAGGCCCTGCAATTAAAACCACCTTGACCTGATTAATTTTATGGTAGATTTGATCAGCTATCTGGGCAATCTTCTTTTCATGCAATGCCTCGTTAATTCTAATCAGTTCACCAAATTCCCCTCTAACCAAGGTGTTGTTTAAATCTGCAACATTAGAAACCCCCATGAGCTGACACCACTTCATCTGCTCCATATAAACCGCACTAATCTTTTCTGGGTTCACATATGGTGCAACCACCTGAGGATTTTTTGCCTCAGGCATGTGGATCATAAACCCATTTTCAAGAGGTTTCAACGCAAATGTGGATAGTGCTCCTGCTGAAAGGGGCATATAGCCATAAAAGTAGTCATACAGTCCGCCCAGTTCATATAAATTCACATTGGATGAACGACGGAAGCGTAGGAGTTCCACCTTATCATGCATCCCTTGCTTTTTCATAAGCTGAATCGCCTTATCCCTACGCAAAGTGTGCTTGATGATGGGCAAATCACCCTTAACGTATTCCCGCATTTTATCTTCCAAACGCTTTAATAAAGCATCGTCAATAACCATTTTGGGATTGGTAATCTCACAATAAAGATTTCCTCTTAATGAATGCTCAATAATCAAAGATGCATCCTCACCAAACAAATCCCAAACCGCCTTAACTAGCAAAAAAGAAACCCCTCTATGGTATACCCGCATTCCCTCTGCATCAGAAATATCAAAAAAGGAAATGGGCTCATTATCATAAATCGCATTACGAAGCTCCCGAAGTTGGTTTCCCTGCTTTGCCACCATAATGTTGCCTAAACATTTATCCTGAAAGCCCCTTGCCAACTCTCCGAAGGTAGTTCCCTGAACAACCATAGTGCTTTTTCCCATTACATTAATCTGCAACTCTTCCAAAACATCTCCTCCTAACTTAGTTAAAGTTCAACCCATTTTTCCATCAAAAAAAACTCAATCAGCCAAAAATTATACGCCCTAATGAAAACGGCTATCGGCCCTTCCTACAAACCAGAAACTAGCCTCTCCCGTTTAATGGGGTGATATTCCCCCAAATTATTAAATTGTCCAAAAGGTTTGCCCATCTATCTGGGAGCATACAACCTCTAGTTCCCATCCTCTTTCCTCCGCCTCTTTGCGCAAGGCCTCTTTTAGAACAGGCACAATAATAACCTCACTGGCATAGTGGGTGATATCCCCCACACAAATGCCTAACTCTAGGGCCCTTTGTGCCTCATGAAACTTTAAATCCCCTGTTAGGTAAGCATCTGCCCCCTGCTTCTTTGCCGCCGCCACAAACTCTACACCGCTACCAGTGCAGAGGCCTACTCGCCTGATCTCTTGATTTGGATCTCCCACAAGGCGGATTATCCCATCTATGTTCAGTTTCTGCTTTAATTGCATCGCAAAATCAGCAAACCTCATGGGTTTAGGTAAATCCCCAATACGTCCAATGCCTTCTCTTCTGCCTTTTTGCTCCACTGGATATATGTCATATGCCACTTCCTCATATGGGTGGGCTTTTATCATTGACTCAACAATTTTTTCTACCTTTGAAAAAGGTGCAATAGTCTCTATTCTTGTCTCCGGCGTTTTTTCCAGAACCCCTTCTTCACCAATATAGGGGGCCGTACCCGCTAAAGGTAAAAATGTCCCCTCCCCAGAACTTTGAAAGGTACAGTGAGAATAATGACCGATATGCCCACCTCCAGCATCACACATAGCATTACGCACTGCATCCAAATGGCTTTCTGGCACATAAGTTACAATCTTTTTCAATTCCTCTGCCCATGTTTCTTCTAAAATTTCAATATCTTCAAGTCCAATCATGTTTGCCAAAACATCGTTGATACCCCCTTGGGCTATGTCCAAATTGGTATGGGCAGATAGGGCTGCAATTTCATTCTCAATCAGTTTGTAAATGCGGTTACCTAGGGCATCTTTTTTGGTAATACTATTTATCTTTTTAAAAAGAAGCATAGGGTGATGCGTCAGAATCAAGTCAGCACCAATCCCTATGGCCTCATCAATAACCGAGTCAGTAACGTCCAAAGCAACCAGAACCTTTTTCACTTGATGTTCGGGGTCTCCAATGGCAAGGCCTGTGTTGTCCCAGCTTTCCGCCAAATTTCTTGGCGCTAAGCCATCCATAAATTTTACAATATCATTGACTGTTACCAGCATGCTAACGCCTCCCTCATCAAACGTAATTTATCTTGTACTTGAACCAAGCGTTCTTTTGCATTTTCTGTATCACTTTCCATCAATTTTTGTTCCACAATGCAGTACTTTCTTTCCTGTACAGTTAAAACTTCCTTTAACAAAGGCTCCTTCTGCTTGAGCAGCTTTTCTCCATATAAATAATCAATTTCTCTAGGATACTGCTCCTCACCAGGTACACACCTCATAATGTTATAATATTTTCCGTCCTCTTTCATCATAAGCTCGGTTTCAATACACAGACCAACGGAATGCAAATATCGACGCACCTCATCCACATCATGCTGCGGAGCCAAAATCAACTCTTTTAAGGATGCAACTACCTCTGGGCTATCCTTAAGTATCCGCACTGTCAACATACCGCCCATACCTGCAATAACCCCCGTTTCAACTTCTCCGGGGTTTATAGGCACAAGGCCACTACCCAGCCTAGTTTCTATATCATCCTGAGCCTGAAACAAACGAATATTTTCCTTTGCCTTCTCCAATGGCCCTTTTCTTACATCACAGGCTAACGCTTTTTTTACCTTACCCATTTTATGTAAATATATAGGTACATAGCCGTGATCCGTTCCGATATCCGCCACAGTGGGATAGGAAACCAAGGCCGCAACCTTTTGCAGTCTTTTTGAAATATCCATGGTTTTACCTCTCTATGTCAAAGTTTATTCCAATTGTTATATCTTTACAACGCACTTTCCATTAAAAAGCCCGAAATCATTATTTTCTTTATTATTCCCTAAAAAAAGCACTTAAAAAACTAGCCTTCCCTATTTTTTTCGTTGAGAATAAAAAATCCCCTTACAGTACCAAAACATTTTCTAAATCCCCTGGGTATCGCCTAATGCCTTTGATATTAAAAAAATAACGGGCGAAAATATAGAAATTCGCCCGCTTTCTTTTTTATTCTAAATAATCTTTCAACTTTTTGCTACGGCTGGGATGTCGCAGTTTTCTAAGGGCCTTTGCCTCAATCTGGCGGATACGTTCACGGGTAACGTTAAATTCTTTTCCTACCTCTTCTAAGGTTCTTGCTCGTCCATCATCCAGACCAAAGCGTAAACGCAAAACTTTTTCTTCCCTGTCAGTCAGCGTATCCAACACTTCAATCAATTGTTCTTTCAATAAAGTGAAGGCTGCCGCTTCCGCAGGAGCAGGTATATCATCATCTGGGATAAAATCTCCCAAGTGGCTATCTTCTTCCTCGCCAATGGGGGTTTCCAAAGAAACAGGTTCCTGAGCAATTTTCATAATCTCTCTCACCTTATCCTCAGACATCTGCATTTCCACTGCCAGCTCTTCCGCAGAGGGCTCACGTCCCAATTCCTGTAAAAGCTGTCTGGAAATTCGAATTAATTTATTGATTGTTTCTACCATGTGCACGGGAATACGAATCGTTCTTGCCTGATCTGCGATGGCACGAGTAATCGCCTGTCTAATCCACCATGTTGCATAGGTACTGAATTTATAACCTTTATGGTAGTCAAACTTTTCTACCGCCTTAATCAAGCCAAGGTTACCCTCCTGAATCAAATCCAAGAACAACATACCTCTACCAACATAACGTTTTGCAATACTAACAACCAAACGCAAGTTAGCCTCAGCAAGCTTTTTCTTCGCCTCTTCATCGCCCTCTTCCATACGCTGGGCAAGTTCAACTTCCTCTTCTGCACTTAACAAAGGAACCTTACCGATCTCTTTTAAGTACATACGCACTGGATCGTCGATATTGATACCCTCAGGTAGTGTCAGATCCAGATCCTTTTCGATCTCCTCTTCCGCATCGATGTTACCCAAAACGTCAATTCCTTGAGATTCCAGATACTCATAAATACGTTCGATTCGGTCGGGGTCAAGGTCCAAATCCGCCAAATGATCCATGATCTCTTTATATTCCAATACACTCTTTTTCTTTTTTCCAAGCTGAACCAGTTCATCTAAACGGGTCAACAACGTAGTTTCTTCGACGGATTTCAACGCAATCCTTCCTTTCTCTGCTCTTATAGTCTAACCATCTTAAATGGTAATATACAGGGAATCCAGCATTCTTTTGGCTTCCACCAACCTTTGTATCTCCTCCACCGTGGTGGCAGCAGCCGTCATTCTGTCGATTTTCGTCCGTTTCAGTAGTTTTACCGCTTCATTCATCGCCTTTTGTAAATCCTCCTTACTCTGGGCGGGAAGTTGGATTGCGAAAATTTCTGTTACAGGTTTTTGTTCAGCTCCATTTTCAAAAAAGCTAACCAGCTCCGCGGGAAAAACGTTCCCAACATCTTGCCAAAGCTGACCTATTGCCTGAAAAACCCGATAATAGATATCTTCTGTAAAATCCTCTTTTTCTAAAACACTTACTAACTTTTCGTAAATCTTATGCTCCGACGCACTAAAATACAAAATACTTCTTTGGGCCTCCATAAGTCCCTTATCCTTATGGCGATCCACATTACTTGCCTTTTGGTTCATTTGCCGCTTTCGTTCGGCTTCTTTTTGAAAAGCCTCTTCTTCTTTGTTCACACGCTTGTTAATTTCACTTCGAATTGCCGCTTCTTCAACCCCAGTCATTCGGCTTACCTCTCCAGCATAGACATTTCTTTCAATGGCATTATCCAACTTAGAAAGAATATCTGCCGCCTCTGTGGCGAAGCGCACTCTATGTTCTGGGTTTTCTAGGTTGTACTTTCTCTGAATACAGGCTATTTCAAAAGAAATATAATGAACTGCATTCACCAACAACTTTGAAAACTCCAAAGCTCCGTTTTGCTTAATAAATTCATCCGGATCTTTTCCATCAGGAACTTGTGTTACCCTCACTCGAAATCCATTTGAAGTTAAAACAGGAATCGCCCTTAATGCCGCATTGGTTCCCGCCTCATCGCTGTCATATAATAGAATTATATCCTCTGCAAATTTTTTCAGCGTGCGTGCGTGTTCCTGGTTGAAGGCAGTTCCTAATGCTGCTACAACATTATGAAACCCAGCTTGATATAGAGAAATCATGTCCATATACCCTTCCACCAATATCAGCTCCTTTTTGCGGGCTGCCTTGGCAAAATTTAAGCCATATAGGTTTCTGCTTTTACTAAATAATATTGTTTCCGGAGAATTTAAGTATTTGGGTTCGCCTTTTCCAATAATTCTACCACCAAATCCAACTACTCTTCCTTGGGGATCAAAAATAGGAAACATCAGCCTACCACGAAAGCGGTCATGGTATCCGTTTTTATCCTTATTTTCAATGACTAACCCACTTTGCAACATATCGTTGATGGAATACCCCTTTTCTTGCAAGTGTTCCAACAACGCATTCCTGCGTTCCGGCGCATAACCCAATCCGAACTTTCGGCTTATATTGGGTTGCAACTTCCGCTTTTCCATGTAGTTGCGGGCAACTATACCCTCCTCACTTTGCAAAACATCGTGATAAAATCGTCCTGCAACATTATGAATTTCAAATAACCTTGCCTTCAATTGCTCAACCACCATTACCTGCGCGCTCTTTTCCGGTTCAGGCAAGGCAATATGGACACGATCGGCCAGTTTTTTCAACGCTTCTGGGAAATCACAATTTTCCATTTCCATCAAAAAGCCAAAAACATTTCCTGCGGCACCACAGCCAAAGCAATAGTAAAATTGTTTTTCGCTGTTGACGGAAAAAGAAGGTGTCTTTTCATTGTGAAACGGGCAAAGTCCAAAATAGGAACCGCCTTTTTGTTTCAAAGGAACGTACTGAGAAATCACCTCTACGATATCGTTTTGCAAACGAACTTCCTCGACTATCTCACGGGGATACCGCATGTTTCTCACCTACCTCTTTCCTTCGCTTTTCTATAAACAGTCCAAAAGGAAGTGAACCCTTACTTGCACTTCCTTCTCAAAGTAAATAATTCGACAGAAACTTCAAAATTCCTTTTTCGGTCATTCATTTTGTATATATGCCCAAAAAAACATGAAAAAATGATATTGTTTTTAAAAATAACATCCATCATTTAAAGCCTATTCCATTCCTTGGGAATAAAAAGCTCTGTATATTTGGCTACTGCAAAGCGATCTGTCATACAGGCAATGTAGTCACACACCACTTTCCATAAAGGCTCGCCCTCCTGCAATAACTGCAAAAACTCACCTTCCATCACATCAGGGTGGTTCATATAATAGTCATATAAATCGCCAATGATCTTCTCTGCTTTTTCATGCTCCTCAATGGCAACCTGACTCATATAAACCTTTTGAAACATAAATGCCCTTAAATTTGTCAGCGTCTCTCTCATTTGCTGACTCATACGAATTTCATGAATTCCTGTGCTATTTGTAATCGTATCCCGAATCATCGAATTGATACGGCTACTAGAAGTCCTTCCGATCAGGGCAACAATTCCCTCTGGAATATCCTCAGGCAGCAACATACCCGCCCGTACTGCATCATCAATATCATGGTTGGTATAAGCAATTTTATCAGAAAGCTGAACCACCTGCCCCTCCATTGTGGTGGGAGACCCACTGGTTCGGTGGTTTAGTATCCCGTCTCGCACTTCCCAAGTTAAATTCAAACCTTCTCCGTTCTTCTCTAGCCGATCAACAACCCGCAAACTCTGCTCATTGTGGGAAAACCCTCCGTGGTCTTCGCATAGCTTGGAAAGCTCCCTCTCCCCAGCATGACCAAAAGGAGTATGTCCCAAATCATGTCCCAGTGCAATAGCCTCCGTCAGATCTTCATTTAAGCTTAATGCTCTAGCAATGCTTCTGGAAATTTGCGCCACTTCCAAGGTATGGGTTAAACGGGTACGGTAGTGATCGCCCTCTGGGGAAATAAAAACTTGAGTCTTGTGCTTCATCCGCCGAAAAGATTTGCAATGAATGATACGATCACGATCCCTTTGAAAATCCGTACGAATGTCACACTTCTCCTCTGGCTTTTCCCTTCCTTTTGTACCAATGCTTTTTTTTGCATATTCTCCGAGGATTCTTTCCTCTCTTTCCTCTTGTAAAAGCCTCAGTTCCATACTCTCCCTCCTTTTCGGTTCGCAAATTCTCTCTATACTAAAAAAATACGTCATCTCCAGCAAAAATCCTCTTTTTGCCACAAGAAAAGATTTAATTCCCAAGAAGTCCCTTTAGTTTTTTCCCCTTTTTACAGATTAGCTAATTATCGTATCTCCTCAAAAATATTTCTATTGTAAATGGAATACATCTTTGAAATACCCAAAAACAACTATATTATCCCGTTCCTTTTTTAAGTACGGATATATTCTAACTTTTTCCTAATAAATAAAGAAACCATCCGCTGTCTCACAGATGGTTTTTATATGTTTATTGAATTTTTGAAGAAATATGCTTGTTTAGAAAAATCTTCACTTTCATTTTGGCAATTTTCCTCCGCCCATATATTCCACATACACCTTACCTCGCACCTGAACAAACTCCCGTTCAGGATAACGTAACGCCGTTAAATATCCTCCATAAACACAACCCTGGTCAATATCTACGGTGTTATGAATGATTTTGGGTTCCTCCGCAACAGTATGACCATAAACTACAAAAGGCTTTCCCCGATACTCTGCTGCCCAATCTAAGCGTTCAGGCTTTCCACTTTCCTCGAAAATACCCGTTGTTTCACCATATAAGCAAACAGCCCGGATTTTATTAGAAAAACGTCCCATAGATTCTTCCCGCAACCCACCATGTACAACAGCTAATCTACGCTTATCTAATAATAAATAAAAGCACTGGCTTTCATAGCAATGCATAAAGCGATTGCGAAAGGCAATCCGTTCCTCCTTGGTTAGCTTGTCCAATTCTTGAATCGTACTTTCCAAACCGTGAGAAAGACGTACCTTATTTCCTAAAAAATATCGATAAAGCTTATTGCAGTGGTTTCCGTGAACCCAGAAAGCACCGGCATAAGCAACCTGATCAATCCAAAAATCTAAGGCCAACAAATTTTTAGGCCCTTTATCTGCAACATCTCCCACAGAAATCAATCTTCTTCCTTGGGGATGAAAATAAGCATGTCCTCTTTTTTCATATCCCAATGCCATTACAAGTTCTAACAACTCATCATAACAGCCATGGATATCGCCAATAATATCAAATTTATTTTCTTTGAATTCTAAAATACGGAAGTTTCGTTCCCGATGTTCTTTCATACCGTCATTCCACTCCTAACCTTCTTCATATACTATATCATAAAAAAGTACTTGGGTGAAAAAAAAGAAGAAAAATATTCACCTTTCGCTCATATATTTTAAACAACGACAATACGGAGGTATTTCCATGTATCATAATCCTAATTTACCAGATCCCTTTTACGCTTGCTTGTGCGGCTGTACGGTAGGCCACCGGCCCATGCCACTACCTACTTACGGCAACCGCCCTGTTGCAGACTGCAATCAATTTGAGTCGCCGTCTTGTAAAGAACAGCAGATTTGTAGGGAAATTCCTATTTGCGAGGAAAAGCCCATTTGCAAAGAGAAACCCATTTGCAAGGAGAAACCCATCTGCAAGGAGAAACCTATTCCAGAAAAACCTTGTGAGTGCCATCCTAAAAAAGAATGTATGGAAAAAGAAATTTGCAAAGATCATGGCAAAGTAGACCCTTGCCATGAGGAAAATCCTTGCAACTGTTGCGGCAATGGGGACAATCAATTCCCATTCATCTTACTGCTACTTTACTTCTTTAGAATTTTCTAGTCACTTTAAAAAGCGAAAATCATCCTTCTGATTTTCGCTTTTTTCTTTCCCCAATAAATAACTTATCTCAAAATATTCCCCAAAAGTCCTGAATTACTATTTGAAAGTAAAAAAGCGGTATATGCAATTTTTGCACATACCGCTGACTTACAAACAAGGATCAAAAAATATTTAGAAATAAAATCCTGGAAAGTTAATACCCCATCATTGACATAATCTGAATCAACCGCTCTTGTTCTTCCCTTGGCAAAGTTGCGCTAACCGCAGCCAAAAGCGCCTTTTGTTGATCCGCCGGCAACTCCCCACCTTGGGATAAGCGTTCTCCATATTCTAAGAATACATCTAACCGCTCCATTCCAGCTTTACCACGGCTTGTTTCTGCCGCTTCTCGTATCAACCTTAACCTTTCTTCTCCCAGCGCCTGTACCTCTGGTGTATCCCATCCTTTATCCACTATTGTCCCTCCTTACGATCCAATATTCCTCTTATCTCCATAATCTTTAGCATGGTGTCAATTTGTTTTTTTTCTTCTGTTGGTAAAAACGGACGCACAGCTTGCAGCATGTTATGCCGACGGTATGTAGGTTCTTCCTGCTTCTCTCGAGCTTCCAACTGAGTTCCTTCTAACACACGTTTCAACTCCATCAAACGTACCACAACAAAAATATTTTTTTGAAACTCCAAATCCAAAAAAGGAATGGCAGAAAATAAAATATTTTCCCCTTGGGTGCTACCAAAGGGCGAATCGGGCACTGAAGCTTCTTTCGCCTGAATCTCCTGAGTTTTTTGTGCTTCCGTATTTCCAAAAAGACGGCGCAGCCGCTCTATTCTTTCCATCATTCGCAGTGCGTCGCTTCCATCTGCGCCCATCATTCCGGATAAAAGCTTCATCTGATCGCTGTTCAACTTCTCCTCCATCTTGAACCTCCCCCAACAAGCCTTTTAAAAAGATATGATGCACAAAAAGAAAAAATACCTTTGCCTATTCCCAAATAGTTCTTTCTACATATTTTAATAGAGAAAGAAAGGAGATGTTTTCCATGTCTTTTCCAAATTATTCGTCCCAAAGAGGCGAAGCCAAAACCTCTCCTGAATCCCTTTTTACTGGCAGAGGCATCGGCATTGCCTTCCTAGATACAGGCATCTCTCCCGTTGCAGATTTTATCACTCCAGCAAATAGAATCGTTGTTTTTCGGGATTTTGTGAATGGAAAAAGAGGCCCCTATGACGATAACGGTCACGGCACTCATG
>DFWH01000003.1:243-268378 GCA_002380805.1 Clostridiales bacterium UBA4139 | reverse complement strand
GTTCAAATCCGGGTGGCGCCTTGCAAGTTACACGTCTTAATCTAGCATATGCTAATTTAAGACGTGTTTTTGTTTGCAAAAAAAGAGTAATGTATTTTGTTTATAAGAGTATATTTGTTTAGAGGGGTACACATAAAGGTAAAGTAAAGAGCTGGAAATGAGACAAATTCTGATAAGCAAAAACTTGTCAGAAAAGTATGGAAAAATAGGTATTGACGATTGGTAAGGAAGATACTATAATAATTTTATATCTGGCGCCATAGCCAAGTGGTAAGGCAAAGGTCTGCAACACCTCTATCCCCGGTTCAAATCCGGGTGGCGCCTTAAGTTAGTGTGACAAGTTTTCAACGAAGACTTGTCATTTTTTATTGGAGAGTTTTTATGTAAAACTCTACGGAGCGTGGATTGGTTTGTAGACAGAAATGACCTATAATATATACATGGAGGTGGCGTGGGTGGATTGTAATAAAGTTGGTAGTTTAATTCGTGATTTGAGAAAAGAAAAGGGCCTGACACAAAAAAAGTTGGCTGATTTAATGAATATTAGTGATAAAACCATTTCAAAATGGGAGCGCGGATTAGGATGTCCTGATGTGTCACTTTTACATGAGTTGTCTCAGACACTAAATGTTAATATTGAAAAAATTTTATTGGGGAATTTAGAGCCCAATAACGCAGATGGAGGAAATATGAAGAGAGTAAAATTTTTTATGTGCCCATGTTGTGGCAATGTAATGACATCAACTGGTGAAGCAGAAATCTCATGCTGTGGAAGGAAATTGACAGCCTTGGTACCAAAGCCTGCTGATGATGAGCACCGCCTAAAAATAGAGAATATTGAAAATGATTTTTATATCACCTTTCCACATGAAATGAGGAAGGAGCATTATATTTGTTTTATTGCATATGTATCCTATGACAAGGTGCTTTTTGTTAAGTTATATCCTGAGCAGGGTAGTGAGTTGCGCATACCCAGGCTGCATGGAGGGAAGTTTTACTTTGGTTGTAGCAAGCATGGAATGTGGGTGACCAAATGACAACAACAGAGGAACAGCTATTTGAACCAATAGATATGGAGAATTGGTCGAGGGCACAAAGCTTCTATTATTACACCCAAATAGCTCCTACAACCTATTCTATTACTGTGTCTATGGATGTTACAGTGTTGCGAAAGGAATTGAAGATTAGAGGGCTAAAGTTCTTTCCTGCATACCTATGGCTTGTAACAAGGGCTATTCAAGAAGTAGAGGAGCTTAGAGTAGGAGTAATGGACGGTGTTTTGGGGCACTGGAAGAGACTAGTTCCTGTATATCCACAATTTCATGAAGATGACAGAAGTACCTCATTATTGTGGACTGAATACTATGATAATTTTTCCGAGTTTTATCAATGTTATTGTAGCGACATAAGGGAATATGGTGACAACCATGGTATTTTGACCTCAAAGGGTATTCCTTTGCCAAATGGATATGTAATTTCTTGTATACCCTGGTTTACATTTCAGAGTTTTTCCCTATATAACCATAACTTAAAAGACTATTATTTTCCTAGTTTTGAGGCGGGAAAATTTGTTGAGACACAGGGTAAGATTTTAATGCCATTATCGGTTACGTTGCATCATGCAACAACAGACGGCTATCATTTGAAAGTTTTTTTTGAAGCATTACAGCGTATGATGGATTATCCATCCCAATGGATTTGAAGAATGCAATGGATTATTACCTATTAAATGCCTTAGGAAGGATAACTTAGGGTATTTTTTAATTGGAGGGAAGAGCTACGAACCAATTGATTAGCGGAAGTCACTGGGCAGGGAATTGTAGGGAATATTTAGATAATCATCTAAATGATGTTGACGCGGAGTTGAATATATGTTATTTTATATTTAGATGAATATCTAAATGAAGTGGAGGTATTAAATTGGGGATTCAACAAACATTAAAAGCAATTGGAGACCCCACACGCCGAGAAATTTTGGATTTATTGAAGGCAGGAGAAAAAACTGCTGGGGAGATAGGTCAGCATTTTGAAGCAACGGGGGCAACAATTTCTCACCATTTGTCCGTATTAAAAAATGCGGGCTTGATTATGGATGAGAAAAAAGGAAAGTATATTTATTATGAGTTAAACATGACAGTTTTTGAGGAGATTTTAAGCTGGGTAACAGCTTTTACCGGAGGTAATAAGGATGAATAAAAAGAGATTAGCAATTTATTTTTTTGGGGCTTTGCCATTAATTATGGTATGCCTGGTTTATAAAAGTTTACCGGACTTGGTTCCCATGCAGTTTCAAAGTAATGGTGGTATACGATATGGAGAGAAGTGGCAATTATTAGTCATTGCAGGCTTAAGTTTTGCTATGGGCGTAATCATGCCGCTTATGGCTAAAATTGACCCTAGAAGAGAGAACTATTCTAAGTTTTCTGCTGTTTATGAAAGAATTGTTTTGATAATAGAAGTATTCATGGCTATAACTATGGGAATTGTGATTTTAGAAACCCTTTATCCTGGGCGAATCCCCGTGATTCGTGTTGTTAGTGGAACGGTTGGGCTAATGTTTGTTCTCCTTGGCAATATGATGCCAAAGGTTAAATCCAATTATTTCACAGGAATTAAAACGCCTTGGGCTTTAAGTAGCGAAACAGTATGGAATAAAACACAAAGACTGGGTGGCAAGATGTTCTTTTTTGGTGGTTTGGTTATGTTTTTAAGTGCATTTGTATTTCCAATTCAAATGATGCAGTATATAACCATTGGTTTAGTATTTTTGATTGTGTTGATGCCAACTATCATGTCATATGTTTGGTATCAAAATGAAATGAAATCGTTGGGAAAATAACAAAGAAAACTTAATTTTTAAGGGCTTGCACTAAATAGTGAGCATGCGAACAAAAAATGTTGACGGTACAAAGATTTACGGCTATACTGAGTTCAATGATAGCCAAAAAGGCTTTTACCGTCAATTTTTTTAGAGGGAATTTGTTTTCTCCTTAGGAGGTTAAAAATATGCAAAAAGAGAGAACTGTTTTTGTAATTGGACATAAGAACCCTGATACGGATTCCATTTGCTCTGCAATTGCTTATGCAGCATTAAAGAACAAGTTAAACGAAGGAAAGTTTGCGCCTAAAAGGGCTGGGGAAATTAATAACGAAACAAAATATGTTTTGGAACACTTTGAGGTTGATGTTCCGGAGTTTATTGGTCATGTTGGAACACAGGTGAGTGATGTAACTATAAAAACAACACCTGCAATTAGTAGAGAATTTTCACTAAAAAAAGCATGGAATACCATGCGTGACTTAGGGGATGCAACAATGCCTGTGGCCCAAGACGGAAAGCTTGTGGGAATTATTTCCGTTAAGGATATTGCCACGGCAAATATGGATGTATACGAAACCCATATCCTTGCAATGTCCCATACTAAATATACAAATATTTTGGAAACCATCGATGGCAAAATGATTGTAGGCGATGAAAATGACGTTGTAACAAAGGGGAAAATTTTAATTGGTGCTGCAAATCCGGATTTGTTGGAATCATACCTTGATGAGGGGGATATTGTTATCACTGGGAACCGCTTTGAGAGTCAGCTTTGCGGGATTGAAATGAATGCAGGGTGTATCGTTGTTTGTATGGGTGCTCCAGTTTCAAAGACGATTCAGAAGTTGGCAATTGAAAATAATTGTAAGATTATCAGTACACCCCATGATACCTATATGACAGCAAGATTGATGAGCCAAAGTACCCCTGTTGGCTATTTTATGCGGAAAGAGAATTTAATTACTTTTCATAAAGATGATTTTATTGTGGATATAAAATCAGTGTTATCAAAGATTAGGCATAGAGACTTCCCGGTTTTAGATCACGAGGGAAATTACTGTGGCATGCTTTCTAGACGTTCTCTGTTGAACACGGAAAAAAAGAAAATAATTATGGTGGATCATAACGAAAAATCTCAGGCTGTGGATGGTATTGATGAGGCAGAAATAATTGAGATTATCGACCATCATCGTTTAGGCAGTTTAGAGACAACAATGCCCGTGTATTTCCGTAATCAGCCCGTTGGCTGTACAGCAACAATTGTTTATGGAATGTATTTGGAAAATGGGATCGATGTTGAGCGTAAGATTGCTGGGCTATTATGCTCTGCTATTTTGTCAGATACATTAATGTTCCGTTCTCCTACCTGTACTGAGAAGGATAAGGTGGCGGCCGAGGCATTGGCAGCCATTGCTGGAATTGAAATACAGGATTATGCTGAAAAGATGTTCCGTGCTGGAAGTTGCTTGGGTGACAAAGCACCTGAAGAAATTTTTTATCAAGATTTCAAAAAGTTTAGTGGAGGTGGCCTAAGTTTTGGCGTTGGCCAGATTTCCTCTTTGGATCAGGATGAGCTGGTTCAACTGCGCCCTAAAATTGCAGCGTATATGGAATCTATCGAGGGTAGTTGTGACATATTATTTTTCTTATTAACCAATATCATTACTGAGTCTTCTGAGTTGGTATTTGTTGGTGAAAAGGCAAAAGAAGTTGTGGATGCATCTTTCTGTGGGAAAGCAGAAGATGGTTGGATATTCCTTCCGGGAATGGTTTCTAGAAAGAAACAGTTTGTTCCTAAAATACTAAATGGGATTCAACAAGTGCTATGATGAAAAATTATAAGATAATGCTTGCCTATGATGGCGGCCGTTATAATGGTTGGCAAAAACAAGGCAACACAGATAATACCATACAGGAAAAATTGGAGGGCATTCTTACTGCTTTGGCAGGGTGCCCTACTGAAGTTTATGGTTCAGGTAGAACGGATGCGGGAACCCATGCCTATGGGCAGGTTGCTAATTTTCATATGGACTGGACGGGAACCAAAGAAGAACTGATGGATAGCATCAATGGAAAATTACCAGAGGATATTGCAGTACTATCCATAGAAATCATGCACCCTAGGTTCCACAGCCGGTTGAGTGCAAAGGCAAAGATTTATGAATATACTATCTGGAATAGCAAGAGGCCGCCGGTTTTTGATAGGAAATATGTATTTTGGTGTGAAAATCCTTTAAATGTAGACAGGATGGGAGAAGCATCAAAATTCTTTTTAGGTGAGCATGATTTTAAAAGTTTTTGTGCAAACAAGCGTATGAAAAAATCTACAGTACGCAAGATTTATGATATTCAGTTTTATTGCACAGAGGACAAAATCACCATTGCATTTCACGGAAATGGATTTTTGTATCAAATGGTAAGAATATTAACTGGAACCCTGATTGAGGTGGGAGAGGGAAAATGTAAGCCTGAGGAAATTCCCTCAATTTTAACAGCGTTAGATAGGGAAAAAGCAGGATTTACGGCACCTGCTAAGGGACTTACGTTAAAGGAAGTATTCTATGAGGAGGGGTAGGATAAAAATGATTAGAATAACAGATTTAAAACTCCCCGTTCATGGAACGGAGGAACAACTAAAAAAGAAAGCTGCTAGGGCTTTGGGTGTCCCTATGGAAGTAATTTCGCAAATGCGGATTTTTCGCCGCTCTTTAGATGCGAGAAAAAAAGATCAAATTCACTATGTGTATGTGGTTGACGTTTCAGTAAAGGAAGAAAAGAAGATATTGTCCAAGGCAAAAGGGAAGAATATCTCACCTTCCCCAGAGTTTTCATATTCATTCATACAAGGCAGAGCCGAATGTGACCATCGTCCTGTGGTTGTGGGGTTTGGTCCGGCGGGTATGTTTGCTGCGTTGCTTTTGGCAGAAATGGGCTTAAATCCCATCGTTTTGGAACGAGGCGGAGATGTAGAAAGCCGCCAAAAGGCCATAAAACTATTTTGGAAAGAAGGAAAGCTGGATACGGAGAATAATGTTCAGTTTGGCGAGGGCGGAGCAGGAACCTTTTCTGATGGAAAATTAACCACAAGAATTAAGGATCCTCGTTGTCGCAAAGTTTTGGAAGAGTTGGTTGAGGCTGGCGCACCCGAGGAAATTTTATACGATGCAAAGCCACATATTGGCACGGATTTATTACGAGGTGTGGTACAGCGCATTCGGGAAAAAATCATTTCTCTTGGGGGAGAAATTCACTTTTTTGCAAAGGTGACTGATATTATTGTGGAAAGTGGCAAAGTAGAAGGGGTTATCTTAGCGGATGGTAAAACCATTGAAACCAACAATATTGTGCTTGCCATAGGGCATAGTGCAAGGGATACCTTTGAAATGTTGCATGAAAAGGGCGCATCCTTAGAACAAAAACCCTTTGCTATGGGCGTTAGAATTGAGCATCCTCAAAAAATGATTAATGATACCCAATACGGGGATGCATCAGAAACACTTCCCCCCGGAGATTACCGCTTGACGTATACCACACAAAAAGGGCGAGGTGTATATACCTTCTGCATGTGTCCTGGTGGGTATGTGGTAGCTGCGGCATCAGAGGAAGGGAGGCTTGCAGTCAATGGTATGAGTGAGCATGCCAGAGATGGTGAGAATGCAAATTCTGCTCTGTTAGTGCAAGTTTTTCCAGAAGATTTCGCCTCTGATCACCCCTTGGCGGGAATGCATTTTCAGCGCAGGCTGGAAGAGAAAGCTTTTCAGGCCGGCGGAGGAAACTTTGCTGCACCAGTTCAAAGGGTGGGTGCATTTTTACAAAGAAAGGCAGATTCTTTAGAAGTATCTCCAACGTATCTTCCTGAAACAAAAGAGGCAGATATGGATGAGATTTTCCCCACCTTTATGACAGAAGCAATGCGGGAGGCAATACCTGCAATGGCAAAAAAATTAAAGGGATTTGACAGGGCAGATGCTGTATTAACGGCGGTGGAAAGCAGAAGTTCTTCACCAATCAGAATTTTGCGTGGTGAGAATGGTGAAAGTCCTTGGGCAGAAGGGCTCTATCCCACAGGGGAAGGCGCTGGCTACGCAGGTGGCATTGTTTCTGCCGCTGTGGATGGAATTTCTGTGGCTGAAAAAATTTTTTCTAAGCATAAACAACAATGATTCTTTTCACTTTAAGAAAAGCTGAGAAAACTCGTAGGATAGAACTTTATCTATCTTACGAGTTTTTTAATTTTACATAAAAATAAGCTTTAAATCTTTAGTAATTAATGAATACTAAAAGTCTGCTTTTAGGTTTTAGTTATTCATCTAATGCCAGGTTATGTAAAGTTTCTCCCGTAAGACGATAGACAGTCCAATCTTTCATGGGTTCTGCTCCTAGGGATAAGTAAAAATTAATGCTTGGCTGATTCCAATCTAAACACCACCACTCCAAGCGGCCGCACTTACGGGCTACAGCTATTTTTGCCAGTTCGGCTAGAATCCTTTTTCCATACCCATGGCCTCTGAAGTCCCTTTTGACATATAGATCTTCAAGATATATGCCAGATTTTCCTAAAAAAGTGGAAAAGTTATGGAAGAATAGTGCAAAACCAATTTCTGCACCATCAACCATGGCAAAAAGGACTTCAGCTTTTTTCTGTTGGAAAATCCATTCCTCCAGGAGTGCCTCGGTGGCAACTACTTCATCCAGCATTTTTTCATATTCTGCCAATTCTTGAATAAACTGCAATATTAATGGCACATCACTCTTATTTGCAAAGCGAAAATCCAATTTCATATTAATCCCCCTTCAGTGATTCCTACTTTCTATAATTTAGCACATGTGGTCTTTTTGAACAAGTTATTAGGCATTTCCCCAATTTAAAATGGTACCCAGGCGGGATGGGTACCATAGTATACATATATAGGATAGTGTTACTCAATCTTCAGCATAGGGCATAGTGAAAAGGCGATGATAAACATTTAGTTCATTTCTAAAATGGTTAGGGTTCCTGTTTTATCATCCCGTATGTATTTCATTGAAAATGCATCGCCCTCGGTTAGGCTATGTAATTTTTCTGATACGGTGGAGTCATAAAATTGAAACGCCTGGATAGTACCATCCTCCAAGGTGACCTCTACTGTATGGTTATCGGAAAGGCCATTGAAGATAGCTGAAATGCCCTGAGGAGGCAGAACCAAACTACTAATTTGGGTCATATCCACAATGCTGTAAAAATATTTAGGATTTTCAATTCCATCAGCAAAGACATTTTTTTGCATAGTAATGTCCCATTCACCCAAGACCTCTTGCTCCTCCATGGTGGATACCAGCTTTGCTGTTATGGTGTATGTATCATCCACTTTTTTATAGTCAGATAGAACTGTTTCTGTCAGGCCACGATCTCCCCGCTCCAGCAAAAAGGCGTCCCAATCCTTGTCAAAGGTGATGGAGCCTGATAATGTCTCTGGCAAGGGCAATAAATTATTGTAGTTTGCAAAAAGGGCAATGGCATATTCCTGGGCTACTTTTCTGGGAACCTTTAAGCGGCCATCATCTGTTTCGGACACTAGAGGGTGGTCTACCCCATATTCCCCTAAGAAATAATATAAGGCACTCCAGAAAAATTCAGTATCCGTAGGTGCATAGGTTTTATTATTTTCCAGCATGCAGCGAGCTAGTGAGTCAATTGGCTCAACCATTGCTGTCATTTCCTGAGGCAGGGTGGTTGAGGTTTCTTTTTGCTCAGGCTGGGGTTCTTTTGTTTTTTCGCTACAACCCGTTGTACCGAATAATAAAAGTCCAGTAATTATGTAAATTATGTACTTTTTCATTTACAGTCCTCCTTAAGGCTAGTTTCATTGTTCGCTATACAATAGTATATTCCTATTTTATAAACGAATCGTAACAAAAGTCTTTCATATTTATAAATTTTTTTGCAAGTCTTTCCTCTACTAACATAAAATATGATAGGGAGAACTCTTTACCCGTTAGAAAAAAAATGTTATACTATCAAAACGATATTGTCAAAAGATAGATTAGAATGGCAAATCGTGGGCTTCCTATCGGTTAATATGGAAGAAAGGATGGATTTTTGTATGATAGCGCCAGAACCGCAGATAGGGCGGTTGACGAGGTAGAAGTGATCGAAGTTTCGGCGGATGCTTCTCGCCCATTCGTTCAGGGTCGCAGGTCTTTCTACAAATTGGAAAAGTGAATTTTCCAGACAAAAAGAAGGGCAACGGACGAATAAAAAAGTGAAGGAGAACTATAATTATGTGTGGAATTGTTGGATATATCGGTAATGAGGAGGCAATACCCGTTTTGCTAAATGGTCTTGCTAAGTTAGAATACCGTGGATATGATTCGGCGGGTATTTCTGTTTATAAGGACGGAATTCATACCATCAAAACAAAGGGCAGGTTAGCAGTGCTCTCAGAGAAAATTGAAGGTGGAGATTCTGTATCTTCTCATATTGGCATTGGTCATACCAGATGGGCTACCCATGGTGCGCCAAGCGACAGAAATAGCCATCCTCATAACAGCCAAAGTGGTAAAATCTCTGTGGTTCATAATGGGATTATTGAAAACTACTTGGAACTTAAGGCTTTTTTAGAGGACAATGGCTATCACTTCTTATCAGAAACGGATACAGAAGTGGTTGCGCAGTTGTTTGATTTTTATTATGATGGTGATCCTGTTGGCACCCTCAGAAAAATAATTGGAAAAATTCGTGGTGCATATGCATTGGGCATTATGTGCAGTGATCACCCTGATAGCTTGCTTGCAGTTCGTAAAGATAGCCCTCTTTTGGTGGGATTGAGTGAGGAAGGTAACTATATTGCCTCTGACATTCCTGCTTTATTAGAATATACAAGGGACTATTATTTATTGGATGACAACGAAATCGTATTTTTAACCAGAGAGGGTGTTACCCTTTTTGATTTAGATGGAAATCAGATTGAGAAAGATGTATTCCATGTAACATGGGATATTGATGCAGCTGAAAAGGGGGGTTATGACTACTTCATGATGAAAGAAATTATGGAGCAGCCGGAAGCCCTCAGAAAAACTGTGTTCCCTAGGATGGCAGAAGCAGGAATTGAGTTGGAATCACTCTCTTTGACAGAGGAAGAAATCAAGAATTTTAACCGCATTCATATAGTTGCTTGCGGTAGTGCATGGCACGCTGGAATTGTAGGTAGATATGTAATGGAAGAGGTAAGCAGAATCCCTGTTGAGGTTGATATTGCTTCTGAATTCCGTTACCGTAATCCTATTTTGAATAAAAATGATCTGTGTATCATTATTAGCCAGTCTGGCGAAACAGCGGATACTTTGGCTGCCCTAAGAGAGGCAAAGAAACAAGGTGTTAAGGTGCTTTCTATTGTTAATGTGGTTGGCAGCTCCATTGCCAGAGAGAGCGATGATGTGCTTTACACATGGGCAGGACCTGAAATTGCAGTAGCAACTACAAAGGGTTATACAACGCAGCTTTCTATGTTGTATTTAGTGGCACTTCACTTTGCAAAGGTTCGTGGCACAATGAATCAGGAAAGCTTGCAGGCTTATTTGCAAGAACTTCATCAGTTGCCTGAAAAGACCGAAGAAGTATTGAAATTGGATGGTCAGATGGCTGAACTTGCAAAAAAATATGCCCATAGTGAAGATGTATTTATTATTGGTCGTGGCTTGGACTATGCAGCAGCCATGGAATCTTCACTGAAACTAAAAGAAATTTCTTATATTCATAGCGAAGCTTATGCAGCCGGGGAATTAAAACATGGCACAATCTCTTTGATTGAAGAGGGAACATTAGTGATTGCCATTGCTACCCAAGAAAGATTATTTGAAAAGTTGGTAAGCAACGTGAAAGAGGTAAAAGCCAGAGGTGCAAAGGTAATTGCTATTGCAACTGAGGGTAGCCATGATATGGATAATGTAGCTGATGAGGTGATCTATTTGCCAAAAGCAGCAGACATTTTTACAAGCTCATATAATGTTTTACCTATGCAGTTGTTTGCTTATTACACAGCAGTTGAAAGAGGCTGCGATGTAGATAAACCTAGAAATCTAGCTAAATCTGTTACCGTAGAATAATTCAAAAAGCCTTCATGAAAATCATGGGGGCTTTTTTTATTGATATCTTAAAATACCTTTCCCACGAATAGCTGGGTTGATATGGAATTAAATGGAAGAATAACCACTTTTCTATTGACACATAAGTGTATTATAGATAGAATACACTTATGGAGTGTACTATTCATATAATACACTTAGGGAGGGATTGAAAATGTTAGACTTTACACAGCTGGACCTGAATGCAGTGGAACCAGTTTATGCTCAGATAAATCAATTTGTAAAACGGCAGATTTTCTTTGGGAAGGCAAAGAAAGGGGACCCCTTGCCGTCCAGAAGAGAATTAGCTACACAGTTAAAAATTAACCCTAACACAGCGCAAAGAGCTTTCCGAGAAATGGAGGAGGCTGGGTTGGTTTTAACCCCTAAAAATACCGTAAGCATATTGTATTTTGATGAGGAAATGTTGATAGAGATTCAACGGGAAATGACCGCCGATATTGTGGCTGAGTTTGTAAGAAGGGCAAAAGAGAATAAATTATCCCTCGAGGAGGTAATGGATTTGCTTCAGATGGAGTGGGAAATGGAGGCGATGGAATGAAGAACATGTTAAAACTAAGTAACTATTTGTTTGGTTGGTTTTTTCACAAATATGAAAGGTTTATTCTGGCTATTTCGATATTTATTTCTACCATATTGCTTTTGATTGGAAACTTGAATAATAGGGATATGTACAATCATATTGCCATCGAATTTCGTACATATGATTTGGTTGTGGATTATAGCGGTGCTGGATTTGTATTCTTACTTGGATTAATAATTCTATTTGTTTCACTTTTTATTCAGATGAACAGTTTTTATACCAATGGGAAAGGGATGTATTCTATTTTCACCTTGCCAATGAAGAGAAATCAGGTTTTCATGGCCTTCTTTATTTCCGCCATTGCCTCGATTATGCTTTATTTTTTGGTTTGGTTAGTAGTTGTGGTAGTTTTGTATTTTCCCATAAGCAGTATGTATGAAAAGGCTGCCGCTAAGGCGGTTTTATATATTTCTGAGCAGGTAACCCTGAGGGATTTAGATGCAAGTATTACGAATGGTTTCTTTTTGGCATTCCAGAGGAGCACATTTTTATCAACGTGTTTTCCCTCATCATGGGTGCAGTGCCTAGCATTATGGTCAGGGATGTTTCTAGCAACGGTTTCCGTCGTTTTTGCAGGGCTTTATAATGAGTTTATCTTCATAAGGGTTGTGCTTTTTATTGGCGTACTTGGGGGCTTTGCTGTATCATTTTATCAGGCTTGGATTTTGTTTGGAAATTATTTCTTTTATTCAGGAAAGACATTGATGCCTACCAGCGTATTTTTGTCTATTGGGGCAGTTTTGGTTGGGGCAACTTTGCTGTATGTAGCCCTATATAAATTGAAACGCAGAAAAGATATCTAAGGGGGGATGGATATGAAAAATAAAGTAGTTTGGGTAATGGCCATATCTATCTTGATTTTCACTGTTTTTGTTGGTGGAATGTCAAACCTTAGAGATAAGGGTGTCTTTTATCTTGAAGATATAGAAGGCCAAAGAGAATATTTAAGTCTTTTCCCCTTAGAGGGAGTGACAGGAGATGGTACACATGCTTTTAAATTTCGCTTGGAGGATGGAGAACTTTCCGCTAAGTTTTACCCAATTGGGGCGGAGCAAGTGCGCAACCAGTTTTTTGCAGAGCGGGCAGGTGTGAAGGGATTAAAAAAATATAGTTATGATTATTATAATTCAATCTTTCAGAGTGATATAAATTCATACGCAGACTCTGCTCCCTCTCAAGATGCTGCCCTGCAAAAAAAAGAGGAGGTTCACCAGGAGACAGTAGAAAAAGGATACTTTACAATTGAGGATTTCTTAAAAGGTGAAACCATTATTTCTGACAAAATAGATGTTTATCTTAACCTTTGGGGAGGAGAAAATGGTGGCGAGGCTAGAATAAAAACGGGTATGACCATTCAAGATAAAGATTACTATTATACCAGAGGATATAGAGACAATACGGAAAACTATGCTACATACTCATCTTTTGACGAATTAGGTATGCAAACTTACTGCGTTAAGCGAGGGGATGCGTATTATATTTTAGTAGGCTCCAAACGCAATTGTAAGGGGGAAACATCACTCTATCGTATAAGGGATGATGGGCTTAAGGTTCCGCAAGTACCATACGAAGATCCCGGCGTTTATAGTAGGGAAGAGCGTGGTGAGGCAGAGGTTCTTCGTTCTTTCCCAGTGGATGCAACCAACCAGGTGATCGGAATGTTTGCAGTAGGGGAGAATTCTCTTGGGATATTTAGAGTGGAAAACGAGGCCTTGTTGTTTGAAATTTATGACCTTGAAGGTAATTTAAAGGCTCAAGATTTACTTCTGGAGGAACAAAGCCAGAAGATAGATCAGACAGAGGCGGAGGTTACTGTTTGGGATGATGGGTCTGTGTCCATTTATTTTAAAATGTATGATGTAGTCGAAAAAGAAGAAAATTCACAGGTTTGGGAATGCTTGATAGATGGTATTTATCAGGTAGATGAGAAAGGGTTAAAAAGGTTAAAATGCTTTGGTGAAAGTGGTGGGAAATTACTTTCGGTTTGTAGAAACAATTTGGTTTTAGATGTTTATATGGAGTTCAATGAGGAAATGAAGATTCCCTATAATTATAATTATGATGTTTATATTAGCATTACCAATGGTGATACAGGCGGTGTTTTATATCAGGGGGTATTCCAAACTGATTATGCCGAAGATAGTTTAAAGAATTTTTCGGCATTTAACATTGCAAAAAACGCCATTTATCTGGAGGAGGCAATGAAAACCCAATATATGGATAGCATTATAGGGCAAAGGCAGCGTCAAATTTCTGACGTTGTACCTATAAATGGAAGGGGGCAAAGTATATGGTGGAGATAAAAGATTTATATTTTACCTACCCAAACTATGCCACGGTTTTGGAGCAGGTTTCCTTTTCTGTACCCACAGGGCAAATTGTAGCGGTGCTGGGGGCCAATGGTGCCGGAAAGACAACTCTTTTAAAACTAATTGCAGGATTATTGATTCCTGATGGTGATGTGAAAGTGATGATTGATGGCAAAACACCCCAACAAGTTTCAGGTCAAATTGCTTTTATTAGCGAGGCAGGGACCTACTTCAATGATTTGACACCAAAGATGTATGGTGATTTTTTGGAGGACTTTTTTCCAACGTTTGATCGTCAATATTTTGATATGTTGTTAGAATTCTTTCAACTGGAGATGCGCCCCATTAAAAAAATGTCTAAGGGTCAAAAGGCAAAGGTTGAAATTGCAGCGGGAATGGCAAAACGTACGCCTTATATCATTATGGATGAACCATTTGTCGGTAAGGATATGTTTACGCGCCAGGATTTTATGCAGGCTTTGGCAGGAACACTTAGTGGAGAAGAAACAATCTTTATTACCACCCATGAAATTGGAGAGATTGAAAATTTTGTGGATCGGGTGCTTATCTTGAAAGATAATAAAATTGCTGTGGATATTTTGCTGGATGAATTAAGAAAAGAAGGTAAAACCATCCAGGAGTTGATGAAGGAAACCATAGGCTATGAGGAAAATAGTTTTTATTCTCTTTTGGATAAGATGGAATAGTTATCACGATTTAAGCCCCAATACTCGAAAAGATTTTGAAGAAATCAAGGGAGTGTTGGGGTTATTTCTTTTGGGGGTGGGTTTTAGGGGAATGATTATAATTTGAGGGAAACAGGAATTAAATTTTGATCCATATTCTAACGCAATACCTCAAAATAAGATATTTATTGTATGGGTTTTAGAGCACTATTTGCCGTAAAATCAGCGTAATTGACATCAGCAAGGGGCTGTGCTATACTTTCACGAGAATTAGAAGTTAGTCCTAATTAATTAGGTGAATAGAGGGATGAAAATGACGTTAAATGAATTGCCAATTGGCAAAGAAGCAATAATTACTGAAGTTGGTGGTGAGGGGGTTTTGCGCTATCGGCTTTTAGATATGGGTTTAATACCCAAAACAAAAGTGACAGTGACAAAGGTTGCACCCATGGGCGACCCCATAGAGTTGCGAGTGAGGGGATATACTCTTACGATTCGTATCGAGGACGCACAAAAAATCAAAGTGATTGAGGGGGCTAAAATATGATTTTTGCTTTAGCCGGAAATCAAAATTGTGGGAAGACGACTTTGTTTAACCAATTAACTGGATCGAATCAGCATGTAGGTAACTTTCCTGGTGTAACGGTGGATCAGAAGGTTGGGGAAATCCGGGGACACAAGGATTGTAAGGTTGTGGACCTACCGGGCATTTATTCCATTCGTCCTTATACAAATGAAGAAATTGTTACACGAGACTTTATATTGAATGAAAAACCTGATGGCATCATTAATATCGTTGATGCTACAAACATTGAAAGAAATCTTTATTTAACGCTTCAACTAATGGAAATGAGAATTCCCATGGTTTTGGCACTAAATATGATGGATGAGGTGCGCAATAATGGTGGAACCGTAAATGTTGAAAAGATGTCGGAACTATTAGGTATTCCTGTAATACCCATTAGTGCCGTGAAAAATGAAGGTATAGAAGAACTGCTTAATTGTGCGTTGAAAGAAACAAGGCAAAGAAAATTGCCAGAGAGAATGGATTTTTGCCCTCAGGGGCCTGTGCATCGTTGTATTCATTCCGTTTGCCATCAGTTGGAGGATCATGCGGAATATGCCGGCCTTCCTCTACGCTTTAGCGCAACAAAGGTTATTGAAAATGATGAAGATATCATTCAAAGACTAAACTTAAGCCAGAACGAATTAGAGCTTATTGAGCATAGCATCATCGAAATGGAATCTGAACTGTCCATGGATCGCAATGCAGCCTTAGCAGATATGCGTTATGACTTTATTGAAAATGTCTGCAATGCAACGGTTATTAAGTGTCAGGAGAGTAAGGAACATATTCGAAGCGTTCAAATTGATAGTTTGCTAACCCATAAATACTTGGCAATTCCCATCTTTATTGGAATTATGTTTATGATTTTTTTTCTAACATTTAATGTGTTTGGGGCAGTTTTGAGCGATGGATTATCTGTTTTGATTGATGGTATCACCCGTTGGGTAGATGGAGCTCTTGTAGCTTACGGTATTAACCCTGTGGTGCACAGCCTAGTGATCGAAGGTATCTTTGCGGGTGTAGGTAGTGTTTTAAGTTTCTTGCCCATAATTGTTGTTTTGTTTTTCTTCCTTTCCATTCTGGAGGATACAGGATATATGGCTCGCGTGGCGTTTGTGATGGATAAGCTGCTTAGAAGGATTGGTCTTTCAGGTCGAAGTATTGTTCCGCTATTAATTGGTTTTGGTTGTACGGTGCCTGCCGTTATGGCCACGAGAACCCTTTCTTCAGAAAGGGATAGAAAAATGACCATCATGCTAACACCATTTATGAGTTGTTCCGCGAAAATACCTATTTATGCGGTTTTTACAGCAGCATTTTTTCCTAGGTATGCTGCATTTGTAATGATTGGATTGTATGTGACAGGAATTGTAGTTGGTATCTTGGTTGCATTGTTGTTTGGAAAAACAGTATTTGAAGGCAAGCCAATCCCTTTTGTAATGGAATTACCCAATTATCGTTTCCCTTCACTGAAAAGTGTGTTCCTTCTGATGTGGGATAAAGCAAAGGACTTTTTACAAAAGGCATTTACCGTAATTTTTGTGGCTACGATTATTATTTGGTTCCTACAAAGTTTTGATAGCCATTTGAATATTGTAGCTGATAGTTCTGATAGTCTACTTGCCATGATTGGTCAGGTTTTGGCACCTTTGTTTGTTCCTTTGGGCTTTCATGATTGGAGAATTCCTACTGCGCTTATTACAGGATTCACAGCAAAAGAGGCTGTAATTAGCACCATGAGTGTTTTGTTGGGGACGACAGTTGCGCAACTGCATGGTGCGTTAGCAACGCTGTTTACACCTATTTCCGCGATTAGTTTTTTGGTATTTACATTGTTATATACACCTTGTGTTGCCGCTATTGCGGCAGTAAAAAGAGAATTGAATTCAGGGCTGTTAGCCGCAGGAATTGCACTGCTACAGTGTGTGGTTGCATGGATTGTAGCTTTTGGGGTATACCAATTATTACAGTTATTTATTTAAGGGGCTCTATTTATGAATATGATAGATTATATTATTTTGGGATGCATCGCAGTGGGTGTGATATTATCCATTCGCCATATGAAGAGGAAGGGCGGGTGCTGTGGTTGTTCTCAAAATTGCTCTCACTGTAAAAAAGATCAAAATAAAAAGTGAACCTTAAAGGTTCACTTTTTGTTTTAATTTAGTATGTAAATAACTGTGTCCATGCTGTGCTGTCAACGCCAACACCGATAGATTTAAACTTGGAGTTTAAAATATTTTTTCTGTGTCCCTCAGAGTTCATCCAATCATTCACTACCTGTTCAGGAGTTTTCTGTCCGAGGGCAATATTTTCACCTGCACCGCTGTAAGATGCGCCAGCTTCGTCAAGGGCTGTAAAGCAGCTTCTTCCGTCAGGTCTTGTGTGAGAAAAACTGGATTGAATTTCTTTTGCTCTAACCTGAGCAGCTTCCATAACGTCTGCATCAACTGCCAATGGGCGAATTCCCTGTTTTGCTCTTTCTGCATTTACTAGGTCAACCACTTTCTGTGCATAAGCAGAGATAGAAGAAGATGTGTCTTCAGATGTATTGCCGTTGTTGCTAGAACCGTTGTTGCTAGAACCGTTGTTGCCAGAACCGTTGTTGCTAGAACCGTTGTTGCCGGAGCCGTTGTTGCTAGAACTGTTGTTGCTGGAGCCGTTGTTGCCGGAACCGTTGTTGCTAGAACCGTTGTTGCTGGAGCCGTTGTTGCCGGAGCCGTTATTGCAAGAACTGTTTATACAAGAGTTATTATCACAAGAGCCGTTATCACAAGAGCCGTTATCACAAGAGCCGTTATCACAAGCCCCACCATTTAAATTGCAATTAAAATTAGGAATTGTAATGGAGGGTTTTACACTGGAACCATTAAGGCCTTTTAAAATGCTGTTAATATCCAGTGAATTTGAACAACTTTTGCTTGTGCCGCCATTGTTGCTGCAATTTGTTGTAATGCAGTTTTTCGCTGCTGTGATGTTTTTACACTGTAAGGATGCTGTATTTCCACTTATAGGCATAGCCATCGCCTGCACAGACATGGATAATACTGCAACGGAAACTGCTGAGATCAATCGGAATTTTTTCATTTTAGTTCCTCCTTTAAATTTGAAGTTAAAACAATTACAAAAATATTTCGCATATGTTATGTAATTGTTACAAAATTGTTACATGAACATGTTACCATATTCTGCTGTGAAATAAAAGCGGTAACATATTCCAATTTTAAAGGGGGTGTATCTAATAAAAAACTAATCCTTAAACATAAATGTTCCTTTTGTGATACGATTTAATTGGAGGAGCTAGAAGGGAAGTAAGGTCTTAAAACTCCGGCAACTGCACTGATGGGCATTGTTTGAAGCCACACATGACCGGGGCCTGTGATGACTGTATTAAAAAGGCCCTCGCCACCAAACAGCATATTTTTGATACCAGGAACCATTTGAATATCCATCTGGCAGGTGGAACTCATAGCGGCCAAATAGCCGCTGTCAATGACAATTTGTTGTCCTGCTTGCAAATCATACTCAACAGTGTGGCCATCAAATTCGGCAAAAAAAGTTCCGTTTCCGGCTACTTTTTGAAGGATAAAGCCCTCGCCGCCAAAGAGGCCTGAGCCTACTTTTTTATGAAAGTGTACAGAAAGTTGTATACCTGATTCACCAGCGAGGAATGCGCTTTTTTGTAAAATATATTCCTTGTTTGGACCTACTTCAAAGGCTTTAATGCTGCCTGGAAAGCTGGAAGCAAAGGCAATTACGCCGGGGCCTTGGCTAGCGGTATACTTATTTTGGAAAAAAGACTCGCCAGAGAACATTCGACCAAAAGCTTTTCCGATTCCTCCATTTGTGTTTGTATCCATTTGCATATTTGGTGACATCCACGCCATAGAACCTTTCTCGGTAATCATTGTTTCGTTTGCATCTAGCTTGCAGATAACAACTGGTAAGGTTTCGCCCAAAATTTCATACTTCATGTGTAATCCCCCTTAAATAATAATTATAATGTAATGAAAAATTTTTATTTGGCTTCAATCGTATATATATTTTGTAAACAAACAAAATGTATATGTGAAAATTAGAATTTAATTATAACATATAACAGGCTATTTACAGGTGAAAATGGTGAGAATATGTATTTTTTAGGGTAATAGTTCTATTTTTTCAAATAGATGCCTGAAATTTGTCGAATTCACAGAAAAAATTTAAATTAATTATTGACAACCACTAGAATTTAGTATATTATATCTATGCAATTAAATATGCGCGAGTGGCTCAGTGGTAGAGCATCGCCTTGCCAAGGCGAGGGTCGCGAGTTCGAATCTCGTCTCGCGCTTTAAAATCGGTTTTGATTAGTCAAAACCGATTTTTTTTGTTTTAATTTACTGCAAAATAGCTGAAGAATTAGATAATAAAACCATAATATATAATTTGTTTTTGGCATACTAAATCTCTTTGAATTTATAAAAAATTATGATAGGCTAAAGAAAACAAAACTAAAGCATAATTTTTTGTTATTATCTCCATGGACTGAAATGTTAGATACAATAGAATGGACAGAGGAGCGTTATTATGGAAAAAAGAAAACTAGATAATTTAGGGGTGGATACTTCCTTATTGGGGTTTGGATGTATGCGTTTTCCTGTAAAACCGGATGGACTAATTGATCAAGCACAATCTCAGCAGATGATAGACTATGCCTTAGCAAATGGTGTGAATTATATTGATACGGCTTATTTTTATCATGACGGAGAAAGTGAATCTTTTCTGGGGGAAGCACTTAAAAAGCATGACAGACAATCTTATTTTTTGGCAACAAAGTTACCTGTTTGGATTTTAAAAGACAGACAAGAAACACGCAAAGTGGTCGAGGAACAGTTGAAACGCTTGAACACAGGATATATTGATTTTTATTTGCTGCACACTTTGGATCGAAAAAAATGGGATGTTGTATTGAAAAATGATATTCTATCCATATTAGAAGAATTAAGGGAAGAGGGGAAAATACGTTATATAGGGTTTTCTTTTCATGATGAGTACAGTGTTTTTGAGGAAATCTTGCAGTATCGTAAGTGGGATTTCTGCCAAATTCAGCTGAATTATATGGACACGGAAGAACAAGCAGGGATAAAGGGCTATCATCTTGCGGAAGATTTGGGCATTCCTATTATTGTTATGGAACCGGTTAGAGGGGGAGCATTGGCCAATTTTTCGGAGGAGATGAATGCCAAATTTAAAGCCCTTAATAGCCAAGCCTCAATCCCATCTTATGCACTACGGTTTGTTGGGGGATTACCAAATGTAAAGGTGGTTTTAAGTGGCATGAGTTCTATGGAACAAGTGCAGGATAACATTAAAACCTTTTCTTCGTTTACTCCATTATCCGAAGGTGAAAACCGGGTGATTCAGGAGATCAAAGAGACTATGCAAGCCAGGGTACAAAATGGATGTACTGGATGTGGATATTGTATGCCCTGTCCTCAGGGGGTAAATATACCCGAAAACTTCAAGGTTTGGAATACCTACCATATGTATCAAAAATTTGAGGCGATTCGCTTCGGTTGGGCTGGAATTGGTAGAAAAGCTAAGGCGAATAATTGTATACAGTGCGGGTTGTGCGAAGAGAAATGTCCCCAAAAGATAAAAATCTCGGAGGATATGCCTCGTGTGTGGGCAGATTTAAATGAGGGAAAGTGGAAGTGAGTGAAAAATGATGATATTACAAAAGGAGCAGGCGAAAACTGCTTTGGCTGAAGGGCAAGTAACCTTTGCAGTGGTTTCGGTCCAAGGAGAAATACGTACCTCAACAAAAAAAGGAATTGCGCCGATTATGGAATTGCTGACAGCAGAGGCACAATTTTTAGAAGGGGCATCTGTGGCCGATAAGGTGATTGGGAAGGCCGCAGCATTGTTATTGGTAAAAGGTAAAATTAGCAGTTTGTATGCTGCGGTAATCAGTAGCCATGCGGTAGAGGTTTTGAGAAACAACGGGATGTCATTTGAATATGGAAAAATGGTACCCTATATTATTAATCGTTCACAAGATGGAATGTGCCCAATGGAGGCAACGGTTTTAGAGGAAATGGATGCTGAAATTGCCTTTATTAAATTACAAAAAAAACTAGCAGAGTTAACAGGGAGATAATAAAATGCAGGGTTGTAGCCCCATTCAATGTAAAACGGCTTGTACATCTGTAAAAGGTGGGTTCCCCTACCACTGGGATTTAAATGTGTATAGAGGTTGCAGTCACGATTGTAAATATTGTTATGCTCGCTATTCTCATAAGTATTTGCAAGAAAAGGGTGACTTTTCTCATAAGATTTTTGTAAAAACAAATATTGTGGAGGCACTAGAAAGGCAGCTTCGTAGCCCAAAGTGGGATAAGGGTGTAATAAATTTGGGTGGTGTCACCGATAATTACCAATACGCAGAAATGGTAGAGGAACAAATGCCAGAAATTTTGCGTCTAATGATTCGATATAATAATCCAATAATTATATCAACTAAATCAGACTTAATTTTGCGGGATTATGACCTAATTGATGAGTTATCACGGAAAACATATGTGAATATAGCATCCACCATCACAACCGCAGATGAACGTTTGCAAAGAAAAGTGGAGCCAGGTGCAGTAAGCCCGAAACGTAGATTTACTATGCTAAGGGAATTTAGAAAAACCAAGGCATCCACAGCCGTTCATATGATGCCGTTAATGCCCTACTTAACGGATGGAGAAGAAAATTTGGAGGCGATATTTTCTCAAGCAAAGGAGATTCAGGTTGATTATTTGCTGGCCGGCCTATTATATTTAAGAGGAGAGACAAAACGGGTTTTTTATGATTTTTTAAAAGGAGAATATCCACATCTGGTAGCAGAATATAATCGTCTTTATCAGAAGGGAGAACTCAAAGATTACCGTAAGCTTGTTTATGAAAGGCTGGGTAAAGCAAGACAAAAGTATAAAATTTCCGCTGACTACAAAAGCAGACTGGATAAAGAGGTTTTTGGGAAAAATGAACCTATTCAGCTTACTCTTTTTGATACATAAGAGAGGGGGATTTGTATGATTATTGGTACCTGTGAAGTTACGTTTTATGCAGATTGGGTTTCATCACTAAAAGAAAAACGTATGGTGGTGAAAAGCCTCGTAGATAAAACCAAACACAAATTTAATGTTTCTGTTGCCGAAGTGGATTGCCAAGATGAACATAAAACCATTGTTATTGGTTTTGCTTGTGTTACCAATGAAAAACGACATGCTGACAGTATGATACAACATATACTGCGCTTTATGGAACAAAACACGGAAGCGGAAATGATTTCCACGGAAATTGATGTGTTTTAGGGAGGATTTTTGGCTGAAACAGTGGATTTTTTTACATTTAACAGTAGATTTTCAAAATACCGTGTGTTATAATAACCTTTGATTGTGCGGTTTTAAACTGACATTTGAGTGGCGACAGTTTAACTTAAGATAAGCTTGGTTGTCATAGAAACATATTTTAAGGAGGAGCTTCAAACATGAACGCAACATTGTTGAGCAAGGAAAAAACAGAAGTAAAGTTTTCTTTTGAAGTTAGTGCAGAAGTATTAGAAAAAGGTATGGCTTTTGCTTATAACAAGCATAAAAATCAGATTTCTATCCCTGGTTTTAGAAAGGGTAAAGTACCCAGAAAGTTGATCGAGGCACAGTATGGTGAAAGCTTCTTCTATGAAGATGCAGTAAACCACATTTTCCCCGAAGAATATATGGCAGCTGTTAAGGAATTAGGCTTGGATGTAGTTTCCACACCCACATTGGATGTAGAATTTATCGAAACAGGTAAAGGCGCAAAGTTCCTTATCGATGTAACAGTTAAGCCTGAAGTTAAGTTGGGTCAGTACAAAGGCCTTTCTGTTGAGAAGGTAGTATCTGAAGTGACTGAAGAAGAAGTTTTAGCTGAATTGCAGAAGGTACAGGCAAAAAATGCTAGAACAGTAGAAGTTACTGACAGAGCTGCTGAAATGGGCGATGTAGTAAAAATGAGCTACGAAGGTTCTGTTGACGGTGTTCCTTTTGAAGGTGGCAAGGCTGACGAACACGACTTAGAATTGGGTAGCGGCATGTTCATTCCTGGTTTTGAAGAACAGGTTGTGGGCCATGCGTTAGGCGAAAAATTTGATATTAGCGTAAAATTCCCTGAACAGTACCATTCTGAAGAATTGGCTGGCAAGGATGCAGTATTTGCTATCGAAATTAAAGGTATCACAAAGAAAGAATTGCCTGAGTTGGATGATGCATTTGCAGAAGATGTTTCCGAATTTTCCACTCTGGATGAATATAAAGCTAGCATTCTGGAAAAGCTTGCAAAGGAGAAAGCCGAAAAAGCAAGTCAGATTCAGGGTGATAAACTGTTGGATGTAGCAGTTGCAAACTGCGAAATGGAAGTTCCTCAGGTTATGTACGACAATAAAATCGACACCATGATGAAAGAGTTTGAAGAAAACATCACTCGTCAGGGCTTAAGCTTAGATATTTATTGCCAGTATATGGGTACAACACCAGAAGAAATGAGAGAAAACTTCAAGGATACTAGCGTAAAGAGTGTTGACGCCAGATTGATGCTTGAAGCGATTGCAAAAGAAGAAAGCTTGACAATCTCCCAGGAAGATCTGGAAGCTGAAATCTGCAAATATGGCGAAAGCTATGGTATCGACGGAAAAACTATGCTGGAAATGTTCAGAGAAGAAGACAAAGAGGCACTGGAAAAAGATATGCTTGTTAGAGCAGCTATGAAGCTGATCGAAGAAACAGCTGAATTAACAGAGCCTAAGGCTGAATAAGACCAACCAATTAGGCACAGGATTCCTGTGCCTAATTTTAACTTTATAGAGTTAAGGTGTTTCAAGTAATTAAAATAAATTGGAATGGAGGGAGTTCATATGAGTTTAGTGCCTATGGTAGTGGAGCAATCAAACCGTGGAGAACGTTCTTATGATATTTATTCCAGACTGTTAAAAGACAGAATTATTTTTCTGGGCGAAGAAGTAAATGACGTTACTGCCAGCCTTGTCGTAGCTCAGCTGTTATTTTTAGCAGCGGAAGATCCTGATAAAGACATCAGCCTTTATATCAACAGCCCCGGTGGCTCTGTGACAGCAGGGCTAGCTATTTACGATACAATGCAATACATCAAACCTGATGTATCTACTATTTGTATTGGGATGGCGGCAAGTATGGGGGCTTTTCTTTTAGCCGGTGGTACAAAAGGTAAAAGATATGCATTGCCGAATGCCGAAGTTATGATTCACCAGCCAAGTGGTGGTGCAAGAGGGCAGGCGACGGATATTCATATTCATGCCGAAAATATCCTGCGGACAAAAAGAAAATTAAATGAAATTTTAGCAGCAAATACAGGTAAATCGGTAGATATAATCGAAAGAGATACCGAGAGAGATAATTTTATGACGGCTGAGGAAGCTAAGGCTTATGGCCTTATTGATGATGTAATCACAAAACCTCAGACAAAGGAGAGAGGCTAAATATGGCAGGAAAAACAGAAGATATGAACAAATTGCGTTGTTCCTTCTGCGGGAAGACTCAGGAACAGGTGAAAAAACTGATTGCTGGGCCGAATGTATACATTTGTGATGAATGTATCGATCTTTGTGCCGATATTATCGATGAAGAGTATGATGTTTTAGCAAATAAAGAAGAAGATTTTAATGTTCCCAAGCCGAAAGAAATCAAAGAAACGCTTGATCAATATGTTATTGGTCAGGATAAGGCAAAGCAGGCATTGGCTGTGGCGGTTTATAACCACTATAAGCGTATTTTTATGGATGCCAAGGCGGATGATGTGGAACTGCAAAAAAGTAATATTCTTTTAGTAGGGCCTACGGGTACCGGAAAAACTTTACTTGCACAGACTTTGGCCAAAGTTTTAAATGTTCCTTTTGCCATTGCAGATGCAACCTCTTTAACTGAAGCGGGCTATGTTGGTGAGGATGTTGAAAATATCCTTTTGAAGCTGATTCAAGCAGCTGATTACGACATTGAACGTGCAGAAAGAGGTATTATCTACATTGACGAAATCGATAAAATAACCAAAAAGTCTGAAAATGTATCTATAACTAGAGATGTAAGTGGTGAAGGCGTTCAGCAGGCATTGCTTAAAATTTTGGAAGGTACAACAGCAAGTGTACCACCTCAGGGTGGTAGAAAGCATCCTCATCAGGAATTTATCCAGATTGATACAACAAATATTTTATTTATTTGTGGTGGTGCTTTTGGGGGTATTGAAAAAATCATCGAAAACCGTATGGGTCACAAAGTAATCGGCTTTGGCGCTGAGGTGCATAGCAAACTGGACAAGACAAATGACGAGATTCTGCGTTCTTTAATGCCTCAGGATTTGTTGAAATATGGTCTGATCCCAGAATTTATTGGACGTTTGCCAGTTGTGGTAACGTTGGATAACCTGGATGAAGATGCATTTATCCATATTTTGACAGAACCCAAAAACGCATTGACAAAGCAGTATGAGTATTTGTTTGCATTGGATGATGTAATTTTGGAATTTGAACAAGATGCACTTCTTTCTATTGCGAAAAAAGCAATGGAAAGAGCAACAGGAGCCAGAGGCTTGCGTGCAATCATGGAAGAATTCATCAACCCAATTATGTATGAAATTCCGGCAGAAGCGACGGTGGAAAAATGTATCATCACCCAAGGCGTTGTAGATGGCAAGGAAGAACCTACCTATATTTACAACGATAACAGACAGCCTTTGCAGCGTATGCGTAAGCGCAAACCAACAAGAAAGGTTAATGCTTCCTAAAAAATTTGGGTAATCGTAACATTTAAAAAGAATTCTAACCTCTATGATAATATTATCATAGAGGTTTTTTTATTGAAAAATAAAAGTTTTTTCTCCTTTTAAGTAAAGAATTTTAGTCAAAAGGCGTTTTTAGGTTGGATTTGTTGGGAATTGGCAAAGTATTCTTTATGCATAACTACATAGAATATGAAGGATTTGTTTTTTTTCTGCGGAATAATGTGCATAAAAGATGGAATGAATAGCAATTATCACAAAAACATAAAATAACGGAAAAATATTATGAAATAGGTTGACGTTGTGAAAAAGGAGACATATAATAAATTTGTATTCGAGTGATAGACAAAAATAAACATATGTCCATATATTAAAGACGTAGGAGTGAGCGTATTATGTTATCTTTAGAAATGATCCAAGATGCAAAAAAGGTTTTGGAGGGCGTTGCAACAGTAACACCTCTATTTCAGTCAAAGTTCATCAACTCAGATGCCGATGTTTACATTAAATGTGAAAACATGCAGGTAACAGGTTCCTTCAAATTGAGAGGTGCTTACTACAAAACTGTTAATTTGACGGATGAAGAAGCAAAACATGGCGTGGTGGCTTGCTCTGCTGGTAATCATGCGCAGGGTGTTGCATTGGCAGCGCAGAAAAAGGGCATTCCAGCAGTTATTTGTATGCCTGCTGGAGCGCCTTTGGCTAAAGTGGAAGCAACAAGAAGCTATGGCGCAGAAGTTGTTTTGGTTCCTGGGGTTTATGATGATGCGGCTGCAAAAGCAGCGGAGTTGAGAGATGAAAAAGGATATACCTTTTTACACCCTTTTAATGATGACTATGTAATGGCAGGTCAGGGAACTGTTGGCCTTGAAATTTTGGAACGTTTGGAAGATGCAGAAGTTGTTTTAGTTCCTATTGGTGGCGGCGGATTGATTAGTGGTGTTGCTTGTGCCATTAAGGCATTAAAGCCTAGTTGCAAGGTGTATGGCGTGCAGGCAGCAGGCGCACCCTCTATGTATAACTCTATTCGTGATGGCAAGATTGAAACGCTGCCTGAAGTTAGCACCGTTGCTGATGGTATTGCTGTAAAGCAGCCTGGTGATAAGACCTTTGAAATGTGCCAGAAATATGTGGACGGCATTGTTACAGTAACAGAGGAAGAAATTGCGTCCGCTATTCTTTTGCTTTTAGAAAAACATAAAATGGTAGCAGAAGGCGCCGGTGCTGTTTCTGTTGCAGCTGCAATGCACAATAAGGCTGATATTAAAGGCAAAAAGACTGTTTGCGTTATCTCCGGTGGTAATGTGGATATCAATATTTTAGATCGTATTATTGATAAAGGCTTACAGGTAAATGGCCGTTTAACAAAGTTCGCTGTAACAATGATGGATAAACCAGGTCAGCTTACATGTCTGCTTCAAATTATTGCAGAAGCAGGTGCAAATATCTTTAATGTAAACCATGACCGTATGGTGCGTAATGTTGCAGTAGGTAAGTGTGTGGTTGATGTTACTGTGGAAACAAGAAATAAAGAGCACAGTGAAGAATTAATCGAGATGCTAGTTTCCAAGGGTTACGATGTAAAGTAAGGAAGCCGGAAACTGCGCAGGTAGGAGTGACGTCCCTTTTGTTGATTTAGATGAGAAAGGACTGACAGATTACATTTGGTGGGGGAAACAAAAACAGATGTACCTGTTTAAAACGATGCCTGAATTCTAGAAGTAAGGGTAAGAAGAGATTTAAAAATAGATAAAAGTTGTGAATGAAGATGGCGTAAAGATTATCAAGGTAAAAAACGTCAACTATCATTTTAGGGCAACCTGATAGTCTGCATCTTTGTGGGAAAAGGGCAGATAGATATTTTTTAGGAATTAGCCTGATTTTTAAAACATCCTTTTGTAAACCAAAAGGATGTTTTTTTAGTTGCACAGTTGGGAGAGAACCTCTATACTATAAGTTAACTTGATTATGGAGGGAAGGGAATGGAAGGAAAGAAAAAAGCGGGTATTTTGATTACCCTAAGTGGTGGAATATGTTGGGGGATTTCTGGCTGCTTTGGGCAGTATCTCTTTGTTGAAAAAGGGATTACGGCGGAGTGGCTTGTTACAATACGACTTATTTACGCAGGAATCTTATTGATTGCAATGGGGCTGATACTACAAAAAAACAAGATGTGGGATGTGTTTAAGGACAAGGCGGATCGAAAGCAATTGTTGATCTTTTCAATCTTAGGTATGCTTTTATGTCAATATACATATTTTGCAGCAATAGAACATTCTAATGCAGGCACCGCCACTGTTTTGCAATCGCTGAATCCATTGGTTATTTTGGCAGTGGTCTGTGTAAAGGAAATTCGCTACCCAAGTAAATTAGAGGTAGGGGCTATTATCTCGGCCTTGTTGGGGACATTTTTATTAAGTACCCATGGGGATATTCATAATATGTCTCTAACGGGAATGGCCTTGTTTTTAGGATTAAGTTCAGCAGTATGTGCTGCTCTTTATAACCTGCTTTCTGGGGGATTGATGAAAAAGTATGGTGTATACGTTGTTGTTGGGTTTGGTATGCTAATTGCTGGCATTGTTATGACAGTTATTGTGCGTCCTTGGAAATATGATATCCTTTGGGATGGGCAAACAATTTGGGCTGTTTTAGGTGTTGTTGTAATTGGTACTGCTGTGGCATTCTCCTTATATTTAAAGGGGGTTAGTATGGTAGGGCCATTTATGGGGAGCCTTTTGGGTAGCATCGAGCCGGTGACAGCCATTGTGGTGTCGTTGTTATTCTTAGGTTCAGCCTTTCATCCAATTGAGCTGGTTGGATTTATCTTGGTTTTGGGAACGGTTTACGTACTGTCTTTTTACTCTGGTAGAGAAGTGAAGGAGAAGGAAGTGAAGAATGATGAAGCTGAGGCCCTATAAGCATGAGGATGCAAAGCATGTTGTGCGTTGGATCAAGGATGAAAAAGCTTATTATCTGTGGTGCGCAGGACTTTTTGGGGAGTATCCTCTTACGGAAAAAAAGATAAATGACTATTATGATGCGTTACAAAATAACCCTACCTATTGGGGTATGACTGCTGAGGATGAACAAGGTGTTATGGGTCATATTTCAGTGCGTTTTGTGGATGAGAAAAAGAAAGTTGTACGTCTGGGCTTTGTACTGGTAGATGATGACAGAAGAGGTCAGGGTCTTGGAAAAGAATTGGTATCTATGGGAATTGCATATGCCAGGCAGTTTTTGGAGGCAAGCCAGGTTACTTTGGGCGTGTTTGAACAGAATACTCTTGCCAAGAGGTGCTATGAGTCTTTGGGACTTGTACAAAATGAGGAGCAAGTGGTAAAATTTGAGGTTAAAGAGGAAGAGTGGGATTGCCTGGAGATGGTTTTAAATCCTTGAGAGCTGATATAACAAGAAAATCCCCCTAATTAAAGGGGGATTTTTTTATTTATTTGGCATTACATCCTGGTGCGGCAGCGGATGAAGCTGGAGCAGTTGCAGGGCGGTCAAAGTAAGGGCTCTTTTCAGAAACTGAAAGAGGAACCCCGTAGGCTAAAAATACTTTTTCAGAAAAAAGGCCTAGGGATAATGCGGCTTTTCCAGCAGAAAACATAATGCGATTGTCAATATGGTGTGCAGCTGCGACAGAGACAGCAGAGCCCATGGCAATTCCTAAGTCACCAACGGCAAAGGCACAATGGGTGCCGCTTTTATTAGCACCAAAGCAATCCCCTGCGCCGCAGTAACCACAGAATGGAAGACCACGGTAAGTTTCCTGTGCACCAAAGAGAACAACACATGCAGATAAATCAACGTTTTCCGCATCTCTAATATAGAAAGGTTGGCGAGTTTCTTGACCGATCTTTCTCATTTCTGCTGAGAGGGCATCCTTGTCAGCACCATCAATAATAATTGTTTCCATGCTATCCCTGCCACAACCCTTTGGCGCAGTTTTTGCTGCTGCAATCATAAGGGAAGCGACTGTTTCAATTGCTCTTAATTGGATTTTTTCTCCACTGTACTTCATCTTAAGTTCCTCCTAATCCTTTTGTAGACATGAATCACTCATATTATACAGTATTATCCATAAATCTTGCAAGAAGGCATTCTAAAATGAGAGCACGAAAAAAGGGTGCGTGAATTGCATATTTATGGTATAATTTTATATTAAGGTAAATAGAAGTAGGATTCTTTGAATCAAAAGATAGATGGGGTGAAAAGTTTGGCGGAACAGAAAAAGACTACAACAAAGAGTGGGACAAAGGGTGCAGCTAAGCCTACCACTAAATCTCCTGCCGTGAAAAAAAGTACAACAAAAAATGGTGGAACGGGGAAATCAAATTCTAAAAAAACACCTCAAAAGGCAACCACAAAGGTAACAGCTCAGGCTAGCCGTTTTGGGGATAGTATTTTGGATGAGGTAATTCTTATTATTATAATATTAGTCTCTCTGGTTGCTGAAATCAGCCTAATTACAGAGAAGATGGGAGTTATCGGGCTAATGTTCAATAGCCTGTTTAAAGGGCTTTTTGGGCTAGCTGGCGCATTATTACCTTTGCTTATTATTGTTTATTGCGGCTGGTTATTGGCTAGTGGTGAAAGAAAGATGCCTGTAATTCGCGGGATGGGCGGACTTTTATTTTTACTCTGCGTTTCAGCTGGAATGCAGCTAATCAATCCCATTGATGTAACGGCTAATTTGAGCTTTATGCAGAAAATGGCGATATATTATGGCGAAGGGGCTTTACTAAATGGTGGCTTTTTTGGCGGTGTATTTGGAGGGTTGTTATATAGTGCCTTGGATACCCTGGGTAGCACCTTGGTACTAATTGCACTTTTAATCATCTCTGTGATTATGGCTACGGGGAAATCCTTTTTTCAGGCTCTTGGTGATTATTCCTCCCACCGAAAAGTAAAACAAAAGGTTAGAAATGAGAGGATAAAAAGCAAAGCGGAGCAGATTCGTCAAATGGAAATGGCAGAAGCCGCTAAAATGGAGCGTCGTCGGGAAAAGGCTAGAAAAAAAGTTAACTATAATATTGAGTTGAACGAAGAGGAAGGTATACCTGTGGAAGTGCCGGTGATTGAAGAGACGGTTTTCCGCAAGAAGGTGCCACAAAAATATAAGAAGGCAACCCCCATTTATAATTTTACCATTGATGATTATGAAGATGTAGAAGCGCCTATTGCAGAGGCCGCATCCTCTGATTTTGAAATTGAAACATTGGGACAGACTGAAAATCTTGAAGAGGATATTCCAGTGATTATGCATTCCAAAGCGGTTTTGGATGAAGATGAACAGTTGATTGAAGATATCTTCAAGGAGGTTGTGGAAGAGGAAGAAAATGAGGAAGTGGATGAATCCTTGGAAGCAGAAGAAGATACCATTATCTTAGCGGACGAGACTCAAGGTGAGGATGAAGATATCCCAATCGGCAGTTTAGACGAAGAGTCAACCACCGAGGGTATAGATGAAACAGGGGAGGCAGGCTCTGTGGAAGACGTTTCCCAAGAGACTGTAAAGCCAGAGGCGGATTTGGTTGATGAGGAGGAAACGCAAGAGGTTGTGGAGGCACCTGTTGAAGAGGAAATTCCTTATGTGTTCCCGCCTATTGAGTTGCTTGGTGAAGACCCCAAAACTGGAGGCGGGGATTCCAAGGCGGAAATGTTAGCCAATGCCAGAAAGTTGGAGTCCACGCTAAAAAGCTTTGGTGTAGATGCGAAAGTAATTCAAATTAACAAAGGCCCTACGGTTACCAGATATGAGCTATCTCCGAGCCAAGGGGTTAAGGTTAGTAAGATTGTAAATTTGGCTGATGATATTGCCCTAAACTTGGCGGCAAGTGGCATACGAATTGAGGCTCCTATCCCAGGTAAGGCGGCAGTAGGTATTGAGGTGCCAAATCGGGAAACTCAATCTGTTTACCTACGAACGGTGTTAGACAGTGATACCTTCAACAACCACTCCTCCAAGCTGGCCTTTGCCCTTGGGGAGGATATTGCGGGTAACCCTGTGGTAACGGATATAGCGAAAATGCCTCATTTACTAATTGCCGGTGCAACTGGTAGCGGTAAAAGTGTTTGTATCAATACGTTGATTACTAGTATCCTTTATAAAGCAGATCCCAAAGAGGTAAAACTATTATTGGTCGATCCTAAGGTGGTTGAACTTAGTGTATACAATGGAATCCCCCATCTGCTGATTCCTGTTGTGACTGATCCGAAAAAAGCATCTGCCGCTCTAAACTGGGCAGTGCGAGAGATGTTGCAAAGATATAACGATTTTGCAGCTTGCGGGGTTAGAGATATCAAAGGTTTTAATGCAATGAAGCAAGATGCTGGGGATGAGAAGGGTAAGATGCCTCAAATTGTAATTGTCATCGACGAGTTGGCCGACTTAATGATGGCGGCCCCAGGTGAGGTGGAGGATGCTATTTGCCGATTGGCACAGATGGCCCGTGCGGCGGGTATGCACTTAATTATTGCTACCCAAAGGCCATCTGTTGATGTTATCACGGGTGTTATTAAGGCGAATATTCCATCCCGCTTGGCATTTGCTGTTTCGTCAGGCATTGACTCGAGAACGATTTTGGATATGGTGGGTGCGGAAAAACTGTTGGGTAAGGGGGATATGCTTTTCTATCCTTCGGGTCAGAGTAAACCTTCTCGTTTGCAAGGTGCATTTGTAACCGACAAAGAAGTAGAAGACATTGTTTCCTTCCTTAGAAAAAGTGGGCGCCCCGGCTATACCCAAGAAACCATAGATCAAATAACGAAAGTGGCAAAAACGGGCATGGATGTAGGGGAAGATAGTGATGAATTTTTTGAGCAGGCGGTAGACTTGATTATTGAAAAGGAAAAAGCATCAGTCTCCATGTTGCAGCGACAGTTTAGAATTGGCTATAACCGTGCTGCAAGGCTTATGGACGAATTGGAGCGTAAAGGGTTGGTTGGCCCTGAGGAAGGCAGTAAGCCTAGAAAGGTACTTATCACTCATGCCCAATGGGAAGCGATGAAAGAGCCTGTGGAGGAAGAAATTTAGCAAAAAAATTTGCAAACTATTTTGTAAAAAAAGTTTTTTCCTTCGATTTACATCCCTTATAAGGCTTGGTATGAAAGCATACCTTGTACGCATAGATATATGAAATAGCAATGAGTCTAGATGTGAAGGTGATTGCAAAAGGAGTATCTGCAGGTGGATTTATGCTTGAAAAAGTTTGACAGTGTAGGCCTCATAAAAAAATGCAAATCATACTGACAAACCTTAATTTACGAATATTTTTGTCAATGAAATAGATAAGGGTTGTAGTCTTTTGGATGGTGAAAATGGAACGGTGATTTTCAACAATGCAAAGGCAAAAGACTGAACAAAAGTAACACATCTTTAGAATTTTTTAATGTTTGTTGACAAAGGTAAGAGCATATAGTACCATTTTCTTAGAGGTCATATGACTGACGGAAGTGGAGTTAACCACATGGAGTATGACTAGATAAATGCCGACCGTCTGGGCGATGATGCTTGGACTGTCGGCTTTTTTTCATTGCGGTTCAATGCTCATTAAAACCAGTTTGAACAACGGAGAGGAGTTTGTTAATCATGAAAACAGATTTACAGATCGCACAGGAGTGTACATTGGAACCAATCACCGCAATTGCCGCAAAAGCAGGTATTCCCGAGGAGTATGTGGAGTGCTACGGCAAATACAAAGCAAAGATTAGTGACAAATACTACAATCAGATTAAAAACAACCCCGATGCAAAGCTGATTTTGGTAACAGCTGTAAACCCTACCCCTGCAGGTGAAGGAAAGACAACTGTAACCATTGGCTTGACACAGGCATTGCAAAAACTAGGTAAAAATGCGATTACTTGTTTAAGAGAGCCTTCTTTGGGACCTTGTATGGGCGTGAAGGGCGGTGCTGCTGGTGGCGGTTATGCTCAGGTAGTCCCTATGGAAGATATCAACCTGCATTTTACAGGGGATCTTCATGCAATTACAACGGCAAATAATCTTTTAGCATCTATGGTTGATAATCACATTCAGCAAGGGAATGAATTAAATATTGATCCAAGAAAAATTGCTTGGAAGAGAGCAGTGGACTTAAACGATAGACAGCTTCGCAGCGTAATTTCTGGTTTGGGCGGTAAGGTGAACGGTGTCCCCAGAGAAGACGGATTTCAAATTACTGTTGCATCCGAAATTATGGCGATTTTCTGTCTGGCCAATGATTTAAAGCATCTAAAAGAAATGTTAGGTCAAATTATTGTTGGCTATACTTATAATGATGAGCCTGTAACTGCAAAGCAAATTGGTGCAGACGGTGCTATGACAGTTTTATTGAAGGATGCTCTTCAGCCTAACTTGGTGCAGACTTTAGAGCACACCCCTGCAATTATTCATGGTGGACCCTTTGCAAATATTGCCCATGGTTGCAATAGCGTGCGGGCTACAAAATTTGCTATGAAGTTAGCTGACTTTGTGGTGACAGAAGCTGGTTTTGGCGCAGACTTGGGCGCAGAGAAATTTTTTGATATCAAATGCCGTAAAGCAGGTATCAAGCCCGATGCAGTTGTTTTGGTTGCAACAATCCGTGCAATGAAATATAATGGTGGTGTCGCGAAGGCAGACTTAAGTAACGAAAACTTAGAAGCCTTAGAAAAAGGTTTTGTAAACTTAGAAAAGCATATTGAAAACATCCAGAAATATGGCGTTCCTGTTGTTGTAACATTAAACCACTTTGTTTTTGATACAGAGGCAGAGGTGGCATTTGTGAAGGAACGTTGTGAAGCCATGGGTGCAACTTTTGCCATTGCAAAGGTTTGGGCTGCTGGTGGTGAAGGTGGTCGTGAATTGGCAGAAAAGGTAATGGAGACACTGGAAACAAAAGAAAATAATTTCCATACTTTGTATGCTGATGATTTGAGTATTGAAGAAAAAGTGAATCGTGTATGTAAGGAAATTTATGGGGCGGGTAATGTAAACTTCTCTGCAGCAGCAAAGAAAACCTTGGCGCAGATTGAAAAATTGGGCTTTGGTCATTTCCCTGTTTGTATTGCAAAAACCCAGTATTCCCTTTCTGATGATCCAAAGGTATTAGGTAGACCTGAAGGGTTTGAAGTTACAGTAAAAGAAATACGAATTTCTGCTGGTGCAGGCTTTATTGTTGTAATGCTTGGAGATATTATGACTATGCCAGGCTTGCCTAAAAAACCTGCGGCTTTAGATATTGATATTGATGACGATGGTAACATCGTAGGATTGTTCTAAGGAGAGGATAACATGACAGCACAATTGATTGATGGCAAGTTGATTTCGGGTCAGATTAAACAAGAGGCAGCAGTTGAGGCGGCTGAGCTTAAGGCAAAGGGCGTTGTCCCTTGCCTAGCAGTTGTTTTGGTGGGGAATGATTCCGCATCTCAAGTTTATGTAAATAATAAAAAGAAGGCTTGCGAGGCGGTAGGCATTCGTTCTGTATCCTATGAGTTATCAGAAGCAACAGAGGAGCAGGAGTTGCTTCAGCTTGTTGCCCAGTTGAATGCCGATGAAGCAGTTCATGGTATTTTGGTGCAGATGCCTTTGCCCAAGCATATTAACGAAGAGAAAGTAATTCTTGCCATTGATGCTAAGAAAGATGTGGACTGTTTTCATCCCATTAATGTTGGGTTGCTACATACCGGTGGAAAAGGCTTTTTGCCCTGTACTCCAGCGGGGATCATAGAATTGATTAAGCGTAGTGGTCATACAATTCAAGGGCAAAATTGTGTTATAATTGGTAGAAGCAATATTGTAGGTAAGCCTGTGGCTATGCTATTGATGCAGGAGAATGGTACAGTGACAATTTGCCACTCAAAAACCAAAAACCTTGCAGATGTTTGCCGGGGGGCAGATATTATCGTTAGTGCCACAGGGAAGGTGAACACCGTTACCGCAGATATGGTAAAGGCGGGAGCAATTGTTATTGATGTGGGGATGAATCGAAACGAAGCAGGAAAACTCTGCGGAGATGTGGATTTTGAAAATGTAAAAGAAGTTGCAGGTGCAATAACACCGGTGCCTGGAGGCGTAGGACCGATGACTATTGCAATGCTTATGAAAAATTGTCTTGTTGCTGCTAAAATGCAGAATAACTTGATGTAAACTTAGGAGGCAAACATGAAAGGAACCGTAGCATTCACCTCTTTGGGGTGCGATAAGAACAGAGTAGATAGCGAGGTTATGCTTGGAATATTGGCACAAAAAGGCTTTCAGGCCGTAGCCGATGAAGCTCAGGCAGATATTATCGTGGTAAATACTTGCTGCTTTATCAAGGACGCCCTGGAGGAAAGTATTGAAACCATTTTGGAAATGGCGGAGTATAAAAAAACAGGTAATTGTAAGGGCTTGATTGTAGCGGGCTGTTTAGGCCAACGCTATGAAGAAGAATTTTTTAATGAATTGCCTGAGGTGGATGCAATCATTGGTACTGCAGCATATGAATCTGTGGCGGAAGTGGCAGCAGAAATCTTAGCTGGAAAAACAGGGGAAAGATATTTGGAAGATATCGACCGCCCTATGGAAGATACAAATGGTAAGTTGCGCGTACTTTCTACTGCTCCTTATTTTGCCTATTTAAAAATTTCTGAGGGTTGCGATAACCATTGCACATATTGTGTTATTCCAAAACTTCGCGGCAAGCATAGAAGCCGTGCTTTGGAAAGTTTGGTAGAAGAAGCAACTGTGTTGGCACAAAATGGTGTAAAGGAATTGGTTATCGTAGCCCAAGATACTTCTATTTATGGTAGAGATTTATATGGTGAGCCAAAGCTGCACATTTTATTGGAGAAATTAGCTGAGGTAGATGGTATAGAGTGGATTAGGCTCTTGTACTGCTATCCTGAAACATTAACCCAAGAAACAATCGATGTAATGGCAAAGAATGAAAAAATTTGCCATTATATTGATATGCCGATTCAGCACGGAAATGATGCTGTTTTAAAGCGAATGGGTAGAAAGAGTAGTCAGGTTTTGATAAAAGAAAAAGTTGCGGCGTTAAGGCAGGCAATGCCTGATATTGCAATTAGAACCACTTTGATTGTGGGCTTCCCTGGTGAATCGGAAGAAGAGTTCAACGACTTGATTCAATTTGTTGAAGAAATGAAGTTTGACCGCCTAGGCGTTTTCTCCTATTCCCAGGAGGATGGAACACCTGCGGCTAGAATGGAAAATCAGATTGACAATGAGCTTAAAGAAGTTAGAAGAGATACCATTATGGATATCCAAAAGAATATAGCTGCAGCTCTTTGCGAAAAAGAGGTAGGCAAGGTGGTGCAAGTTCTGGTTGAGGGCAAATTGCCAGAAGAAAATATTTACTGTGGCCGTACTCGCAGAGACGCCCCAGATATTGATGGGTTAGTATTCTTAAATGCTGAAGAAGAAATATATTCCGGTGATTTTGTGACAGTAAAGGTTAGAGAGGCCGGAGATTATGATTTGATGGGAGATGTTATTTATGCAGATGAACCTGCCGAATAAACTGACGATTTTACGGGTGATTTTAATTCCTGTTTTCCTATTGGTATTATTTTTAGCACCTGTGCCCACAAATCGCTATGTTGCAGTTGCAATCTTTGTAGTTGCATCTTTGACAGACTTTCTGGATGGATATCTTGCTAGAAGATGGAACTTGGTTAGTAACTTTGGAAAATTTATGGATCCTTTAGCGGACAAGCTTTTGGTCATGGCTGCTCTTGTGTCCATGGTTGAATTGGGTGACTTGCCTAGTTGGGTAGTAATTATAATTTTGGCTCGAGAGTTCGCCATTACTGGATTCCGCACTTTGGCCATGGAAGCAAATATTGTTATGGCGGCAAGCTGGTGGGGTAAAGTAAAGACCACAGTTCAGATGATTATGATTATTGTAGTGCTTTTGGAACTGCCCTTTGCATTTATGGGAGCGGTAGAAACAATCTTGGTGGCTTTAGCGGTATTCTTTACAATTGTTTCTGGAGTAGACTATATTGTGAAGAATAGACAAGTTCTGAAAGGCTGATGCAGGTTTGAAGACACAGACGAAAGGCATTTTGATTACATTATTGGCGGCGGCTTGCTTTGGGGCAGCGTCGCCAATTGCTAAGGCTGTATATCAATATGATGTTACAGTAGGAAATGTGTTGCTTTGGAGGTTTATCATTGCCACGACCTTGGTGTGGGGATACCTTCTGTTTTTTCGTAAGGATTTGAACATTCGTCTACGAAAGGATCAGTTGCTAATGATGGTTGTAGTGGGTGGGGTGACTCATTTTCTAACAACTCAATGCTATTTTAATGCCTTGAGGTATGTGCCAATCTGCATACAGATTATGATTTTTTATACATATCCGTTTATTGTGAATATATTTAGTGTTATATTTTTTAAAGAATCCATTTCCCGAATCCAAGTGCTATCCTTAATAGTGGCTTTTATAGGCATTCTTATGACAGTAACACTGGATGACTTGAGAATGAGTTTTGTTGGCATTGCCTTTTGTGTGTGGGCTGCTATTTGTAATACAGCATACATATTATGTTTGGGTAAGCGTAATGTATTAGAGGTGGATAGCATTGTCGTAGGTGCTTATTCATCCTTGTTTGCGGGTATTTCGTATTTTATATTTTGTTTGGCAAGAGGGGAACTACGGGTGAATATGCCATTGCCTTGTTGGACGGGAATCATAGCCATGGCTGTGTTTACTACGGCAGTGGGAGCCATAGCCCTCTCTTTGGGTGTAAAGATGATTGGTTCGGCAAAGGCGGCTATTGTCAGTGTGTTTGAACCCATTGAGGCTATTTTGCTAGGAGTATTGATTTTTCAAGAGGAGATTACGTTGCGGGGGTGGGTTGGAATTAACCTTGTTATTGGATCTATTGTCTTGGTCAATTACGTACATGCACAAGGGCCACAGAAAAAAATTGAAATTGAAGAAACCGTGGGAGGAGTGTAAACTCCTCTTTTTTTGTTTATAGGAATTTTGAAAAATAGTTGGAAAGAAGATAAAAAAAGAGATACAATAGAAAAAGGATAATTTTAGATCATGAGGAGGAAATTATGAGAGCGGAGATTATTGCAGTTGGAACAGAACTGCTGTTAGGGGATATATTAAACACAAATGCTCAGTTTCTAGCGCAGGAATTGGCTACTTTGGGGATAGAAGTATATTATCAGTCTGTTGTGGGGGACAATCCCAAAAGGCTTGAGGATACTATTTTTCATGCATTTTCAAGGGCAGATTTAGTTATAACCACTGGCGGATTGGGGCCCACAGAGGATGACTTGACAAAAGAAACAGCTGCAAAATATTTCGGGGAGAAACTTGTGTTGGATGAAAAAGCCTTATCGCAAATTCAGGTATTTTTTGACCGTATCGGTAGAGAAATGACCGCCAATAATAAAAAACAAGCTTTCGTGCCTGAAAACAATGGCGTTGTTCTTTATAATGCCAACGGTACTGCCCCAGGAATTATCATAGAAAAAAATGAGAAAATAATCGTTATGTTACCTGGGCCCCCAAAAGAAGTAGTTCCTATGTTTCAAAACCAAGTAAAGCCTTATTTGGCAAAGAAGCAGGAATATACTTTTATTTCAAGAATATTGCGTGTGGCTAGCGTTGGGGAAAGTGCTATGGAAATGCTAGTGAAAGATTTAATTGATGCACAAACAAACCCTACCATAGCACCTTATGCAAAAGATGGCGAGGCCATTTTAAGAATAACCGCAAAGGCTAGGGATGAGGCGGAAGCGAAAAGCTTGATTGACCCTGTTGCTGAGGCTTTAAAAGAAAGATTAGGAAAGTCTGTTTATGCTGAGGGTGAAACCAATATGGAAACTGAGGTTGCAAAACTATTGGTAGCCGAAAAAAAGACGATTGCCGTTGCGGAGTCATGTACAGGTGGCGAAATTTCTTCACAGTTGATTCGCTACCCAGGGGTTTCTCAGGTATTCTTGGAGGGTTGTGTTACTTACTCTAATGAGGCAAAGATGAAACGCTTGGGCGTTTTAGAAGAAACCCTTAAGAAATTTGGTGCTGTAAGTCGTGAGACTGCCATGGAAATGGCTGAGGGTATTGCCAAAACATCAGGGGCAGACATTGGTATTGCAACAACAGGAGTAGCTGGACCTGATGGTGGCACAGAGGACAAGCCCGTTGGTTTGGTCTATGTGGGTATCTACTATAATGGAAAGGTAGAGGCAAGGGAATATCGCTTTGCTGGAAGTAGAAATAAAATAAGGGAACGGGCAACGTTCCAAGCATTGGATTGGTTGCGGAGGAAATTGCAGTATGAGAAATAAAGGAGACTGGATGTTGCTTGTTGCCGCTATAATTGGTGGTGGTGGCTTCATCGGAGTCAAATATCTTTTGGATTGGGGATATAACCCCTATCAAGTAATGTTTGTCAGGTTTTTGATCGCAACCATTTGTCTAAGCCTTGTTTATTCTAAAAAGTTTAGGGGAATTTCAAAGAATGAATGGAAGATGGGGGGTATCTTGGGGGCACTATTGGCAGCAACTTTTTTGCTGCTTACAGTGGGGCTACAATATACAACCCCGTCGGTAAATGCTTTTCTGTGCAACACACAAGCTGTTATTGTTCCTTTTATTTGTTGGTGGGCTTTCCGCCAAAAGCCAATGCCAAGTTGTTTTATTGCAGCATTTCTGACTTTAGCTGGAGTGGCACTTCTTTCAGTAACGGAAGATTTTTGGATTGACATTGGTGCTATCCTTTCCTTTGGGGCGTCGGTGGCCTTTTCCATCCAGATGGCTTTAATGGGAAAGGTAGTTAAGGAGTGCGACTCTGTCCATATTGCCCTTGTGGAGCATTTAACGGTGACTGTAATTTCATTTATGATTGTATTGTTTACAGGAATACATATGCCACCTTTGAACGGGATGGCAGTAGGAAGTTTTTTGTTTGTTGGTATCTTTTGTACAGCGCTATATTTTGTTTTGCAATCCATCGGTCAAAAATATACCTCTGCAAATAAAACTGCAATTATTATTACGTCGGAGTCTATTTTTGCCGCTATCATTTCAGCCCTTTTTTATGGTGAACGCATGGGTTGGCGTGGTTTTGTGGGATGTGGAATCATATTCGCAGCAATGCTTTTGGCAGAAAAACCTATGGGTAAACCAGTTGACAGTAGCGTAAAAATAGGTTAACATAGGAACGTGAGTTCGATGTTTAGAGAGGATGGGTATAGAATGGCGAAGAAGGACGATTTGAAAAAAGATGATATCAAATTTGAAGATAAAGAAAAGGCTCTTGAGGCAGCGTTAGGTCAAATTGAAAAGCAATTTGGTAAGGGTGCGGTTATGAAACTTGGCGATAACAGTCAGCAGATGAATGTTGAGGTTGTTCCAACGGGTTCTTTAAGCCTTGATGTGGCTTTGGGTGTTGGTGGGGTACCAAAGGGTAGAATTATTGAGGTATATGGCCCTGAATCTTCCGGTAAAACAACAGTTGCATTGCATATGGTGGCGGAAGTGCAAAAAAGAGGTGGTATTGCAGGCTATATTGATGCGGAGCATGCCATGGATCCTACCTATGCAAAAGCTTTGGGGGTAGACATTGATAACTTATATATTTCTCAGCCTGATAATGGTGAACAGGCGTTGGAAATTGCAGAAACTATGGTGCGTTGTGGTGCCATTGATATTGTAATCGTTGACTCTGTTGCTGCATTGGTTCCTAAGGCAGAAATCGAGGGTGAAATGGGTGATTCTCATGTGGGCTTACAAGCACGACTGATGAGTCAGGCACTAAGAAAACTCACTGGTATCACCAATAAATCTAAGTGTACTGTTGTGTTTATCAACCAGTTAAGAGAAAAAATCGGTGTTACATATGGTAACCCCGAAACAACCACAGGTGGACGTGCATTGAAGTTCTATGCTTCCGTTCGTATTGATATTAGAAAATCTGATGTATTGAAACAGGGTACTGAATTAGTAGGTAATAGAGTAAAGGTTAAAATTGCGAAAAATAAAGTGGCACCGCCCTTTAAGATTGCAGAGTTTGATATTGTGTATGGTCAGGGTATCTCCAAGGAGGGGGATATTTTGGACTTGGCTGCAGAAGTTAGCATTATCAATAAAAGTGGTTCATGGTATTCATACAAAGAAACAAGAATTGGTCAGGGTAGGGAAAATGCAAAGCAGTTTTTGAAAGAGCACCCAGATGTTTCTCTTGAAGTTGAAAATGCAGTAAGGGAGCATTATGGTTTGCCTTCTTTGGCACAAGTGAATTTGCAGGAAAAACCTAATGGCGCTGACAAGCCTGAAGGAAAAGGCGAAGGTTCTGTTGTAGAATTGGACTTAGAATAAATAAAAAATAAGTTGGTTTTGAGAATATAGCCTTTCGATAGGCAATATTTTTCAAAATGCAAAATGTGTGTTTATAAAAACCGGGTATTGAAAGATACCTGGTTTTTGTTATGATAAGTAAACGTAGTGCGCTGAAGAAAATTATGATATAATTATAACAATAAAATCAAAGAGGAGGGGAGTCTGCGATGTTAGTGACAAGAGTGGTACCCCAAAAAAGAGATATTACAAAATGTAATATTTATATTGATGGAGAATATGTTTTTGCCCTTCCTCCTCAAGACATGGAGTATTTTGGCATAAAAGAAGGAAAAGAAGTTGCAGAAGATACAGTTTCTTTTATTAAAAAGAGTTTGATATATGTGCAGGCTCAGGATGTGGCATTGCGTTTTATTGGTTACAAAATGCGTACTGAGAAAGAAGTGCGCCAAAAATTAGAAGAAAATGAATTTGCAGAGGAAGTAATTGAAGAAGTTATCAATTTTTTGTGCAAATACAAATATACTGACGATAGAGAGTATGCCAAGCGTTATATAAAAGAACGTCTACGGCTAAATCCCAGGAGTGCTTATGCACTAAGAATGGAACTTTTGCAAAGGGGCGTTTCCGAGGGGATTTGCCAGGAAGCGTTAGCCGATACGGAGTTTTCGGAGATAGAAGATGCAGTTAGGTGGCTGGAGCGTAAGACGAGAGGACAGTGGCCTCCTGATGAAAAAAAGAAGAAACAATTATATGGCTTTTTGCAACGGAAGGGATATTCCTATGCAGTAATAAAGGATGCCTTTGAGGAGATGGAAGAACAAGTTTAAAATAGGGTGTAGGGTGTGAATATATGAGTTTTTATTTGACCGAAATTAGGGAGTTAAGAAAAGACTTTATGGAGTCATATAAAGGCGGAGATTTAAAAAAAGCCTTGTTTTTGGGAAAACGCTTGTTGAACATTTATGATAGAAATGAGGACAAGGATAGTTCTGGTTTAGCTGAGGACATCCATAATGTGGCCGTAGTTTTTGATGAGTTGGGTTTTTATGAAAGGGCTGTCGAGTACTATCGAAAAGCGGCGTCATTAAAAAAGGCGAGGTGTGGCGAGTCCCCATCATTTGCAAATTCTTTAAACAATTTGGCGATTGCTTATAGCAACTTAGGCTTGCATGAAGAGGCTTTAAAAACCCATAAGTGTGTTTTGGCAGTGCGTAAAACGAAGCTGGGCAAGGAACACATCGACTATATCTATACATTATATAATCTGGGTAATACCTATGAAGCACTCAATCAATATGACAAAGCTCTAGAAAGCCATGGACAGGCGCTAGAACTAAGCTGTGGCTGTAAAGCTTTGCAGATGATGGATGTGGCAGATATCCATGCATCAATGGCGTGTTGTTTTGAGAAGAAAGGAAATTATAAAAAAGCTGTTTTTTATTATGAGTTTGCTTTAGACATTATCGAGAAAAAACGAGGGGTTCAAAGTTTACAATATATTTCCAATGCACTTTCATTGGCTTTGGTTTGTGAAAAGGCGGAGTACTTTGGTCTTGCTGTGGAGTATTGTGAGCGGGTAGTGGAGATAAGGCGGAAGATGTTTCCCAAGGGTCACCTTGATTACGTCAATAATATGGAATACCTTTCTTCCATTTGCCGTAAGGACCGCCAATTTGATAAATCCTTAAAAATCCACAAGAGTATACTGGAATTGATTGAAGAAAAGTTTGGACAGACACATCTATTATACTTTGATACTCTTGATAAGATTGCCCTTGACTATTGTGGAAAGAAAAATTTTGAAAAGGCATTATCATCTGCACGAGGCTGCCTTACCCAAAGAAAAGATGCTCTATTAGAAGATGATTTAGAAATTACAAAAAGCTATATGATTATAGGCCAAATTTTAGATGAGATAGGCAATTATTCTGAGGCGTTGGCTTATTATGAAAAGGCATTATGTATTAGGGAGAATATCAAGAACGATAGTGATGGCGCTTTAGATAATGTTTGGGATAAGATTGCAAAGCTGTTTGAAAAACAAGAGGCATATGAGGCTGCTGCATTTTTATACGAATTTGTTTTAAGAATAAGAAATAAGTGTTTATCCTTGAAAAATGAAAATGATATTTCATTTTTCACAACTCTTGTTGAAACTAGGGAAAAACAAGAAGAATTTATTAGAGCTGTTGTAATCTGCTTTGATATGGTGGTAATTGCAGGCAAGCTTTATGGGAAGCGGCATGCCAAGTATTCTATTGCATTAAAACACTTAGGGTTGGCTTACCAAAAGGCTGGAGATCTGGCTATGGCCGGCAAATATCTGGAAGAGGCTTTGAATATACAAAGGGATACTCTGGATGAGGATAATCCCATATATATTAAGACAATGGATGCATTTGCAGAAGTTTGCTATCAAAGAGGAGACTGCTTGCGGGCCATTCAGCTTTATAAGGAACGTAACGATGTTAACTTTGAAGAAACACCTGAGGAGCAAAGGGAGGCAGCCTGTACGTTGCTAGCCATTGGCAATTGCTACTTAAAATTAGGAGAGTATGATAAAGCAAATGCGTATTTGGTTGAGTCTGAAGATAAAATAAAAAGAAGCCGCGTTAAGCCCGATGATCGGTTTAATCAGCTGTTGGAAATGTATGGGAATGGAATAAAAGGGAATTTTCATGTTACCAAGCCTGCCAGAAGAAGATTGCGAGATGGAGAACGCAGATGTCTAGAGGAAACAATCCTTTTCCTTCTTAGGTATTATAGGAAAATTCAGAATGATGGAGATCAGGAAAAGCGGGAAAAAGCATTTATTGCCGTTTCTTTAGGGGAGATGTATCAGCGCTTGGGCAAACAAGAGGAAACCGTGTATTGGTATACTTTGGCTGAGAAGGAGTCTCAACCAGAGTATTATGTGCGCGCCTGTACGCGCCTTGCTGAGGCTTACTTGACCTATGGTGAAGATGAAAAGGCCTTACAGCGATTTATCAATGGCAAAGAATATATGGCTGAATATGGGGATATACATTCCGCAGACTATTGTTTGTTATTAGGTCATATAGGGGATTGCTTATATAAAAAGGGCGACAAAGAGGCTGCATTAAGTTTTTATAATGCATGGAAACAGCTATACAACGAGCTGGAATTGCCTGATTGTATTACTTATGATAATAGGATCGAGAAAGTTTGTAGGCTACTTACTTCATCTGGGAGGAACAAAGAGGTGATAGAGCAATATTACGCCTTAGCTTTATCTATCCGGAACAGAGAGGGCGAAACAGAAAAATTTGCAAAAATTTTGTTGCGTATAGCTATGCTTCATATTAATTTGGGAGAATCTAAGGAGGCAGAAACCCTACTGGATCGTGTTTTAATTCTAGCAGGAAAAAGTGGAATAACTTCTGAAAAATTTGGAAAAGTTTGTGATAGGGTTGGTCGGCTATATAGCTCGGCAGGCTTGGAAGAGAAAGCGGTTGAGGCTTTAAAGTTAGCCTATAATGAAAGTTCGGATGGAAAAAAATGTATCACAAAAGAAGGTATGCAACTCCTGCGAGACCTTTTATGGAAAAATGGGGATTATGAAGCTTATTTTTCCGTAAAAAATGGGTGCGAAAAGGAATAGTTTTTGTTGACATGTTTTTTTTGCTGTGATACTATAAGGGAGTATGTTTAGCCGCACGAAGAGGTTGTGTAAAATCAAAGAAAGGCTTTGGTTACCGTATTCGGCGAGTAAATTGCGAGGAGGTGTTCGGATGTACGCAATTATTGAAACAGGTGGAAAGCAGTACAAGGTAGCAGAAGGCGATATCATCACAGTTGAAAAGTTGGGCGTTGAAGCTGGTCAGGATTTTACTTTTGACAAGGTTCTCGTTTTAGCAAAAGACGGTGACGTTAAAGTTGGCGCTCCCTATGTAGAAGGTGCTGCTGTTACAGCTTCTGTACTTGGTGATGGTAAGGCTAAAAAGGTTATTGTTTATAAATACAAACCTAAAAAAGGCTTCCACAAGAAAAGAGGTCATAGACAGCCTTTCACTAAATTACAGATCAAATCTATCTAATTATGATAAACGCTATTATTTATCGTAAAGACGGAATAATCTGTGGAGTTGAGTTGACCGGTCATGCAGGTTATGCTAAGAGCGGCGAGGATATCGTTTGTTCAGCAGTATCTGTATTGACGCTTAATACTGTAAATGCCATAGAGCAGTTTACAGAGATTCCCTTTCGTGTAGAAGCGGATGAAAAAAAAGGTGGTTTTCTCAAAATCCTTTTCCCTTTAGAGGGTATGGCAGACCATGACACCCAACTTTTGTTGAAGACGTTGGAAATGGGTCTGTCCGCAATAGAGACAGAATACAATCAGTATCTTACTTTGAATTATAAGGAGGTGTAGTGATGTTCAGATTAAACCTTCAGTTCTTCGCGCATCATAAGGGCGGCGGTTCCACAAAGAATGGTCGTGACTCTAATGCAAAGAGACTTGGCGCAAAACGTGCAGATGGTCAGTTTGTATTGGCTGGCAATATCTTATACACACAGAGGGGAACAAAGATTCACCCTGGCGTAAACGTAGGCAAAGGTGGCAATGACACTTTGTTTGCTTTGGTTGATGGTCGTGTGAAATATGAAAGAAAAGGTAGAGACAAAAAACAGGTTTCTGTTTACCCTATCGAAATTGCTGAATAAGAATTGCGAAGGCTTCAAATGATACCATTTGAAGCCTTTTTCGTGAAAAGCAAAAGTTTTTTTGCTTTTGACGAAAAAGGTAGAACCTTAGATGTAATAAAAAAGAGGTGAAAGTAATGTTTGTAGATAGAGTCAAAATTCACGTAAAAGGTGGCAATGGTGGCAATGGTATGGTTTCTTTCTTTAGAGCCAAATACATTACCCATGGTGGACCTGACGGTGGTGACGGCGGAAAAGGCGGTAGCGTAATTTTTGTCGGCGATGAAGGTATGAATACTCTTATGGATTTTCGTTATAAAAGGCTTTTTAAAGCGCAAAATGGCGAAGATGGTGGTAAGAGAAACTGCTTTGGTAAGGATGGTGAGGATGTCGTAATTAGAGTGCCAGTAGGTACTGTTATCCGTGAAGCAGAAAGCGGAAAGGTTATGGCAGATATTAGTAAGGCAGGGGAAGAAAAAGTTTTGATTTTTGGTGGAAAGGGTGGAAAGGGCAATCAGCACTTTGCAACCCCAACCAGACAGGCCCCCAGATATGCTGAAAGAGGGCGTACAGCAAAAGAATATGATGTTATTTTGGAATTAAAATTGATTGCAGATGTTGGTTTAATTGGCTTCCCTAACGTAGGTAAGTCTACCTTACTTTCTATGGTAACCAATGCAAATCCTAAAATTGCAAATTATCACTTTACAACCCTTTCCCCCAATTTGGGGGTAGTACAGGGCAGATTTGGTGATAGCTTTGTATTGGCGGATATTCCTGGTTTAGTTGAAGGTGCTAGTGAAGGCGTTGGCTTGGGCCATGAATTTTTACGCCATGTTGAAAGAACAAAGGTGTTTATCCACGTTGTGGATGCAGCAGGCGTTGAGGGTGATGACCCTGTGGAAAGTGTGCGTAAAATCAACAAAGAGTTGGAAGAATATAATCCGGAATTGTTAAAACGTCCTCAGGTGATTGCAGCAAACAAAACAGATATCCCTGAAGCGGCTGAAAATGTAGAAAGATTGAAAGAAGTTTACGAAAAAGAAGGATATGAAGTATTCCCTATTTCTGCGGCTACAAACAAAGGGTTGGACGAGTTGTTAGCAGCAGTTGCTAAGATTTTGAAAGACTATCCTGAAGATATTATTTTTGAGGAAGAATACGAAGAATATGATGAAGTTGCTGTGGATAGAGAACCTTTCACTGTTGAAGAGGAAGAGGATGGCTACTTTGTTGTAACAGGTGTTGGGGTAGAGAAGATGATTGGTTATACCAACATTGAGACGGAAAAGGGTTTTGCATTCTTCCAAAAGTATTTAAAGGAAAAAGGTATTATCGAAGCATTAGAAGAAAAGGGTATAGAGCAGGGTGATACTGTTCGTATCTACGATTTAGAGTTTGAATTTTGGAAGTAAAAAATCAAATAGAATAACAAAACACCCCATGTGGAGGATACTCTGCTGGGGTGTTTTTTGTCGATAAAATACGGAATGTTTTTCGGAGAAAACCGCTTATTTTCATGAATTTATTCGATAAAGCATATATAATTGAAGTATAAGACAAAGGAGAATGTACCTATGAAAAGAAAAAATATGTTTCTTATACTTTATGTAGTAGTCATAGCGGTACTAATTATAGTTTGCATTAATGCGGTTGAATTTTTTCATTTTGGAGTAAATAAAACACAACAGGGAAGACTGATTGAAATAAATGAAAATTGGGCGCTTAAACAGGATGGGGAGGTACATCAAGTGGGGCGATTACCCCAAATTTTTTTTGATGATGCCGATCAGGGAACTCTTTGCCGCCAGCTACCCGAGAATCTTAGCAGCGATTCTATATTGGCTTTTACCAACCGATTTCAGGATGTAAAAGTTAAAATCGGGGGGGAAGAGCGTTATTCGTACAGTGGTTTATTGCCCAACAGCACGAGGCGGATGAACAACAATACCTTTTGTATTGTTGGCTTGAATGAGGGGGACAGGGGAAAATTAATAGAGGTCACGTTTCACTCTCCTTTAAAAAACACAAGCTTATATTTACCCAATTTTTATATTGGGACAGAAACAGGAATGCTTTTAGAGTTTTTACGATATGATACATCATCGTTGGTATTTTCGGGCATCATGTTCTTTTTTGCCATTTTGTTTTTGGCTATGTGCATCAGAGAGCATGTTGGTAAGAAGGAAAATTACAATATTTTGGCCCATGCATCTGTCTTAATGGCTCTGAGTGGCATTTGGTCCATCACCAATTCCCCTATTGTTCATTTATCAGTTCAGAATGATGTTATCCTAGGTTTTTTTGCTTTCAATGCCTTTATGTTATTACCGCTGGCGATACCGATTTTTTATTCCAATGTATTGGAGGCATATAAGGAATCTCTCAATCGGCTGGCTGTATTGGCGGCGGCAAACTTTATCATCCAAAATATATTATATTTTATAGGGAAATTTCAATATATTCAAATGATGCCAGTTACCTATATTATCTCTATGCTTTCCCTTATGGCCTTAATTGGGATATCTTTTCGGGAGCATAAGGAAAGGGACTCCTATTATGCAACGGGGTTCTTAAGCGCTACGGTTGTTTTTATGGGATTTTATATATTAGATGTTTTTCGATTTTTCTATGATGTTCCGCTAGATAATGCAAAATATTTTCGCTATGGTCTTTTGACCTTTATCGTAATCATTTTATGGATTTGTGCTAAGAGAATGTTATGTTATGTTGAGGTTGAGGTGGAGAATCGCATCTATAAGGAATTGGCATTGAGAGATGTTTTAACGCAATTACCAAATAGAGCTGCCCTTGAGAAGAGGATAGAAGGCTTAGAGGAAGCCGGAGTTGTATGCAAATGTTTGACGGTAATATTGATGGATGTGAATGGTTTAAAGCCTGTAAATGATAAAAGTGGGCATGGTGCAGGGGATAGGTTACTGTGTGAGGCAGCCAGAAGTATAAAGGTTGCTTTTCCGGAAGAGGATGATGCATGGTATCGATTGGGCGGTGATGAATTTGTCGTTTTAATGACAGAAACAGAGCTTGATAATGAGGAGTGCCAACAACGACTTTTAAAAGCTACCGAAAGGTGGAAAGACTTTGATCATGGCCCTGTTTCAATTTCCTGTGGAAGTAAAACAGTGAAAGATATGGTGGTAACAAGGGAGGGTGTACATCGTTTGATTCATGAGGCTGATCAAATAATGTACAAAAACAAAATTCAATATTATCAAAAAAAAGTTAATAAAAGAAATGCACAAGATACCGTTTAAGGGGGCCAATGGCTTGTACTTCGACGGTATTTTTTATTTTAGAACTATTTTTTTAAATCGGGCTTTATTGCCAAAAAAGCAGATAGCTAGCAATTATCACCAATTAAAATTTATCATGTAAGCTTGCTTATTTTTATTTCTTTGGGAAAGAATAACCCAAACTGAAAAAAATGAGGTGAAGAAATGTATTCCTTGGAAAGAAATATACCAAGATGTAGAATTTTTTGGCTTGATGGAAAAAAGTTTAAAACAAATTTGTTTGTTCTTCTTTTTGATTTGCCATTGAAACGTGAAACTGCAACAAAGACCGCCCTTTTGGCAGAGGTGTTAAGGGAAGGGTGTAAGCTTTATCCAGATGCACGGGCTTTGGCTATTGCTGCTGAGGAAATGTATGGCGCCTTGTGGGATATTTCAATTGTGAAAAAAGGAGATAGGCAGTTGCTACTTTTTTCCCTAGAAGTGGCCAAAGCGGTGGATGTTGATGAGGCAATGGGCTTTTTAAAGGCAATCTCATCGGAGCCTTTAATAGAGAATGATGCATTTTCCCAAGAAGTCGTGAAACGGCGCAAGGAGATATTAGCAAGAAGGCTGGCAGCTTTAAAAGATGATAAAAGGGAATATGCAAGAAGACGTTGCCTAGAGGAAGTGGGTAAAGATACCCCTCTGGAGATTTCTGCTGATGGGTATGTAGAAGATTTGGATCAAATTGATGGCAAAGCACTGTATGAGCATTATCGCCAAATTATTGAAAATGGAACGGTAAAAGTATTCTTTTGTGGTGACGAAAGAGAAAAAAGTAAGTTGACTCTTTTCCGAAAGATTTTTAAAGGAGGGGAGCCTCTAGCTAATATGGCGGATGCTGAGAATTTGCCAAAGCATGAGCCTGTTTTTGTTAAAGAGCATGCTAACATGGAGCAGGCAAGGCTGTTATTGGCCTTTGACACTAAGGCGGAATGGGGGAAGCGAAGCTATGCAACGATGCTGGTTTTGAATCAGCTTTTCGGTGGCGATCCTGACTCATTGCTGTTTCAAAACTTGAGAGAAAGAGATGGTCTTTGTTATGACATAAAATCTTATACCTATCCGCTTACAGGACTTTTGTTTGTTCAAACAGGAATTAAGGCTCAGGATGCAAAGAAATCCGCAGTGGGAATTTTGAAAGCCTTGGAGGAATTAGGTGAGGATGCAGTGGAAGCCAAGAAATTGCAACAGGCAAAAACAGCGTTACTAAGACAGTGTGACACCATTGCTGATCAACCTTGGAGTATGGTGGATTTTTCTGTGGAACAGGTGCTGATTGATGGGGAGCGAGGATTAGACCCATTCATGCGTCACATTGAAAATGTTACGGCAGAGGAAGTATGCCGCATGGCAAATAGATCTAAGCTTAGAACGATTTACTTGTTAAGCGGTAAGGAGGTGGCAAAAAATGAAGCTAAATGAAACAGAAAAAAGTGGTGTTATTTGGAGAAAGATGCCATCTGGCATGGATTGTTACTTCATGCCTATGCCTAATTATGGAGAGAAGATGGCAGCAATTGTGGTAAAAGCAGGATCAAACTTCTTGGTGTGCGATAGTACCACTGAAAAGAAACCTACGCACTTCCCAGAGGGAACAGCGCATTTTATTGAACATAGGCTGTTTCGCCAAAAATGGGGGGATGCTTTTGCAGCTTTTAGCAAACAAGGAGCATCAGCCAATGCCTTTACGGACTCCGAAAAAACAGTATATTACTTTAGTTGCCAAGAAAACTTTTTTGAAAATTTGCGACTGCTCCTAAGTTTTGTGCAAAATCCTTATTTTTTGGAGGAAGAAACAGAGCAGGAGAAAAGCATTATCAATAGTGAAATCACTATGTATGATGACGATCCAGATTGGTTGGTTTATTACCAACTTTTGCAGGCCATGTATAAAAATCATCCCATTAGAATTCCCATTGCTGGGGATACAAAATCAATTCAAAAAATTGACCATAAGGTGTTGCAGCAGGCTTATGACTGTATGTATACACCTGATCGCTTTAGTTTAATTTGCGCTGGTGATATTCCTGTAAGAAAACTGATTGAGGCGGCAGGGATGATTAAAAAGAAAAAATTTGGAGGAAAGCCTCTTTTTGACAGAGAGCCGGAAGGCATTAGCGAAAATTATGTGGAGAGTAAATTGGGTATTACCCGCCCCATCTTCCAGATTGGATTTAAAATGGCACCTGTGGAGGAAAACGCCCTGAATCAAAGGCTTCTAATGAGTATTGTTATGGATATTTTGGCAGGAGAGAGCAGCGCATTTTATCAAGAGGCATATTCCAAAAAATATTTGGATGAACCATTGGGGAATGCCTACTTTAGTGGTGAGGGTTACGCCTTTTGTGCATTTTCAGGCATTGGGGAAAGGGGAAAAGAGGTAACCGAATTGCTAAAGCATTACCTCGAGGTTTTAAAGAAAGAAGGAATTAAGGAAGAAGATTTTCGTCGTATCCGCAAAAAACAAATTGGGCGATTTATCCGCCGGAGTCAATCTGTATCGGGGATGGTTCTTGGTCAAATTGAGTGGGCTATGGAGGATACATCTGCGGGAGAGGCATTTCGTTTGATAAAATCAATGAAGAAAAGCGAAGTGGAAGGGCTATTGCGAAAAGGTTTGAATGAAGATAAAATGGTACTTTCCGTTATACGATAGTTCGAAAAACACAGAAATGATAGAGTTTCTGTGTTTTTTATTTCGTTATTATGTAATTTGCTTATTTGTGGATGTGTATGGACATTCTATGTAGGTAAAAAACATCAAATAAATTCGTCAAAAAATTCATTTATTGACATAAAGTTACAAGCTAATTACAATGAAGCTTGTAGGGGTTTTTCGTGAAAAAAACTTTAGGGGGAAAATGGATGGATAGGTCAAAGACTTTAGAGGAAACAAAAGCATTCCTTGAAAATAAAAAGAAAATTCTCATGGATTTGGGCGTTTTTATTATGATTGTGGTAGCTATTTTCTTTATCTGTTTGGATACGAAGAAAAAGGCGTTTGAAAGGGATAAGCAAATTATTTTAGAAAAACATCTAAGCGAACAGGACTATTTGGTTTACGGGGCAAATATTTGCGCCCCTCCATTAAGATTTCTCGATGAAGATGGGGTATATAAGGGGGTAGTTGTAGATTACATTTCACTACTTTCCTTAGAGTTGGGGGTAGAAATCAAAACAGAACCCTATGAGTGGGAAGAAGCCTTATGGAAGCTAAAGGAGGGGGAAACCGATTTTTGCGATATGTTTGTCAATGAGGAACGAGCAAAAGACTATATTTTTACGGATCCCATTTATAATTTAAGAACGGTTTTGGCGGTAAAAGAAGAATCAAAATTCTCTTTCAATGATATCAATGAAATGAAAATTGCAACAGAAAAAGGAGATTATGCAAATTACTACATTGAGAAAAATTTTCCGGAGGCAGACCTGATATTTGTAGATAATGTTGGGGAAGGCATGGATTTACTTTTGTTGGGACAAGTTGATGCTGTTATAGGAGATGAACCCATTGTTTCTTACTATATTGGAAAAAAGAGTGCACAAATTAGAATGATAAACACTGCGCTATATGAGGAGCCTGTTGTTTTGGGCATGCCTAGAAAAAATGCGGACTTATTGCCAATTGTAAATCATGCCATCAGAGAATTAAATAAGAAAGGCCAACTAGAGAAGATACAGCAAAAGTGGTTTGGCATTTCAACCCCCTTAAAGGATGCAAATGGGGCAAAGAAGTATATCCGGTTAGGAATTATCAGCGGCGGGGCACTGCTAATATTGGTAGGCATAATTGCTGCAAGTAACCGCTCGCTAAAAAAACAAGTACGAATTCGTACCAGAGAGTTGGAGGCAAGCAGAAATGAATTACAGTTGATTTTTGACAGCATCCCTGAATATATTCTCATGGTTGACCAATTTGGTAACATTGTAAATGCAAATAAAGGTATTTTGGAGTATTCCGGTTTAGACCGAGGCCTTTGCTTTGGGCAATGTTGTGATATCATTTTGAATAAGTTTGCAATAGGATATGTAGATATCGTTCCTGTTGAAAAGGATACACAGGATGAAAAAATGCTTGTTAAAACAGGAAAGCGAATTTATGAGGTGAAAATATATCGGCTTACAGAGTTTGAACGGGGAACTCTGATTACGCTGAGAGATATAACTTTAGATGAAGTGAATAAGAAACAATTGCTCCAATCATCAAAAATGCTAGCCGTTGGGCAGTTGGCTGCCGGCATGGCACATCAAATTAGAAATCCCCTTTCTATTATTCGTATGCATACATATATGCTTAGAGAAAATCAGAATATGGATGAAACGGGAAAAAAATCGTTGAGATATATTGATGAAAATGTGCAAAAAGCAGGATGTATTATTGATAATGTTATGAATTTCTGGCGTGTGTCTGGGAATCAAATTGAAACCATCAACCTATCAAAAAATTTTGGCGATATCATCTCTCTCCATGAAAACTTGCTGAAGAAAAAAGAGATAGAGGTAGAGATAGATTGTGATAGTGAGCTATGGTTCCGTTGCAACGAGGAGGCATTAAAGCATATTTTAGTTAATTTAGTTTCGAATGCCATAGATGCCATGGAACATTTGGATAAATTAATATTACTAGGTGAGAAAGTAGAAGATGGCGTTCTAATTCAATGTATAGATACTGGGTGCGGCATTGCTGAAGAGAATATGGAAAATCTATTTAATCCATTTTTCACGACAAAAGAGTTGGGAAAGGGTACTGGATTGGGGTTATTTGTAGTGTATTCTGAGGTGGAAAAACTGTCGGGAACCATAAAGGTTGATAGCAAGATTGGTGAGGGTACCTGCTTTACCATCAAACTTCCACTGGGAGAGGAGAATTCAGATGTCTGATTTATTTAAAATTTTGGTGGTGGATGATGAGGCGGATGCAAGAGAGAGTATGCAGATGCTACTAAATAGTGTTGGTTATCAGGTTAAAACTGCACAGAGTGTTGCACAAGCCTTAAACATTTTGGAAGTGGAATATTACCCCTTGGTAATTACTGACATTATGATGCCTGGAATGAATGGCATTGAATTTCTAAATAAAATAAAAGAATGCTATAAAGAAAACATTGAAGTCATCATGGTCACAGGCTATGGAAGCATTGAGACTGCGGTGCAAACAATAAAAATGGGAGCCTTTAGCTATTTGATGAAAGGATCAAAGCCGGAGGATCTCTTGTTAGATATTAAAAAGGCGAAAAGTTTGATTGAACTGAAGGCGGAGCAATATCAAAACACAAAGCAAAGAAATAAGAAATTTCACCTAACCAGTAAAAATCCAAAAATGCAAGAAGTTTGGGAGATGGTTAATCGTGTTGCAGATTCCAATGCAAATGTATTAATTACGGGGGAAACTGGTGTTGGCAAAGAGATTGTTGCCAGAGAAATTCATCTGAAAAGCAAGCGTTCGAACAAGCTATTCATTCCTCTGAATTGTCAAAATTACCCTGATAAATTGATTGAGTCAGAGCTATTTGGACATGAGAAGGGTGCGTTTACTGGGGCTGTAACAAAAAGAGTCGGGAAGATTGAGGCAGGTAACGGTGGTACAATTTTTCTTGATGAAATTGGGGAGATGAGCTTGGCCACTCAGGTAACATTATTGCGAGTTTTGGAGGCAAAGCAGATTGAAAGGATTGGGTCAAACCGACTGATTGATGTGGATTTTCGCCTTGTTAGTGCAACCAATCGGAACTTGCATCAAAGGGTCAAAGAAGGCCTTTTCCGAGAGGACTTTTTATATCGTATTAATACCATAGAAATTAAGGTTCCACCTCTAAGGGAGCGAAAAGAGGACATTCCAAGTCTTATAGATTTTTTTATACGAAAGTATATGCATGATACAGGAAAGCACATTGAAAGAATGGATAGGGACACAGAAAAGTTTTTGTTGGAGTATGACTATTATGGTAACATTCGTGAAATGAAAAACATGATAGAGAGGATGGTTCTTCTTTCTAAGGATGGCATCCTTAGACTATCAGAGACTTTGGATGTTAGTAGCCCTAAGCAAGGGGACGCAAGAATTCCTTTTTTGCCTTATAAAGAGGCAAAACAGAATTTTGAAAGACAGTACATTTGCGCAATATTAGAATCTTGTGATAACAATATATCTAAGGCTGCGGAGAAAATGAAGATGAGCAGGCGGCAGTTATTTAATAAAATTCAAGAGTATGAAATTGAAACAAAATAAGAAGTGTGCATAATTTTGCTAGGAAAAAAGTTTCCATGTGGTTATTTTTTTCCTAGTATTTTTTATACTTCAAAAAAGGAAACCTTGAAAAATCAAGGGTTCCTTTTTTTTATTGTTTGGCACGAGTCTTGCTTTATTAATATAGTGTAATCTTATATCAATTATTTATTACAGGAGGAGAGAATATGGATTCAAACGAAAAGAAACTGGAGTTTTACGGAGGGACCTGGGTATCATTTTTACCATTTATTGTGTTTTTGTCTCTCATTGTACTGACAACCTTTATTTGGGGTTCTATTTCCGATGGTGCTCTGTGGATTCCTGCTTTTGCAGCCATCCTTGTGCCCTTTTTTCTGGCAAAGGATAAGACACAGTATGCCAATGTAGTTATTGAAGGTATGGCAAGCAAGGAGGCAATTATCCCTGTTGTGTGCTGGATTTTTGCGGGGGTATTTTCCAGAGTTTTGCGTATGTCCGGTTTGGCAGATGGTGTAGCTGGTGTAGCAGCAAGCTTGGGTGTAGGTAGTATTACTTTTGCAGTAATCACCTTTATTGCTTCTGCAATTCTTGCAACTGCTTCGGGGACAGGCTTTGGTACGATTGCAGCCGGCATGGGCGTTTTGTATCCAGCTGGTGTTGCTTTAGGCGGAAATCCCGCTTTATTAGCTGGTGCAATCATTTCTGGTGCAGCCTTTGGCGATAACTTAGCACCTGTTTCTGATACAACAATTTGTTCAGCAACATCTCAGGGGGTAGATGTGCCTGGCGTTGTTCGTTCTCGTTTAAAATATGCTCTAACGGCAGGTGTTTTAACCATTGGATGTATCATTATTTATGGTATGGTTACTGGTTCAACAGAAGGTAGTGCCATTGAATATGCATATAATGCTAAAACATTATCCATGTTTATCCCAGTTGTGGCAACAATTTTTATTGCTATTAAAACAGGCGATATTATCATTGCAACAACCGTTGGTACGGTGGTTGGTATCGTAGTTGGATGTGGTTTTGGGTTGTTTGATTTTATTCAAATTGATGTTGCTAACCCCGAAGTTCCAGCAATCATTTCTGTTTACGGTGAGGGATTAGATCGTACAGTTGATGGTGTAATTTACACTGGTATCAACAGTATGTTGCAGGTTTGTATTTTGGCATTATTGCTCTTTGGTTCCATTAATATTATGCGCCGTGGTCGTGGTGATGTGATGCTTCTGGATTCTTTAGGTAAAATTGCTAAAACACCCTTTAGTGCAGAATTAACCATTTCCTTAATGGTAATTGTTCTTTCTGGATTGATGGGTCTGAATGCACCTGCAATTTTGGCAGTTGGTGCATCCTTTGCAAAGCCACTATCTCGCAAGCATGGTATCAGCCCTTACCGTACTGCAAACTTAATGGATGCCCAATCTAACACATTGGTTTATTGCTTACCTTGGACACCAGCAATGATTTATACGTTAGGCTTTGCCGCTGATGGCGCTGCACCTTTGACAGCATTGCAGATAATGCCTTGTGTATTCTATTGCTACGTAATGCTTGTGGTTATGTTTGGCTCTATGATTTTAGGTATTGGTCGTAAAGACTATATGGATAAGTTGCCTGAGGAAATGAAGGCAGAGTATGAAGCAGCACAAAGTTTATAAAAAAGGGAGTGTAGAAATGATAGTAGCAAAAAAAGGCGATTGGGTACAAATTGAAAATATTATTTTACCTGCGGGGCACAGAGCACCACAAGTTCCTGAGGACACTCAGCAGTGTGACTTAAAAATGTGGGTGAAAGGCGAAGCGCTTCAGGATGCAAAACAGAATGAAGAGTTAGAGGTGAAAACCACTACCGGAAGAATTGTAAAGGGTAGATTGGTTGAGGTAAATTCAAGATATGTTCATGACTATGGCGAATTTCAGCCAGAACTTTTGAAAATAGAGCATCAGCTAAAAGAAATTTTGTTTGGAGGTGAAAACTGATGGCAAAGGATATGTCTTATGAGGCTTTAAATGCAAGAAAAAATGAAATTATGAAAGCAGCAATGCAAATTAGCTATGAAGACTTTGAACTTGAAGGCATTGGTTTTGATTATGAAAAAATGATGGATGAGGTTGGTTATTCCATCGAAGAAATGCGCAAGATGCAGTTGGATAATGCAGTAGGGAATACCCCTTTATTGGAAATGCGCAACCTGACAGCTTTGGCAAGAAAATATGCACCCGCAGGCAAAGGTGCCAGAATTCTTGTAAAAGATGAGGCGTGTAATGCTTCAGGCAGTTTTAAAGCAAGAAGAGCGGCAATCGCAGTTCAGCAGGCAAAGAAACTGGGTTATAAAGGCGTGATTGCAGCAACAAGCGGAAACTACGGAGCTGCCGTTGCAGCCCAAGCAGCAATGAATGGTTTAAAGTGCATTGTTGTGCAAGAGTGTTATGATAATGATAAAATCGGCCAGCCTGAAATTTTGGAAAAACAGCGTATTTGTGAGGCATATGGCGCAGAAGTGGTTCAGCTTACCGTTGGGCCTGAACTGTTTACAACTTTCCTTGGGCTTTTGGAGGAAACAGGATATTTCAATGCTTCCTTATATACACCATTTGGCATTGCAGGTGTGGAAACACTGGGTTATGAATTGGCGGAACAGTGCAGACAGCGTTACGGCAAGGATCCAGATGTCGTTGTTTGCACCAATGCTGGTGGTGGCAACTTAACAGGTACAGCCAGAGGTTTAATCAAAGCAGGTGCAACAAAAACACAGGTGGTCGGTGCCAGCATTGATTTAAAGGGCTTACATATGGCTTCAAATGGAGATTTCAACAAGAAGTCTTGCACAACTGGGCACACTGGGTTTGCAATTCCTTTTGTAACATGGCCTGACCGTTCCGATTGCCCCAGAAATGCAGCTAGAACACTACGCTATATGGATCGATATGTTATTGTAAAGCAGGGGGAAGTATTTTATATTACACAGGCATTGGCAGTTTTGGAAGGCTATGAAAGAGGTCCAGCAGGAAATACATCTTTAACAGCGGCTTTTGTGTTGGCACAGGAGATGAATGAGGATGAAATCATTATTGTGCAGGAAACAGAATATACAGGTGCTGGCAAACATACGATGCCTCAGCTGACCTTTGCAAAACAAAATGGCGTAGAAGTTCTTTTTGGTGATCCTGATAGTGAAGTTCCAGGCAAAACTTTGGTATTCCCCGAGGATCCTGGAATGATTAAGGCTAGAGAATACGACTTATCTAAGGCAAAGAAGTCATACATTCATAATTGCGCAAAAAACTATAACATGACTACAGCCTCAGAAGAAGACATAAATTACATCATGGATGAAATTCAGGAAAGTAGAGAGTTTGTGCTTGCTGAATTAAAGGAAGTTGGAGTTACAATATAAAACAATTTAATTGGATTGGTTGAAAAGAAAGCTATATAGTGTTCTAGCCTATGGAAATAATATACTTTATATAGACAATCCATTTATGGAGTATCAAATTAGTTTTGTATTTAAAGAATAGCTCTTCATATTCCATTCGAGACAAAAAGAGCGTTTCTTAATTCTTTTAATATTGACGAAACCCCTTCCCAAGAAACCCCCTCAAATAATTTTGAGGGGGTTTCTCATTGCTGCTTTCATAAGGTTTTCGGGCATTTTTTGTTTGAGCAAAAAGGTAGATATCTTATAAAAATTCTTTTGTGCAACGATATTGAAGAAAGTATTTAGAAGTTTTTCCCTAAGAATGCATTGAGTTACAAGTCCTGATGTGGTATGATTTTTTCTAAACAGGCCAATTTGCGTTAGGATATTAAAAATTATTTCTTGTCAGGCGGAAAATGATGATCATCCCTTGCCTTTAGAAGGAATATTGTTGAAGAATAAAATAATAAAAATGAAAATTGGTTAGAATACTAATAAGAATAGTTCTATTAGTAATAAAAAACTACGAATATTTGTAAAGTAAGAAAGGTAGGTTGGCTTATGCCAGAAATTTGGTTTCCAAATTTGGGAATAGAGATTGACCACTTAAGCAGGGTGGCTTTTACGGTTTTCGGAAATGATGTTTATTGGTACGGGATTTTTATTGGTACTGGTGTGTTTCTTGGGATTCTATTGGCAATGAAAGAGGCCAAAAGAACAGGACAGGATCCAGATACTTATTTGGACTTTACGCTGTATGCTTTGATTTTTTCCATTATTGGGGCACGATTATATTATGTCTTATTTTCGTGGGAGTATTACAGCCAAGACCTCTCAAAAATTTTTGCCCTTAGAGAAGGTGGACTTGCCATTTATGGCGGCGTTATTGGTGGCGTTTTAACAGCATTGGTTTATTCTAAAATAAAGAAGTTGAATTTTTGGCAGTTGGCAGATACTGCTGCACCAAGTTTGATTTTGGGGCAAATGTTAGGCCGTTGGGGAAACTTTTTTAACAGAGAAGCTTTTGGTGGTTTTACGGATAACTTATTTGCCATGCGGTATCAACTTTCCCAGGTTCGTCTGGGGGATATTTCCGACCAAGCTTTGAGTCAGCTTCAGGTGGTTAATGGGGTTGAATACATTCAGGTACATCCCACGTTTTTGTATGAATCTTTGTGGAGTTTGGGTGTATTTATCTTATTGATTTATATGAGTCGTCGGAAGAAGTTCCACGGGCAAATTGCGGGATTGTACTTCCTTGGTTATGGATTGGGCCGTGTTTGGATTGAAGGTTTGCGTACGGATCAGTTAACATTAGGTGGTTTTGCTGTTTCTCAAATCTTATCAGCTGTACTGATTGTTGCAGCGGCAGTGTTCTTGATTTGGAAAGGGAAGCAAACAAAGCTTTCCCATGCACCTGCTGGTGGGGATGGCTCGTCCCAAGATGATGAAGGGAAAGACGAATAAGATAATTAAGAAGATTTATTGGCCTCTGCCGTTTTTATGGCAGGGGCAGTGTTACATATTGGAGGAAGATATATGGTTTTATTAACAGCAGAGCATATACGAAAAAGTTATGGAACAAGAATTATATTTGATGATATTTCATTTAGTATCCACGAGGGAGATAAAATTGGCGTTATTGGGGTTAATGGCACTGGTAAGTCAACTCTATTAAAGATTGTAGCAGGGGTTGGTCATGCTGATAGTGGCGAAATCATTACCATGAATGGGATGAGAATTGCATATCTTTCTCAAAATCCAGAGTTTTCAGCGGGAACAACAGTGTTACAACAGGTTTTTGCCGGGGATAATCCAAAGCTTGCATTAGTCCGTGATTATGAGGAGACTATGGCTAAACTGGCAGAGAACCCCGAAGATAAAGCGTTGGTTGCTTTGTCGGCAAAGCTTACAGAGGATATGGATAAAGCGGAGGCATGGTCTTTGGAGAGCGAGGCGAAAAGTATTTTAACTCGCCTTGGGATTAGTGACTTTGGCCAAAAGGTTGAAAACTTATCTGGCGGGCAGAAAAAAAGGGTTGCTTTGGCAGCAGCGCTAATCGCTCCAGTGGAGCTTTTAATTTTAGATGAACCGACAAACCATATTGACCATGGTACTGTTGAGTGGCTGGAAAAGCATCTTGAAAAATACTCAAAGGCGTTATTGATGGTTACCCATGATAGATACTTTTTGGACCGTGTTGCCAACAGAACTTTAGAGTTGGAAAAAGGAAAGATATATTCCTATCAGGCAAACTATACAAAGTTTTTGGAGTTGAAAGCTGAACGTGAGGAACTGGAGGCCGCAGGGGAAAGGAAGCGTCAAAATTTTTTGCGCACGGAGCTTGAGTGGGTTCGTCGTGGAGCACAGGCAAGAACAACTAAGCAAAAGGCTAGACTACAACGCTTCGATGATATATCCTCTGTTAAAGCGCCTGAGGAAAAGCAGAATGTGGAGCTTTCCTCGGTGGGCAGCCGCCTTGGCAAGAAAACAATTGAATTAGAAAATATATCAAAAATCTATGAGGATAAGGAATATATCAATGATTTCAGCTATATTGTTCTTCGTGATGATCGCATCGGTATCACAGGAGATAACGGATGTGGGAAGACAACATTGCTAAAAATTATGACGGGAAAGCTACAACCCGATGGAGGTATGGTGCATTGGGGCGAAACGGTAAAGATAGGTGTGTTTGCTCAGGAAAATGATGAAATGGACGAGAGCGTAAGGGTAATCGATTATATCCGTGACGTTGCTGAATACATTCAAACTGGAGACGGCAGAATTAGTGCATCCCAGATGCTCGAAAAGTTTTTATTTCCCATGGATATGCAAAGAGGCCCCATTTCCATGCTTTCGGGTGGAGAGAAACGTAGACTTTATCTTGCTAAGGTTTTAATGAGCTCACCTAATATTTTATTTTTAGATGAACCTACCAATGACTTGGATTTGGAAACCCTAATGATTTTAGAAGATTATTTGGAAGGGTTTCAGGGAGCAGTTGTGGCAGTCTCCCATGATCGATATTTCCTAGATAAAACGGTAAATCGTATTTTTGCATTCATCGGGGATGGAAAGATAAAGCAATATGAAGGTGGGTATTCAGATTATAGACTGGCTAGGGAAAAAGAAATCCCAGTTTTGGAGGACGTAAAAGTAAAAAAAGCTGAATCGGTTAAGGAAAAAGGATCAGCTCCCATCACGAAAATGAGCTATAAGGATCAGCGGGAATATGACACAATTGGTGATGAGATTTCAAAATTAGAAGAAAAAATTGAAAATATAGAAAAAAGCATGGAATCTTGTATGGCTGACTACACAAAACTTCAGAATTTATCCCAAGAGAAGGAAAAATTGGAAAGCCAATTAGAAAGCAGAATGGAACGTTGGATGGAATTAATGGAATTAGCGGAAGAAATTGAAAGAAACCGCATAGAACGGGGATAAATTTGAATTTTCTCTAGACGAGAAGAAGCTTTTATGGTATCTTGTTGTATTGTAAATAAGGATAGGTTTTTTAGAAATGGAGAGTGATTTTAGTGGACGGTGCCAGTCCGTACCTGATAGGGCTTTTATTATTTTTAGTATGTTGTTCCGCATTTTTTTCTGCTTCGGAGACAGCTTTGACTTCTTTAAGTAAGATTCGGCTTCGTAATATGGTGGAGGAAAGAATTAAGAACGCAGATAAAATCAGCAGACTTTTGGATGATCCAAATCGATTGCTGAGCTCTATCCTAGTAGGCAATAACTTGGTAAACAACGGTGCATCCGCATTGACAACGGCTTTGGCAATTCAGTTGTTTAATGGAGATGCAGGCAGTGGTGCCAGTGTTGCAACGGCATTTATTACGGTCGTAATTTTGATTTTTGGTGAAATAACACCAAAAACCATTGCAGCCCAACAAGCGGAAAGGGTTGCATTGATTGTTGTTAATATTATTGCGGCAGTAGTATTTATTTTACGTCCTGTGGTTGCAATTTTAAATGTGGTAACAGGTGCGTTGATTCGACTTTTTGGATATAATCCCAACCAGAAAGCACCTACCATTACAGAGGCTGAATTGAAAACCATTGTAAATGTTAGCCATGAAGAGGGCGTTTTAGAGTCGGAAGAAAGAATCATGATTAATAACATTTTTAACTTTGGGGATGCAAAGGCTAAAGATGTTATGACACCCAGAACGGATATGTTGACAGTATCTAGTGATGTTTCATATGAAGAGTTTGTTACTTTAGTAAAAGAGGAAGGTTTTTCTCGTTTGCCTGTATATAACGAAGATATTGATGACATTGTTGGAATTCTTTACGTAAAAGACGTTTTTTTCGTTGATGAGAGTGAATTTTCAGCGCAAAAATATATGAGGGAGCCTTATTTTACTTATGAAAGCAAACCTGTGGCAGAACTTTTTGCAGAGATGAGGGCAAACCGCTTGGCGGTAGCCATTGTTTTAGACGAGTATGGCGGAACTTCTGGGTTAGCAACCATGGAAGATATTGTAGAAGAAATTATGGGCGAAATAGCCGATGAATATGACGATGAACAAGATGAAATCGAAATCATCAAAGAGGATGAATTTGTAGTTGATGGTAGTACGCGTTTGGAAGATTTTAATAAGTTGGTTGGTAGCCAGTTGGATTCCGATGAAGTCGATACCATTGCGGGATATGTTTTAATGATTTTAGGAAACTTTCCCGAAGGCGGGGAGGAATTGGAGTCCGATGGGTTAAAGTTTGTTGTGGAAGAAATGGATAAAAATCGTATTTCTAAATTGCGAGTTTATATAAATCAGTCTTCTGAAACAGAGGAAGAATAAGTGTAAAAAAGCGATAGCCTATTGAGGCTATCGCTTTTAATTTGTTCACCGGAGTTAATTGACCCTATGTTCTGTTAGCTCCCAAACTTTTCAATATCATAAAGGTTAGAAAGCAACATCCAATTTTGTATAAATGGCCGCATGAGGTTCCAATAGCCCACGCCTGCAAAGCCATATTCAGAGGCTGTTTGCAACTTCGCCTCTATACTTCTTGCATCTTCAAACCAGACAACATGGGGTTTACCCATATCATCTGTATAGTAAAAGTAAGGGCTTTGGCTGGGCTCATCAAAAAGGATTTCTGCCCGCAAATCCATAGCCATTTGGGCCGCTGCTTGGTTCCCGATGGATATCGCCTTATCATCTCCTCTTAGAAAAGGCAAAGTCCAGTCATAGCCATAATTGGGAATTCCCATAATGATTTTTTCAGGAGGGATTTCGGTAATGGCATAGTCCAAAACAGCCCGAACACTATTTAGGGGGGCAACAGCCATTGGAGGCCCATATGCATATCCCCATTCATAGGTCATAAGTAATACAAAATCAGCTATCTCTCCAATGCTCTTATAGTCGTGGGACTCATATAGCAAGCCCTGTTGTGTTGCTGATGTCTTTGGCGCTAGAGCAACAAAAACCTTATATCCAGCGGCGCTCATAATCATTTTCAGCTCTGAAATAAATTCAATAAAAGCATCCTTATCTTCAGGTAAAACATACTCAAAATCCACATCTACACCATAGTAACCTTTTTCGGTCATTACAGTTAATAAGTTCTGAATGAGATTTGCCTTTGCAGTAGGGTCATTTAGCATTCGGGAAACCAATTCATTACTAAATTTACCGCTTTCATCAAAGGGCGTTAGCACTAAAATGGGAACAGCACCATATTTTTCTGCTGAGGCAAGCAATTGTCTATCATCGGTTGGAATTAGCTGTCCCTCATCTGTAAAACCATAGGAAAAGACGGAGAGTAAAGATAAATAGGGCACGGTTTGGTTTAACAAGGTTGTGTCTATATGGGGATAGGCATAGCCATTAACCAAATATTGCCCAAGAGAATTTTTTTTGTAAGAAATTATGATACTCTGTCCGGGATAAATATACTCTTGAGATGTAACTTGAGGGTTGTTTTGCAACAGTACATTTTGTGAAATTCCAAATTGTTGGGCTATGGAAAAAATACTATCACCCGATTGCACTGTATATGTTACATCTGGTTCTAAAATCAACAATGCCTGACCTTTGGTTAAAAGATTCGGATTGGTGATAGCGTTGTTTTGCATAATTAGTTTTGCGGGTACATTATATTTTGCTGCAATAGAAAAAATTGTTTCGCCAATATCAACAACATGGATTATCATTCCCCCACCTCCGGTAATATTTTATGCCAAATCTTTCAAAAAAGAATTGAAAAAAGAACGTATCTGAAGGATACGTTCTTTTAAAAAATCATTTTTTGGATTTTAACTCGGTTAACATTGATTCAGTTGTGGTCATATAATAATCCAAATCCTGGACACCTTCGATTCTTTGAGACATAGGCTTACCTGTATTATCAACAAAAATTGTTGTAGGCAATCCCTTTAAATTATCAATAATCCAAGATGCCATATTTTGATCGGGAACGATTGTTGTAAAAGTTACGCCAGCCTCTTTCTGAGCCTTCTCAATAATTTTTTCGGCTTCCTCACCAGGGGTGTCGATGATAACTTGAACAAAATTTATATTTGGATATTTTTGTTTAAGCTGTTCGTAAAAAGCTTGTAGAGTGTCTAATTCATTGATGTCGGGATAACAATAGGAAGCCCAGAAGTTCACAACAGTCAGATCATAGTCATAAAACATTGTGCTTGTAATTGCATCACCATCTAGGGTTGTAGACATAAAGTTTAAATATTTCTTATCTTCTTCAACCTGTGATTTTATAGCGCTTTCATCGGGAGTAAAGGTTTCAATTGAATCCCTCAAAAGGGGTAGTCCTGCTTTCAAAGTTTCAAAGATTTTTTCGGAATTTTTAGAAAATCTGGGAACGGCTCCGCTATAATCTGTTAGATAGTAGAAACGGAATCCCTCTTGCTGGGGTAATTCTTCACAGTTATCATATAAGTCAATTTCATCTTGCACTGTGTCGGAACCAACGTTTTCTTCTCTAACCACTAAAAGGGTAAAGATGGGAATCATTAACTCCTCAACTGGGACTTGAGATTCGATGTTATTTAACTCGTCAAGGTTTTCGCTAGGGGCGTAGTCATATTCCACCTTAGCATAAATTTCTCCAGCGGTGTCAACAAAGCTAACTGGAATTAGGTTTACGTCTTTTTGCTCTAACCATTGCTTTGGCAAGCTGTACGCCAAGCCACATTGTTCAAAACGGTAATCTGTTTTTAATTCTGTGTCTGTTCCCTCTGTTGGGGCAGTATCTTTTTTGCCACATCCGCCAAGAACGCTTATACCCATAATCAGCGCAAGGAAAAGTGCTATTTTTTTACTCATTGTTATTCCTCCTAAAAATAATAGAATGAAAGGATTGGAGTCCCCTAATTCAATTCATATCTTGATCAAACTCGAAAAATGAAAACTTTTGCGATTTACAAACATGCCTTACTATTATACAGAAAAAAGGTAGCTGTCGCAATGGTAAAACCGTTGGAAAATTACCAACAAAGAAAATTTTTAATTGCATTTTAATGCGCCGACAATACGCTTTTAACTGCAAAAAGGTATAATAATTTAAGAATTATGGTTAAAAAAGGCTTAAAAATTATTATAAACATAGTTTCGGGGTTTTTATACAGTTTATTGGTATTATTTTTGTGTGAATATTTAATTTTTAGTAAAAAATAAGAAAATTCGGTGTGGAATAAGAAACGAAGCAAGAGTGAGATATGGTTGTAATTAGGAGCAGATGATAGGTTTTAACATGGTAGCAAAGAAAAAATGGAGAATTATAGTCTAGGGAAGCAATTGGCTTTCATTTTATCTGATTTTTGTCTAATTTTTTTGCTTTTATGGTATAATAAACCAAGATTATGAAAAGGAGAATTAATATATGGCACAGAAGAAGATTCTTTTAATTGAAGATGAAGTGAAGCTAGCACGATTTGTTGAGTTGGAACTCAAATATGAAGGGTATGAAGTGAGCGTAAGCCATGATGGCCGTGAAGGCATGGCGTTAATTGGCGAAGGGAATTTTGATATGATTCTCTTAGATTTAATGTTACCAGGACTAACCGGAATTGAGATTTGCCGTCGTGTTCGAAAAACATCTAATGTGCCAATTATTATGTTGACAGCAAAGGATGAGGTTATTGATAAGGTGGCAGGTCTTGATAGTGGTGCAGATGATTATTTGACAAAACCTTTTGCTATTGAAGAACTATTGGCAAGGATGCGTGTCGCTTTCAAGCATTGTGAAGATAAAATGACTAAAAAGGTTCTATTGCAGGTACAAGACCTGGAAATTGATACTGAAAAACGTCTGGTTACTGTTGGCGGTGTTGCTGTTGAGCTTACCAAAAAGGAATATGAACTTCTTTTGTATTTGGTGCAGAATAAAAACATTGTGTTGACAAGAGAACAAATCTTAAACGAAGTTTGGGGATATAGCTATATCGGTGAGACAAATGTTGTGGATGTTTATGTTCGCTATTTGAGAGCAAAAATTGATGAAGAATTCCAAAAGAAATTTATTCATACCATTCGTGGGGTAGGCTATTATGTCAAAGAAGAATAAAAGAACAATTTTTGGCGGTATCCGGCATATGGCTATCGCTAAAAAAATCACATTATTATATGGCGGGATTTTCTCATTTTCTCTGTTTATTATTAGCTTGTTTATGACATTAAATATTACTGCAATACAGCAGCACAACATTCGTAGAGAGCTAACCTATACAATCTCAAATATTGATGTTTATGTGAAGCAGGGGAAACAACTGAGTAATGAAGCACTAAGAGGGTTGCTAGACAATAAATATGTTGAAGTATGTGTATATGATCAAGAGGATGACTGCTTTTATTACAGTCACTTTGGTGAAGGTCCCTCGCTGATTCAGTCTCAAGAGTTTAACTTACAAAGCTATGATGGGCACCTTGTGAAGGGTGATGAGCTGACAGAAAAGAGGAAAAAAGCTTTTGAAGAGGATGGCTTTAAAATTAGCGTTCAAAAAGAAAGTGCAGGTAATAGCACAGAGTATATTTTGGAAAACAGTAAAAACCAACAGCTAATGTTGATTTCATCTACAATTCCTACCAAAGAGGGGATATACCGTGTTGAAGCATTTAAGTTGATTGATATTAACTCCAATTTCTTAAAAGGTTTCATTGTTAAGTTAGCAATGATTGATTTTATCGGTATTTTTTGTGCGTTTTTGATTGGTCGCTATATTAGTCGACGTATGCTGCAACCAGTGGAGGCCATTCGCTCTGCGGCAGAACGCATTACCATTGAGGATCTTAGCCAGCGTATTGATACAGATGGCCCAGAGGATGAAATGAAAGAGTTAACGGTAACGTTTAACTCAATGATTGATCGTTTGGAGAGCTCCTTCCAGCGGCAGAACCAATTTGTCTCGGATGCTTCCCATGAACTTAGAACTCCAATCTCTGTAATTCAAGGATATGCAAACTTAATCAATAGATGGGGTAAAAGTGATCCTGATATATTGCAAGAGTCTATCGATTCAATTTTAAGCGAAACAGACCACATGAGTGCTTTAATTCGAAAGCTTTTATTTTTAGCAAAGGGCGATCAGAATCGTATGCTTGTTCAGAAGCAGTTGGTAACACTAAATGAAATTGCAAATGAAATTGTGAAGGAATTGGAGATTTTGGAAGTAAACCGTCAGGTATTGTTCGATGAAAAAGATAAGGCTGAAATTTGGGGTGATCCTGACTTAATCAAGCAGTTGTTATGGATTCATGCCGAGAATGCTTTAAAATACACAAAGGATGGCGACTTGATAACCATACGTGTTTGGAAAGATAAAAAGAATGCTTATGTATCAGTAGGCGACAATGGTGCAGGAATTTCCAAGGAGCATCTGCCAAAGATTTTCGATCGATTCTATCGTGTAGATCAATCTAGAAACAAGGGCATTTCCGGTACGGGACTGGGACTTTCCATTGCAAAGTGGATTGTGGACAGCCATTTTGGTCAAGTTTCAGTTGAGAGTGAGGAAGGCAAAGGGACAACCTTTACAAATGCGTTTCCCCTAAACACAAGACTGAAAAAGGACGAATTGAAAAAAGATAACTAATTTTGCAACTTTTAAGAATTCCTTAAGGTTTCCCCTTTTGTTTGATAAAGGGAATAAAAGGGAGTATAATTATTGATACACATCCGTGTGTAAACATTATTTAAGGGGGAAATACTTATGAGAAAGAAGTTAGCAGCACTACTGTGTGCAGTAATGTGCATCACAGCATTTACTGGTTGCTCCAAGGCAGAATTAGGTTATCTGCAGATGAGCGTGGATATGTTGAACAGCCTAGAGGTTTGTGAAGCATCCGGAAAGGTTAACGTAGATTTAGATGTAGACGCAATGAAAGAGTATGTAGCAGACCTATCTAAGACAGCTGGGTATGCAGATGAAAAAATTCAGGAATCTTTAAAAGAACTTGAAACACTGAAAGGCAAGCAGTCTGTTGTAGTAGATTATAGTTTGAAAATGAATATGGATACCCTTGATTACTATTTAGACATGGATATGACTTACGGCGGTAAGAAATATGATATGGGCGATATGTACTTCGGTATGACAGATGGCATTTATGTTTCTGGCAAAACAGTTTGGGGCATGTACGAATTGACAAAAGATATCGTGGGTGCTGACGAAAAGAGCTATTTGTTAGATGAAAACTTTGCAAAAGAATTGAAGGCAACTCTGGATGAAAGCAAATATATTAATTTGATTTCTATGGCAGAAATGGGCTTGACAGAAGAAGAAATGGCTCAGATCGCTCCTAATAGTGGTTTCAGTGACTTGTATTCATCCGTATTTGAATTCTATAAGAATGCATTCTCTGGCTTTACTACAAATATGGTAAGTGAAGTTTCTGGTGGATATAAGGTTCAGGCAGATGGCAAGGCAGTTGCACAATTGGTAGTTGATTTATTAGACTATGTTGGCAACAACCCTGACACAGTATTGGCTGCAACAACAACTTATATGTTGGATGTTATGAAGGCTACAAAGGCTTCCGAAGAGGAAATTGCAGAATTTAAAGCACAGATGGAAGCAGCAAAAGCTGATGTTGCATCTGTAAAAGAAACAACTGATGCAGTAAAGACAATGATTCAGCAGGCAATTGAAACACCAGTTGTTACCGATGTTTTGAATAGCTTTAAATATGAAGCAACTATTACAAAGTCCGGCGCAGCATACAACTCTAAAGAAACATTTGGTATTACAAATGGTTCTAAGAGTGTATTAAAAGTAACAAGCGATAGCGTAATGAAAGCAGGCAAGGACAAAGTTGTTATGCCTACATCCAGCGTGAGCACAACTGCACTTGAAGAAAAGTTAGTAGCTTTGACAGAAAAATATAACCCTGTTACCGCAGTATCCGTTCTCTGGGGAATGGAAGGCGATTCTCAGGCTATGTTGACAAAGGAAAGAGCTGAAGTATCTTTGGCTTCCAACGATACAGAGTTGACAGATTATGTTGTAACAGAAGGTCGTGTATATTTGCCTTTGCGTGTAATTTGCGAGGCAATGGGCGAAACTGTTGAATGGAACAAAGAAGATAAAACAGCTTATGTTGTTCGTGAAGGTGCAAAAACAGCAATGGAAGGCGTATTGCAGGATGGAAAATCTTTCATCAGCGTTCGCGATTTTGAAAAATTGGGCTATACAGTAGACTACAAAACAGTAGATGGCTTGAAAGAAGCAACTGTATCCAAATAATTAGATTTTTTAGGAAAAGTCAAAGGGCGGCATCAAATTGATGCTGCCCTTTTTATATTATAAATTTAGTTTTGCGTTTTAAAGAGGATATGCAGGACTGTGCCCTTTATGTTTCTTTGCTTTTTCGTTTTTTCATGTTTGCCCAAATGGAGTAGGGAATAGCAAGATTTCCTCTGCCTTTGCCTAAGCGGATTAGGGGTTTATTATCACCATGAAAGTCACTGCCACCGGAGGGATACAGGTGATGCTTTGTAGCAAGTTTTAGCATGTTTTTTCTTTGGGCAGGGGTATAGGCTGAGTAGTAGCATTCGATGCCATCTAACCCAAGAGGGGCTAAATTTGAACAAAGAGTGTTTAGTTGATCTTGGGCGAGGCCATAAAGAGTGGGATGGGCAAGGATACTGATTCCACCAGCTTGATGAATCATTTGTATACACTGTTCTACCGTAAATAGGGTTTTGGGCACATAGCCTGGCATCCCATGGGAAAGGTATTTTGAAAATGCTTCATCACGGGTATAGATGTACCCCTTTTTCAGGAGGACATTGGCAAAGTGCGCCCGTGTTATAATTTCGCCGCCAGCGTTTTGCATGACGTCATCAATTGTAATATTTAGCCCTAATTGTGCTAGTTGATTCACCATTTTGATATTTCTGTCCATGCGGTTTTGACGCATAGTTTCCATTTGTTCATCCAAGATTGGGGCTTTTGGATCTAAGCCTAAACCAACGATATGTAGCTCAGGTTGATGGAAGAGGTCACATTGGGCACCCAGTTCAATTCCTGGAATTGTTTCTATTCCATGTTTTTTACCTGCAGTCATAAAAGCTTCTAACCCATCGATGGTATCATGATCTGTAAGTGCGATGGCACGAATCCCCTGCTTTTTTGCCAGTACAACAAGGCCTTCCGGCGAGTAGGTGCCATCGGAGCAATAAGAGTGGGTATGCAAATCAATGATATTGTTTTTGTCCATATTCCTGCCTCCTTTGTTTCTATTTATTATATCATAAATCCAGATAAAGGAAGTGCAAGAGAAATCCACATTTGCTTTTTCTAGAATGATATGAGTTGCGCTACTAGGGGTAATACAATTTTGATGCAAGGTGTACTAAAATTGCTTTAACGCTTTAAGTTATTTGAAGTACAATCATTATATCACAAAAGTAGGGAAAATAATCCGGTAGGGGGAAAGGATAACAGTTCTAATAGAGTATTAATATAAGGGGCAAATGGCGGATTTTAAAGATTGTATCATATTTAGCCAGCTTCTCCCATAAAATATACCAAAGCAAATTGGGAGAGGATATCTTTGGAAAAGAAGAAAAAGGAAAACAAGAAAAAAATACAGAAAAAAAGAGAAAGTATGGAAAAGCAAGGGGGGCAGGGCTGGATTTGTATGGTGAAGGGCATGGCTATTGCTTATGCGATCACTTGTATTTTCTTTATTGCCTATGGGCTTATCCTTACATACACAAATATTTCTGAACAAAGTTTACCTATGGTTGCCTTGGTGTGCACTGCGTTATCTTCAGCGGTAGCCGGGTATGATTGGGCAAAATGCCGCAGGAAGAAAGGTTTTTTGATGGGTTTAGCGGCAGGTCTGATTTATACGGTGATTCTTTTTATTGTAACAGGCTTGGCGAGTGATACGTTTACAATGGGAATGTCTAAAATTATGACATTAATTGTTGCTCTTGCAGGTGGCGGAATTGGCGGTATCATGGGTGTTAATGGCAAAAAATGAAAAAACACTTGAAAATTTCATTCAGTGTGTTATACTGACTGCTATGAGAGAATACAATATTCCAGTTTAAAATTGGAGGGGCTTTCAAACATAAGTGCGAAATAGGCTGGTTTCTCCTTTTATCCAAAAAGGAGAGCCGCCTTTCTTTTGTGCAAAAACTTTAAAGCACAAAGATTTCAGGAGGGAATCAGGATGAAAACAAAGGGAAGATTAATGCTATTGCTTATGCTAGTTGTAGCATTGGGGCTAAGTGCATTAACCTATTATGGACTCGGTCAGGACAAGCAACTAAGCGTCAATGATATCAAACAAGGCCTAGATTTAAGTGGTGGTGTTGATATTGTATATGAGGCGGATAAGGAAGATGTTACAGATGAGGAAATGGCAGCGGCAATTTCTTTATTGCAAGGTCGTTTAGACTGGAATGGATGGACAGAAGCGGAAGCGGCCAGAGAGGGAGCAAACCGAATTCGTGTGCAGATTCCTGGTGTGGATGATGCAGAGGAAGCAATACAAGAAATTGGACAAACAGCGCAACTTGCCTTTGTTGATGAGGCAGGAAATGTTTTGCTTACCGGTAACATGATAAAAAATGCAACCAAACAGGTGGGTGCAACCTCAAAAAATGGTCCTTCAACTCCCTATGTATCTTTGGAGTTTAATGATGAAGGAAAAGAGAGATTTGCACAGGCAACGGAAGCGAATATTGGTAAGGTTATTCGAATTGTAATGGATGAAGAGGTGATAAGCTCACCTGTGGTGCAAACAAAGATTACAGATGGCAATGCTATGATTTCTGGCCAGTTTACTGGTGAAAGCGCAGAAAATCTGGCGGCTTTGATTCGTGCAGGCTCCTTGCCATTTAACTTAAATGTTATTCAAATGAAAAATGTAGGTGCAAGACTGGGAGCGGATGCTCTTTCTACTGGTGTGTTGGCTGGTTTAGTTGGTATTGCACTTGTGCTTGTGTATATGGTTTGCACATACAGAATGTTGGGCTTTGCGGCTGACTGGGCGCTAATAATTTATATTGCATTGGACTTAATTGTTTTGAGCTTGTTTAATGTTACGCTGACCTTGCCAGGTATTGCAGGTATTATCCTCTCGATTGGTATGGCGGTTGATGCCAACGTAGTTATATTTGAACGTATTAAAGAAGAATTGATTTTGGGCAAGACACTACGCTCTGCTGTTAAAACTGGTTTTTCAAGGGCGTTACCTGCAATCATTGATGGTAATGTAACAACATTAATTGCGGCAGTTGTATTGTTCTTCTTAGGTTCAGGAACGGTTAAGGGCTTTGCAACAACGCTGATGATTGGTATCATAATTTCCATGTTTACTGCATTGGTGGTAACAAGAATTATTGTAAATAGTTTGATAAAGGCTGGTTTTCATAACCCTAAAAACTATGGATTTAGAGTGAGATAAGGAGGTGGCAAAAATGAAGATAATTGAAAACAGAAAGAAATTTTTTGCCCTATCCTTGATTTTGATTTTCATCGGTTTTGCGGCAATGTTTTACCAAAGCACCCAAGGTAATGGTATGCTTAACTGGGATGTGGAGTTTACCGGTGGTACTTCTATGGAAATCGATATGGGCGAAGTATATGACCATGAAAAGTTAAGAGAAGTAATTTTTGATGTAACAGGGCAGAGAAGTCCTCAAATTCAGGACGTAATAGGTACAAATGAAGTTGCGGTGAAGATGCAGTCTATTGACAGTGAAACCAGAGGGAAGTTGTCAGAAGGCATTAAGGCGGAATTCCCTTTGTCTGAAATCAAGACAACATCCGATGTGAGTGGTACTGTAAGTTCTGAAATGCAAAAGGCTGCAATCAAAGCATCTTTGCTTGCTTGTATTGCTATGTTAATCTATATTTCTATTCGATTCAAAGATATTAGAGCCGGAGGTAGTGCCATTATTGCTTTGGTACACGATGTTTTGATTGTTATTGCTGCATATGCAATTTTCCGTATACCTGTGAATAATACCTTTATTGCAGTTTTATTGACAATTTTGGGTTATTCTGTAAATGCAACGATTGTAATTTTCGACCGTATTCGTGAGAATCATGATAAGTTTCCAGTTCGTGAAACAGCAGAAAAAATCAACAAAAGTGTTGCGCAGACTTTGGCAAGATCTATCAATACATCCATCACCACTTTCTTTACTGTTGGGGCGGTGTATGTCATTGGGGTACAATCAATCAAAGAATTTGCCCTTCCTATGATGGTAGGTATTATTGTTGGTGCATATTCTTCGATCTGTATTTCGGGTTCGGTTTGGTTTACTTTACTACCGAAAAATGAAAAATAAAACGTTAGCGGCAGGGAAACAATCCCTGTCGCTTTTTTGTTTAAGGAAGATAGTGACATGGATTCTCTTGCACATAGCCTTTTCTTTTGTGATATAATTAGAAAATTGAAGGAGTTGTTACGGATGAAACGATGGTTATTAAAAAGGTCTAAGATTGATACGACTGTCATGGCAAGGGAACTGGGTGTTAGGGAAGCTGTTGCTTGTGTTTTGGCAAACAGGGGTCTTGGAGAGCGCCAACTTGCCAGGAACTTTATATATGGCACGATTGATGATTTAAGGAAACCATATTTGATGAAGGATATGGAATTGGCAATCAATTTAATAAAACAGGCCATCATTGAGAATAAAAAAATTGCAGTTTATGGTGACTATGACGTGGATGGTGTTATGAGTACCACCATCCTTTTCCGTGGTATATTGCGCTGTGGCGGAGAGGCAGTTTATTATGTACCTCATAGGCAAAAAGAAGGATATGGTCTTAACCTAGAGGCAATAGAGCAATTAGCGAAGGAAGGAGTAAATGTACTCTTTACTTGTGATAATGGGATTGCCGCATTAGAAGAAACAAAAAGGGCGAAAGAATTAGGCATGGATGTTGTGGTTTTGGATCATCATGAACCAGGGTTTAGGGAAATAGACGGGGTTGAGGTGGACGTCCTCCCAACGGCAGATGCAGTGGTAGATCCAAAACAGAGAGAATGTACATACCCGTTTGCTATGCTTTGTGCAGGGGGGATTTCATATAAGTTTATCATGGCTTTATTGCAAGCTTTTGAAATACAGGATGACAGCCTGGAAAGGGAGTTTTTAAGTTTTGCTGCGATTGCCACTGTTTGTGATATTGTGGATTTATTGGATGAAAATAGAGTTTTGGTTCGTAGTGGGCTAGAGGAAATACAAAAAACGACCAATATGGGCTTGAAAGTGCTACTCCAAGAGACAGGTGTGTCTGACAAGCTTGTATCCGAGTATCACTTAGGCTTTATTATCGGTCCTTGCATTAATGCCACCGGGCGATTGGAAAGTGGGAAAAAGGCAGTTGAACTATTCTGCGAAAAAGATGAGAATAAGGCTAGGGAAATTGCAAAGACGTTAATAAAATTAAATGAGGAGCGCAAAAATCTAACGGTTCAGGCTGCTCAGAGGGCCGTTGAGCGTATTGAAAAAGAAGGATTGCTTAAAGATAAGGTTCTTGTGTTATATGATGAGGACACGCACGAAAGCATAGCTGGTATTGTAGCGGGAAGAATAAAGGAGCGTTACTATCGCCCTGTAATTATGATTACTGCTGGGGAAGAGGGGGCAAAGGGCTCTGGAAGAAGCATAGAAGGATATAATTTGTTCCAGGCACTTTTTTGTTGTAGGGCATTGTTTACCCGTTTTGGTGGACACGCCATGGCAGCAGGTCTTTCGTTACCCCAAGAAAACATCCCCCTACTGCGAGAAAAACTAAATCAGGAGTGTCAACTTACAACGGAGGAAATGACCCCTGTTTTAAGGTTGGATAAGCAGTTGTTGTTTTCGGAGATTGATTTGGAGCTGGCAAAGGAGTTAGAAATGTTGGCACCTTTCGGTAAGGAAAACCACTCTCCCCTATTTGGTTCAAAGAATATTTCGGTGGATAGGATGGATTTGATTGGGAAAAATAAGGATATTCTTCGGATGACACTTTCTGATGGTGTTAGTGGTAAACGTTTTGGGGCGTTGTCTTTTGCGGGATATGATCAAATGTTGACTTTATTAAAAGAATTGTATCCTGAAGAAGAATGTGTTAAAATGATGAGCGGTGGAAAAATATCTCGAAAATTTGATTTTGTATATAGCATAGAAATTAATACATATAACGGTAGAAGTTCTGTGCAATTAATGATTAAAGACTTTAGGCTTTCGAAATGAGGAGGAACAACAAATGGAATTGAAAGATAAAATCAGGTCTATTCCCGATTATCCTGAAAAAGGTGTTATGTTTAGGGATATTACTACTTTATTAAAGGATTCAGAGGCCTTAGTAGAAGCAGTAGATCAAATGCAGAAAAACTTAGAAGGGCTGGAATTTGATTTGATTTTAGGGCCTGAATCCAGAGGCTTTATTTTTGGTATGCCAATTGCTTACAATTTGAAAAAAGGTTTTATCCCTATTCGAAAAAAAGGAAAGTTGCCATCAGAGGTTGTTAGCAAAGAGTATTCTTTAGAATATGGCACAGCAACCATTGAAATGCATAAGGATGCAGTACTACCAGGACAGAAGGTGGTAATTGTGGACGATCTTTTGGCTACGGGTGGAACTGCAAAAGCCATTGTGGAAATGGTGGAAGGTATTGGTGCCGAGGTTGTTTCAATGAACTTCTTGATTGAGCTGGATTTCTTAAATGGTAGAAAGGTGTTGGATGGATATAATCTAAACACTGTAATTCATTATTGAGATTAAACTTGAGCAAATTATGAAAGTGTTATATTCCTTCAGATATAACACTTTTTTATTGCCCTTATGAAGGGGAAGATTAGAATTTGAGTATCTTTATTGACTCAGTGGAGGATGATTGTTACAATAACGTTCAAGATGAAGGTGAAGTTATAATAATCTTGAAAATTTTATACGTACGGTATGATAGAAAGGAGAGGAACATATGGCATTAGGAATCTTATTATATGTCTATTTAGGAATGGGACTAATCAGTATTTTGGGTATTGTGTCATTATATCTTATCAAAAATCAGAAGGCTAAAAAAACGCTGTTTTATTTCTTAGTAGCGTGGGCCTTGATTATTACTTTTATGAGTAGTTCTGCGTTACCATCCAATTATATGGTGGAAAAGGCCATTACTTGGGCCATAGGCCTTCTAAGTGTGGTTGCTGTGGTAATTGATTGGAAGCTAGGGAAAGAAAAGCAGGGTTTAGCCTATGGACTTGTGGTGGCGTCTGTTATTATCGGAATGGGAAAGATGCTATTTTTCTAAATAAGCTTATTAATAAAGGCTGATATCATTTGATATCAGCCTTTTGGCATGGGAGAAAAAGGATATATAACACAGAGGCGGTTTTACCTAAAATTGGTTGATATAAAGAAGGTTGAATCCTATAAAGGAGAATGAAGGTCATTTTAGGGAATTGAGGAGTAAAAATGCCATGATAGTATCGTTACTCCTTGATATTTAAAAGCATCTTTGTTAAGATGAAATTATTGGAAGTAATACAACTTAGGCAAAAAAACATCATTCAAGCATATTAAAAATTTAGGGTTATAGGGTGAAAATCAAAAAGGTTTTTAATTACAAAGGAGAAAATTATGTTTGGTCAGTTTTTTGTATTATTTGGCTTAATGGCTGTGGGCTATGTTTGTAGCAGAAAGAAATTTTTGAATCAAGAAATGACAACTGGGGTTGGCAATATTGTCTTGTTTTTTACAATTCCTGCTTTACTATTTTCGAGCCTAGCAAATACTAAGGTTGAAAATGATATGCTAACTAACTTTGCCACAGTGGTAGGGTTACAGTTTATCAGTATGTTGGTCTTTGGGCGGCTGATACGGATGTATTATCGTTTTCGTAAGTTTGACGAGAATCATTTGAATATGTTAGAAGTTACGGCGGTTTCTGTAAATAATGCATTCATTGGGTTTCCAATCGCCCTAATGTTTTTCGGGGAAGAGGCTGTCGTTTATATGTCTGCCAGCGTTTTGGGACTGAATTTATATGTTTGGAGTATTGGCTTATATATCATCAAGGGAATAAAAGGGGAACGTATTGGCACTATGATTTGTACCTTGGTAAAGGGGGCAGTTAATCCCAATATATCTTCAATTTTATTGGGGCTTTTTGCCTCTGTTGTTGGACTGATGGTATATATTCCTGATTTTGTACAAGAGTTTATAAACTCTTTGGGGAGTATCTCGACGCCCCTTTCTTTGATTTACATAGGTGCTTTAACTGGAAATAGTGGCCTTAAATATTTATTGAAAGATTGGGAATCCTTAGAGGCAAGTCTTACAAAAATGATTTTGATGCCTGCTTTGGCTTTTGCTTTTATTTATTTTATGCCAGTACAACCAATGGTTAAAATCGTTTATTTTATTGCAATGGCATTACCTTCGGCAGCAATCGTGCCGATGATAGTAGGGCGGTACGGCGTTGGTGTTGAAGTTTCTTCAAAGATGGTAATGCTTACAACTGCATTTTCTATGGCGACAGTGCCTGTTTGCGTTGCAATTAGCCATATTTGGCTATAATTTTTCAGAAAAATATAGAATTATTAGGAAAATAGCATGAAAGTGCTTGCACACTTTTTTTAGATATGTTATAATTCTGAATTGTGATTACGGATGGTCCAATGATGCATCAAAGGGATGGCATTAAGAACGTCTTTGGAGGAAGGAGGAAACAAAATGGATATCATTAGAGAACTGGAAAAAGAACAGCTGAAAAGCGAAGTAACTCCTTTTAACGTTGGTGATACAGTTCGTGTTTACGCGAAAGTTGTAGAAGGCACCAGAGAAAGACTTCAGATGTTCGAAGGCGTTGTTATTAAAAGACAGGGCGGCGGCATCAGAGAAACTTTTACAGTTAGACGTATCGCTTCTGGCGTTGGTGTGGAAAGAACTTGGCCTTTACACTCCCCTAGAATTGACCGTATTGAGGTTGTAAGACGCGGTATCGTTAGACGTGCTAAACTTTTCTACTTGAGAGACAAAGTTGGTAAAGCAGCAAAAGTTAAAGAAGTATTGAGATAAGAAAAGTGGCCTCGGTGGAATTGTTTCATCGAGGTTTTTTTCGTAAAAGGCAAAGATTTTTGCCTTTTACGAAAAAAACAGAGATGAATAGTGCGAATTATAAAATATAGAGTTTAGTGTTTATTTTCAAATTGAAGATTGACAGGAGGTTGGTAAAATGGAACAGACACAAGAACAAAGTGGACACGAGGTGAAGACCCGGGAAGCAGGGAAGAAGAAAAAAGAGTTCCCCTTTTGGGTTCAGCTCCTTCTTTTATTGATTTTGGTTTTTGTACTTAGAACTTTTGTATTAGGAACTGTCTATGTAAAAGGGTCTTCCATGGAACCCAATTTCTATCATGGGGATTTGGTGTTTATCAATAAGCTGGCTACATCTGTGGCTTCTCCAGAGAAAGGAGATGTTGTCATCTGTCGTTTGGACTCTGATGGTCAAGAGGAAAATATCATAAAGCGTGTTATTGGCTTGCCAGGTGATGAAATTGATATTGTTTGGAATGGCGATAGTGAGAATGTAGAATACTATCTGTATGTTAATGATGAATTGATAGAGGAGCCTTTTTTGGGAGAACCAATGATGACAAAAGGAGATATTGATTATCCTTTTGAGGTGCCTGAAGGAAGCTATTTTGTGATGGGTGATAATCGAAATGCTAGCTCAGATAGCCGTAGGGTTTCTATCGGTGCAATTGATAAAAAGGATTTGGTTGGAGAGGTCGTTTTTCGCCTATATCCTTTTGATGAGTTTGGTTTTATTTCGTAAAGGAAGGAAAGAGAAGATATGAATATACAGTGGTATCCAGGCCATATGACGAAAACCCGCCGTATGATGGAAGAGACCATTTCACTGGTTGATATTGTGATTGAGTTGGTTGATGCACGTATTCCTTATAGCAGTAAAAACCCAGATTTGGACACACTTGCGAAAAATAAACATCGTATTATTTTACTGAATAAATGTGACTTGGCTGATGAAAGGGCCACCGCAATTTGGACTGAATATTTTGAGAATCAAGGATTCCGTGTAATTCAAATGAATGCCTTAAAAGGGACAGGAATGAACGAGGTTACTGAGGCGGCAAGAAGCTTGATGAAAGAAAAAATAGAAAAGCTGAAGGCAAGAGGACGCATTAATGTACCTATTCGTAGTATGATTGCAGGGATTCCAAATGTGGGTAAATCTACATTTATTAACAAATATGTGGGTAAAACTACGGCTAAGACAGGTGATAAACCTGGCGTTACCCGTGGTAAGCAATGGATAAAATTAAAAAAAGACTTCGAACTGTTAGACACTCCTGGTATCTTATGGCCTAAGTTTGAGGATCAAGAGGTTGGACTTAAGCTTGCTTTTACAGGGGCAATCAATGATGATATATTGGATGCGGAAACATTGGCTCTTTCCTTTATCGACCATATGTTGGTACGCAATGCTGAGTGCATTAGGAAGCGGTATCAAATTGCATTTGACACCATTGAAGAGTCACATGTAGTTTTGAGACAAATTGCAGAGGCAAGAGGGTTTAAATTAAAAGGCGGAGAACCTGACTTAGAAAGAGCAGCAAAAATTTTGTTGGATGAGTTTAGGGGCGGTAAGCTGGGAAGAATCACCTTAGAGTTACCTGAAGATATTGATGAAATGTTGGAGGCTAAGGTGGCGAAAGAAAAGCTTAAAGCGGCCGAGGATAGAGCACGAAAGCAAAGCTATAAAAACAAAAATAAATAAAATAATCCCTTGAGGTTACCGGTTTTTCGTTAGCCTCAGGGGATTTTTTTATTTTTCATCAATGTAATGAATGATATTTTGAATTACTTGCGCTGTAAAGCCCCAAATCGTATGCCCTTTATATTCGTAAAATAACTCGGGAATACGGCATTTGCTAAAAGGGTAGTCTTTACCACCTTCAATACGATGGTAGGGGAAGGTATCAATAATAACAGATTCCCATATCATATCATGGATTTCTGGGGGTGTTTCTCTAAAATAGGAAAGAGGAACAGTGAAAATTTGTGAAACCTCGTCGTCATTTGGGCAAGAGGAGCGCAACACATCATAACATACATATCCCACAAACGGTTGGATGACCCCTCGATAGATAGTAAGCATATAATCACTTTTTCCCATTATGCAAATTTCGCTCTGGGGGACACCTAATTCCTCTTCTGTTTCACGCAAAGCTGTTTCCAACATGGTTTCGTCAGATTCTTGATGTCCCCCGGGGAAACAAATATCTCCAGGTTGTCGTACTCCAGGAGCACGTTTATTTAATACGAAGCATAGCTCTCCGTTTTTTTCTGTAATTAATGCTAGAATTGCGTAGCGTCGAAGCTTAAATATGGGTTGAGCCTTATGGTTTTTAAAAACATTTGAAATATTTTGGATGTTCAGCTTATCGTCAGCCATAGTTTCAGTCCTTCCTTAATTTAATATGAGAGGCGGCTTTGCGTCGTCTTTGATCTTCAATTTCAGCATAGTGTTTTTTGGTTGTGTTTACATCGGCATGGCCTAGAGTATCAGCTACCAAATAAATGTCCCCTGTTTCTTGATAAAGATTCGTGCCAAAAGTACTTCTTAATTTGTGGGGAGAGATATTTTTTACTGTAACACCTAAGGCATATTTTTTAACCATGTTTTGCACAGTGCGGACAGTTATACGCTTTCCTTGGGAGGAAAGAAATAGGGCATCATCCCCATCTTCTTTTGTTATTGCCTGTTGTCGATCCACCAGATAAGCTTGTAAAGCTTCTTGTACCTCTTCGCCAAAATACAAGAAAACTTCATTTCCGCCTTTGCGGACAATTTTGATCGCGTTATTTTTAAAATCGATATCTTTTATATTTATGCCAACACATTCAGAAACGCGCATACCAGTTCCTAAAAGAAGGGTAGTAATTGCCAAATCTCTTTTTTTGGTACGCTCATGAAAGGCCTTTTGGCGATCGGATAGCTTTTCGCCAGACTCCACCGCATCCAAAAAATCCGCCATTTCATTTACATCCAAGCGAATGATTTGCTTATCGTGTATTTTTGGTGTCTCTACGATGGTGGCCGGGTTAGCAATAACTTTCTTTTTCTTATAAAAATACTTAAACATGGAGCGGATTGCTGCCAGTTTACGAGATTTTCCTTTTTCATCATTATGGAGCTCTGTGCTATTTTCTGGATTTTCATAATCAGGCCTAACGTAATATGATAGATATTCCATAAAGCAATCAATATCATCAGAAGTAACCTCATTTAGATGTTCCACTGTAAGGTCCTTCATTTCAACACCACCAAGGGATCTATGTTCTTCATAAAGGTAGCGGAAGAAGATCCGAAGATCGTAGGCATAGCCTAGTCTTGTTTTAGTTGATGTTGTTTGGGCGATGCCTCGGAAAAACTCCACAAGAAAAGGCGGGAGTTCTTTTTGAATCTCCCGAAGCCTTAGGGTTTCTTTGGTTTTTAGACTTTCATGGTATGTTGACATGGATTATATCTCTCCATTCCATCCTTTTAAATTGGAGCGCTTGATAGCCCCGAATACTTTTTCTTGAAGATTATCATAGTCTTTTGAAAGCTCTGCCAAAAGTTCCTTTGTTTCTTGACGTTTTGTATTACCATCGGCAAGGCAAGGGTTCTTAACAATGTTAATTTCATTTTTCACAACAAAACTTTTTGCTTCCCACTCAGGCACATACATTAATGGGCGAATAGAGTAAAGCATTTTTCTATCCAGATAGCTTACAGGGGCAAAGCAGTTTATTCTGCCCTCATAAAATAAAGACATGAAGAATGTTTCTACAACATCATCTTTGTTGTGTCCTAAGGCTACTTTATTGCAGCCCAATTTTTCTGCGGCATCGTTTAAGGCGCCTTTACGCATTTTTGCGCAAAGAGAGCAGGGATTTTTTTCTTTTCGTTCTTCAAAAATAATCTGTCCAATATCAGTGTGGACAACGGTATAGTTGACTCCTATCTCATCACAGAGGGCTTGGATATCGTCGTATTTAGCACCAGGCAACCCGAGAGAGACGGTGACTGCTTCTATCTCAAAGTGTTTGGGATAAAAACGCTGCAAATTTTTCAAGGCAATCAGCAGGCAAATGCTATCCTTACCGCCGGAAACACCGATGGCAATTTTATCACCTTCTTCAATCATATTGTAATCATCTACGGCACGGCGTACGTAGCTAAGTAATTTTTGTAATTTCATAAGTTGATCTCCTTTATTAATTCATAGTTAAAAGATATTATATCATAAAAGCATAAAAGATGGACGAAAATCGAATAAAATCCCAGGAAAAGCGTGGGAAATAAGCTGTTTGAGTTATTTTATTATTATGTAAATTATAAAACGGATAAACTTTAGGAGTTTTAGGTTTGAGTTTTATATTATTTTTATGGAAATATACTTCTGAAAAAACTTCGTTTAAACTTACAATGTAAATTTTCTCTTTTGCTCATTTAAAACTCATAATAATTTTATATATTATATCGGAATTGAAAGAAAAATAAAAGGAATACTGTTCATTTTTAGGGAAAAAGGCTATAATGTTAGCATACAAAAAAAGGGGGAGTAATATGAAGCAGTGGCTAGTTGGCGTTTTAACAGCACTTATGTGCTTTGGGACAGGCTGTGGAACACAGGCTAAGGATCAAACCCATGAAGAAGTAACGAAAACAGCAGAAGAAGTTAGGTTGGAAACCATAGAGGCACAGATAGATTCTATGTCGGTGGAAGAGAAGATTGGACAACTGCTTATGGCTGACTTTAGAAGTAATAGCGATGGAACAGGAATGACAGTTTTGAGGAAAGATGTGGCTGAGAGCATTCAGGAACATCATCTGGGCGGTGTGATTTTGTTTGCAGAGAACCTTGACACACTAGAACAGACGCAGAAACTGACGCAGGATATGCAAAATGCAGCAGAGATACCATTGCTGATTGGAATAGATGAGGAAGGTGGTCTAGTTTCTCGATTAAAAAAGAGCAATATCCCTCATCAAACAATGCTTTCTCCCGGGGAGATGAAAGAAGCAAAAGAGGCAGAAGCAGCAGGGAAATCCATTGGTGAAACTTTAGCCTCCATGGGTGTAAATGTGAATTTTGCCCCTGTGGCAGATATTAATACCAATCCTGACAATCCCGTGATTGGAATTCGCTCTTATTCGGACACCCCAGAGAAGGTAGCAGAGATGGATTGTGCATTTATAAAAGGATTGCAAAGTGAAGGGATCAGCGCTGCCGTAAAGCACTTTCCGGGGCATGGAGATACGGAAACAGATAGTCATAACGGAGAGGTATTTGTGACCCACGATTTGGAAAGACTGAGAACAGTTGAATTTGTGCCCTTTGCAAAATCCATTGAAGCAGGGGTAGATTTTGTTATGGTAGGGCATATCAAAACTCCAAATGTTACCTCTGATGATTTACCGGCTACTATTTCTGCACAATCTGTGGCACTGCTAAGGGACGAGCTAAAATATAATGGTGTTGTTATTACAGATGCCATGAATATGAAGGCAATCACTGAGTATTATGGTGTTGGGGAGTCTGTGGTTATGTCTGTATTGGCAGGAGTTGACATCGTTTTAATGCCTGCTGACCTTGATCAGGCGTATCAGGCATTGTTAGCTGCTACAAAGGAAGGACGCATTACTGAAGAACGGCTGGATGAGAGTATGCTTAGAATAATGGGATTAAAGTATGACAAGGGGTTGCTTTGAAATAAGATAATTACCTTGAAAATATAGGTTTTAAAAGGTATAATCAATTTTACAGGTTTTTTAGACATTGAATAACAAAAAAAGACATACTAATAGAAAAGTAGGGAGGTGATGGACATGGCAACAGCAGATGAAATGTATCAAGAGCTTGTGGAACGGATAAAGATGTATCATCCATCTAAGGATTATACAATGCTGGATCGGGCGTATGAGTTGGCAGTGGATGCCCACAAGGAACAAAAGAGGAAGTCAGGCGAGCCATATGTAATCCATCCCCTAAAAGTTGCGTATATATTGGCCGAACTGGAATTAGATATGGAGTCTATCGTCGCTGGAATACTCCACGATGTTATCGAAGACACTAATTACGGGCATGAAGATATTGCTAAAATTTTTAGCGAAGAAGTTGCCTGTTTGGTAGATGGTGTTACCAAATTAGGTAAGTTATCTTACACAACAAAGGAAGAAATTCAGGCGGAAAACTACCGTAAAATGTTTTTGGCAATGGCAAAGGATATTCGCGTTATTTTAATTAAGCTGGCAGATAGACTACACAATATGCGTACGCTGAATTATATGACGCCAGAAAAACAGCGAGAAAAGGCTCAGGAGACATTAGATATCTATGCTCCTTTAGCCCATAGACTGGGTATCTCCAAAATTCGTACGGAAATGGAAGACCTTTGCTTTAAGTATCTTAACCCTGAGGCTTATTTTGATTTAGCAGCAAAAATTGAAAAAAAGCGTGTAGAGAGAGAAGCTTTTGTTCATGACATTGTAACTGAAGTGAAAGCAAAGATGGATGAGGCTGGAATTTCGGGAAAAATTGAAGGGCGAAGCAAGCATTTCTTCAGTATTTATAAAAAAATGGTCAATCAAAATAAAAATCTGGATCAGATTTATGACCTTTTTGCAGTGCGGGCAATTGTCGACAATATTAAAGACTGTTACGCAGTTTTAGGCATTGTGCATACCATGTATACCCCTATGTTGGGAAGGTTTAAAGATTACATTGCTATGCCAAAACCCAATATGTATCAATCATTGCATAATACTTTAATTGGTCCGGGTGGGCAGCCATTTGAGATTCAGATTAGAACTTGGGATATGCATCGTACCAGTGAATATGGTATTGCTGCCCATTGGAAATATAAAGAAGGCAAAACAGGGGATCGTACCAACGAGACAGAAGAAGCAAAATTAGCTTGGTTACGCCAAATTTTAGAATGGCAGAAGGATATGTCCGATAATAAAGAATATCTGGATACCATCAAGTTGGACTTGAATGTATTTACCACTCAGGTTTATGCCTTTACGCCGCAAGGTAGGGTAATTCAACTCCCCAAAGATTCCACACCTATTGATTTTGCCTATATGATTCACTCTGCCGTTGGTAATAAGATGGTTGGGGCTAGGGTCAATAATAAAATGGTAACCATTGATTACAATATCCAAAATGGGGATATTGTAGAAATTATGACCTCCCAGAATTCAAGGGGGCCTAGCCGAGATTGGCTTTCGTTGGTAAAAAGTTCTCAGGCAAGAACCAAAATCAAACAGTGGTTTAAAAAGGAAGAAAAGGAAGAAAATATCCTTCGTGGTAAAGAGATGCTTATCAGCGATATGAAGAAGAAGGGGTTTGCGCCCAATGATCTTCTGCGTCCGGAGTGGATGGAGCTGGTAATGAACAAATATGACTTTAAAGATTGGGATGCCATTATGGCAGCCGTTGGTTATGGTGGTATTAAAGAGGGTCAGATTGTAAATCGTCTGAAGGATGAATTTTTAAGGGAAAAGCGAAAAACACAAACTGCAGAAGAGATGTTGCAGGATTTTGAAAAAACCGTTGACCAAAAACCTATCCAGAAAAAGAAAAAAAGCAAGAGTGGTATTGTGGTTGAAGGGATTGGCGACGTTGCGGTGCGATTTTCAAAGTGTTGTAGCCCTGTTCCAGGGGATGAAATTATCGGCTTTGTCACACGAGGTCGAGGTGTTACCATTCACCGAACAGACTGTGTCAATGTGATGAATTTGAATGATGAAGAAAGAGGCCGCTTGATAAACACGGAATGGGAGGTCCAATACACCCATGGTGATGTGGTAAGTGCGGCATATTTGGCAGAAATTCGTGTCATTGCCAACGACAGAACGGGCCTGCTTTTTGAAATTAGTCGTCTTTTGGCTGACGAAGATATTGCAGTAAAGGGATTTAATATCCGAACCACCAAAGATTTGCTTGCAATATTTAATATCACCCTTGAAATTAGAACAAAGGATCAGTTAATCCGAATTACAAAGCGTATTAAGAGCGTGAAGGACGTTATTGATATTGAACGTGTTTCCGGTTAAGGATAGAAATAGGAGGATTTTATGCGTGCGGTATTACAAAGAGTAACAGAAGCAAGCGTTACAGTGGATGGTCAGGTGATTGGACAAATCGATAAGGGCATTATGGTTCTTTTCGGAATGTTAGGAACTGACGATGAAAAAACCATGGAATATATGCTGGATAAAGTTGTAAACCTTCGTATTTTTGAGGATGAAAATGGAAAAATGAATCTTTCTTTGCTGGATATTGAGGGGGAACTGCTAATTGTTCCAAACTTCACTCTTTATGGAGATGCAAGAAAAGGAAGAAGGCCGGGATATTCCGGCGGAGCTACACCAGATGTGGCAGCAAAGTTGTTTGAAAGATTATGTGAAAAGGCAAAAGAGATGTCCATTAAAAAAGTTGCAACAGGACAGTTCCAAGCGGATATGAAGGTTGCTTTGGTTAACGATGGCCCTGTAACATTGCTATTGGACAGCGAAAAATTATTTTAAGTAAAGGGATTCATGATGATACACTATATTCTTCAAGGACATGAACTACAAAATGATGTACAGACTATGATTCAGGTATTTTGCCCAAATCTTCATTATATTCGGACAGAAGAAGTTTCTGACTCGGGTTTAACGGTCATTAGCAGCATAGAAAAAGGCATTGTATCGGCAATGCTTTATCGTGATGGAAAAAAGGTAAATAGCTGGTCTAAGGGATATGAAATTGAAGCCGGAGAAAAAGAGGAAAAGAGATTGGTAAAACGCACAATCTATGAGCTTCTAAAACAGGAAACCGGTTTGCGCCCTCAATGGGGACTACTGACTGGGGTTCGTCCTGCGAAGATTATAAGTGGACTTTTGGCTGAAGGGAAAAGCCAGCAGGACTGTCTGGACTATTTGACTAAAGAATATTTGGTTATGGGACATAAGGCGAAACTGGCCCTAACCGTAGCAAAGGCTGAACAAAAGATACTGGGTGAAAACAAGCCTAAGGATATCAGCTTATATATTGGTATTCCATTTTGTCCAACCAGATGTCTATACTGTTCCTTCACAGCATATCCTTTGGCTCAGTATAAAAATAGAGTGGACGAGTATTTGAATGCTATGTTCAAAGAACTAGATTTTCTTGCGGAGTATTCCAAAGGCTTTGATATGAAAAATATCTATATCGGTGGAGGTACACCGACTTCTTTGACGGAAGAACAGTTGGAGCGACTTTTGAAAAAGGTGGAAACACTTTTTGACACCCATAATATTGAATATACTGTTGAGGCTGGTCGACCCGACACCATTACCAAAGAAAAGCTTCGGTTAATGAAAGAATACGGCGTGAACCGTATTTCTATCAACCCCCAAACCATGAATGAAGAAACATTGAAGCGAATTGGGAGAAGGCATTCAGTGGAAGATATTCGCCGTGTTTTTTATGAGGCAAGAGAGCTGGGTCACGAAAATATAAACATGGATTTGATTTTGGGTCTACCTGGCGAGGAACCCCATGATGTGGAAAACACCATGGAGGAAATTTTAAAGCTAGCACCGGACAATGTTACGGTTCATACCCTTGCGGTTAAAAGAGCATCTCGCTTGAAAGAAGAGTTTGATCAGCATACTTTAGCAACGGCGCAGGCGTTGGAAAAAATGCTTTCCATTGCTGCTGATTATGCCAAAAGAATGGGAATGGAGCCTTATTATATGTACCGCCAAAAAAATATGGTGGGTAATTTTGAAAATGTTGGCTACTGCTACCCAGGCAAAGAGGGCGTTTATAACGTTCAAATCATGGAAGAAAAGCAAACAGTTTTGGCAGTGGGCGCAGGCGCCAGTACAAAAACTGTGGATCCTCATACTGACCGCATCGAGCGAATTTTTAATGTAAAAAGTGTTGAGGACTACATCAGTAGAATTGACGAGATGATTGAACGTAAGAAGGAAGGATTACCTAAAGGAGGATTGCAATGATACAGTTGGTAAAAGGAACAAAAGATATTTTTTCCGCAGAAGTAAAGGTTTGGCAGGATATTGAAAAGAAAATGCGAAATATCTGCGAAACATTTGGCATTGGTGAAATCAGAACACCAATTTTTGAATTTACAGAGTTGTTTGTGCGCGGTGTAGGTGAAACAACGGATATTGTTCAAAAGGAAATGTACACCTTTACAGATGATGGTGATAGAAGTTTAACTTTACGCCCAGAAGGAACAGCAGGCGTTGCTCGTGCATATATTGAGCACGGTATGCACAACCAGGCGCAGCCAACAAAGCTTTATTACATCTCTCCTACCTTCCGTTGTGAAAACACTCAGGCAGGACGTCAGCGTCAGTTCCACCAGTTTGGTGTTGAAATGTTAGGCTCATATAGTGCCGCACAGGATGCAGAGTCCATTTCTGTTGCAGCAGCTTTGTTGGATGAAATGGGTATTAAGGGTGTTGAGCTTCGTATGAATAGTTTGGGTTGCCCTGAATGCCGTGGTCGATATAACAAAACCTTGAAAGATTTTATTGGCCAGAATTTGGATAAGCTTTGCCCAACTTGTAAAGAACGCTTTGAGAAGAATCCTTTACGTGTTTTAGACTGTAAAGAAGAAAGTTGTAAAACAATTATTGCCAATGCACCATCGGTTTTGGATTGCCTAGATGAGGAATGCACAGAGCATTTCCAGAAGGTGCAGAATATTTTAACAGAGATGGGAATCGCTTTTACCATTGACCCTAAGATTGTGCGTGGGTTGGATTACTACACAAGAACAGTGTTTGAATTCATTTCCGATGGGCTGACAGTTTGTGGCGGTGGTCGATACGATAATTTGGTTGAAGAATGTGGTGGCAAGCCCACAGGAGCTGTTGGCTTTGGCTTGGGAATTGAACGCCTTGTGATGATATTAGAAAAACAAAAAGGCGAGATCACAGAAATCCCTCAAAGGGATGTGTTTATTGGGTCTATGGGTGAAAAGGGTTTCTTAAAGGCACAAGGCTTGGCATTAACACTTAGAAAAGCTGGAATTTCTGCGGATTGTGATACCGTAGAAAGAAGTGTGAAGGCTCAGATGAAATACGCCAATAAAATTGGTGCAAAGTACTCACTTGTAATTGGAGATAGTGAGTTGGAAAATGGTATTGTTGAGTTAAAAGAAATGGAAACGGGAGAGAAAACTGAAGTATCCCTTTTGGATTTAATCTCTGTTTTGAAACAAAAATGTCAATAAAATGATTTAATTAGATAAAAACGTCTCGTATTTTATTAAGGGGGCGTTTTTTCTATGTATTATGAGGATAAGGGCTGTGTAATTAACGGAATTACCCTTGTATTCAAGGTAGGGAAGTGTTAATATATTGTGATAATGAATGGACCTAGTGCCAAAAACTATCGAATAGGCAGGCTTCAAGGAGGAAGTAAGTTGAAAATCGTAATTGTAGGGGACGGTAAAGTGGGCAGTACCATAGCCAACCAGCTCTCCATAGAAGGACATGATGTTATCGTAATAGACAATAATTCTACGGTGTTGGCCCATTCTGGGAATACAATGGATATTTTTTGTATTGAGGGCAATGGAGCAACAGTTTCAGTTTTGCAGGAGGCAGGAGTGCAAAATGCAGATGTTTTGATTGCCGCAACGTCTGCGGATGAAGTGAATATGATTTGTTGCTTATTGGGTAAAAAGCTAGGCGCAAAGAATACCATAGCCCGTGTGCGTAACCCTGAGTATTATGCTCAGATGAGCATGATTAAGGATGAATTGGGGCTAAGTATGGCAGTAAACCCTGAATATGCTGCTGCCACAGAAATTTCTCGATTACTTCGTTTTCCTTCTGCAATTAAGATTGAACCGTTTGCCCGCGGGAGAGTTGAGTTGGTAGAGTTAAAAATACCTGAACATAGCTCTCTGGATGGAATGCCTCTTTGGGCCATTTATAAAGAATTCCAAGTAAAGATCCTTATTTGTGCGGTTCAAAGAGAAGAAGAGGTCTTTATTCCAAGCGGTGACTTTGTGTTGCGGTCAGGTGATAAAATCAACATTACTGCTACACATTTGGAAATTGCGAATTTCTTTAGAACCATTGGTATTTTCCGCAGTGGCGTGAAGTCAGTCATGATTATTGGTGGAGGGAGAATTGCATATTACTTGGCAAAAGAATTAAGCTCTGTCCACGTAAAAGTTAAAATTATCGAGAAAGACCTAAAACGCTGTGAATACCTCTGTGAAATGCTGCCAGATTCGGTAATTATCCATGGGGATGGCACAGATAAGGAGTTGTTGCATGAAGAGGGATTGGAAAAAACAGATGCGTTCATAACTTTAACAGGCATGGATGAGGAAAATATCATCGTGGCTTTATATGCAAAAGAGAAAAAGGTTTCTAAGGTGATTGCCAAGGTCAACAAAATTTCTTTCCATGAGATTTTGGATAATTTGAACATTGATAGCTTTATTTCTCCAAAAACCATTGCGGCGCAGAACATTGTGCGTTATGTTCGTGCAATGAAGAATTCAATGGGAAGTAACAATGTTGAGACGCTGCATACCTTAATTAATAATCAAGTTGAGGCGGTAGAGTTTAAGGTTCGAGAGGAATCCTCTGTTGTTGGTATCCCTCTTAAAAACTTTAAAAGAAGAGATGGCCTTATTGTAGCTGCAATTATTCGTGGTGCACAAATTATTATCCCTAGCGGAAATGATACAATTGAAAAAGGCGATAATGTTATCGTTGTTACGACAAAAAGGCATCTAACGGATTTAAACGAAATACAAAATTAGATGGAGAATAATCATGAATTATCATATGATGGCCTATATATTAGGCAATATTTTGCGGGTAGAAGGTTTGTTTTTAACTGTGCCTGCGTTGCTTGCCGTATATTATGGTGAAAAAGAGGCTCTTTTCGCATTTGTGCTTACGATTTGTGCTACAATATTAATCGGTACAATTCTTGCAAAGGCAGAGCCTAAGAATAAAAGAATTTATGGACGCGAGGGTTTTGTTATTGTGGCTCTTGCGTGGATCATTATGTCATTTTTTGGGGCAATGCCGTTTTATTTCAGTGGTGCCATTGAAGGTGCTGTGAATTGTTTCTTTGAAACGGTATCGGGATTTACCACCACAGGGGCATCTATACTGACGCAAATCGAAGGCTTGCCAATGAGTATTTTATTTTGGCGAAGCTTTACTCATTGGATTGGTGGTATGGGTATATTGGTGTTTATGCTTGCCATTATGCCAGCTGTGGACGAACGTTCTATGCACTTAATGCGTGCAGAGGCGCCAGGGCCTGTGGTTAGTAAGCTTGTGCCTAAGGTAAAATCAACAGCAAAGTTGTTATATGGCATTTATGTAATATTGACATTGGTTGAGGTTATTCTGCTCTTTGCAGGGGGGATGCCTTTGTTTGATAGTGTTGTGAATGCATTTTCAACGGCGGGCACAGGTGGCTTTGCCATTAAGAATGCCAGTATAGCGGCATACGAAACACCTTATTTTGAATATGTAATTACAATATTTATGTTTCTCTTTAGTGTGAACTTTAACTTATACTACTTACTTTTGATCAAGGACGCCAAAAATGCATTTAGAAACGAAGAGTTAAGATATTACTTAATCATCATTTTAAGTGCCATTGCCATTATTACAGTGAATATTTTGAATCTGTACCCTACCTTAGAAAGTGCATTCCGTCATGCTGCTTTTCAGGTTTTGGCAATCATTAGCACGACGGGTTTTGCTACGGCCAATTTCGATGCATGGCCAGAGTTGTCAAAGTCACTGCTTGTTATTTTGATGATTGTAGGTGCCTGTGGCGGTTCCACCGGTGGTGGTATCAAAATATCTCGTTTGATTATCTTGCTAAAAATGGCAGGGCGTGAGGTGCGCCACATTATTCACCCTAGATCAGTAAATATCATTAAATTAGATGACCATAAGGTAGATGAAGAGATTATCCGCGGGGTGGCAGGGTTTATAATCGTATACCTGTTTTTACTATTTGGATCATTCCTCTTAATTTCCTTAGACAATTTCGACTTTACAACGTCAATTACCTCAGTATTAACTTGTCTTGGTAATGTTGGCCCAGGACTTAGTATGGTTGGTCCTGTTGAAAATTACAGTTTTTTCTCTGATTTTTCAAAGTTGATTTTGTGTTTTGATATGTTGTTGGGACGATTGGAAATTTTCCCGATTGTTATGCTTTTTGCACCTTCTGTATGGAGAAGAAGTTATATGTAAAAAATAGCTTGTATAAAAGAAAAAACAGCCTGTTAGGCTGTTTTTTCTTAATTAAGGGGAGAGGGTACTAGTTATGTCAACAAAAATATTGTAATTAGCTATTTGAATATTGGTTTTTAGGTGCTTTTACAAAAAGCACAGTAACCATTTTTTATCCCGAATTTTTTTTGGAAGGGGGCCAGTGGCTGTTCGGGGAATGAGCCACTGGCGGAAGTAAAAGGGGGCGTCCTTTTGACTTCTCCTAAAGTTTACAATAGAAATGTGTACATTTTATGAATGGAAGCTTAAGCGACGCTTAAGGATTTTTAAGAAAATATATAGAAAAGGTAAAGAAATCCATTTGTTTTTATAGGAACTACGTTTAAGTAGTTGTTTTTGAAGGTTTATGATATACTGTTTGTCAAGTGTCAAAAGAATAAGATGAGAAAGGAAGAGAACAATGCAAGGTTCTGAGGATAATAATAAAACACCAATGAAAATGGAATTTATTTTTCAAATGGGGGTAATTGTATTTGTACTTTTGGGTGCAATTATAAAACAGGCATCGTGGTTGTTTTGGATACTTGGCATTATCTGTGCCATTGGTTGGGTATTCTTTGTTCAAAAGGAAAAAGGCAAAGGAGAAAAGGATAAGTAATTACAATTGTTACAGAGGAGAAGAAAATCTTTGAAGTGCCCGAATTTCTTTGACTTGTAAGGCTTTTTTATGATATAATCGGTAGGATTTTAGTGGAGAAGAATTGGTGGTTACGCTGTTATATTTGGTAGCAGTTGACTTGAAAGAGCATTTCTAACCCAGATAATATTTTCCGCAAGTAAATATAGATTTTTAGGAGGGGAATTCATGTCCGACAGACAAAAGAATATCCGAAATTTTTGTATCGTGGCTCATATAGACCACGGTAAATCCACCTTGGCGGACAGACTGATTCAAAAGACTGGCTTGCTTACTGATAGAGAGATGCAGGAGCAGGTTTTGGATAATATGGATTTAGAAAGAGAAAGAGGCATCACCATTAAGTCTCAGGCGGTGCGTCTTATTTATCGTGCAAATGACGGTGAAGAATATGAATATAACTTAATAGATACCCCTGGCCATGTAGACTTTAATTATGAAGTTTCTAGAAGTTTGGCGGCTTGTGAAGGGGCTATTTTGATTGTTGATGCGGCCCAGGGCATCGAGGCACAGACCTTGGCAAATGTATATTTGGCGTTAGATAATAATTTGGAGATATTGCCTGTTATTAACAAGATTGATTTGCCTAGTGCAAACCCTGCATGGGCAAAGCAAGAAATTGAAGATATTATCGGAATTCCAGCTATGGATGCACCGGAAATTTCCGCAAAAAACGGTATCAACATTCAGGATGTTTTAGAACGTGTTATCACTGATATTCCGGCACCAAGTGGTGACCCTGAAGCGCCACTAAAGGCATTGATTTTTGACTCGGTTTATGATCAATATCGTGGCGTAATTGTATTAATGCGTGTGTTTGATGGCTGTGTGCGTAAGGGAAGCAAGGTACACATGATGGCAACAGGTAAGGAATTTGATGTAATCGAGGTAGGTATATTTGGACCTGGACGTTTTATCCCAACGGATGAGTTGAAGGCAGGAATGGTTGGGTATTTCACAGCAAGTATTAAGAATGTTGCGGATACCCGTGTCGGTGACACAGTTACAGATGCTTTTAACCCTACGGCTGAGGTTTTGCCAGGATATAAGAAGGTAAACCCCATGGTTTACTGCGGCGTGTTCCCTGTGGATGGGGCGAAATATCCTGACTTGAGGGACGCTTTGGAAAAATTGCAGTTAAACGATGCGGCACTATTTTTTGAACCAGAAACATCAGTTGCATTGGGCTTTGGTTTTCGCTGCGGTTTCCTTGGACTGCTCCATTTAGAAATTATTCAGGAAAGATTGGAAAGAGAATACAATCTGGATTTGGTAACGACAGCACCAAGTGTTATTTATAAGGTATATTTGACTGATGGCACTAATTTTGACCTATCTAATCCAAGCAATATGCCTGATCCAGCCCGTATTACAAAGATGGAGGAGCCAATTGTAAAGGCCGAAATTATGCTTCCTAAGGACTATATTGGGGCTATCATGGAGCTTTGTCAGCAAAGACGTGGTGAATATATCAGTATGGAATATTTGGATGACAGCAGAGCTGTATTGACCTATGAAATTCCTTTGAATGAAATTATTTATGACTTCTTCGATGTTTTAAAATCTAGAAGTCGTGGTTATGCATCTTTTGATTATTCCTTAATTGGTTATAAAGAAAGTGAACTGGTAAAACTTGATATCCTTGTAAATAGAGAAGCGGTGGATGCCCTCTCCTTTATTGTGCATAAAGACTCTGCAACAGAAAGAGGCAGAAAAATGTGCGAAAAGTTGAAAAAGGAAATCCCCAGACATCAGTTTGAAATTCCCATTCAGGCTGCCGTTGGTAGCAAGATTATTGCAAGAGAGACCATTAGTGCCCTGCGTAAGGACGTTTTGGCAAAATGCTATGGTGGTGATATCTCTCGTAAAAAGAAGCTGCTAGAGAAGCAGAAAGAGGGTAAAAAACGTATGCGCCAGATTGGTAGCGTTGAGGTGCCTCAGCAGGCATTCATGAGTGTATTAAAGCTGGAAGAAGAGTAATAGGGTTAAAACAAGAGGTGACGTTGCTAGCTGCAACGAAGCCTCTGTTTTTTTAGGGGTTCTGCGGCAGCAAGGTAAGTAGATATGGGTGTAAAACGGCGGTAGGGGGATTGTAATATGAATCAGTGTAAACAATGCGGTGAGACGTTTAAACAACGGGATAACTTTTGCTCCATTTGTGGTGCCAAGCTAAAAGAGCAAGAAGAGAAAGTGGCTATATTACCTCAGGATGAGTTGATTCCAGTTAAAGTTATGAAAAAAGTCTCTACTTTAAACTTCTTTGCCAATATATATCTGATTTTTGCTGTTGGATTTTTGTATTTGACGGTAAGCCAGGGGATAATTTTCCTTTCATGGGTTGTTATGCTGATTATACTAGGTCTTACCTTAAAAATTCTGAATAAAAATGGGGCAAAAAAGAAAATAACATTTTTGAATAGGGAGATCAATAAGACCATTTTTGGCTTTATTGGGGTTGCTGCATCCATTTCCATGCTATACTTAGTGCATTATATATTGGAAATTCTACATTTGCTTTAGCGAGAAAACACTCTTAGGGGTGTTTTTTATTTCTTTTTTTTCAGCGGTACAAGTTGTAGGTTCATTTATTTTTTTGCATATTTATAGGCCTAGACAAAGTTAGAAACCAAGTCTAGGCCTATAAATTATCAATACTTATTTGGGGATAAAAATGATAAAAGGAGTTTTGAATTAACCGGCTTTTTGTTCCAAACGTAATCTATCTGCAATGAGTGCAATAAACTCACTATTGGTTGGTTTGCCTTTATGGTTGTTAACAGTATAGCCAAAGAGTGCATCGATGGCATCGACCTTACCGCGATTCCATGCTACTTCGATTGCATGGCGAATTGCACGTTCTACGCGGGAAGGGGTTGTATTACATTTTTTTGCAATTGAAGGATAAAGCTCTTTTGTGATGTAATTTAATACATCCATATCGTTTACACTCATAATGATTGCTTCTCTCATGTAATGATAGCCGCGAATATGAGCGGGAACGCCAATTTCATGCAAAATATTAGTTACTTTTGTTTCTAAGTCATAGGTCATTGTAGGTTGAGGTTGATTAAAGGAGGGGATACCACTTTTAATCATGGGTTTTTCTTGCAATAGCTGTCTAATGCGCTGTGTTAAAGCTTCCATATCGAAGGGCTTTACCATATAGTAAGAAGCGCCTAAGTCTAATGCCTTTTGAACTACCTTATCCTGAGATAAAGCAGAGAGGATTATGGTCACTGGCTGATGCGTATCGCTATTTTTTTGTAGTCTTTCTAAAACGCCGATTCCATCTAGGCGAGGCATGATGCCGTCGATAATTGCAATATCGGGTTCCGTATCTCTAATCTTGTTCATAGCATCGATACCGTCTACGGCTACTGCGACAACCGTCATGTCGTCTTGTTTACTTAAGTGACTGACGATCACATCGCAAAAATCCTTATTATCATCAGCTAACAGCACTTTTATTTTATTTTGATTCAAAATGATCCCTCCGATTGTTGTTTAATGAATGAATATGCAAATAATACTTGCTTTTGGGTTGATTATAGTACAGGAATAATCTGGTGGCAAGGTGTTTTCGCCAGACAAATTAAGACTGAATTTTTAACAAAGATGTAAAATATTGCATCATTTTTATTGGGGAATATTACCCTTGTTGATTCGTGGGGATTGGTGACAGTGGGAAATAGGGGAAATGAAGAAAAAAGGCGTCTTTTGTGGTGGAAAATACGGATTTTTTCTTGTCGAGTTTTTAATTTTCCTTAGAATTTGAAGGAAGCAAACTTTAAAAATAAAGATATATCCCCGAATAGTTTGAATGAAATTGTAGGTTTTTCTGAATTCAACAATGGTAATTTTTTAACTCAATTAAAAAATAATTTACTGTATATTTTTAGATTATATGATTGCATTTTGTAGAATAATAAGAACAATGGTGAATTTTGAGGTATGTTTATACAGACATACCTTTATTGATAATTAGGGTGGAAAAAAATACTTTAATGGAATTTCGGCTCAAAATCTGACGCAAAAGATAAATTTTTGGTGAAAATGAGCCGCAAAAAACTGGCTAAGGCAAAACATTTTGTGTTTTGTCATAGCCAGTTTTTGTAGTTATAATTGAATTAGCCGTGGATTTTGTCGAAAACAGCATTGGTTAAAGCTGCAAATTCGTGAATCCCAAGGGCCTCTCCTCGAATACGTTCATCCCAACCTAAAGAAGTGATAATTGCAGTCAATTCTTCTTTTGAAAGGTTGAATTTTCCCTGATTGTATAGACTGTTAAGTAGTGTTTTTCTACGTTGTCCAAAGGCACATTTCACCAGGTGGAAAAATAAAGATTCATCTTTTGTCTTTACTTTTCGCTCTGGCAATACCTTAAGGGTAATAACAGCAGATGCTACTTTGGGCCGTGGCATAAAGCAAGAGGGTTGTACAATCATATCTAAATTAGCATCACAATAATATTGAACAGCGACGGACAGTGCACCATATTCCTTTTCCTTTGGACCTGCCTGCATACGTTCAGCTACTTCCTTTTGAACCATTACAGTGATGGTATCAATATGACGTTCCTTCTCCAGCAAATCCATAATGATAGGGGTGGTGATATAATATGGAAGGTTTGCAACAACCTTAATAGGCTTTCCTCCATTTTTTTCTTGAATAATGCCATCAATGTTTGTCTTTAAAATATCTTGGTTTAAAATCTCTACATTATTGTATTCCCCTAGGGTTTGTTTCAGGATGGGGATGAGGGTAGTATCAATTTCAACGGCAACAACTTCCCGTGCGTTTTCAGCAATTACTTGGGTTAGTGAGCCAATACCAGGCCCAACTTCTAACACACAATCATCTTTTGTGATGCCTGCACAAAGGACAATATTGTCTAAAATATTCGTGTCGATCAGAAAGTTCTGGCCAAAGTTCTTTTTAAAGAAAAAACCATTTTCCTCGATAATTTGTTTGGTTTTTGATGGGGTGGAAATACGTTCTGCCATTTGTGTTCTCCTTTACGCGCCAAAACCTAAGCTGCCTAATAAACCATAGGACAGAATAGATACAATAATACCAGCAGTTAATACGCCAAGCACAATGACAGGAAATGTCTTTTTAGGGTCCATGTTTAATAAAACGCTGATTAAAGCGCCCATCCAAGCGCCTGTGCCGGGCAGTGGGACAGCGACAAAAAGAAATACGCCCCAATACGCATATTTACGTATTTGGTCACTTTTTTTCTCCGCTTTGTTTTCACACCATTCCACAAAGGAACGCAAAGGTGTTTTTTTCAAGATTTTGAAAATATAGCGGATAAAAAGCAAAATGAATGGGATTGGAACTAGATTACCGATAAAAGCAATGATAAAGGTTGGAAGCCATTGCATTTGCAGGGCAAAGCCAGCGATAATGCCGCCTCTTAGTTCCAAAATTGGAAGCATCGAAACAATAAAAACGATGATTTCCCTTGCCATAGAATCTTGTAGGTTTGTTACAAACCAGGTTGCAATCGTTTCAGCCAATTGAATTCCTCCTGAAAAGAGCATGGGAAATTCCCCATGCTGATTTTTTCGCTACTTTGAGTCTATATTATATACTAATATGATTTTTTAAACAACAATTAAGTCATGAAAAAATTCTTAATCTTTTCTTTTCGCTCCTTTTGTTGTTTTTCGGTTGAAATCAGATGTCCTTTATGGTTATAATGTAATAATAGGAATATATATACTTTTTTATATTGTGATTGGTAATAAAATTGGTAATTATATACGGATTTATATATCATTTTTTATATGCGAAAGGGTGAAGGGTTTGACAGAGGAGTTAAGAGCCCAGCTTATGGGTGTGAAGCTAACAAAAAAAGAAAAACTAATTGCAGAGTTTGTTTTGGACAATTTTGCAGAGTCTTGTTTTATTACTTCAACAGAAATAGCAAAAAGATTGCATGTTAGCGATTCATCAGTAATTCGTTTTACTCGTACCTTGGGTTATTCCGGTTTTATGGACTTCCAAAAAAGCATCAGAAAGACTTATACAGAAAGAATAAATAGCGTGTCGGACAACATTACAATTCCGTCGGAGAGGCTAAAGCTGTCCATTGGCAAGTTGGGCCAAAGTGATATTGTAGAAAGCTATTTTTCTAATGTGCTACAAAACATGAAATACTGCATCAATCATAATGATACCCTTGCTTTTGAGCGTGCAGCAGGGTTAATTGCAGGTAGCAAAAGAAAATTTATTGTAACATCAAGAGCAAATACTTGCATTGGAGATATGATGCTTTTATTGCTAAAACATTTATTGCCTGATGTTTATGAAACATCCCATCCTTCTTTGAATGTAATTGACCATTTATGCGATATTACTGAAAATGATTGCATCGTTGCAGTAAGTTTTCCGAGATACTCAGAAATGGATTTATTGGCAGCACAGATGGCATACGATGCAGGTGCAAAGATTATTCTAATTACTGACAAGGCAAGCTCTCCGTTGGCTCAGTATTCAACACAGCTGCTAACCGTAAGTGTAGATAGCAATACATTTTTTAATTCATATGTTGCTGTTTTATTTACCATGGAGTTGTTATGCTCCTTTATTAGCAGAAAAATGGGATACACCACAGAAGCGAAGTTACAGTTGATTGACCGGTATATTTCTAAGGTTGGTTTGTTCTAATTATAGGTTGGAATACGGCAATTTAAGATACTGGAGAAAAGTATTCCGTATTTGCTCCGTACATACAGTATGATTCACTTATTAGCTTTTTGAAATCAAAATATAGAACAGGCAGGCTCCTGAAACGAGATACCTACCTGTTCTTTAAATTCTGATGAACTGGGTTTTTTGCTTTGGACAAAACCCTTTTTTTATTGGCGAAACTTTAGTCTCTTAATGCTTATAAGGGGAGTTGTTAGTATAGACATAAAGTAAAATGGAGAAATGTTGATTTCTAATCGTTAAAAAGTGAATTTAATATCTATGATTCACATAATCATCAATCAGAGATTTACGGCTTTCCTCATGAAAAACCCCTTCTTCACGCAAACATTTCAGGATGAGAGGGCTTGTTGAATGTAAAATAATATCTTCATAGTCTATCACTATTTCAAAGAGCTTGCCTTTTAGGTACTTACTATGGACTTTAACAAAATAGGCCTCAGTCCCTTGATAGTCTAGCATTCTTAAAACTGCAAGGGTGGCTCTATCTTTCTTATTGTAATAGTAGTTACTTTGGTCCAAATAATCCCTTCTAAGTTCATAATCCATATCTTTAGTGGTGCTAATGGATTTTTGTTCTTTGGCTAAGGCATTATAGTACTGATAATTAAACAGTGCTTTTTCAACGGAATCCATATTAGTAAAAGGGCCAATATCGCCGTATACAACTGCTTCGTAATTCTTTTGAAGATATTCCCTTTTGGTCATATCTCCTTTCATGTATTGGTCAATAAGGTTTTGACGGTATCTAAAATATTTTTGAATTGCATTCATCTTTTGCCTCACTTCCATCCATTCCCTGTGGCATTGACAGCTTTCATCCTGTTACAATGAGGAAAGAACACTTAGGGGAGAGGATATATATGCAGACTTTTTTAGAATTTTATAAAAGGGAGATTCAGCCTAGGATTGAGGCTATTGATATATTTTTAAAATCAGAACAACAGCCCTATGATATGGGGCAGGTTGCGGAGCTACTTTGCTTATCTGCAACAGAGCTTACAGGCATATTAGAGCAAGAGAAACTTGCCATTATCACGAAAGGTACATTTTTGCATCTCATGCAAATTGCACCTTCTCCCTTTTGCAAGATGTTCCGGCGGGAAGTTTCCCGTGGGATGTCTAATACATACACAGTACAGGAAATTTCATACATATACGATTTAGCACCAAAGGATGTAGAGGTAGCTGCCGAAAAAATTGGAAAAAAATGTTTTTCTTCTGCGGAACTACCCCTTCTTTTTGGGGAAATTTTTATCTCTGATAAACAATATCGGCTGTAAGGTCTTCAGCTGCTTTTTTGCCTGCAAAAATTTCAACTAACTTTAAGGCAAAAGGGATTGCTGTGCCAGGGCCGCGGGAAGTAATGATTGTTCCATCAACACAGACAGGGCTAATGGATGGCATTGCGCCGATTAGCTTATTTTCCATGCCTGGATATATGGTTGCGGTTTTTTCTGAAAGAAGATTTAATTCACCTAGAATAAGAGGTGCAGCACAAATTGCACACACGTATTTTTGTGCGTTATGATACTCTTGAATCAGGCTACATAGACCTTTGTGTCCTAAAAGGTTTAAGGTGCCGGGCATTCCACCAGGCAAAACAATACCATCAGCCATGGTATTAGATGCTTCCTGAAATAGGATATCTGCAGTGTAAAAGATATTGTGCGCCCCTTTCACCTGTAAAGATTCTCCAATAGATACAAATTTTGCATCTATTCCAACTCGGCGCAGTAAGTCTAAGGGAGTTACAGCTTCAATTTCTTCAAATCCCTCTGCAAGAAAAATATAAACAGTTTTCATGAGTAAGCCTCCTGATGTCGTTTTCTTAGGTTTTGTAAAAAGTTTATAGGCTTTATTATATTCTAAAATCTATGAATTATCAAGAATGCCCTTGACAGTATCCAATCACGGTATTATGCTGAGAAAAAATATTAGGAGGTGAAACCTTGGAGATAGAAAGAAAGTTTTTGACCAAGGAAGTCCCTTTTTTGTTAGAAGGGTTTGTTTGCAAACAAATTGTTCAATCATACATTTCTTTTCAGCCCACCATTCGTATCCGCCAAAGTAATGATAAATATTTTTTGACGGTGAAGGGGAAAGGTCATATGGCGAGGGAGGAATTTGAAATAGCAATTAAACAGCAAGAATATGAGCGTTTGCATGTGAAAATTGAGGGGAATGAAGTGCGAAAAAAACGCTACCTCATCCCTCTGGAAAGTGGCTATACTGCGGAGTTAGATGTGTATGAGGGGCCGTTGGAAGGATTATTTACAACAGAGGTTGAGTTTGAAACCTTGGAAGAGGCAAATGCATTTATTGCGCCTGTATGGTTTGGTGAGGATATTTCCAGCGACAGGAGATATAAAAACACATCTCTTGCCCTATATGGCAAGCCATAAGAGAGTAAGTAAGCATCCAAAAATGGATGCTTTTTTGTATATATTGGAATTTTTCTTTTTATTCGCGCATAAGTTATAGCGATGGACAAGAGCGAAGTGAAGGGGAGAGGCCGAGTATGTATAATAGAAGATATGACAAGGTATTTTTAATGCTTAGACAAGAGACGGCAGGCTATAGCTTAGGGCAAAGAGCGCCTTGGGGCAGCTGTGTAATGGAAATTAAAAATGGAGTGGGAAGAATCACTTTGACTGTACAAGGTTTGCGACCCATCCACCGTGGTAGATATGCAGTGTATGCCATTGCAGATGAAGGTGAAATGCAAAAAAACATTTTCTGTGGTATTTTGAAACCAGATACTGCTGGTCATGGTGAGCTAAAGTGGGATTTTGACCCTGATAATTTAGAGGGAAAAGAAGCAACAGCTGAGAACCTAAATACCGTTGCCATTTTAGCAGAGGCTGACGGAGGTTTTTCTGTTCCCCTTACCGCATACTTTGGAAGTAGGGTTGAATGGCGTACATATTTCAAGGGGAACACAAGCAAAAAGGTAGTACAAAGGGAGATCAAAAAGAAAGAGGAGCCTCAAAATTTGGAAACAACCGAAGAAGTAACCCTGGTTGCAGCCGAGGCACCTGCATTAGATAAGCCTACTTTCGAGTTACCCAAAATAAATTGGAAGAAAGATGTTCCTAAAGAAGGTAATCCCAAACTTGCTGAAGCAAAGGAAGAAAACTACCATGGTAGCTTTAGAGGTCTTCTTGAAAAATTCCGTCAGGAGTTGGAAGAATTGCAGGATACAGGGGTTTTTTCCGAAAAAGATATGGATCGCATTGAACGGGCAGGAAGACGAAACTTGCAAAAAGGCGTTGTTGCAGAAGCAATCGATTTAAAGTCTGCCGAAGAAAAAACGATGGATATGGATAAGAAAACAGAAATGACACAAATGGATGTACCGAAAGAAACCACCGAGAATGTGGAGGCAGTTCAGGAAGAAATCCCCAAAAATCCCATGGAGGTTCCTGAGAAATATGGACTCCTAATGCACAACAAGGAAATTTTCCCCTTTGAAGGTGAGGATACGGCTTGGAAATTGATTTCACTGGAGGAAACCATGCTTTTGGAGAATACTCCTCTAGCTTGGTTGAGGGATTATTTCTTTTTGATGCCCATGAGGAAGTATCATCATTTAATTTGGAAACCTGAAACTGAGGGTTATTCTATTGGCGTTCCTGGCATTGATTCTTCCGATAATCGTAAGAGAGCAGAGGAATTAGGATTTGATAAGTTTAGAAAAATGAAAAATGATGATTTGGGATATTGGATTATGACAAAGAAATAGGGGTTGCCATTGTAGGCTTTCGATAGTATTATACCTTTATGAGATTTTGTTTGATTAAAGGAGATCGTTATGAGAATCAGAAAAAAGCCTTGGGCTGAAGCAGAACTTGAAAATAATAGCAGAGTGATTCAGGATGCTACAACAAGAAAAGGAAAATGGGCAGAGTTTTTTGGAAATGATAATCCCATTTATGTGGAGGTTGGATGTGGCAAAGGGGGATTTATCACTAAAAATGCCCAGGCATACCCAGAAATAAACTTTGTTGGTATCGAAAGACAACAATCGGTAATTGCTCTTGCCGCAAGAAGAACGGATGAAGAGCTACCTAATTTAGCGTTGATTTGGGAGAATGCTGCAAACCTTTCGGATTTGTTTGAGATTGGTGAATTTCAAAGACTTTATTTGAATTTTTCTGATCCTTGGCCCAAAAAGAGGATGTACAAACGTAGGCTGACCTACCGTGGCTTTTTAGAAAGCTATCGTAATAATATGGGGGAACACGCAGAAGTGTTTTTTAAGACAGATAATCGCAATCTATTTGAATTTTCCTTAAACGAATTTTGTGCGGATAATTGGAAGTTATCTAACATTTCTTTAGATTTACACAATAGTGAATATGAAGGAAATATTATGACAGAGTATGAGGAAAAATTCTCTGCTCAAGGGATGCCCATTTACCGCTTAGAAGCACGTTTTGACAAATAATAATGCAAAATGAAGAAGAAGTCGCCTTTCTTTGCAAGGGGACTTCTTTTTTTATTTGAGCCAATAAAAAATGCGGCAGTTTATATGGAAATATAAATTTGCCGCAAAAAAAATTAACTTCAATATGTATTTAGGTTAATTTGGAATCTTCTGAGGTTGGTTCGGGAAAGTTTTCCGATCTTGCTTTAAATTCTACTGGGATTTCATCGTCACTTACAACCAATGCGGTTAAAAAGGAACCATAGAGATGACTTACGTTTTTGCGCCAATTTCTGCAAATTTGTTGGGCTTGTTGTTTTGATACAACGGAGACACTTAATTCCATAAGGGGAGCACCATCATCATCGCAAAGGCCACACTTTACAAGGAAATCCCCGTTAAACTCTGGAAAATAGTTTGCAGTTACAGCATATTCTGCACGAATACGCTTGCTGTTTTCTTTTACATAGATACTAATATCTTCTTTGACGCTTTCTTTGACGTGGTTTTGAAAATAATTAATAACTTCTTCCCCTTCATCAGTAAGGGTGTAGCGGGTGTTATTATGTTCTTTTGATTTTTCCAACCATCCTGCATCTACTAATTCTGCAAGATATTGTTGAACGGAAAAATAATCCATATACTCTTTGTTCAACAAAAACTGACAAATTTCACTATTAGAAAGGGAGATCCCCATTTTTTGCACGAGGTGCAATATAATCAGTTTATGTTCTGCTAATTGTCGAATGGGATCAGCCACAGTTCAGCTCTCCTTTCAAAATAATTTATATTCTAACATAAAATTCAAGAAAAAAACAGAGGTAATTTTAAGGATAATAGGAATCTCCCTGTTGAATCTTCTTTTTTTTCAGCATCTGATGCAAACTATTTAGCACATCTCGTTTATGTAAGCTCCATGAGGGTGCCAAAAGTGTGTTTCTATCCCCGTCGCCTGTTAAACGGTGAATGACGATATCTGGACGTAGATGGGAGATACACTCACACAGAATGTCCAGGTATTCCTCCTTTTTTAGCGGGGTATAGCCGCCTGATTGATATAAGTTTTCTAGGTCAGTATTTGTAAGAACGTGCATCAGTTGTAATTTTATGCCATGAATAGGCNNAGTGATTTATGAAATCAATGGTTTTTAGCATATCTGCTTTCGTTTCCCCTGGCAAACCTAAAATAACATGCGCAATTACGGGAATTTGAAGATGATGCAAATTCTCAACGGCGTATGTAAAAACCTCATTGGAATATCCACGGCGGATATAGATTGCAGTACTTTCATTGGCTGTTTGCAAACCTAACTCTACCCATATTTTTGTTTTTTCGGAGAACTCTTGAAGTAAGGACAAAACATCTTCGCCTAAGCAATCAGCTCTTGTTGCAATGGAAATTCCTTGGATTTGTGGTTGAGCCAGGGCTTCCTCATATTTTGAGCGCAAAACCTCAACAGGGGCATAGGTATTAGTAAAAGCTTGGAAGTAGGCAATATAACATGCATCAGGCCATTTTTTCTGAGTTTGGAGTTTGCCTTTTTCAATTTGTTTGGTGATGGATAAGGCGGCATCTTCCGCAAAGTCCCCTGAGCCACCGACACTGCAAAAAATGCAGCCGCCGGTGGACAGGGTACCATCTCTATTTGGGCAAGTAAAACCACCATCCAAAGAAATTTTTGCAGTTTTTTTTCCGAATAGACTTCGGTAGTATTCGTTTAGACTTTGATAAGGATAGGGTGCCACAAAGGGTGCTCCTCTCATGGGATTTAAGAAAGATTTTTTTGCCTTAGCCCTTCACATAGGGACGTCACAGCCTGCCATTTTCCATCATCTTTAGCTGAATGACGAATCAACAGCAGAAAGTCAGCCTTGCTGCTTTCTAGGAAAGAATGGGCAAGATATGGGCAGTCATCTTTCTTATAGGCCGATAAAAAAAGTTGTAGACTTTCTTCGGTTATGGCCAACGGAATACAATTTTCCATCTCAATTAATACTTCCTCAACGGTTTCATCACCGCAAGGGCGTTTTGAAAAATAATAATAAAAGCTACGACTATCAAAAAAACGCACATGAGAAGGTGGGAAATTCCGACCGTCGGTCATGGTTTCACGTAATAGATTTAAATAGCCGCAAAGTTCATTGCGGCTGATTGATTGTTTCAAATTAATCACCTCAAAACCTTTGGGTTTTGAAAGTAATATGTGCTTCAAAGTGAAAAAAAATGATGTCAGTTTTTTACTCTACTAAAAGTTTCAGTTCTTTTAGTAAGGAAGCGTTATCCTCCGGTGAAAGAATACAGAAGCGTAAATATTTTTCATCTAAGAAAGTAAAGGAGGATGCATCACGAATTAGCATTTTCTTTTGAATTAAGATTTCAAAAAGCTCTGCCGCTGTTATTTTATCGGTTAAAAGCTTTAGCAAGATAAAATTTGCGGAAGAAGGAAAAGCTTTAATATTATTCCAAGTGGATAGTTCTGCAAAAGCTTTTTTGCGCTCGTTAGAAATTAGCCTTTGGGTAGTGGTATGAAATTCGGTGTCAGCAAATATTTTTTCTCCTGCAAATGCAGCCAGGCTATTCACACTCCATGGATCTTGGTTTGTTTTTAATCGATCCAAAAAGTTTTGACTAGAAGAAACACCATAGCCCAGACGGATTCCTGGTGCTGCAAAAAACTTAGAAGTGCCACGCACTACAAATAGATTATCATACTCTGCAACCAGTGGGATAGCACAAATTTCATTTAGGTTATCCGAAAATTCGATGTAGGTTTCATCCACCATAACAGAAGCGCCTATTTTTTTACAATGATGCAAGACTGCTTCTAATTGTGTGCTGGTAAAGGCAGAGCCTGTGGGGTTATTTGGGTTACAAATAACCAGCATACCGATGTCTTTTGTTAGTGCATTAAGCAATGCAGGCAAATCTATGCAGAAGTTATTTTTTTCTTTTAATGGAAAATAGGAGAAAGAACCGCCACAAAGGGTTACTTCTCGTTCATACTCTGAATAGGATGGACCGATGATAATGCTTTTTTGCGCATGAATGGTTTGGATAAAAGTTGAAATCAGTTCTGTTGAGCCGTTTCCTACTACAATATGTTCTGTTGCTGCACCTGTATACTTAGCAATGGCCTGTCGTAAAGAGGTATATTTTTTATCTGGATAAGTGGAAATAATGCTTAAATTTTCTGCCAAAGCTTTTTCAGATGCCTTAGGAAAACCAAGGGGATTAATATTTCCGCTAAAATCTTTGATTTCATTTTTGGGAATTCCATAATTTCTTTCAATAGCGTCTAAATCGCCGCCATGCTGATGAACTAGCTGCATCACCATACGCTCCTTTTAATTTAAAAAATCTCATCAAATTTTTCCAATGCTGTTACAATTGGGCTTTGCGCCTTCACACGGGGGTAAAGAATAAATGGGTCGCCCGATGTGATTTCCAAAACTTCTAGCGCAAGTTGGTTTGTTTTTGAAGTGGAAAGGGAGAAATCATCTCCTTTTTCTAACCATAGGTTTTCAATAGTTTTATCCACTGTCTTGTTAATGCTTTTTTTTGACCCCAAGGGAGAATAGTCCAAGGGGAAATTGTTTTCGTCAAGAATGGTAAGAACATAATCGGAAGTATCATCCATTGAGAAGGCTGCACATAAATCTCGGCAGAACTCATCTAAAGGGGTGGTGATTCCCACCTCTATAATCTTCCAGAATTCAGGGTCATCTTTTCTTGAAGCCCGGATTGCGAGGATATCTTTTTCTGCACCCATGTAAAAAACTTCTTCAAAGCGGCTGATTTCAACTTCTCGATCCAATGCCTCCAAAATTTGTTCAAAGGAAAGTTTATTAGGCATTTTATATTTTTCCTCTTCAACGGTTCCATCGCCAAATAGGGATTGTCCCAAAGATGTAAGGGCATAATAGCTAGGCGGGGTAAACAATTCGGCTCCAATATTATGCTCCATAATTAGTAGGGCAGACAAATTATTTACAAGGTTGAAATACTTAATTGGCGTAAATGAGATTGGTCTAATTAAGCCAAAAAAGCAACTCATGGGGAAAATGAACCATTTATCCAACATGATACCTGTAAATAGGAATGAAGAAATAATGGCTTTATCATCCTCTGTTAGGTCGTTGGGCTGGGTTTGCCATATATCTTCAATATCAACATCTACTCGTTTGTAGAAATCAATAAAAATTTGGTCTGTTTCGGAGGGAGCTACCAGACACTCTTTAAAGAAGGCGGGGGTAGCAATACCCTGATCCAAATCCATAGAGAATGAGAAGCGCTCTGCTGCCAATTCACAGGCTGCCTCTGCCGCAGTTTTTAGGATAAACTCTGTGCTTTGGGCAAAGAGAGTGTCACAGTAAGGTGCACGCTGTACCCTTTTCGTATGAATTGCAGGCATATATACGAGAAGTCCCATCCACCATGCAAGGCGGGTCAGATATTCTAAATAAAAATCATGTTTATGAGAAAGTTGTTCTAAAAGGGTGTTTTTATCTTCTTCCATAAAAAATAGATTTTCATCCATTTCACGGTCGGGCACACAAAAATCCGCAATTTTTTGCAAATCATCCGCAAGGGGATGGCTTTCCAAAGAGTAGGAAAGTAATACGAACTCGCCTTTATCAATGCCTTGCTCAAGAGGGTCTAACTGAAGGGTATATTGGTATTCTATTTCAGTATTTTGGATATTTAAATCCTGAGCAATAATATTAGCAGGTGATAATAAGGTATCTGCCGCAATTGCAGTGTAATACCACTTAGAAAATACCAAAGGGGCCGCATCTTTTAGCCCTTTTTGGCAGGCGAGATCCATATGGGCACACATTCCTGTGTAACCTTTTAAAAACAAGCTCAGCAAATCAATGTGCCGTGGCTGGGTAGTTTGTTTCTGATTCATTCATAAGCTCCTTTAGAGAAATTGTTTTTATAGAAAAGAAGGAAGAACTTGAATCCTTTCTATTTACTTTTAAATTACGACTATCTTATATATGTACATTCAAAACTTAGCATTTACAATATTTTACATAACAATTCATGAAATTAGCTACTTTCGCATTTTTAAACATTTTAATTTTTATCCACAGAGCCTAGTGAAAAAAACAAATCAAATTTCTTTGCGCTGTATAAATGATTTTTATTGTAGAAAGCAGTAAAATTTCAATAAAATTGTTAAGGATTGCAAGTCCGAAAATCTTTACATGAAGTATTGTCTTTCTGTGGAACTACAAATATAATGAGAAAGACACTAGAATTAATTGTAGCAGATTAAGGCGCAAAATGAAACAATAAAAGGGTAAAAACCTTTAGCAATTTGTACTGTATGGATACAGAGATAGATTTGTTTTTGTGCAAAAGACAGATTTCCAAAAACTTTGTGAAATTTTAAAGAGTAGATGTTGAAAAGAAATATAATTTGTGTTATATTCCTTGTATTGAAAACAAATGTTTTTGGTAAAAAAACAGGAGGAGAAAAAGTGAAGGAAGATAAGAATTTTTTTATTGTGGATAAAAGTGTATTACCAGAAATATTTTTAAAGGTAATGGAAGTTAAAAATCTTTTAGAAAGCAAGAAAGAAAAAACGGTTCAAGACGCTGTAAATAAGGTTGGAATTAGCCGCAGTGCGTTTTATAAGTATAGGGATGCTGTTCACCCACTTTACGAAAATACAAGAGGAAAGACAGTTACCATTTCTACAAATTTGGATAATACCCCTGGGCTTTTGTCTGCGGTTTTAAATAGTATAGCCACAGAAGGGGCAAATATTTTGACGATTAACCAAACAATTCCAATTAATGGGATTGCTAATGTCACCATTACCATTGAAACAAATGCTATGCAAGGTGACTTTAGCCGTTTGATAAACCGTATTGAAGGGTTGCAGGGTGTTCAATCGCTCAAGATTATCGGTAGAGAGTAAGTATGAAACCGCAACGAGTCAATTGTATTGATTTTAAGGCTCCTCTTGGAGGAGCTTTGTTTTGTCCAAAACGCTTCTGTAAAAATAAATTTGTGTTTTTTTTAGCGTAGAACCATATACTTTAAGTTGTAAGAAGTGGAGGAAAGCATTATGGTACATATTCAAATTCCTGCTACATCGGCTAATATGGGGCCTGGCTTTGATTGCATCGGTGTTGCACTGGAATTATATAATCATCTTTGGGTAGAAGAAATACCGTCAGGGTTAATAATCGAAGTAAAACGAAAACAAGAAATCGAAATTCCCACAGATGAAAGCAACCTGATTTACCAAACAATGAAGTATTTTTATGATCAAAAGGGTTTAACGATGCCCGGGGTGCACCTGATTCAGGAGGATTATATTCCAATGGTAAGGGGATTGGGCAGTAGTGCAGCTTGTATTGTTGGGGGCTTAATTGCAGCCAACGAATTAGCTGGAAAACCTTGTGATAAAGAGGAGCTGGCTCAGATGGCTGCAAAGCTTGAAGGGCATCCTGATAATTCCAACCCTGCTATTTTTGGTAGTATGGTTGTTGGTGCACTGGATGATGTGAAAATGCAGCATGTGCGCCTTGATTTGCCGGAGGATTTGGTTTTTGCTACTATGGTTCCAAATTTCCCTGTTTCTACGGCAGCATCTAGAGGGGTGTTACCCGATGGGTATACTCGTGGGGAAGTTGTGTTTAACGTTTCCAGGGGGGCTCTTTTAGTAGCATCCATCTTAAGTGGTAAATACGAAAACCTGCCCATGGCAATGGAGGATAAGATTCATCAACCTTACCGAAATAAGTTGATTCCAAATATGGAAAGAATTTTTGAACAGGCGAAGAATTTTGGAGCACTGGCTTGCTATTTGAGCGGTGCAGGATCTACGCTGATGGCCATGGTAAAAAAAGAGCAGGCAGAGCAGTTCCAGAAAGATATGTCCGGCTATTTACAGAGCCTTCCAGACCATTGGCAGTTAACACTGCTTAAGGCAGACTTAGAAGGTGCAAAGGTCGAGACAGAATAACAGGAGGAAAGAACGATGTTAATTGTGCAAAAATATGGCGGCAGTTCTGTTGCCAATGCAGAAAGAGTCTTTAACGTTGCCAGAAGAATTATGAAGGCAAAAGAAGCAGGCAATGATATAGTTGTTGTTTTATCTGCTCAGGGAAAAACAACAGACGGATTAATTGCTAAGGCAAAGGAAATTAACCCTAAGGCAAGCCGCAGGGAGATGGATATGCTTTTAGTTACTGGCGAGCAGCAATCTGTTGCTTTAATGGCAATGGCAATCAACGCTTTGGGTGGCAGAGCAATTTCCCTGAATGGTGCTCAGGTGGGCATTGAAACAACAAATACATATAGCAATGCGAGAATTCGCAAAATTCAAACAGAGCGAATTGAGAATGAGTTGGAAAGAGGAAATATTGTTCTTGTAACAGGATTTCAGGGTGTAAATGCCCATGGCGATATGACAACATTGGGTAGGGGTGGTTCTGATACTTCTGCCGTTGCATTGGCGGCAGCATTAAATGCTGATGTATGTCAAATTTATACCGATGTTGACGGTGTTTATACTGCGGATCCTAGAGTTGTTAAGGATGCGCAAAAACTGGATGAAATCAGCTACGATGAAATGTTGGAATTGGCATCTTTGGGGGCAAAGGTTTTGCACTGCCGTTCCGTTGAAGTGGCGAAGAAATATAATGTAAAGTTATCGGTGCTTTCCAGTATGACAGATGCAGAAGGTACAGAGGTGAAGGAGGAATGTAAGATGGAAAGAATGCTGGTTAGCGGTGTGGCAGCAGATAAAAATGTATCCCGTATTTCTATCATGGGGATTAAGGACGAACCAGGTAAAGCATTTGAAGTATTTACTTTAATGGCAAGAGAAAAGGTAAGTGTAGACATTATTCTTCAGTCAACTGGTCGTGATGGAAAACAAGATATTTCCTTTACCATTGGCAAAGATGATTTAGATATCGCATTAAAAGCCCTGGAAGAAAATAAGGCAAGATTGACAGCTGAAACAATTCAGCATGATGATAGTGTTGCAAAATTATCCATCGTAGGTGCGGGTATGGCATCCAACCCTGGTGTTGCAGCAATGTTCTTTGAAGCAATGTATGATGCAGGGGTAAACATCCAGATGATTTCCACATCTGAAATTAAAATTACTGTATTGATTTCTGAAAAAGACATCGATACTGCTATGGTTGCAGTTCATGATAAGTTTAAAAATGCATCCGTAAATATGAGAAAGAATTAAATTTAGGCAAAAAAAGGTATCCTCCATTGTTGGGATACCTTTTCTTATTTTTATGGTTAAAATATGCGATGAAATTATTTTTAAATTCAGTTGCTTTTTTGGATAGGCAGAGTTATATAAATGAGAGATGTGCCAATATTAATCGTCGCAGCCAAATTTATTCATAAAGAAATAGTGCTGCTGATTCAAATAATCTCTAGCAATATCTAATGCTTCACCAAAACGCTGGAAGTGAACAACTTCTCTTTCGCGGAGGAAGCGTAATGGTGCCAATACGTCAGGGTCATCAGTTAGGTCAATCAAATATTCATAGGTGCTGCGGGCTTTTTGCTCTGCTGCCATATCTTCATAGAGGTCTGTAATGGGATCACCTTTTGACTGGAATGCACACGCACCAAAGGGAACCCCAGAAGCAGAAACAGGATAAACACCTAAACCATGATTTACATAGTATACATCCAGTCCAGAGTTAATAATTTGCTCTTTTGTGAGGCCCTGTGTTAACTGGTGGAAGATTGTTGCCATCATTTCTGAATGAGCAAATTCTTCAGTTGCAATATCGTTTAGTGTTGCTTTAGCCTCGGGAGTAACCATGGTAAACTTTTGGCTAAGATAACGCAAAGAAGCACCTAGTTCGCCATCGGGACCACCATACTTCAATAGGGTATAAGTCAATCGCCAATTAAAAACAGCTCTAGGCTGCCATTGGGTTTATCATAAATTACCTTCTCAACAATGGACTTAAATGAGGCTCTTTTGATCTCCATACTTGCAGTTTCATCCTGCAAGACGTTTAACACGTTTAGCACCTTGCTAGAAAATAAATTATGATCAAATGGTTTGAACTGCTTCTGCTTAGAATTATTTAACTTTTCATTTAGTGCTTTCAGCTCTGTGTCTATCGCAAGCTTTGTTTGTCGGTATTCATCTAAAGTATCAATGCCTGCAAGATAAGCTTCTTTTGCTTTTGCAATTCGCTGTTTTGTTTTATTAATCATGAGCTCAATAGATTCCGTTTCGTCGGTTTCAAGGCTTAATCTGCGAATATGGTATTTGGAAGTACTTTCTTTCCCTAAGGCTATATTTCTAAGGGTATCAAATAATGCTGGGAAGAGACGATTTGTAGAAAGCGAGTGAGATACATGGCACTGGCCGTGGTTATATCCACCGCACTGTAAATAAAAAGCATCACCAGTCTTGTGTTTGGCTGAAATAACAAGGCTGCGCTCACATGCGGAGCATTTTATCATACTACTAATCCAATGTTTCCCATCGGTTTCGGGGCGCTTATGCGAGTAATGCGTTCTTTTTTCACGGGCAATGCGAATAGCAACAGATTCCCAAAGCTGCTCGGAAACTATGGGTTCCCAATTCCCTTTTGCAACAACGCTGTCAGGATTATTAAAGTTCCTTCGGGTTCTCCCTGTTGGAGTCCAGCGAGAATAACCTTTGTAGACAGGGTTGTTCAGGATATATTGAATTGTCCTATTTTCAAAGACCCCGCCACGGTGTGTGTGAAATCCCATTTGATTCATTTGGCGGCTAAGAGAAAACATGCTTTCTTTCCCGGATGCATAAGCTTCATAGATAAACCGTACCATTGATGCTTCTTCAGGTATTGGTGTGAGCTGTTTATTTTTCATGCAATATCCAAAAGGTGGCGTGGATTGGTATTCTCCCATCATGGCTTTTTTAACCATGGTTTTTTTAACTTCCTCTGCTAGGTTTAGAGAATAATATTCCGCCATAGCCTCTAACATTGATTCATAAATTACGGCAAACTTATCATCTTGAGGAATGGGTTCCTTTACAGATAAAACCTTTACCCCATCTTTTTTTAGTAATGCTTTATATAAAACGGCATCCTCTTTATTTCTAGCGAAGCGGTCATATTTATGAACAATGATGTATTCAATTTTATTTTGTTTTTTTCGTGCCTGACGAATCATTTCTTGAAAGCCTGGGCGTTTATCTGCACTTCGGCCAGAAATACCCTCATCCTCAAAAATAAATTCTTTAGGGATGTAATAACCATTTTTTTCAGCAAATGAAATAATATCCTCTAACTGGGCAGAAGGGGAGTAGTCAGTCTGATCTTCTGTTGAAACCCTAATGTAGGCAGATGCTATAATCATAAATAAAGACCTCCTTTATTTTTTTGTATGGAAAACAAAGCAGTCTTATGATACAATTGGCTTGATAAGAGCGATTATGCTACGGTATGACTGCTTCCTCCTCACAGTATTCGCAGTACTGTGGGGTTTTTTTATTTATTTTTCATTTTTATCCAGTTACTTTTTATCTGAGTTATGTTTGGAAGAAAAGCTTTTTACACTTTAAGCGTCTTTTGCGGAGATGGAAGCTGAGGATGTTCTCCCCCTTTTCTCCGCAAGCATTTCTTGCCTTATCATTTCTAATTCCTTTTCATCTTCCACAGTAAGTTTTGGCTCTGCGGAAAGGGCTAACTCTTCTGCTATTTCCATTTGACGGTTATTTACTTCAATATTTTCTTTGACGCTAAGTAGATAGTTTGTGTAATCAAATAGTCGTGCGAGTCCAGTTTCATTTAGTTTTCTGATCGTAATAATTAAAGAAGATTCTAATTCGTTTAAAATTAATTGATCTGCTTCTTTGTCTTTGGAGTTTTGTCTATCAGAATATTTGGCATATTCATTTTTTAGATTGTGTGGTACTCCATATTTATTTAGAATTTTAAGTTTTTCGGATTCAGACTTTGCGTTGTCATAATCTTCATACATATCTTCAGTCCAAAAGTTTGTACCTAAAAGAAAGTTAGGGTCAACTTTTAAAACAGTGGCTAATTTTCTAATCATTTCTACATCAGGTTCTCTTTTATCTTTTTCCCAATAGTTTAATCTTGTAGCAGTTATATCCATAATTTCAGCCAATTTTTTTTGAGTAAGCCCTTTTGAATGTCTAGCATTAACTAATCTTTTTCCGAATGAGTCCATTTAATAGACCTCCTTTTTAATAGTAAATTAACACGAAAAAATATTCAAGTCAATACGAATATTAGCATATTGATAATTATTTAAATAATGTATTGACAAATTAGCAAAATGGTAATATTATAATTTTAAAATTAGCAAAATGGTAATTTAGTTAGGAGGTGCTCTATGTCAGTAGCATATAGAAATTTAAAAGCTGAACAAGCAAGAAATGGTTATACAAATGAGTATGTTGCAAATTATTTGGGGATGAGCAGAGGAAATTATGAGGCAAAATTACGAAATGGGCGTTTTTTTGTTTCAGAAATAAGAAAGCTTTGCTCTTTATATTCCTGCGACTTTAATTATTTATTTGCCCCACAAGGTGAACCAGAAAAAGCAAGTTAGTGAGACATGAAGATTTTTCTTGCAGGAATGAAGGTTGCAAAGGAATTGAAAGAAATTTCTAAGGTGAGTTGAGTACAGTCATTGCATAGGACAATGCTAGAGAAACATACCATGAAACAGGAGGTGTTAGGTATGCAAAAACCGCTTAAAGTAAATGTACATGTAGTAACAAAAAGTGGGGTTATACCATATGATTCTTTATCGCCAGATGAGAAAAAAGAATTGGGAATTAGATTAAACCGTAGAGCGCTGCAGGCGGCGGCCAGAGCCGATGGGTATGAGTTGGAGTTTGATGATAGCCCGTCAACGGAGGTTGGTACTGCATAATGGGCGAAAGCCCTTAGGGGGGACAAGCACTAAGGAGGGACAATAGCATGAAAGGAAGTCGTAAGGTAAGCATTTTGCAAGGAAAAGAGAAAATTTGCTATCTGACAGGTCGTGATTATGACCTACGCAAGCATCACATATATTTTGGCGTTGGTATGAAAGATATTTCGGACAAGCATGGTTTTTGGGTTTATCTGATACCCGAACATCATAATGCAAGCAATGAGGCCGTACATTGCAAGAACGGCCACAAGTTGGATTTGCGGTTAAAGCGTGAGTGCCAAGCAGCCTTTGAGAAAGATCATACACGGGAAGAGTTTATGAAAATTGTTGGTAGAAACTATTTAGACTAGGGGGCAATGGTAATGGGAAATCTTTTAAGTATTTCTTTAGCGCTCAACAGTATTTTAGTTATTCTGTTTTGCTTGGCTTGCCAGCAAAACTTTGAATATAAGCAAAGCAAAAGGAAGTTAAGGGCACATATAAAGGAGGATGCACATGGAAAATGCAAAGGAATTTGACCTTGCGGCTTTTGCCGGTGGGGCGGTATCGGAAAGGATTCAAGATGCAATTCAAAAGGTTTATGAAAACATTGCTGATCCAAACACAGAGTTGGACAAGGCTAGAAAATTGACCATTGAATTAATTTTCAAGCCAAGCAAAACGGACAGAGAAATGGTTGACGTTCAGGTGGTAGCAAAGACCACTTTGCAACCACGAAAGGCCATCAACAGCACAATGGTAATTGCCAAGGACAACAACGGTGCTGTTATTGCCCAAGAGTGGGATAAGAACGTAATGCGTGGTCAGCAGGAAATTCATGCTGATGAAACAAGAGGCGTTATTGATTTACAATCAAGAGCAAAATGAGACAAAACACTAAGATGTAATTTCTTTTCCCTCTAGGAAAAGAACGTTAACCGTGCCCTATATTTAGCCTCTCTTGCATTTTCAGTGCTTGGTCAGGGCTTCATAGGCATAGGGCAGAACACTAATAAGGAGGAAAAATAATGATTAGAAAAGCTTTGGAGTACATAGTTGGTTTAAGTGAAGCAAAAGAAATGGTTTTGAATGGTAGAAGGTACACAGATAAAGAGGTTTTTCCTGTTAATGAACCATTGATTGTTCCTATGAAAATCTCTTCTTTAGCTGGGATTGTGCAGTATGTGAAGGAAATTGCACAAAATGAAAAGTCGTGGCTTACAGACGTTGAAACACCCCTTGTAATTAGCATCAAAGACCATTGCACTGTGGAAATTTCTTCTCCTATTGTATCTGAGGAGTTAAAGAGACAAAAATTATTGATTTCTGAGTATACAGCGCCTAGTTTCCGTTTTGGAGATTTTTACAGCGCAGAGGAATTCAATATCAAGATGCAGAGTGTGTTCCAGGAAACCGATGATAAGGAAATCATCCTCAAGGTTGTTGGGAACCTAAAAGAGGAAAGTGTAAGAAATATTGGAGATGATGGCGTAAGTCAATCTGTTGCGTGCAAGGTTGGCGTGGCAACTGTGGCAGATGTAAAGGTACCAAACCCTGTGAAATTGAAGCCCTTCCGTACATTTATTGAGGCGGGACAACCTGAAAGTCTTTTTGTTTTCCGAATGAGTGGAGGCGGCAGATGCGCATTGTTTGAAGCTGACGGTGGGGAATGGAAAGAAGCTGCTAAGATAAATATTTATGATTATTTAGAGTTTGAGCTTGCAGAGGAAATTGACAATAAGCAAATTGTACTAATGAGATAAAAATGGAGGGGTCAGCATGAACAAAGTTGAATTACTTGGACGGCTTGTAAGAGACCCCGAAGTAAGATATAGCCAAGGGGCAAACCCCTTGGCTATTTGTAGATTTACTTTGGCGGTTAGTCGAAGGACTAAGAAAAATGGTCAGTATGAAGTGGATTATATTAATTGCACTAGTTTTGGCAAATCAGCACAATTTGCTGAAAAATACTTTAAAAAAGGTCAGATGGTAGCAGTAGTTGGACGAATACAGGTAAGCAGCTGGGATGGTGATGACGGTAAAAAGCATTGGAAAACAGAGGTTGTTATTGAGGAGCAGTTCTTTACCGGAAGTAAAGCAGAGAAAAGTGAGCAGAATCCTCCGGCGGATGATGGATTTTATCCCATAGGTGAAGAGGTAGATGACAGCGATTTACCGTTTTAGGAGGGTGAGGAAATACCTTTGGAGGTTTAGGGGATGGACAGGAAAACAAGACAGTTTTTAAAAGAACTGGGGCTGATTGCTTTGGTTGCAATTGGTTTATACATAGTGGCCTTTTTTTGGTTTTTATATGCTTTGGGCAATATTACAATTATTTGGAATTAAAGAAAGAGGTGCGAAATGATAAGAGAAGAATTAAGAACTAGCATTTCAAATTTAGTACGAGAAGAATTGGAAATGGCAAATAAAAAGTTTCCGTTGTTTTCATCTGATCATGAAGGCTGGGCAGTGATTGAGGAGGAAATCGAAGAATGTGAAGAGGCGCTTCAAAAGGTTTTTGCACACTCTGCAAAAATATGGAGTTCCATTCGTAAGAATGATGACGCAAGCGGTGAAGCAATGTTGGGTCGAAATGCTCTTATTATTGTGGCTGCTGAGGCAATTCAAGCGGCTGCGATGATGGAGAAATTCCGTGTAAGTGCAACGCATAGGTTTAACGAGGTGAAATAGGATATTTGGGGGGGGGATATTAGGTGAAAATGGCCGATTATAGCAAGGGTAGAAATGATGGACTTGCTCTTGCGCTAAAGATTGTAAAAGAGGGCGGTATAGAGGCGTTAGAGCAAGAGGTCAAATTTCGTGGTGTTACCAATATCCATACGAGTTTAGCTCAAAAGGACTTAAACTTGGCTTTAGAACCTATTAAGCAAATGACGCTTGATACGGTTCTTGCCCTTAGTCTATTAACTTTGCGGGATGAGTTTGATATGGGTAGGGTTAGGATGGAAAGATTCATGAAACGGTTTAGTGATAAAGCGGGATGTATCATGGGTGATTTTTCTAGCTGGCAGGATATTGTGGCAACGATACAAAAAGAAACAGGGATTGAGATTGTTATACGATATAACAGTTAGGGGGTGTATCCATGAACATAGAGGAAGCAATCAAAGAAGCCGAACAGCAAATAAGCCAAGCAGGTTATTTGTGTGAATGTTCCCCCGGGGTATACAAAACGGGATTGCATTCTGTGTATGAAAGAAAATCGGAAATGTTGCAATGCTTGACATATGAAATAAGGCGGCTAAGAGCCGAAAATGATCGGTTGAAAGTAAGTCGTGAGAGCAAAGAAGGTTGCATCCATTACATACGGAACGAAGCTGGATATTGCGAATCAAAGAAACGGAACAGCGTGTATTGCACAGGTGTCGATTGCGGCTTTTGCAGCTACGGACGGAGGGAATAACCATGCAAGAGATTCTTTTTAGAGGGAAAACGATTGGTTTTAAAGATTCTAAATGGGTCTATGGAGATTTAATAACTACTGACCCTTATAGAATTGTAGACTTGGCAAATGGTATTGATTCATATGTTTTTGAAAAAACTGTCGGGCAGTATACAGGAAAGGCTGATAAGAGTGAAGCAAAGCTTTTTGGTGGAGATAAGTTTTGGGACAACGATTATGAGCAAGAATTCACGGTGGAATGGGACGAAGAAATGCTTGCTTGGATGGCTGTGAATGATAATTGCGGTTCTGAGTTTCTATCTGATATTTGGAATGATAATTGCGTAATAATCGGCAATATCCACGACAATCCAGATTTATTGAAAGGGAGGATACAGAGTGAAATACGATAAAGAGTTGTATCTTGATAGCGGGTTTTATAGTGATGATATGGATGGCGAAATCGAAAACAAGAAAGAAAAGATTGTGAAGTGCAGAAAGCCCCATGAATGCATGGGAGGATGCGATAACGAAATAAAAGTTGGAGATTATGCTTTGTGCGAAACCGGGTTTATGGATGGTAGGCCAGTTTCCTGTTATACCTGCTTACCATGTATCGAGAAGTGGCTAGAGGAAAGTGGACAAGTAGAAACGGAGGGGCAGAATGACTAAAAAAGAAAGAGTAAAGGTTTATGAGAAATACAACGGTCACTGTGCTTATTGCGGTAAGGAAATAGAAATTGGAGAGATGCAGGTTGACCACATAAAACCTTTACGAAATGCTGGGGAAAACCATATAGACAATTATAATCCTGCTTGCCGCCGTTGCAATCATTATAAACGATCCAAAGATTTAGAAGGTTTTAGAGCCTACATAAAAACCTTGCATGAGCGGATTGCAAAGGACTACATAGTGAAAGTTGGGCTTGATTTTGGGATTGTAGAAATCAAACCTTTTGAGGGAGTCTTTTATTTTGAAAAGGAGGATGCGGAGTGAGTGAGATTGAAAAGGCAATAGAAACATTGCGTAAAATCAGTGATATTGAAACTTCTAAGAGATATCGGGAGTTGCACGAGATAAAAAGTTTCAACTATGATTTACTGACTGCCATTGAAGCCCTTCAAGAAAAACTCGAACAGGAGAATCCGCAGCCATTGGGATTGGAGGAATTGGAAAAAGTTGAATTATTGGGATGGGTATGGATTGAAATAATAGAAAAAATGGAACTGGGCAAATCGGGTTATTATCAAAAAAACGGCGATTGGTCAGAGGGGGAGCGTTTCTGTTGTGGATATCCTGGATTAATGCTTGGCTTTAAATATTGCGACTACGGCAAAACATGGCTTGCATACCGATATGAGCCGAAAGGGGTGTGAGTATGGGCAATATTAGTGACATTACTGTGTACCAGATTGAAAATATGCAACATGCGATTGGGTTTGATAAAAGCAGAGTAACAGGAATCAAACACAGGGTTATGCACTGCTACAGAAATTATTTTTGTACAGATAAAGATGATAAAAACTGGCTAGACCTTGTAGAGCGTGGGCTGGCGAGAATGGGTATTCCTGATAAAAATGGGATTGTGTACTTTGGTCTTACAGGAGAAGGGTTTAAGTTTCTTGCTAATTTATGTGGGCTTGAGAGAATGTACGAAATAGATTAAAGGGGTGTAACTATGGCTAGATGCATAGATGCGGAAATTGCAGAGAAATCCTTGCGGCAATATGCGGAGCAAAAACATGCTAACGGAGAAATTGAACTTGCGAATGGCATTTTGAAGGCTGTATGTAAATTGAAGACGCTTCCCGCCGCCGATGTGAAAGAGGTTGTTCGGGGGAAGTGGATCAAGTTTGAATTGGAATACGATGAGGAAGAAAAAGTAGAAATGCTTTCTTGTAAATTACCAGATGATGAAGAAGAAATTATTGTAACGGACGGAAAAAATGTTTGGGAAGATACGTTTTTAAGAGATGTGGGTGAGTGCTATTTGGATAGTGGATATGAATTTATAACAGGGGTTACCCACTGGATGCCGTTACCAGAGCCGCCAAAGGAGTGATTTTATGTATAAGCATTGCTTTAATTGCCAACAAGCAAGAGAGTGTTTCGGGGTTGTGTTTTGCAACAAAAAATGGAATATGATATTTTTTCCTAGATTGAGTGCTATACTCTGCAAATATTTCAAGGAGTGATTATGCAAAGATTGTACAAGCCACCATTATAAGTGCCATGCTACCTGTAAGCAGTATTTGGCCGAATGAGAAAAGTTGGACAAGTCTAAGGGTGGGTTTGATGCAGTGGATGCGTATAAAAGGCAGAGGTTAAACAGGATTAAGAGGTGATTTATATCAGCTGGAAAGGGAAAAAAATCATCTTAAAGACGTTGGTAGCATGCGGTATTTACAGCGCTTTAGGTGGTGTGTGGCAGGTACTTGAAATTATTGTATACGGGAAGATAATTCCCAGATATGAAGATACGTTTGTAACCTTATTCATCACATTTATAATCTATAAGTTGTTTATGAAGGGATTTGAGTTTAGGGACTGAGGCTGTGTATCAGATGGTTAAAACAGATCTGTTTCTAGCACAAGTTTGGCTTAAATAAAAATGTAGGCTCTATTAGAGTTTTTGGGCGCTGATTTAGTAGGGGGCGGAGAATTTGAAAGTATTAGGTGTGAAATCGGATAAAAGATGTAAGGTTTTTAACTGTGACAAGAGGCGTGGTAGTTATTGCTGTTATTACTGTGAGCGGATTTTAAGTTGTGTGAATCGGTGTGAAAATGTGCCTAGTAAGTGTGGTTTGGTTCGAGAATAATGTTTTAGGAGGGGTATTGTGGGAAATTTCAGTAAAATTGAGCATGACTTTTGGCAAGATGATTATGTTTTGGGATTAACACCTGAAGAAAGGTATTTTTACCTTTATCTGCTTAGCAATGGGCGTACAAATGCCCTGGGTTGCTATGAATTGCGAATGAAAATTGCTGAGGTTGAGACAGGATACAATTCAGATACAATAAAAAAATATCTGAATAAATTTATGGCAACCGGCAAGATTCTTTTCGATGAAGAAACGCAGGAGGTTTTAGTTACAAACTGGAGAAAATACAACTGGGCTAAAAAAACAGGAAACATAAATAGTATTTTAAAGTATTTTAAAGCTGTGAAAAGCCCAAAACTCAAGGGGATTTTAGAGGGTTTAATGGATGAGGCTGGCATCAGGAGAAATGATAGCGGAACAGAAAGAGAAGAAACAATAAGGAACAATGAGGAACAAAAAGAAACAAATGGGAAAATTAGCACAGCAGACATAGACATAGACACAGACACAGACATAGACATAGACATAGACATAAAAAAAGATATGGTCGATGTTGGGTCGACAGAAGCAAAAGAGAAAACTTCTGTGAATCAGGAACGCTTTGACCAGTTTTGGAAATTATATCCCAACAAGAAGGCAAAAGCAGCAGCCTTTAAGCGATGGAAGGCTTTGAAGATATCGGAGAAAACCTTTCAAGAGATTATGGGCGGGTTGCAAAAGGCCATCGGTAGCCAGGAGTGGGCGAAGGATGGTGGTGCTTACATACCTCATCCGGCAACATGGTTAAACGGAGGTTGTTGGGAGGATGTGTACAAGCCATTGGAAGTTCAAAGAGGACGGCCGCAAAGTAGAGATAATAATGCATTGAATGCAAGGCGTGGCTTTGTTGGAATGGATGGGCGGTGAGTTGTATGGCTGAGAAAAAGCCTGTGAAACCTTATTCCTATGAGACTGAAAAAGCTACATTGGGCAGTATGTTTATGGACAATGGGGCGGCTGTACAGGGTTGCGGAACACTGTTGGAAGAGGATTTTTACTATCCAGAAAACCGGCTATTATTCAATGCTTTGCACAATGTAATTAGAGGTGGTGGGATAGCTGATATTTCCATGGTATGGCGAAGATTAGAAAAAGACGGGCTTGCCCAGCAGACAAGCCTTAGTTATATATCCGAGGTTGCAATGACAGTGGGCACCAGTGTTAATTTACCGAGATACATAGAAGAATTAAAGCAACTAAGCTATTTTCGCAGGTGCATCGATACAGGGCGAAAATTGGTTGAGGCCGCATATAAGCAAGACGGGGAAGGAATTTCTGGCTCATTGGGAATGCTTCGTCAGGATGGTGTTGGACTAGATATGCCTAGAACAGCGGCGGACATAATGGCCGAGTATGTGGAGGATATAGACCAAAAACGAAAAAGTGGCCAGATATTTAGCGGTTTACAAACGGGATTTATTGACTTTGATTTAATTACCGGTGGGCTTCGGGATGATGATTTTTATGTCATTGCTGGCCGCCCTGCAATGGGGAAGACAGCCTTCGGTTTAGATATTGCTAGGGGTTGCTGTAAGAGATTGATTGACCAGGGGAAAGTTGTTGTAATCTTTTCACTGGAAATGAGCGAACGGGACATTGTAGCGAGGCTTTATTGCGGAGAGACAGGGACGGACAATGTTGTTTTTTCACTAAGGGAAAATGATGATGGGAAATGGGCAGCCTTTCTTCGGCAACTTGAGCGAGAGGGAGACTTCTTTGAACAAGTAGGCAAGGGAATCATTGTTGATGACAGCAGTTATATAACGCCTGAAAGTATGCGAGCAAAGTGCCACGGGATACGGAGTAGTGGCCAAGAAATAGGGCTGATTTTGATTGATTATATCCAGCTTATGAGTGGTGGGAAAGGAGAAAATCGAACACAAGATATTTCCCATATTACACGAAGTTTAAAGCTTTTGGCCAAAGATTTTCATTGTCCAGTTGTTGCGCTATCCCAGCTTTCTAGGCAGGTAGAGAGTCGGGCAGACAAGCGACCCATGCTCTCTGATCTCAGGGAGAGTGGCAGCATAGAGCAAGATGCAGATGCAGTTATGTTTGTGTACAGGGATGAATATTACTATCCCGATACGGAAAAGAAGAATTGTGCTGAAATTATTTTTGGGAAAAACAGAAAAGGGCCTGTTGGTACGGTTGATCTTGCTTGGATAGCATCAGCAACCACATTCCGCAATTTGGCAAAGCATGATGAAGGTGGATGGCAAAAAACCAACAAGAAGGCTCCATGGGAGGGTTGACGGATGGCATTAGCTGACATTGCAAAAAAGTTACAAACGGATGGTGTTTCCCCTGAGGTGTTAGAGCTGAGACGGATGCGGAAATTTATTGCATTACATGATTATGATGAAATGAACGGGCGTTGGGCTGAGGCTGCCCAAATGCAGGATGCGGGGGAGCAGGAAACTTTAGAAGGGCAATACTTGATTTTGAAAAAAATAAAAGAAGTGAATCGGGATGCAGAATTGATACGGTTATATAGTGCAACCTTGCGTTTGGCTGAAAAGTTGGAAAGGGAAAAAAGTGGTGGTGGTGCTGCCTTTTTCCGAGAGAATCGTGAACGAATTCTCAAGGCTGAAGAGATTATTTGCCAGGAGGCCAAGGACTGGGAAAATATGCAGGTTTCCATTGATGAGTTAAGACGGATTGAGGATAAAAAGAAAGGGGTGGGCGCCTTTGGAAAGACGGCAGATGGAGAGTTTGTTGAGGATGTGCGGAGGGATGGAACATATTGTTCATGAGCAGAATTTGGAAATACGTCGATTAAATAATATGCTGAATAGACTGCAAGGGGAGAATCATGATCAGAATGTAGCAGAAGAAAAACGGGTTGCGCTTCTTGCAGAAATTACTAAGTATGAAGAGAGCATAGAAAATTTAAATGTTTCTCTGACTAAGGCGCAACGGCTAATGTTTAGTGCATTGAATGATGAAGAGCGCAATGTGGTTCGGCTTCGGTGTTATAAGCAATATCCCTGGGATACTGTCGCAAAAAAGGCGGCTATGAGCCGTAGTAGCTGTTTTCGGGTATATATGGGAGCAATGGGCAATTTATGCATGGCATGGGAGAAGGAGGAAGTTGTATGAAAGTAAAGATTTACGCAAGATTTGATGGCGGGGATATGAAAGATTTGCGAACGGGAATGGGATTAACAAGAAAGGAACTAGCAACCAAAACAGGGTTCTCTTTAGCGGCAATTAACCGTTTTGAAAAAGGTGTTAAGAGAGTAACATTTTTGGATTCACTTAAATTTTGTGAGGTTTTCGAATGTGGACTATGGACAAAACTGCATCGTACAAAATAACAAAAAGCCCTTTAGGGGCTTTTGTTATTTGTTAGGTTGAGGCATTTTTAGCACTCTATGGCGATTTCGATATTTTGAGTTACTTCTTCCAGATAGCTAATAGCTTCATACAAGCTATCACAGGCGGTTTCTGCTTTTTCATAGCGTTCTGAATTATGCAGGTTTTCTGGTATGTTGTCTCGGTAAGCCTCTTCCTCTTCCTTTAGTTCTTCTAGAACGCATAGAATACTATTGGCTCTATCTATAATTTCCTGTAATTTTTTACGTCTGATTTTATTCATAGTTTAGCCCTCCTGCTTAATGTTTGCATCCGTATGTCATCACATCTGACCAACCTTTTAGATTAACGGTCTTTTTTTTGATGGTATCCCATTTTGAACTCCTCAGTCCGCCACGCCTTCCAATGAATATATGCCGAGTATTGCGGCAAAGGACAGCTGCCATTGTCCCTTCGTCATTTTTCAAGCCTGTTACGGAGTAAACAATCACAGTTCCATAGTTTGTTTCTTTTACATTAAACTCCTTGAATTCATAATCGGAATTATTATGCATGTCATTTTGCTCAATATATTTTTTTATCTTTTGAATTGCTGTTGCCTGTGTTTTTGTCATAATCAGATCCTCCTTTTATGGCCGCCCCGAAGGGCGGCAGATATACTTAAGCGGTAACTTTTTTGCGCTCTTCTGTTTTAACCGCCTCGGAGCCATATTTTTCTCTTATTTCATCCATGGACATTTTGCCACGGCTGCGGACTGCATCGGCTTCGCTTCTCCAATACCACATTTTCTTTTTCGGTGCCCATTTGAAACCAGCTTCGTTCAACTCTTTTTTATAATCAAAGGTGTTTCCACTTACCCACACCCAAGAACCGCAAATTTCTATCACGATATTTGCGAAGGAAATTATTTTCTGAATGATTTCCATGTATTCTGCGGCAGTTTCATTCATGGGTTTGCTTTTACCAGTGGTGTCATTCTGTGCTGATGTATTATGTTTATTTTTTAAGAGGTTAAAGAAATCCTCATAGGCTGCGTTGATTGCTTTCATGGTGTCGGCATTCCCGCCGTTGTCTGGATGGTTTGCCATTGCAAGTTTGCGGTATTCTTTTTTCAATTCTTCTATGGTGTTGCAGTTTTTAAAGTATGCCATGTTTATTCCTCCTGAGTGATTGTGTAATCGCTTTTCTTAATACTATATTACATTAAAAATGGTGTAATGTAAATTGATAAATACACCAAAAATGATGTAATAAATTTGTATAAATTTACACTAAATTTAATGTAAAAAGTATTGATGACCTTTTAAATTTGGTGTAATATGATAATAGGAGGGATGTAGATGCTTATTTATAAAATTGATGTGATAGAAAAATTGAAAGAAGCCGGATATAATACCACACGGCTTCGGCGAGAGAAGCTTTTAAGTGAAAGTGCTTTGCAATATTTAAGGGAGGGAAAACCTGTTGGGACGAAACCCTTAGATGATATTTGTCGTCTTTTGAATTGTCAACCAGGGGATATTTTGGAATATGTAAAGGACGAATAAGCTTTTTAATAAAGGAATGTTTTTATGTGTGTATAAGAATAATTTTATAAATTTAGGGTAGTGGAATGATGGTATTTATATGCTGTCAACCACTACTCTTTTTTTATTTAAAAGTTGGGACTATTTGAGACTTTTTGGGACTATTTGAGACTTTTTATGTGTTAGCATGAAATAGAGGGTGTTTTATGGATACTCTTTCATGAAATTCTTTAATTCCTCCTGGCGCTGCCATAGGCATTCTGTGGCAGCATCCCCCTTACCTGCATTTTACACTTTAAAAAGAGTATATCAGCGCCGATATACTCTTTTTTATACAAAAAATAGGTGAGCTGGAAGGGAGATTAAACATAATTGGAGGATGTTAAATAAGGCTTATGTGAGAAGGAGAATCTACTATATAACGCACCGAAAAAAAGTATATTAACACAATTATGTGTTTTGTTAAATAGGAATTTTGATGTGAAAACGGCTGTAAGCCTTGATATAAGCGGGTTTGGATGGAGTTTTGTATATATACGTCTTTATTCACATGGTTTATACATCGGCACCCAAAAAACGCAAAAGTGCCGATTTTCAATGAAATAGCAATGAGTTTTTAAAGTTTAAAATGTTGATAAAAATAGGCTTAAACTGTTGATTTCATAGGGAAAAGTAACACTTTGAATAAAAATGAACAAAAGTTCAGTAAATGAAATGGAAGTTGACATAAATACAAAATCGGCACTTTTTCGCATTAAGTGCCGATGTGAGTGAGGTGAAACGGGTGGCGGCTTCGGCGGAAGAAATTATTTTGGAAAATATCAATGTTATAAAAGAATGGGCTTTGGCCGGAATGGCTGAGAGAGAAATGGCAGAAATGCTAGGCATTGCCTACTCCACGTTTCGGAAGATTAAAAAAAGCAACATGGTATTATCTGCGGTTTTGGCAGAGGCAAAGAAACACCGCACTGATATTTTGAAAGGCCAAGTGAAAAGTGTTGAGGAGTCCTTATACAAGCGATGCCTAGGATATAACGCCGAGGTTAGGAAGAATTACAAGGTGAAGAAAGTTGTTTTTGACAAGTGCGGCGAGGTTATCTTTGACAAGGGTGGTAAGGCGGTTATGGAGGAAACTTTGGAAGAACGCACCGAAGAAACCCATGTGCCAGCTGACATAACAGCGGTGAAGTTTTTCTTGCTGAATAAGGCGAGGAAAGAATGGAGCAATGACCCTGAGAAGATTGACATTGACAAGAAACGACTTGCGAATGATACGAAACGGACAAAAATTGTTGAACAGGCTCATTTAGGCGAAAAGGACAAGAAGAGCATTGAGGATTATTTGGAAGAGGATGAGCAGGAATGCAATAACAAGTAGGTGATATGGTGAAATATTCGGTTTTGGCTGATACGAAAAAGTACATAGAGCGTTTTTTAATCATTCGAACCAAAGAGGGTAAGGAAGTTCCTTTTCGTTTGAATGAATCTCAGCTTCGCCTTTATGAGGTGATATGTGCAGAAGAGGCAAAGAAAAAGCCGATACGAATTATTATACTGAAAAGTAGGCAGATGGGCTTTTCTACCCTGACAGAAGGGATTATTTATAAGAAAACAGCAACCAAAAAACTGATTAATTCTTTGATTATTACCCATAAGGACGAGGCAACAAGCAACCTCTTCAACATGAGCAAATTGTTTTATGAGAAAAGCCCTGAGTGGGTGCGGCCAATGCTAAAAAACAGCAATGCCAAAGAATTAAAGTTTGAAAACCCCACGAAAAACCCAACGGAAAAGAAAAATCGCCCAGGGCTAAAAAGCAAAATAAAGTGTACCACTGCCGGAGGCAAGGGCGTTGGGCGAAGTGATACGTTGAATTATATCCATATGTCGGAAGTTGCTTTCTGGCCTGGGAATATTTTAGAAACCTATGCAGGATTGATGCAGGCGGTACCCAATACACCAGGAAGCATGGTAATCATTGAAAGCACTGCCAACGGTTTCAATGCATTTAAGAAAATGTGGGACGATGCTGTGGTAGGGCGAACGGATTACATACCTTTATTCTTTGCCTGGTATGAAATGCAAGAATACCGCATGGCATACCATGGAGAGGAATTTACGGATGAAGAAAAGGCGCTGCAAGAGGCCTTTCAGCTGGACCATGAACAAATCATGTGGCGGCGATGGTGTATCGCCAACAACTGCAACAATGATTTAGATATGTTCAAGCAAGAGTATCCCTCAACACCAGAAGAGGCATTCTTAACAACAGGTGATTGTGTATTTAAAAATAAAGATGATATTCTTCTACGAATTCGTGCCTTGGAAGAAGAAAGTTGTATTCGTGGTCAATTTACATATAAAGAAAAGCGTATTGCACTGGATCGAATCGTATTATCTGATATTCAGTTTTGGCAGGATGATAAAGGGGAAATTTGCATCTACAAGGAGCCAGAAAAGGGTGTGCCTTATGTGATTGGTGGAGATACCGCAGGTGATGGAAGTGACAGCTTTACTGCACAAGTATTGGACAACCGCACAGGGGAGCAGGTGGCAAGGCTAAAGCGAGCTTATGATGAGGACGAATATGCAAGGCAGATATATTGTTTAGGGCAGTATTACAATTTTGCTCTATTGGCGGTGGAAATCAACTTTACCACCCATCCTATAAAGGTTTTGGAGTATTTGCATTATCCGAAGCAGTATGTACGAGAGGTATTTGACACTTACACAGGGGCAACAAGGAAAGCATTTGGTTTTCATACCAACGGCACAACAAGACCGTTACTCATTGCTGAGTTGGTTTCTTACATGAAAAACAGCTTGCATTTGATACATGATGTGGAAACCTTACGTGAGGCATTGACCTTTATTAAAAATGCAAGGGGCAGAGCGGAGGCGGAAGTAGGAGAACACGATGACCTTTTGATGGGGCTTGGTATTGCTTTGATGGCCAGAGGACAACAGCAGGTAGCCATTGCAACATCTTCTTCTAAGGTGGATAAGAAGAACTGGACAGAAGATATGTGGCAGGATTGGAGAAATGCCAGCACAAAAGACAGGGAGTACCTTCTTGCCAAGTGGGCAAAGGAGGGTGATGAGCCATGAAATTTGTGATGCCCATTACGGACAAGCGCCTGATAAGTGATATTGCTGGATATTTGGAAGAGAAAAACGAAAGGGACTATGTGCTTTTTATGACGGGTCTATATTTGGGACGTAGGATTGGGGATATATTGGAATACCGTGTCAGGGATTTACGAGGGAAGGAATATATTGAGATTCCCGAACAAAAGACAGGTGATATTGTACGACTTGCCATTAATCCCAACTTACAGAAAATATACAAGCATTTTCTAAAAGACAAGCATGGGTATGAATATGTATTTAGACGGTCCAGAGGAAAGGCAAATAAACCGATAGGACGAGTTAGAGCATGGCAAATATTGAATGATGCCGCAGAAGCCGTATGTTATGACGATAGTTTAAGCTGCCATGTCATGCGGAAAACCTTTGCTTACTGGCTATACAAAGACAGTGGCGGAGATATTTCCATGGTTCAGGAAATTCTTGGCCACGATGATCCCAATGTAACAAGGCGTTATATTGGCATTGATCAGGGGAGAAAAGACTCTGCCATTAAAGGATTGAAGTTTTAGGAGGGATGAGAATGAAAAAGTTTGATGAAAAAGGGCTATTGCAATTATGGCAAGACCGGCTTCAAAAAAATGAGACGGCATACAGCAAAGAGTTGAATTCCATGGATGAGCGCACCCGATATTACGAGGGAGACCGTTCCATTATGCCGAAGAAGAACACGAAAGAAAATGGAAAGGTTCAGCCTGCTTCAATGGTACGAAACATTGTATCGGAGTTGGTAGAGGCACAGGTGGACAGTGCAATTCCCATGCCTAAGGTGACGGCCAGACGGGAAACAGATGAGCCGTTGGCCAAAACGATAGAAGATTTCTTGCGCAACGAATTAGACAGAATGCCCTTTGAGCAGATTAATGACATGGACGAACGTGTTTGCCCTGTGCAGGGCGGAGATTATTTTCTTGTGGAGTGGGATGCGGACAGGCACACCCATAATACACGGGGAGAATTATCTGTTTCACTGCTCCATCCCAAACAGGTAATTCCACAAAACGGTGTGAATGACATAAACGACATGGACTATATCATTGTGCGATTGGGTATGAGTAAGGCTCATGTAAAAGAAAAATACGGCATTTCTGTTTTGGATGAAAAGGAGTCCAACCCAGAAAGCCGAGGCGGTGCAAGCAGTGCTGACGATGTAGTAACGGTGAATTTCGGGTATTTCAGAAACAAAAATGGTGGGATTGGCCGTTTTGCATGGGTGAATGAAACTGCATTGGAGTATTTGGAGGACTACCAAGCAAGGCAGGGGAAGAAATGCGCAAAGTGTGACCAGCCCATGGAAGGTGAGATTTGTGAATTCTGCGGGAGTAAGAAAACAGTAGATTCCCAAGAGGACAGCTTTACTTTATTTGAGGATGTGCATCGCAGTGATGGCAGCGTGATTTCGGCATATAGCCAAGTGCAACGATTGCCCATGGAAGGTATGCCGGAAATTATGATGGATCCTTTTACTGGACAAGCAATGCAAGCACAGATGATGCAAAGTCAGGAGCCAACAAGAATTCCTTACTATAAACCTGATGTATACCCCATTTTGCTTCGTAAGAATGTGAGCGCATGGGGAAAGGTGTTGGGGGACAGTGACGTTGACAAGGTGAAAGACCAGCAGAACGCCATTAAGAAATGTGACACACGCATTCAGGAAAAACTGGACAAGGGTGGCAGTGTACTCATGAAGCATGAAGATTCTAAGTTTGAGGCTACGGATGAACAGTTGAAAATCATTGAAGTAAGCAGTCCTTCGGAAGTGAGTTGTTTTGGACTACATAATTTGCAGGTAGATGTTGGTATGGACAGGTTGATTGCCGATGATAACTATCAAAATGCTAGAAACATTATCGGGATTACAGACAGTTTTCAAGGCAGACAGGACAGAACTGCAACCAGTGGGACGGCAAAGCAAATTGCTGTTGCCCAGAGTGCTGGACGTTTGGAAAGTAAACGCATCATGAAACACGCCATGTATGCAGAGTTGTTTGAGGTGATGTTTAAATTCCTTCTGGCTTACAGTGACGAGCCAAGGACAGTGCGACACAGCAATATTGACGGTACCGTGGAATACTCGTTATTTAACAAGTTTGATTATCTCAGACAGGATGAGGCGGGGGAATGGTATTGGGTAGATGATTTTCTTTTCTCCGTAGACAACAGCAGTGCATTGGCCGGCAACAGAGAAAGTATGTGGCAGGAGACAAGGATGAATTTCCAGACGGGAGCCTTTGGTAACCCTCAGGAGATTAGCACACAAATTTTGTTCTGGAACATGATGAGCAAACTTCATTATCCTTTGGCGGCGGATATAAAGGGTCAGCTTGAAGAAATGCAGAGAAAGCAAGAGGAACAAATGACAGCGCAGAATCCAATGGAGTTGATACAGGGCGGATTGGCATTGGAGGAAGAAAACCCGCAAAATGTAGAGGTTTCACCACAAGATATGAATATGTTGGGGCAGATGGGAGGCGGTTTTAATGAAATGTGAGAAATGTGGCCTGGATGGAATGATTTCATCCAAAGACCTGAAGTTTGAGGGGGACAAGAGTCCGGATACACCAACCAAGGCTTTTTATGACATGAAGTTTACTTGCAGGAATCCTAATTGTTCTGAGTTTAGAAAGGAAATTGGAGTTTTAAAAGTACCTTTGGAGTAACAAAAATAACAGCATTTGCTTTTATATAATTAGCGGTCTGACCTATGTTTATGAAACCCTGACCAAGGATTGAAAATCCAAGAGGGGTGGAATATGGGGCAGAGGAAGCGGTCTTTTCCCAAAGGGGAAAGAAATAACCATTTTTTTGAAGGGAGGTGAGAGTATGAAGCAGAGTACAAAGCTAAACATTGGTCGTGGTGCCTCCATGGAAGTGAAAGCGCCAAAGAACTTGGAAAGCGCCAAAAAACCGAAAGTGCAAAAAGGCGGAGATTTGAGAAGTGGAAAGTAAGAGAAAGGAGAATGCAGTGTGGATGGTTTAGACAACAGCAATGAAGTACATGAAGATGATTTCTTTGACGAATTCGAGGATGAGTTTGAAGAAGAGTATGGGCAGGAAGGCCTTGAAGAAGATGGAACGGAGCAAGGCGGAGAAGTTGACGAAACGGTGGCTACCACCCATGAAGGTAGCGGAGGTGATCCCAATTCTGGTGAAAGCGGGTCTGATGATTTAGACCGCAGAGTAGAAGAAGCAACGAATCAGCGCTTAGCTGAGTTTTTCCAACGTCAGTATGGAGGCATGCTGAATCCTTTAACCGGGCAGCCTGTTCGCACAGAAGCCGAGTTTGTAGCATATCAGCAGGCAATGGCAGAAACTGAGTATAACCGTAGAATGGCGGAGACCGGTATTGATCCCAATGTATTGAACAATCTTATTGGAAATCATCCTGCCATTGTTGCAGCTCAAAGAATGCAGGAGGAACAGCAAGCAAGAGAAGCAGAAACCTTTGCAAAGTCTCAGCTTGGAACGTTGCTTAGTAAATATCCTGATTGTGGATTGACTGATTTGAATCAGCTTGAACAAAGCGAAGCCGGCAGAGCCACTTTGCAGGATTGGGCAAAAACCGGGGATTTGGTAAAGGCATACACAGCAAACTTTCATGAAGAAATTTTGCAACGCAGGACAGCGGCCGCAAAGCAGGGGACATTAAACCAGATTAACGGTAAGAAGCATTTACGTCAGCCTCAGGGCAGTAGTGGCGGCGGGGAAACGATGAGCCCAGATGAACTAAAGACTTGGCAGGGATTTTTCCCAGATAAGTCTTACGAGGAAATTTTAAAAATGTGGAAAGAAAACAAGGAGTGATGATTTATGTTTCAGGTTGCTAGAAGAAATGTTGCTGACATTGAACCGTTTATTACCCTGCCTAAGAAGTCGGGCGAAACCTATTCCAGTGGAGAAGCGTTGAAATTGACTGCTGATGGGGTAACAAAATGTGGTGCCACTGAAATGCCACAGTATATCTGCATTGGTGGAGGAGACAGCAATGGGTTGCCTTGTATCCCTGTATTAGAAACAACGGAGTTCGAAGTGGATTATACAGCTGTACCTACTGTGGGTACTAAGGTTACATTGCACACGGACGGTTTGCAGGTGACTGCAACGGCAACGAGTGGCGTATTTACTGTGGTTAGCGTAGATACCGCCAGAACGAAGGCAAGAGGATATTTTAAGTAAAACTTGGAGGGTGACTTATGAATAAATATATTGGTACTAAGATTGTAAAAGCTACCCCGATGTCACTTAATGATGCTGAAGAGCATCTTCAAAGAAAAATCAAAGCTGGCAATGAAGAGGGTTATCTTATTATTTATGAAGATGGCTATAAAAGTTGGTCTCCGAAGAAAGCTTTTGAAGAGGCTTATCACGAGAGCGGCGGAATGAGTTTTGGCATTGCGCTAGACCTTTTAAAAAAAGGTTGCAGTGTAGCAAGAGAAGGATGGAATGGTAAGAAGCAGTACATCCAACTGGCTACTAACATTAGCTATACTACTGTACGAGGCGAGATAGTAAACTGTGAGCATGAAGCTATTGGTAATAAGGCTATCGTATTCGTAGGTACTTCGGGGGTACAAATGGGGTGGTTAGCTAGTCAGGCAGATATGTTGGCAGAAGATTGGAAGGTTCTTGATTAAAAATTGAAACAATAAAGGAGTGGTATACATATGGCAGGTGTTATTTTTGCTAAGGGTACTGGTGTGAATGATTCCATTTTTGGAAAGAGCCAGGAGCCTATTAAGGCAATTATTAATCAGCAAAAGGAGCTTTTTGAACAGAAAAGCATGATCTCTAAGATTTTCTACATGGACAAGAGTACAAACTTTGCGGAGAAATATACCTCTGAAACCAGCCTCGGTAATTTTGAGGATGTTGGTGAGAATGGGTCTTATCCTGAAACAGAAATGAGGGAGGGCTTCAGCAAAGTAATTGAGTCCAGAACATGGAAAAACCAGTTTGCAGTCACCCAAGAAATGATTGAGGATGCTAAGATTGGAAAAATCAAGCAGAAATCAAATGCTTTTGTGACCAGTTTTGGCCGAACAAGAGAAAACTTTGCAGCAAGTCTATTGGCTGGTGGTGTTAATAAGACTGTGACTATTGGCGGTAAGGTTTATGATGCAACTGGTGCGGACAAGGTTGCTTTATTCTCCGAAGTGCATCCCAGTATTACAAAAAAAGGTGGTTATCAGTCTAACAAGTTTAAGGCGGCTTTTGATCAGTATGTCATGGATAAGATGCAGGAAAAAATGCAAGATTTCAAGGATGAGGACGGCAATTTACTTTCTGTAATGCCTGATACCATCATTATTCCAAACGATGCGGCAATGACAAGAGCAGTATTGGCAGCCATTGGCTCCGACTTAGACCCTGAAAGTAATAAAAATGCGATTAACTTCCAGTGTGGTTTATGGAATGTAATCAAGTGGGGTTATTTGCCTAAAACCATTGACGGGAAGCCTTATTTTATGATGGCGGATAGCGAGTATTTGCAGAATTATATGTGCTTGCCATTCATTGACCGTATTCCCTTATCTGTGCGAAGCGTAATTGATGAAGGTACCGATGCAAACGTAATGAAAGGCCGTGCAAGATTTGGCGCCGGTTTTAACGATTGGAGAGGTATTGCAATTTGCGGTGAAGGATTAACCGGAGGTACTGACATTAGCAAACCTGTGGTGTAAGGGGGGAATATAGATGGGTAAATTTAGAAAGAAGCCAGTAGAAATTGAAGCCTTCACAATCAAATCAGGGGAATGCCCGCAATGGTTTATTGATGCAATTGAAAAAGGCAATGTTATTATACTACCAGACAAAAAAGGTTGCTATATAAACACGCTGGAGGGTCAAATGCATGGCGAAATCACTGACTATATCATAAAAGGTGTTAGTGGTGAAATATACCCTTGCAAGCCTGATATTTTTGAGAAAACCTATGAAAGCGTTGAAGTTTAATTTATGAAAGTTTAGGAGGCAAGCTATGACTTGGGAACAATTGCAGATTATTGTACTGCAAAAGATGTTTGAAATTCAAGGTGACACCCTTGTCATGGACGATAGTACCACGCCTTACGTTAAAATGATGCCTGCGGCCGCCAATGAGGCTTTTTCCATACTTGCTACCGCAGGCAAGTTCATAAAGCGAAAGGTTTCGTTAGTGCAAGGCAGCATGGAGCCTACCACGCCCACTTTTTCGGCAGGAGGCTACAACGGATACGATTTGAAGGAGATATGCAGTGATTTTTATAGCCTTTACCGTGGTGATGTTTGGTTTGACGATGGTGAAAACTATTACCAGACAAAGGATTACCGCATTGAGGATGACAGTATCATTCTTTTAGAGAAAACCACAGAAGGGACTTGGAAAGTAAGATATAACGCATATCACCCAAGAATGACAAGGGATACACCGAAAGAAACAGAAATCCAGCTTGATCCAGAGGCCTGTGACATGGTTGCATTATACATGGCAGGGCAGTTGTGCAAGGAGGACGAAATCCAACGGGCACAGATATATATGAATGAATTCTCTGTTTGGCTAGAGGAATTAAAGAAAACAGGCCGTAGGGCTACGACCCCAACGGGTGGCGGGTTTTACAGTGTTACAGGTTGGTAGGAGGGATAAAACTTGGGAAAATTTAATATTCCTGCACCAGTGAGCCGAAGTGTATCGGCTATCGAAGATTTTAAGGGAGTGGATCTAAATTCTTCGCCTACCAATGTATCTTTAAGCCGTAGCCCCGAAGCACCTAATATGATTCGTGATGTTCCTGGAAAGGTAAGAAAGCGGCAGGGCTATGAGTTGACTGGTACATACAGCGGCAGGGTGAATGGGGTACACCTGTTAGGTGATAAAACATTAATTCATGCTGGTACTTCTTTGTATTTGAATGGCTCGGTTATTCGTAGTGGCTTGGCAGATGCACGAAGTGTGTCCAGGCAGTTCTACGGTAAGTTATTTATCTTTGACGGAAAGAAGGCAATTTGCTATGGCGAGTTTGAGAAAAAGAATGGCGATACAACGACGAAAACATGGAAGGTATGCGCTATTGAAGAAGAGGCTTATGTACCAACTATTATAATCTCCCGTAGGCCGAATGGAGGCGGGGAAACCCTAGAACCCATCAATTTGATTGGGAAGAAATTTAAGGAAAGCTTTCTTGGAACTGCAACAGATAGGGTTTATCAGCTTACGACAACGGACTTGGCCTCTGATGCAGTTACAGCCAGGTTTTTGGTTAAGCAAGGGGAATGGGCTGATAAAACAGAGGGTACCCATTTTACTGTTGACCGAAAGGCAGGTACAGTTACTTTTACCTCAGCCCCAGGGGAAAGCCCGGTGCCTGGTTTGGATAATGTGGAGATTACTGCATCAAAGGTAAGAGAGGGGTATGCTGATAAAATCAACAAGTGCCGCATTATGTCACTGTATGGAGTGAATGGCAGCCTTGACCGTATTTTTGTAAGTGGTAACCCTGAATTTAAGAACTATGACTGGTACTCAAAAATGTCGGATGGATTCTATTTTGGGGATACCTGGTATAGCGTTTTGGGGCAGGACAACAGTGCAATCGTTGGATATAGCATCATCAATGACCGCCTAGCAGCACACAAGAACTACGCAGAAGAAGGGCGCAACATTATTTTACGCCGTGGGGAACTCCTTGGAGAGGTAGGAAAAGAAGTTGTATCTTTCCCTATAATCGGTACCCTAAGCGGCAGGGGGGCTTTATGCTCCCATACCTTTGAATACTTGGGAAGTGAGCCTTTATTTCTAACTGACTTAGGGGTTATGGCCATCACTGCGGCGGACTTGACTGGGGAAAAATATAGCCAAAACAGAAGCTTTTATATTAACAATGCTTTGCTTTCGGAAGCTAATCTGAATGATAGTTTCGCTTTTACTTGGAGAGATTTTTATTTAATTTCCGTAGGGACTGGGCGAGTCTATATTCTGGATGGTTTGCAGAAAACCTATGAGAAAGACAGCCCGTATAGTAACTATCAGTATGAATGTTATTACTGGGAGAATGTGCCGGCAAGAATCTTTTGGGAGGATGCCCAAGGGCGGCTATGTTTTGGTGATGCAAACGGGCGGACGTACCGTTTTTATGATAATAAAGAAAACCAGAAAAGCTATAACGACATGGGGAAAGCCATTGTGGCCAGATGGGACATTCCGGATTTATCAGGGAAAGCGTTTTACAGAAACAAAACCTTTCGCTACTTGAGTATTCGCCTTGCACCAGCCATTGCAACGGGTGTGCAGGTGTATGCAGAGAAAAAAGGTGTTTGGGGGAAGGTTTATGACAGTGGTGGAAAGGCAATGTATTTTGATTTTACCCATATTAACTGGGAGAAAATTAACTTTAGCACAGACAACACACCAAGAACACTGGGGCAGAAAATCAAAGTAAAAAAGGTTGACAAGGCAAGATTTAGCTTACGCAATGATGCATTAAATGAGCCTTTTGGGCTATATATGGTTGCCTTTGAGTTTACGGAAAATGGATATTACAGGGGGTGAGCAATTTGGATGTAGAACAATATAAAATTACCCCTCAGGACATGGAGGGGAAGGGGGTCAGTGCCCAGTCTAACCCTATGGAATTGCCCGAAGCAGAGGCAAAAGCGGTATTTGACCAGTTAATGAAGGAAGTAATGGTGCCACAGTTTAATGTGTTGTTGGAAGCATTAAAGCCGGTTGACCTTACACCAGATTTGGAAAAGCCAGTCTCCACTGCTGTACAGGCTGCCCTTGATTTAAAGGTAGACAAGGAACGGAAAACGGGAAGTGAAACGGAATACAAGGTTTTGAGTGACAACAATTATAGCGACCAGGAAGCAATAAAGGTAAGTAGTGCCGCGAGGGACAGACATACCCATGGGAATAAGACGGTATTGGATGAAATTACCTCACAGGATGTTTTGGACTGGCGTGGGGGAAATGTGTTGACAAAGGACAATGAAGCACCCTATGAGCCGGTGGGTCAATATAACCCTGCTACGGTAAAATATGTAGATGAAAAGGTTGTTAAAATTGGCGCAGCGGATATGACAAAGGCGGTATATGATCCCAATGGGAAAAGTCGGGACGTATTTGCTTATGCTGATGCAGTAGCACTGGATGCCAAAGTTATGACGGATGATGTGACCGGGGATGGCTATGTAATGGGAATGAATAACGGGGCATTGTATTGCGCAGGAGTGGCAGAGGGTTCAGGACAGGTTAATGTGGCAAGGCAGGATACGTTGCAATCCGTTGATACAAAGGTTGACAGTCTTGTTCAAAAACCTGTTGTTGCTGGATATCACATTACATTCCCCGCTATTTCTGACGTTGTTAGGGAGATTAATACTGGTATATATTTAACATTTACTTTTTTTACAACGAAATTTGTCACTGTTCAACCAGAGTACACTCAAAGTGGTAAACTAGAGGTTCATATATTTAACACAAATGATACTTTTGAGCATTATATTTGGGATGGTGAAGCCACTGTAAAACAACCAAATACTCCTATTAAGATGTTAAACAGTGTTGTATGTATTTCTGGTGTGTCAGGAGCATCTTGTGATATTCATTTGATTAACAGTGACACTTCTGATACAAGTGTTCTTACTCCTCGTCATGCTCATTATTCTTACGATACAAAAACTAGAACATGGACCAAGTTAAAGGACTCCCCAGTATCTTTCGCTGGTAATTTTTCTTGTGCATGTGGTGAATCTTATAATGAAAGAATGAAACAAACATTATATAACTCATTTTATCTTGTTTCTGGAAATTATGTTTATTATTGGAACGGAACGGATGACACTTGGAAACAACTCAATAGTAGACTTACATCGTCCTTTTATAAATCTTGTATTTGTCGCACATCAGAAACTAAATTTATTGTAGCAGGTGGATATAATGAACATACTTGCACTACTAAAAATAGTAATTTTGATTGTGTTACTGTTTCTCTTGCTTCTAATTCTTTTGCAAAGTTATCAACTCCATTCCCTCATACTGATAAAGAACGCTTGTTTTCTTCATTTGGTTGTATTTTTGTTTATATCGAAGCTTATAACCCTTACTATTGTAGAAATGATGGTACTTTGACTAATGCATATTTAGGATGTAGTGATAATAAGCCAAGTACATATTATGCTTACGTTTCTAATGGTGCTCTTATTGGAGTATTTAACTCTAATTGTCGAACTGTTTGTAATCGTTATAGTATTTATCTTCCCAAAGGTACTAGGATTTATAGCCCTGTTGCTATGTTTGAATTAGACCTAATTAGTTATAAATCTGGTTTTTTTCCTATGTTTCCATTTTTACGATTTGATGGTAAATCATATATTGTTGATAAAAGTGGATATGTTGATTGTATTGTCGGTCGTTCAGATTTCAATTTTAATATTGGGTACGCACCACAAGATTCTGGCAAAAATAACTTTTTTATGTTCAATTATGGAATTACAATTGAGATTGGAAGTGGTGAGTAATGGTTAAATATACTGAATTTAAATCAGGCGGTCATCTTTTAGGCTATGAATTGCGTGAAGATGGTTATGGTATTTACTTTGGTGATAATCTTGTTATTGTTCAGGATTCTCCTTATATTGCACACCAAAATTGTCCTCTTGAAGTCAGTGCAATTTTACAAATCAAAGATATTTGTGGTATTCCTTATGATTTAGATGAAGAAATAAAAAAAGCCCAACCGTTATCACCTTGGGAACAGACACAGCTTGATACAGCTTTAAACTTAGAATATCTAATTTGTCTACAAGAAGGAAAAGTATAAAAGGAGTGATTTTATGTTATACAGATATTTAGAAACAATGATTACAAGGGGTAGATATGTAAAAGAGGATTTAGTGAAGAAGATGGATTTCTTTCTCTTAAACAACCGTATTACTGAGGCTGAGTATACAGAGCTGGTAGCCCTGATGGGTAAATGATGGAGGTATGATTTATGTCACGATTAATGGAGCAGGCAAACATCATCGGAGGTGCGTGCATGATGGTCTTGGTTGGTGTTTTTGGCCAGTATTGGTTTTTGTTCCTTGGATTCTTAGCTTTAAACATTGTTGACTGGTTGAGTGGATGGCAAGTGGCAGTTATGAACCACAAAAGCAGCAGCCGAGTTGGTGCTAAAGGTATTTTGAAAAAAGTTTGGTATTGGGTGATTATCGGCATTGCATTTTTCATCGGGTTTTCCTTTGAAGAAATGGGCGCCCGATTGGGGGTTCCTTTGGGATTTATGCCCTTGGTGGGATGGTTTGTGCTTGCCAATTACTTAGTGAACGAAATTCGGAGTATCACAGAAAACCTTGTATTAATGGGTGTTGATGTTCCTGAGTTTTTTATTAGAGGGCTTGATGTTTCTGCTAGATTAATTGAAAGAGCTGCAGATTCGGAAATTCCAAAGGAGGCCGAGAAAAATGAGAGCCATTAAGATTGCCATTGATGATGGCCACGGTAACAATACGGCGGGGAAAAGAACCCCCGCCTTTCCCGATGGAAGCTTTATGAAGGAAAATGAATTTAACGCTGAGGTTGCTGATTTATTAAAAGAAGAGCTAGAGCGTTGTGGTTTTCAGGTTTTGATGGTTGCCCCTGAGGCGGAGGATACCCCGTTAAAGACTCGTGTTATGCGGGCAAATGACTGGGGAGCCAATGCCTATATTAGCATTCATGCCAATGCCTATGGGTCTACATGGAACGAGGCGAATGGTGTTGAAACTTGGGTGTATGAAAAGGTGGGCGGCAGTGAGACATGGAGGTTTGCGGAGGCAGTACATAAAAAATTGGTTGAGGCAACAGGAAGAAAGAACAGAGGAATTAAGCGAAGTAGTGACCTATATGTTTTGAAAGCTACGGCAATGCATTCTGTGATATTAGAGTGTGGATTCATGACAAACATGGAAGAGGCAGAATTGTTAAGAAGTGATTTTTACCGCAGGGATTGTGCAAGGGCTATTGCCCAAGGGATTTGTATTTTTTATGAAAAGGAATACATCCCCCAGGAGGCCGCAGAAAGAAAGGTATATCAAAAATTATCAGAGGTACCTTCCTTTGGCCAAGGGATTATTGGCCGTATGATTGATAGTGGATGCTTTGCAGATACGGAAAAGTTAGATTTGGATTACACAATGGTTCGCACATTTGTGCTTTGGGATCGCTACGAAAGGAGCAAATAATGATGAAAACACCATTAACATTAATGAAAAGCCCTAAAGATGAACGGGATTGGAATTATAAAGAGATTGTAGCAACAGTTGGTGAGTTGCCTAAGAAATGCAGTTTAAAAGAGCATTGCGGCAGAGTTCGCAACCAAGGGAAAGCCGGATTTTGTCACTCCTTTACGGGTGCAGCTGTAAAAAACATTCAAGAGAAGATTGAAACTGGCCGAGAATTTGATTTTTCCCCGTTGGGTCTGGCCAAAGCTGTAAAGACGGCAGATGGCATTGTTCATACTGAGGGCAGTACCTTATTGGAGGTCTGCAAGGCTTTACAGAAAGATGGCGTATTTGAAGAGGGATTTTATCCTTATCAGACTTATCAGCCAGGAAGTCTAAAATTCCCTGATGTTCCAAGAGAAGGAGATTTGCCAAAGTATTTCATTAAAAACTACGCAAGGTTGGAGACTTTGGAAGAAATGAAGGCTTGTATCGTTCAAAGGAAACCTGTTTTGTTAGGCATTACCTGTTCCGAAGAAATCTATGAGCCCACAGAGGGGTGTGTTGGTCTGCCTATTGGATCATATATGATTGGTGGACATGCTATGCCTGTTGTTAGCTATGATGATGAGATGCAGAAAACCATTAGAGGCAAAAAATACACAGGTTTCTTTGAGTGTATGAATAGCTGGGGTGAAGATTACGGAAACAAAGGCTTTGTGTGGCTACCCTATGAATATCTTACATTTCGCACTGCGGATTATGGCATGGCAATGTTTATGGATATGTATACTACTGTTGACCTGGAAAACGACAATCTGAAAGGGACAGCAGTAGAATTATACCTAGATGGAAATGTTGCATACGATGATGGGAAAAGTATTCTCTTAGATCAGGCACCTATTGCAGACAGAAAAACAGGCCGCACTTTAGTTCCTTTACGATTTGTTGGTGAGGCACTCGGGGCAGAGGTGGCATGGGAAAAAGAAACAAGAAAAATTACTGTTGTAAAGGGCGAGGACAACATTGTTCTTCAGATTGGTCAAGGCATGGCAATGGTGAATGGACAGGCTAAAAAAATTGACCAAGCGCCGGTAATTGACCAGGTAACAGGGCGTACACTGGTACCGTTACGATTTGTGGCCAAGGAGCTAGGCTGCACTGTCCTGTGGGATGGAAAAAGACGTAAAATTACCATTTTGAAATAATGGGGAGGGGTTTATATGGCCTTTGGAAAATTGATTTCTAGCGTTGCCAAAGCAGCAGTAAGCGCCGCAAAAAAATATAGTTCTAACAAAAAAAGTAGCACTTCTTCTTCCTCCGGTTCATCCGGGGGAGGTAAGAACAGTGGCTATTTCGACCAAAACAAAGATTATGCGTCAGCAATTAATGGCACAACAGATGCGGCGGAAAGAGCTAGACTCACAGCGGAGAGGCAGAACAAGCTTGACTGGATGAACGGTACGGGGCAGAACAAGAACGGGTACAGCAACAACATTTACAGCAATGGGTCGGCGTCCTCCTCTGGTAAGGGTGGAACGGGTGCCCTAGATATGAACAGGATAAAAAAGAATGCTATGGATAGCAGTTTGAAAAGCACCCTTGCGGCCATGGAGCAAAACAGCCAGCTTTATTCAATAGCAACTGACCAGGAGCAGGCAAAGTTGATGGCAGAAAACCAGGCTTACACAGAACAGTTGAAAAGACTTGGGGTAATGCCCTTTCAGAAGGATGGCAAATTTTATTATAACAGGATGGACGAACAAAACGATGCACAAAAAGGGGCATATTCAGGAGATAGTTCTTTGAGCCTTCCAGACTTAGCCCTAATGCGTCAATATCAGACTGCATATAATGATGCGAAATCAAAGGGTGACAATACTGCAATGGCGGCAGCTCACCAGATGGCAGAAAAACTTAGGGATAATTACCGTTATTATCCAACAAAAAACAGTAATGGCTATGGCCTTGGTGAGAATGATATTGGGTTTATTCAGGACATGACAGCGAGGGTGGATGATTTGGGAAACAGATATGTTGACGAATATAACAGAAATTCAGTAACGACCAAGGCATATGATGCCAATGGTAACCTGAGCTATACGCATACCGGTGGGAACATTGATGCCCACAAAGCACGAGAGGCAGCAGCCATTGCAAGAACGAACAATATTTTGGCAGCTCAAGGTAAGGCAAACGATACATATGCGGTCAGGCTTTCAGACCCAAAGGATTTGAATTTGAGTAATGAGGCATTGCGTTCCCAGTATGGCATGAGTGGTGGCTTAATGAATTACAATGGTGATTATTATAGACCACAGGCAGAACAGGAACGGGGTTTAGGCCTTGGCGGATATGACGGTATTGCTTCATCATTAGCGGATGCGAGGAATGCGCAGCTAAAGCAAACCCTTGCCCAGCTTGATCAGGAGAAAAGCCAAGGAAACCTAAACTATGATGAATTGGCCAGACAGGCTTATATTGCAAGCAGACAAAGCCAAGTAAATTTACCCCAGCAATTAGCAGCCATGGGCATTAGTGGTGGTGCTAGTGAGAGTGCTCAATTGGGGTTATCAACCTCTTACCAAAACAATCTGAATAGCAATGAGCAGGCAAGACAGCAGATGCTACAACAGTATGCCAACAGTGCCTTGATGGCCAAATTGCAGGCTGACAGTGATATTGGTGGGTATTATGCGGATGCACAGCAGGCTGCATTAGCGGCAAGACAGCAACAGCAGACACAGGATCAAGCTTACAACCAGTGGTTACAGCAGTTTAATTATCAGCAACATCAGGATAGTTTAGATAGGGAATGGCAGCAGAAGCAGTACACTGACAGTCTGAGCCAATATCAAACTGGGTTGAAACAGTATGAACTGGAAATGGCCTTGAAACTTGGAGACTATGACAAGCTGGCGGCGGCTGGTTATGACGTTTCAGCGTTGAAGCAGGCAGCAAGCGGTGGTAGCGGCAGAAGAGGTAGTGGCTCATCTAAGAACACCACTAGAAGCGCAGAAACTGAAACGCAAACCAGTATCGGGAATAAAAGCGGTAGTGGATGGGTATTCGTTCCTGGGTTTGGCCAGTTAAGCAATGCAGATTTACTGAAATATGTAAATAACGGTGCAATAACTGAAACACAGTTGCCAGATGGCAAAGGTAACATTACAGTTTATTACACTGCGAAGCGATAAGGAGGCATTTTATGGCGGCAAGTGATTTTTTGAAAAGAAGAGTTGAAGAAGATAAAAAAGCAGTTTCCACAAAGACCGTAGTGCAAAAGCCTATTGCAAGTGATTTTCTTCAAAACTTAGCAAAGGGAAGCAAGGAAACCCCATTAAATGCTAGCGGTGCAAGAGTTACTCATGACAATAATTCCATGGGACTTTACAAGGCTGCCCAACGTGTAGAAGGTACCGTATCCAAAGAGGCAGGGAATTTCCCTGCCTCTCCTTCTAGGGGAAGTACGCTAAACCAGATGGGAAGCATAACAATTCAGAAGCCGACTATGGCCGACTTTAGAACACTGACAGCCAAGAAAAAGCCAACTACAAATATTAATTTGGACAACAAGCCCGTGCAGAGCCATGTGACGGTTAATCCAACCCTGGTAACGGCAACAAAAAAGACGGAGCCTCAGAGAAGTGTTGCGAAGAATAGGAAAACAATGCTTTATGAAACAAATGATAGTTTGCTTTCTGATCAAGAGATTCTGGAGAAATATCGCTATGTGGTTAATGACAAGGAAATGGATGCAAATACTCGTAATCTAGCAGCAAAAAAAGGGCTTGCTGTTACAGGAAGAATGAGAGATAAAAACTTATTTAGCGGAAAAAGGAATTCAGAGTTGGCTAATGAAATTACTACGTTGCAGGGTGACCTCACATATATGACAAAGGCATACGCAAGGGGTAAAGGCTATGGGGATGCCTATGGACTGAATTATGTGGGAAATAAGCTATCGGACAATTTTGTTGAAACGAGTGGGGATACACAGCTACAGGCCACCGCTGAAGCAAGAAAAAAACTTGGACAGCAAGCGGCAGAGGATAACCCTCTTAGTGTAGCATCAGGACGTCTTATGGGTGAGGGTTTAAAGTATGCAGCATTTTCCCCACTTATAGAGGGACAGGTGGCAAAAGCAACCTCTGCACTAGGGGCAAAAATGGGAGCAAGTACAGCTCCTGCGGTGGCACAGCAGTTGTATGCCTTAGGGAAGTATAATCCTGCTATTAGCAAAGGATTGCAGTTTGGAGGGAATATATTAGGGCAACAAGCTGCTGATACGCTTCTAACCACGCCAACGGTGGTGCTGGAAGGGATTGAAGCCGGAAAGAGCAAAGGTCAGATTGCAACAGATGTGGCCAAGCAACAGGCGATGGACTTAGGGTTTAATCTTGGATTTGGTGCGTTGGAATCTGGGGGAAAGGTTTTAAATGCTGCAGCTAAAACAAAAGAAGCACAAAAAAATATCTCAGTTCAAATGAAGAGGAGTATGTTAGGGGAATTGCCATCAAATGAATATATAAAATTGGGGGAAACGCCGGGGATATTGAAGAAATATGGAATGACAGATGGGGAAATGATGATGCCTCAGACAGTGGTTCCTAAAGTAGCGTACCCAGCGGAATATAGACAAACATTAGCAAAGAGTTCAGGGATTTCAGATGCAAATGTCAAGTATATTCAAGGTCATAACCTTGGGTTTGAGGCAATACGACAGATTCCAGAAAAATTAAAAAAACCTGTTGCAATATTGAAATCTGCAACAAGAGATAAGAGCATTGTTGTGCTAACTGATATGATAGATGCCTACGGTCAACCAGTTATCGTGCCCCTTCGAGTTGGGGAAAATAATTTTCTTGAGTTTAGTAATGTGATACCTACGATGTATGGTCGCCAAGGTTTTGTTGATTTTATGAAAAAACAAAAACAAGATGGCAATATTCTTTATCTGAATAAAAAAAGGAATCTGCAAAAGCTACTTGACAACGGGCTACAATTGCCCGAGTCGTACTCTAATGCAGACCCTATGTTAAGTTTAGCAAGGAAAAATGGGAAAGTCAAGGATGCAGAGTTAAAAAATATTGGGAAAGGCAACAAACTCGAGACAGCGGAGAGGGAACTTGCTGAAAGAATGCAAAAAGTTGATAAAACAGGTACACAGCGAGATTTATTAATTGAGACCCCTCCATTATCTGAAGGTATAATGACTGCTGCCGAATTGCAAGAGTTGGGTTTTTCAGGGAATGTAAAGGGGCTTTTGGATGTAGAAAACAGGCAAGCATTAAATGACGAGCTGAAATCCCTTATAGATGGTAAAGGGATTCGTGAGGAATATAAAACTATTGTTACCCAGCATGGAAAGGATTCACCTGAGGCAAAGCGGTTTATCCAGGAAAAAAAGGCAAGAAAAGCAGAACTTGCAGAAACATTAGGATATGCAGACAACATGGCGTTTGCAGAGGAAAGCAGGGCTGTGAATGAGGCTTTACGGGAATTAAAGAAGATAACCGGTGTTCATGGTAAAGAGAATACAAAACTTTCAAAAGAACTGTTGCAAGAGGCGGCTACGGATGTAAGGCTGCATGGCAACATATCAAGAGAAACAAAAGAACGGATATTTAACGAGATGATCTCTATGGGTGGAATTTCAAACAAAGAGGTAATTGACCAAAATTTAAAGGGAACACTTAAGAAAACAGTTTTAAGAATTTCTAAAATGGATGCTGCGAACATTCCTGATTTTGACCAATTTAGAAAAAGTCTTTTTGGCAAAATAGGTGGGATTTCAAAGGGGGAAAAGGGTGAATATATTGATGTTGCATACAATGAGTTACATTCGCTGTTTCCAGAACGGTTTCCGGGGGACATTGTTCATCCTGCGGAACAGTTAGAGCAGATTGCAAAAGTTGCAGATGATATGAAAATAAAGCAGACATCTTTATTGAAAACATTGAGTAAGGAAGAGCGTGCTTCTTTAAAAGAAAGTTTTAATGCTTCTTTGGCCAAGGTTGAGGGGAACTTGCAGAGGGTTACACAACGCCAGGAAGAGAGAAGGGCAAAGCAGATTCGTAAGGTCATGGCTTCCGAAATGAAAATGAACATGGATTCTCTTTCCACAAAGGATATGGAAGGATTATTCAATGAAAGGTATCAGCTGAGAAAAGAGCTAGAGAGAACAAAGAAGAAAGCTGCTCTTACCAATTCAGAGAAATTGATGGTCACACAACTGTTAAATGGAGATATTTCCTTTGATGATATTGGCAGAACTGCTGTCCCCAATTTAGCGGACATGGTAAAGCGCATTACGGATGTTTACAATGCTGAAAAGCAACTTCGCCAAATTGAGGGTGCCATTGGTGATTATCGTGTTGCCAAAGCCACAGGACGTTCAAAGATGATAGGTGATGCAGTGGGCGAAATCAGGGTGTCCACTGATGGCAAGCAGGGGTGGAGGGATATGAATCCTTCTCTTATGGGGCGATTAACACAGGAGCGTATTTTAGAAAAAGTGACAGACAAGAAAACGGCGAAGCGTATTTTTGAAAAAATATTTGAGCCAATTCATACGGCTGAACGGGATAGACAGCTTTTTATGAAGGGTATTACTGATAAGGTAAAGAAACTTAATATTGATACAAAAAAGAAATATGGGGTAACTGTAAAAGGTTTGCAAGGTGTAGAGGAACAGACATATGAGCTTAGTGAGAGTGGTTTAGTGCATTGGTTGGGTACCAAGCGATCCCAATTACGAGAACTTGAAAGAAAGGGCAATGGGATGAGCCCTCAGGAGGTTCATGCATACAACAGGCTCTGGGCAGAGATAAAAGCGGCAGAAAGCGCCGTATCCAAGGAGCAGCTTGCAAAAATAGATAAGGGTATCCAGCTATTCCAGCGTGTTTATAAAGAGATTCATCCCAAAATCAATGAGGTTTTAATTCGTAATGGTTATGATCCTATCGGGTATATTGAAGGATACTTTCCAAGCATGTTTTTTGATGATGCCGCCGACCCTATGGGGAAAGCTTTACAGAAATTGGGATTCGATTTTGCTTCTAAAGAATTGCCCATGGATATTGCCGGAAGAACAGAAAACTTCCGTCCGGGGAAGAAATGGGCAGGGAATCTGTTGGAACGTACCACTGATAAGACCGATTATGATGCACTGCGGGCAATGGATAAATATCTGGATGACATTAGCGATGTGATTTATCATACGGATAACATCAAAAATCTGCGTGAGTATGAGGAGCATTTGAGATATACTCTTTCGCCGGATGGAGTAAAGGCTGAGGCGGATGCAATCAAAAGCAACCCTGCGTTAAGCGCAGAAGAAATACGAGAAAAGCTTGATAAATTGTATGAACAGAATGGGAAGAACCATACCTTACAAAACTATGTAAATAATATCCGCCGTTACACAGATTTGTTGGCCGGGAAAAAGCACTCCTTAGACAGAGTACTGGAAACGGATGTATTTGGACGAAGTGTATACAAGGCTGTTAACACACTTGAAAGCCGCATTGGTGCGAACATGGTAGCCGGAAATATTGGTTCGGCAATTACAAATATTATTCCCATTACCCAGGGTATGAGCCCTATGAGTACCAAGAGTAACATGAAAGGATTGAAGGAATCTTTGCAATATATGTTCAAGGATGGGATTGACGATATTACGAGAAAAAGTGCTTTCTTGACTACTCGTGAAGGACGAGAAATGCTGTATAAAACGGGATTACAAAAAGTAACGGATATAGCTGTGTCCCCTATGGAATTGGTAGATAGGTTTACTACACAGGCTGTATGGCGAAGTAGATTTTATGATAATCTGAAAAAAGGCATCGATGAAGGCAAGGCGATTTTAGAAGCAGATGATTATTGTAGAAGGCTATTTGCGGGGCGAAGCAAGGGGGCAATGCCTACTATCTTTCACAGTAAGGCAGCAAAGCCTTTGACCATGTTTCAGCTTGAGGTAAACAACCAACTTGATTTCCTATTAAAAGACCTTCCGAAAGAGGCTCATGGCAGTGCTATTAGGGCGATGAAAATTTACTCAGGGGTGCTTTTGAGTGCATATCTTTACAATGATGTGTATGAAAAATTGACCGGTAGACGTTCTGCGTTAGACCCGATTGGAATTGCTAATAGGGCAGTGAGGGATTTTACGGGAACGGGGATGCGGAATACAATTGATATAGCCGGCGATATCATTCAGGGAAAAGGGTTACAACTTACGGATACGGCGGAGGCAAAAAAACCATCACAGGCAGTAGGGAATTTGTTGAAAGATGCTGGCGGAAATGTGCCGTTTTTCGGAGGGGTGGTATTTGACGGTGGTCGTATTCCATTGAGTGCTGCAATACCCGGTGTTGGTGCAGGCGGGTCAATGATAGATTCATTTGCGGGAATTACCTCAGGGGAAAAGGCTTGGGCGGATGTAAAGAAAGACTTATTAAATCCTCTTTATTACACTATCCCACCATTTGGTGGTGGACAGGTAAGAAAAACAATTGGTGGACTCAGCACAATGGCAAAGGGTGGTAGCTATACAGTGACCAACAAGGGAGAAAGATTGCAATTTGCTGTTGACCAGTCTAGTCCCACAAAATGGGCACAGGCGGGCGTGTTTGGTAAATGGGCATTGCCGGAGGCGCAAGGGTATTTGGACGGCCAGACCAAAGCATTCAGCGAAAAAAGAACGTCGACTTATGAAAAACTGAAAGAAAAGGGGATTGTGAATTTACAGGCATATGGTGCTATTGGGCAGGTAATGGCGGCAGAAAGCCAGGAGGAAAAACGAAAGGCATTGCGGATGGTACCCATCAGGGAAGAGGGTAGAGCCATTATTTATTATGATTTGCTTGCCAGTGACAAAGACAGAGCGGCTATGGATATGCTGCGGAAATTGGGTGAGGATGATACTGCTATTTATGAATGCATTGAGCAACTTGCCGGAGACAAAACGGATAACCGCAAGCGCAATATCTTACTGGAATCTAAGCTAAGTAATGAAGCAAAGAAATATATTTATAGAGAAAAAATATCAAAAGATACAGATAAATGGCTTTATCAGTATGATCAGGCAGGAATGAAGATGGATGATTTTATTCAGATAAAAAACAAGTTTGTGGTGTTAAAAAATCGCAGCTTGCCCACATGGGAGAAAAGGGAAGCATTTGTGCAATGGGTATTGCAGAATGGATATAGCAAGGAACAAAGAGATGTTATTTACGATAGTTTTAACATTGCGAAGAAATATAGAAGATAAAGGAAAGCCTGTGTCTACGTTTGTAGGTACAGGCTTTTAAATTAAATAATGGGCGAAAAGAAAAGAAGTATTGCTGCGACTATAAAAACAATAATTGATACAAGAATAATTTTCCGCATAGGTATTTCTTTTATATGTTCCCAACCTAAGGCATGGGGAACAGCAATAATTACCCCCAAGAAAAGGAATGATGGAATAATAGCTAAAAAAATAGTGAGTGGTAATGAGGCTAAAAAACGTAAAAATCCAAATTTTTTAATATAAGAAATAAAAACTAGGACAAAAGGCAAGCACAGAAAAAGAAAAACTAAGGTCACTCGGTATTGATGAAGATAATAAATCGAATTACGTCTATTTTCATAATCTTCATCAGTTTTTAGATCGAAACTATGAAGAGTTTCTCCGAATTCATTTTTAAGGATAATTTTAGTATCTGTTATTTCATAATCGGATAGTTGTTTTTTCCTGGCTAAAATATCAAATTTATCCTTTACTTCTTCGGGTGTTAGCACAGACTTGCTAACTTCCTCTTTTTCATATTTTATTAAAGGGGGAGTTTCTAGCGGTTTTTCTTCGTTAAAAGAATCTTCAAACTCATCTTCAAAAACATAATTAGTAAGAAATAAGGATTCAAAATCATCAAGGTTTTCATCTACCTGATTTAATGTTAAATTTTCATCTTTTGCTCCCATAGAACTTCGCCTCCTTATGTTCCAGAATATCACAACTTCAAAAAAATGGGAATAATAATTTATCTGGAGGAGAAGATATTGTGTGAATGATGAAATGAAAGAAAAGAAAAGTAAGCAATGACGTAATCTTATGCGTCAGTACTTTCTTTTCTTTTTATATCCAGTATATCATATTTTCATTGAACGGTAGATTAAAAAGGTTTTTTTCGGTTGGGTCTACGAATGTAAGTAGGAATACGGCATAATTTATCATATACCCTATTGGAGTAAGCACCACCGTATTGCTCTAGCATAATTTTAGCTAAACGTGCATCTGGATTTTTAATATTAATGGGGAACTGTAATTTTTTTTCATAAATCCACATTTACATACACTCCTTTCCTGCAAAAGAAACGTTTGCTTCTTTTTGCCATGGCCAAGGGTTGTTTTCCCACTGCCAATGTTCTGTATCCGTTGCATAGCTACGGAAGGAGCATAAAGGACCGTATGATTCTTCAAATTTAAGGCGCAAAGCGTCAGCTGCGGTGATAACCTGATTATACGTATCAATAGCTTCAGTATTATCGGGATGCGTGTTCAAAAAAAGTCCTAGGTCCAGAGAAATAAAGTCTAATTCCATCAGCTTAGTAAGCATATCATTGCGTGTCATTGCTCAAACCTCCTTTGCAAGTTGAAATAGGTGCCAGCCGGAACAGTAAGGCACTACTAAATCAGAAAAAGCTGTGCCGCAAACAAGACTTTGTGCTTGGCTCATGGGAGCTGTATAGGGTTGAAAAGGAACATAAGCCTGCGCCAATTCCATGGATTCTTCGATGAGCATACTATATTCGGGAATCATATTATCGGGCATTTGGTCTTTAACGCAGGAACAGTTATCGGAAACAAAATGATTACACATTTCCTTCATAAGAAAAGCCTCCTTTTGGTTTTTACAATATCATCATATGGAGGTTAAAAAATAAAGTGCTAGGACTAATCAAAGATGGATTTGCTTAAACGATTTAAAATTTAGAGAACAAACTAAACTGATGAAAAGGACAAATAAAAAAACCTCAAAGTTGTTTTTTATAACTTTTGAGATTTTTTAAATATATGGTTTTAGTTTTAAAATACTTATGTACCAAGATAGTGCTGTACTTTTCTGCCGACTACACAAGAAAGAATGATTTTAACAATATCTAAGGGGATAAAAGCCAGTGCCCCCATGGGCAATGTGGCGAGGAAACTAGCGTTGGTGACAGTCGCCATCCAATATGTTCCTATAATATAAGTAACCATTGTGCCAAGAAGTGCCCCGCCCATTTGAAGCAAAGGGGAGTTTGGATATTTACGCACAAAAGTTGCACTAATTGCAACTAAAAAGAGATATCCCACAATGTAGCCACCGCCAGGCCCAGCGAACTTTCCTAAGCCAGCAGTATAGCCAGAAAAAACAGGGATACCGATAGCCCCTATAAAAATGTATAATGCAGTTGCTGAAATGGCCTGTTTTGGGCTTAAAACATAGGTGGATATATAAAGGGCGAAGGTACATAGAGTTAGGGCAACAGGACTTGCAGGTATAGGAATGCTGATCGGGGCTAAAATACAAATGATAGCTGTCATGAGGGCGATTTTGGTTAAATCCTTTGTTTTCATAGTTGACTCCTTTTTCATTTTTGATTGGATTGTAAACCTAACAATAAAAGTTGTCAACTAAATTGGTCAAAATGGTTTACAATAGGAAAATTAAGAAAAATTAAAAGACGAAAGCGACAAAATATGATAAACTTAATATAAAAGAATATATTTGTTTGGAAGGATGAAGCGGATGAATAGAAAGTGTAATCAGTGTGGACAAGATGTGGGATACGATGACCTTTATTGTATAAATTGTGGTGTATTACTTGAAAATAATGAAAAAAATCATAGGGAAAGAAATGAACATAGTACTCCCCCTAAAGGTGGTCCCTATGCCCCATTATCTTTGGGAGATTATCTTTTGATTGGGCTAATTCTTATGATTCCTGTTGTGAATATCATTGTTCTCTTAATTTGGGCTCTTGACAAACATAGTAATTTAAATAGAAGAAATTTGGCCAAAGCGGGATTAATTTATCTGGGGGTATGTATTGGATTAACCATTGTTTTTGGTATAGGTATGTTCAGGGCAGTAACGCTAGATCAACGAATATACCCTGAAGAAAAGTATTATGAGTATTATATTGAACATCCGGATTTTGATGAATGGATGCAGTTACCGTATAGTACAGATGAAACATGATAGCGTGCTAGGGGTGTAATTATTCTGTTTGAGGCAAGCTATATATTGAATTAGGAAACGAGTAGTGACTTAAGGGTTACTACTCGTTATCTTTTTAAAGAGAAAGATGTGGTGGATAAAAAGGTTGGATGGATGCACTACCCCTAATTGATAAAAGCTTATTTTGGGGATTGAAATGGGTATAAATACAATCTGTTACATAGAGATTAATATAGTTTTGCTGGTGAATGGGCTTGTAGTGAAGTTGATTTTTTCGGATCATATCTTTGGGGAATAAAGTGAAATAAAATGATGATGTTTTTCGTTTCTCATGGATAGATTTTTATTTTTTCGAGATACTAATACCAGAAAAATGAAAAAGGGAGAGGATCTTGTGAATGGTTGGAGTATACTCACAATAGTACAATTACTTTTTTTTGGTATGGGTGCGTACTATTTTTTTACGAAAAGCAAAAAGAAGTTGGTGGGAGGCGGTTTTTCCCCTGACGAAAATTTGAAACAAATGGAAGCACTTGAGAATATGAGAGAGCGGATGTTGACGGAGCCATTGTCTGAGCAAACACGCCCTAGAGATTTGTCTGAAATAATTGGGCAAGAAAAAGCAATTAAGGCGTTAAGGGCTGCTTTGTGTGGGCCGAATCCTCAGCATATATTGATTTATGGTCCTCCGGGAGTGGGGAAAACGGCAGCGGCTCGCTTGATTTTGGAAGAAGCAAAGAATAAAGAAGAAAGTCCTTTTGATGAAAATGCAAAGTTTGTTGAAATTGATGCCACTACTCTTCAATTTGATGAGAGAAACATTGCTGACCCCTTAATGGGTTCGGTGCACGATCCTATTTATCAAGGGGCCGGTGTATTTGGACAAGTTGGTGTACCACAACCAAGGCCAGGAGCTATTTGTGAGGCTCATGGTGGTGTTTTATTTATTGATGAAATTGGGGAGCTACATCCTGTTCAGATGAACAAGCTTTTGAAGGTTTTAGAGGATAGAATTGCGCGTTTTCAAAGCAGTTACTATAACCGAGATAATAAACATACGCCCCCCTATATTCACGAGATTTTTCAAAAGGGTATACCGGCGGATTTCCGTTTGATTGGAGCTACGACAAGAAATCCTTCTGATATACCGCCTGCACTACGCTCTCGTTGTACAGAAGTATTCTTTGAAGGGTTAGACGAAAAAGCCGTAGAACAAATTGCAAGAAACAGCTTGAACCGGGGTAACATTCCCTACGAAGAGGGATTGTGCGAAAGAATTGCCTGTTATGCTCGTGGGGGCAGGGATACTGTAAATATGGTTCAATCCTTAACTTCTTTGGCTACAATGGAGGGAAATCGAAAAATTACCTTTGAAGATTTAGACTGGGTGGCCGAAGCGGGGAGGTATCAACCAATTTTGCGTAGGAGAGTAAACGGAAAAGCACAAGTTGGTGTGGTAAATGGTATGGCGGTTGTTGGCGGTGGCGGTGGAACGCTACTAGCTGTGGAAGCAACAGTCCAAAAATCAACAAAAGGAATTTTGACAGTAACTGGTATTGTAGAAGAAGAGGAAATTAAGGGTAGACAGCGTTCTAGCCGCCGGAAAAGCAATGCTCGTAGTTCTGCCGAAAATGTTTTGACTGTTTTGGAAAAATATGGGTTTGTGAAAGAAGAATATCAGGTTCATATTAATTTCCCAGGTGGAACACCTGTGGATGGGCCATCAGCAGGCATTGCCATGTTTTTGGCTGTGTATTCAGCTTTTACAGGTGTAGCCGTTGAGGGGGATATTGCTTTGACCGGAGAAATTGGTTTGCGTGGGCAGGTATTACCCGTTGGTGGTGTGGCAGACAAACTGGCAGCAGCAGTTGAAGCTGGGGTAAGATGGGCGTTTATTCCCAAGGAAAACTGGAGAGAAGCTTTTACTAAGCTAGGCATTACTGTGGAACCTTTGGATAATGTAGATGATCTTTTGGAGCAGGTGTTTAGAAAAGATGGAGATCGTGTTGTTATTGATGAAAGCAGCATATTAACAGCCAAAGAAAGGGATTAATAGTAGAAGTGTGGGAAAATGCCTTGGTTATTTGACCGCAAGTTCAATTTGGGGTATAATATGTAAAGTTTTAGCGGAGAACCGTGAATGCAGTATGCTATTCTTTTCAACTCTCATAGACACAAGGCTTTTAGGCCAAAGGCTTTTGCGCCTGCTAGATATATTCGATAGTGTGCTTGGTGGTATAGTAGATGCTAATAAAGCACAGAGCAATGCGTATTAAAGATACGTAATGCCTTTGAATGAGAGGAAAAGGAAAGTGTGTATTCCTAATTATAGTTCTCCGCTTATATTCTAAAAATAGTATATTCTTTTTTGTTGAATATAGAAAACAGAGGTGGAAGAATGGAAAAAAAGCAAACGATCAAAGTACCTATGATCGCGCTTAGGGGGCTAACAGTTTTCCCGAGTATGGCTATTAGTTTTCCCGTTAGTAGGCAACGCTCATTAGATGCAGTAACTGCGGCAGAGGGCAGTGGTGGTAAGGTGTTTTTAGTGACACAAATTGACCCTGCAACACCCGATCCGGCCCAGAAAGACTTATATGAAATCGGTACTTTGTGTAGTATTAAGCAGGTGTTAAAGCTTCCTGGAAATGTAACCCATGTCATCGTTGAAGGGCAGGAGCGTGGAAGGCTAGAAGCAATTTGGATTAAATCCACAGCGGATTTTGCAGAGATAACATCCCTGGAGCAAGATTTTATTGATGAGCCTGATGACTATTTGAAGGCGTATATGCGTGTAGTGACAGAAAGCTATGAAGAATATATCAAATATGTGCCTAATAGCACGGCATCCGATTTATTAAGTAGTGTTACAGCGGCGTCAAAGCCAGGAAAATTAGCAGACCTGATTGCAGCAGGGCTTGAAATTTCATATGATCGCAAACAGAAGATTTTAGAAGTAATGAATCCTTTTGAGCGTTTGGAAGCGGTTTTGGAAATAATGCAAAATGAAAAGCAGATTCTAACGATTAAGAAGGAGATTGAGGGAAAAACCAAAGCCCGTATTGAGCAGAACCAAAGAGAATATTATCTGAGGGAAGAACTCAAAGTAATACAAGAGGAGTTGGGGGATAAAGACGGCGTTGGAGCCGATGCCCAAAAATATCGCAAACAGCTGGAGGAGAAAAATCCACCTGAAGTAGTGCAGCAAGCGGTGGAAAAGGAAATCAACCGGATGCTGAAAATTCCTGTGACCTCACCTGAATCTAATGTTTCTAGGAATTATATTGAAACGTTGTTGGGCCTGCCATGGAATGAAACGACCCAAGAAAGTTTTGACTTGTCAGGGGCAGAGCAGATTTTAAATGAGGATCACTATGGTTTAGAGAAGGTAAAGGAACGTATTTTAGAATATTTGGCGGTACGCCAGAATGTTCCCGAAGAAAGACCTACAATCCTTTGCTTGGTTGGACCTCCTGGTGTTGGTAAAACCTCAATTGCCCGTTCTGTTGCCAAGGCGTTAGACCGTAAGTATATCAGGATGTCTTTGGGTGGTGTGAAGGACGAGGCTGAAATAAGGGGCCACAGAAAAACTTATATTGGGGCTATGCCGGGGCGTATTATCAACGCAATGAAGCAAGTAGGGACGGTAAATCCGTTGATGCTTTTGGACGAGATTGATAAGCTGGGTGTTTCTCACAATGGAGACCCTGCGGCGGCGTTGCTTGAGGTTTTAGATGGAGAACAAAATAGCACTTTCCGTGACCATTTTGTAGAGTTGCCTTACGATTTATCAAAAGTGCTTTTTATGTGTACAGCAAACAGTTTGGATACCATTCCTAGGCCACTTTTGGACAGAATGGAAGTTATTTCCCTTGGTAGCTATACTGCTCAGGAGAAATTACATATCGCTAAGGAACATTTGATAAGAAAACAACGCAAACGCAATGGTTTAACAGCTACCCAAATCAAACTTAGAGATGATGCAGTTGAAGAATTGATTGATGGGTATACAAGGGAAGCCGGCGTTCGTCAGTTAGAGCGTGTGATTGGCGAAGTTTGCAGGAAAGTAGTGAAGTCTATTCTTAGTGGCGAGAAAAAATCAATCACCGTTACTGCAAAAAACTTGGAGAGTATCCTTGGAAAAAGAAAATATTCTCAGGATTCAATTTATAAGAAGCCTCAGGTGGGTATTGTGCGTGGTTTGGCTTGGACTGCTGTTGGGGGAACTACTCTTTCTATTGAAGTTAATGCCATGGACGGTGAAGGGAAGTTTAGACTTACTGGAAATGTGGGTAAGGTAATGACGGAATCGGCGGAGGCGGCGATAAGCTATATCCGTTCTCAGGCAAAGAGCTTTGGTCTGCCAGCAGATTTTTATAAGAAGAAGGATATCCACATACATATCCCTGAAGGGGCAACGCCAAAAGATGGACCCTCCGCGGGGATTACCATGGCAACTGCGATCCTCTCGGCTTTAACCTCTGAAAAGGTGCATCATGATGTGGCTATGACAGGAGAGGTGACAATTCGCGGCAGAGTTCTCCCTATTGGTGGGTTGCAAGAAAAGGTGCTAGCTGCAAAAAAGGTTGGTATTAAAACTGTAGTTTTGCCATGGGAAAATGAAAAGGATTTATTGGAAATCAGCGACGAAATCAAGGAAGGCATGGACTTTGTATTAGCAAAGACCATGGATGATGTGCTGAAAGTTGCATTGGTGAAGGGAGCGGAAATATGGAAGTAAAGAATACTTCATTGGCGGCAATTGGAACAAATTTTTCTCACTACCCTGTGGATGGAAAGACGGAAATTGCTTTTGTTGGCAAGTCAAATGTAGGAAAATCTACATTAATCAATGCGATTTTGGGTCGTAAGGCTTTGGCTAGAACCAGTTCTCAGCCTGGCAAAACAAGAACCATTAATTTTTATGATGTAAACGATCAAATGTATGTTGTGGATTTGCCAGGTTACGGATATGCGAAAGCACCCAAAACCGAAATTGCAAAATGGGGGCAAATGATTGAGGAGTATTTGGAGAAAAGAGAAGAATTAAGGGCAATTATTCTTTTAATAGATATTCGTCATGAGCCAGGTAAGAATGATGTTATCATGTATGAATGGTTAAAACATTACGGTTATAACATTGTTATTGCTGCTACGAAGTCAGATAAATTAAATCGAAGTCAGGTACCGAAACACTTATCTGTAATACGAAAAACATTTGGCCTTGGACCGGATGATGTTTTAATTCCTTTTTCTGGGGAAAAGAAAACTGGTGTGGATGAGCTGTGGGCGGTAATCGAATCCTTTTTAGACTAATATGGAAAGCACTTACAAATTTTTTGTAGGTGCTTTTTTATGAAAATTTATAAATTCTTAATAAAGAGTGAAAGAAATCCAAATAAGAATCAGATATACTAAATTATGTTAGTGGCAATCATAATCATAATATTTTTTGGAGGTAAGAGTGATGAAAAACAAAAAGAATTCATTTTTCACGTTTTGTTGTTCCTTGGTGCCGGGCGCAGGCGAGATGTACATGGGGCTTTATAAGCAAGGAATTAGCTTAATGTTAATTTTTTGGGGTGTTGGTGCCTTTGGCGGTTGGGCAAACCTAGAAGTTTTGTGGGCGGTTGTTCCAGTAGTATGGTTTTATAGTTTTTTCCATACACACAATTTGCGTAATATGCCAGAGGAAGAGTTTTTAGCCCAAGAGGATAGATACTTGGTTTTTAATGATGTTGATTTTGCCAAAGCAGATGAGGTATTAAAAAGAAACAAAAAACTGGTTGCAGCCGTATTAATTTTCTTTGGAATTTGCATGCTTGCACAAATTGGTATGAATATATTAAATCCTTTTATTGACGGATTTTTCTGGGAATTGGCATGGAGATTGAACCATAGTGCAACACGAATCGTTCTTGCAATTGCAGTCATTTTAGGCGGAGTTGCTCTACTTAGAGGCAATGCAAAAGATGCTCCTTTGGAAGAAGTGGTAGAAGAGCAATAACTTTGAAATAAAAATATAAAAGGCTTGGAAAAGAAATTTTCTGAGCCTTATTTTTTATGTGAACATTCCAAGACTATTATTTTTGAAACGTGAAGAGTTTTCATAAATACGACATATATTCCAAAATATTCCCTTGCTCTTTATCAGAAAACGGTTGACGTAGTATTAAAAACCATTATAATATGAAGAAAGATTAAAAATTGATTATATTTGGCGTTTGCCGTTTAATTTAAGGAGGAAATAAAATGGTACAGATTATTACGGACAGCACTTGCGATTTATCTCGTGAAAGGTTAGCGGAAATCGGTGTTGTATGTGTACCTCTGACGGTGCATTTTGGAGACCAGACATTTATTGATGGTGAAAACCTGACTTCGGAGGAATTTTATCATCAGCTTAGAAACAGCCATGAAATTCCCACAACAGCACAGCCTACACCACATTCCTTTGAGTTGGCTTTTCAAGCGGCCTTAGAAAAAGGGGATGATGTTGTTTGTATATTAATCGGTAGCAAGTTAAGCGGAACGGTGCAGTCTGCAAATATTGCTAAGGCATCTTTGGAAAGTGATAAAATTTGGATTGTAGATACTCATAATGTTTGTTCTGCTTTGGGGCTGCTGGTAGAAATTGCAGCAAAGCGTGCAAAAGAGGGGGTAACTGCGGAAGAGTTATTCCATGAAATGAATGATATATCTGGCAGAGCAAAGGTTTATGCAGCCATCGAAACCTTAAAATATGTTAAAAAAGGTGGGAGGCTATCCGGTACGGCAGCCATTGTAGGGACTATGTTAAATCTTCACCCCATTTTAGCAACAGAGAATGGCTTGGTCATTAATGTTGCAAAAGCAAAAGGCAAAAAAAGAATGTTTACTAAAATGAAAGAGTTGGTAATGGCTGACAACGTGGATGAAAAGTATCCCATTATGTTTTGCCAGGCAGAAGCAGATGAAAATATTGCTAAGCTAAAGGAATGCTTTGCTGAGGATTTTGATATTTCTAATTGTCTAAATGGATTCATTGGACCTGTTGTTGGTACATATGCAGGCCCTGGTGCCGTTGGAGTTGGGATTATTTACAAAAAGTAGGATTGGTTTGATTTAAAAGTAAAAGCCTAGCATAGAGTATAAAAAAATAAAAAACAGACATTGTAATTCCACTCAATGTCTGCTTTTTTATTGCAAAAATTTTAGCCTTGTTTGGATCAGTAATGGAGAAGATATGATTACTGACTTTGATAAATCATATTCAGATGTTAGAATTTTATATTTTATTTGATGTGTGCGCCTAGGAGTAGTGAATATGCCAATCTTTTCTTAGGTTAAAAAGCGTGTTATACTGTTTTAAAGTATTTCAGGAGGCGAGCGAATGACAGAAAAATTATATTATCATAATGCATACGAAACGAAATTCACCGGGTGCGTTATTTCTTGTAAAGAAGCAAAAGATGGCTGTTTCCATATTACTATGGACAAAACCCTATTTTATCCCGAAGGGGGAGGCCAGCCTGGGGATAAAGGTGTGTTGGGTGGAGTTCATATTTTCGATACTCATGAGAAAGATAATGAGATCATTCATTATGGAGATGGTCCATTGGAGGTTGGCACTGAAGTGAATGGTGAGGTGGACTGGCAATGGCGTTTTGACTTGATGCAAAACCATTCGGGAGAACATATTCTTTCAGGGATTATTTGCAAAAAGTATGACTGTGACAATGTAGGCTTTCACATGGGAAAAGATAGCATTACCATTGATTTAAACGCCCAGATTCCTAAAGAAGATATCTTTTGGCTGGAGGAAAAGGCCAACGAAGCAATTTGGGGGAATACTTCTTTAGATATTACCTACCCCAGCAAAGGGGAATTAGAGCAGTTAGAATACCGCAGCAAGAAAGAGCTGACGGGAGAAGTACGTATAGTGCAAGCGGGAGAATATGACTGTTGTGCCTGTTGTGGGACACATGTGAAACTTGCTGGTGAAATTGGTATGATTAAGATTATTGGTGCACAGAATTATAAAGGTGGCACTAGGATAGAATTACTTTGTGGAAAAAGAGCATTGGTATACTTGCAAAGGGTAAACCAGGCTGCTAGTGAGGTTGGAAGAAGGCTCTCAGTTCCCGAGGATAGAATTGATGAGGCTGTAAGCAAAATTCAGGGTGAGAGGGATAATCTAATCCAAGAAGTGAAAAAATGGAAGTGGGAGTCTTTCTTAAATAAAATAGAAAAATTGCCGAATCATGTAGAAAATGTATTGATATTGGAAGATGGTTTGAGCGGCAAGGATATGACGCAGTTGGCCGATTTGGCAGCAGAAAAGAATGAGGGACGAGCCATGGTTTTAACTCCCTCTGATAGAGGGTTTGCATTTGTTTTGGTTAGTCGGAAAAAAGATGCTCCTGCCATTGCCGAAGAATTGAAAAAAACATTCGACTGCAAGGGCGGAGGAAAAGCAGAGGCAGTGCAAGGCAAGCTTGAAGGAAATCAGGGTATGATAATTCAATTCTTTGAAGAAAAGGGATTTGTTTTGGCAAAATAAGAAACATTGTTAGTTGTGAATAATATATATTTGTTTTCTTATGATTAAAAAATGAATCTTTTGATGGATTAGAAGAATTAATAAAATCTTATGTTTTTAATTAGAGTTTCTTAGAATTCGAAAAAATGAATTGTGATAGAATAATTGAGAGAGGTTTGGTGGTTCATATGGGTAACTTTGAAAACAATAGGGCAAAGCTGGAGAGGCGTTTGACTGAAAACAGCGTAGCCGTACTTTTTGCAGGGCAGGCGCCGTATAAGCGGGGGGATGAGCAATATCCCTTTTCACCCGACCGAAACTTTTATTATGTAACAGGGGTAGAACGAGAAAACTGTATTTTCTTTATGGCAAAGACAGCTTCAGACATTACAACAACGCTTTATATCCCTAGAGATAATGGCATGTTGGCAAAATGGGTTGGTGCAAATATTACAGAAGAGGAAGCCAGGGAACAATCGGAGATTGATCATATCGAGTTTGTTGATAGCTTTCGTAAAGACTTTGCCGAATTTGTATTTAAGCATAACATTAAGACGGTTTATTTGGACTTGGAAAACAGAGATTGGAATGCCTTACCCACGGTATCTCTTTCCTTTGCAAAGGAATTAGGAGAAAAATATCCGGTAATCCAATTCCAGGACTTATATCCTATTTTTAGCGACCTAAGGCTAATCAAAGATGAGTGGGAATTGGAGCGTATGCGTAGAGCTATGCATATTACCGAAGAGGGCTTTTTTGCAATGATGGAGAATACCCGAGGGGGTATGATGGAATACGAAATCGAGGCATATTTTGATTTTGTTTTGACCAAGTGTGGTGTGCGCCAAAAGGCATTTCAAACCATTGCAGCAGCAGGGAAACGTAGTACCATCCTCCATTATGTTGAAAACAACCAGAAAACCCAAGATGGTGATTTGATTTTGGTGGATGCTGGTGCTCAAGTAGGTTGGTACAATGGGGATATTACCCGAACTTTCCCCGTTAGTGGGAAATTTACGGAAAGACAAAAGGTTATTTATAATATTGTTTTGTCGGGGCAGAAAAAGGTGATTGAGACTATCCAACCGGGAGTGGCCTTTACCCGTTTGAATGAAGTTTTAAAAGAGCATTATCTGAAAGAACTGAAGAAATTGGGCTTGGCAAAAACAATGGAGGATGTAACGAAATACTATTATCATGGTGTTAGCCATTATTTAGGAGCAGAGACCCATGACATTGGTAGGTATATGGATCGGGATTTACAGGAAGGTATGGTTCTGACTGTGGAGCCTGGGCTGTATATTGAAGAATGGAACATTGGCATTCGAATTGAAGATGATGTGCTGGTAACTCATGATGGGTGTGAGGTTATGACACAAAACATGATTCGTACTGTTGATGAGATAGAGGCATTTATGGCTAAAGGAAGAAAGGTATGAGTTTAAAAGAGACAGACTTATATGAGCCGATTAAAATATTCTTGGAAGATGAGGGCTATGAGGTTCAGGCTGAGGTGAAGCATTGTGACATTGCAGCCATCAAGGAGGGTCAAACTCTAATTATAGAATTGAAAAAGAGCTTTAACCTTAAGTTAGTTTATCAAGCTTTGGAGCGACAAAGTTTAACCGATCAGGTTTTTGTTGCAATCCCTCGTCCTGAAAAGGGGCAGAGGGACAGAACTTGGAAGGATATGATAAGGCTTTTAAAGCGGCTAGAAGTGGGACTCATCACAGTTGCTTTAGATAGCCCCTTAAAAACAGTAGATGTGGTGTTAGAACCCGCTGATAGCATGGTTAGGAAAAATCGAAAAAAGCAGGAGCGATTACAGGCTGAAATTCATAATCGTCATGTTGCAGAAAATGTTGGGGGCATGACCCGACGAAAGATAATGACTGCATATCGAGAGAGGTCCATTGAACTTTGTTGTATCATCGAGGAGTTTGGAAAAATTTCTGTAAAGGAGTTACGCTTGATGGGGAAAGAGGGGAAGTATTCCTCTATTTTGCAAAGCAATGTGTATCAATGGTTTGAAAGATTAGAAAAAGGCATTTATGGACTTTCGCCCTTGGGTGAAGATGCCTTGAGGACAGTGGACTATGATAAAGTGGTTAGCTTTTATCGGTCTTTATATAGGAAGGAAAAAGATAAGTGAGTATTTTAGGAAACATTTTATGGTTGATTTTTGGAGGGGTTTTCTCCGCAATCGGCTGGTTTTTGGCAGGAATAATTTGCTGCATTACCATCATAGGCATACCTATTGGGTTGCAATGTTTTAAGTTCGCAAAAATGGTCATATGGCCCTTTGGAACCCAAATTGACTATGGAAACTTAAACTCAGGATCCATTATTTTAAATGTAATTTGGATATTATTTTGTGGAGTTGAGTTAGCAATTAGTTCTTTAACGATGGGCGCTATATGCTGTTTAACCATTATTGGAATACCCTTTGGTATTCAGCATTTTAAATTTGCAGGGCTTGCATTGTTGCCTTTTGGCGCACAAATTCGCAGATTTATTTAAAAACAATATAAACAATTGAGAGGGGTAAAAAAATGATTGTAACAACAACTAATGGGATTGAAGGAAAAGAAATCGTAGCTTATAAAGGCATTGTGTTTGGTGAAGTAATTTCCGGGGTTAACTTTGTGAAGGACATGGTTGCTGGGTTAAGTAACTTCTTTGGTGGAAGATCAGGTACATATGAGGAAGAACTGATTACGGCCAGAGAAAATGCAATTGCTGAAATGGTAAAAAGGGCTGCTTCTATGGGTGCAAATGCAGTTGTAGGCGTAGATGTGGATTATGAAGTTTTAGGGGCAGACAATGGCATGTTGATGGTTACCGTATCTGGCACAGCAGTTATTTGCAATTAACGCTGATGAAGTATAGGTCGTCTAGAACATATACTTGAATTGAAGTTATGCTTTGTGAAATGAGCAATCTGGTATATGGGAAAAGAAGATGAAAAAGCCCCAAACGCAGAACCAGAGTTTTTTTGGTTCTGTGTTTGGGGCTTTTATTTTTTATTATTGTGTATCAGTATTTTTGTGCTTGTTGATGATAATCCAATTATTCATCACAGTCAGTTTCCATCTTTGAAACTTTTTTCTGATACATCTTCATGGTCACAGTAAGAGTAAGAATGGTCAATATAAATACGGACATAAAAATGATTACCCCTGTTGCAATTGAACCCATTAATGAACCATATTTAACATAGGAAGAAATAAAAAAGAAGATGGCACATGCTGAACTGGAACAAAGTGTCAAGATCAAATTGGTTTTGCCATTTGCCTTAAATTTTCTGTCCCATATGCCGTTTTTCAAGGAGCCTATAATCAAATAAATAGCAAGGCACATAAAAACAATCCATTCTCCAGCAACGGAGCGCATCATAGAGCCATCATAGATTGCTGTTTGAATTAAAATTGCTACAAGGAGTGCCCAGAATGCGAACCAGCATCCGTTATGTTCAATTTTTAAAAGCTTTTGTTCCTGCATTTCATCTAAATTATTTGTTTTTTTCATCATCACTATCATCCTCCCCAAAAAGCTCATCTAAAGATTTTCCAAGAACTTTGCAAATTGCTCTACATAGTTTTATAGTGGGATTATACTCCCCCTGTTCAATGGCATTCATTGTCTGCCTTGAAATTCCTACTTTTTCTGCAAGTTGCTTTTGCGTCATGTCTAGCTGAGCGCGGGCAACCTTAATTGAAATATTTCTTCCCATGTCATCACCTCTGAAATGTATATTATACTAAAAATTACTTTATGTCAAGTATATACGACATAAATTATAATATTAATTAACTTAAGTCGGATTGTGTTGGGTTGCATGAGTTGAATTGTTGTTACAATTGCTTCAAAAATATGTTAGAATAAAAGAAAAAACAGAAAAGGGTGATACCATGAGGTTGACCATTGTATTTACTCCGTGCAAAGTTAATTTTGATTATATTTGCATGGGGTAGATGTATTTGAAGTAACTTTGCACTTTTATAAGTATAAGAGAAGAATAATTATTTATTAAGGCTTGAATGTTTTAGATATTTTAGCCTATCATCTTAACGAAGTAAAAGGAGTAGAGTGAAATGAAAGAGAAAATATTTGACACTGTTTATTTTGCATATCAAGAGGTGGATATAACACCACAAAAGTCTATGCAAACCATTGGGTTTGGCAGGATGGATGAAGCCTCTAAAGGGGTATTGCATGCACTTAAGGCTCAAGTTACCCTTTGGCAATATAAAGAAGGAATGTGTTGTTTGATTGCCATTGATCATATTGGGTTTTCAAAGCAGCATAGCAATAATCTAAGAAAGAAAATTGGTGCTATGCTTTGTATAAGGTCAGAGAATGTAATGCTTTGCTTCTCTCATACCCATGCTGCACCCAATGATACCATCGAGGCGGAATACAGTGATTTTGTAAATGAACAAATTAAAAAAGCTGTTGTAACAGCAACACAGAACTTAGCCCCTGTAAAAGGGGCATGGGGGAATGCTTATGGCGACATAGGATTGAATCGTAGACAGGACAATGGAAATCTAGATAGAAGGGTTGGGATCTTTAAGGTAGTGGACTGTGAGAGTGGTGAATTGCGGTTTTTATTGCTCAGGCTGACCGCCCACGCAAATGTTTTAAAGGCCGATAATTATATGATTTCCTCTGACTACTTTGGTGCTGTTCGGGACTTATTAAGGCAGCAGTATGATTGTCCTGTTATGGTGACACAGGGTGCATCTGGGAATGTGGCACCAAAGTATTTTTCTTCGGAAATAACGCCACCCGATGCTTGTGATAATCGATTTATTCGAACTAAGGATGCTTTGCAGGAAATGGCTGAGGAAGTGCAGTGCCAAGTGAGCAAAACCATTGAGTCCATTCTGCCAGTTTGGTTGAAAAATTTGACCTCCTATTCTGTCTTTATAGATTTGTATGGGGAAGTGCCTTCTTTTAGAAGAGCCATAGAGGTGGCAAACGAGGCCAAAGAATTTGCTGGGATTGATGGAACAAGATGGTTGGAAGAAGTTAGCCGACTGCAAAAGGAAGGAATAAAAAGGCAAAAAGACACCACAGAGATTCAGTACTTTGCCGTTGGCAATGGGTGCTTATGTGGCGTTGCGAATGAGATTATGTGTGAATTTGCCCTCAGAGCCAAGACAATGAGTCAAAACGAGTATTTTTACCTTGGTGGTTATACCAATGGTTGCACAGGGTATTTTCCCACAGAAGAGGAGTTTGACAAAGGTGGTTATGAGGTTTATTGGTCGATGTTGATTTTTTACATCTATTATGGCCGCGTATTTCCACTAAATCGGGATTCTTGCGGGCTGTTAATCAAAGCTGCTGTTGATAATGCTCCTTTATAATTAGAAGAAAAAATAAGGTAAAGGCATGGCTTAATTGAAAAAGCTGTGCCTTTTTCATGAACTAATGATTGTGATATTGCATAAAGAAGAAGGGGCAAGTATACTGAAGGAGGAAGAGGTTAAGACAGGAGGAGGATTTCATGAAAGAAGAATTTAAGCTTGTTCAATATGATAGGGCAAACAGGCAAAAGGCAGACTTGAGTCTTTTTGCATTAGAAAGTGCTAGAAACGTACATGCATTTCATAGCAGTTTTCCTATTTATGAAAAAACACCATTGGTTTCATTGAAAAATACGGCGAAAGAATTAGGATTGGGCAATGTTTATATCAAGGATGAATCTTACCGCTTTGGATTAAATGCGTTTAAGGTGTTGGGAGGTAGCTTTGCCATTGGCAATTTTTTGGCTAAAAAAGTTGGCTTGGATTTAGAAGATATCTCATATCGCCATTTAACCTCTGACGAAACTAGAGACAAACTTGGCGAGGTTACATTTGTTACGGCTACGGATGGAAATCATGGCAGAGGCGTTGCATGGACAGCCAAAAACTTAAAGCAGAAGGCTGTGGTCTATATGCCTAAAGGAAGTGCAAAGGAACGCTTAGATAATATTTTAAATGAGGGTGCAGAGGCCTCTATTACTGGATTGAATTATGATGATGCTGTGCGCTTTGCCCATAAGCAGGCAGAGGAAAAAGGTTGGATTATGGTTCAGGATACCGCTTGGGAGGGATATGAGGATATTCCCACTTGGATTATGCAAGGGTATGGCACTATGGCATATGAGGCATATTGTCAGCTAATTGAGAAGCCGACGCATATATTTTTACAGGCTGGTGTTGGTTCTATGGCTGGAGCGGTAACGGCATTTTTTGCCGCAGTATATAAAGAGGAGTGCCCAATTATTACGATTGTAGAACCCAACAAGGCAGATTGTATCTATCAGACAGCTAAGGCTATGGATGGAAAGCTTCACTATGTATCGGGGGCTATGGATACAATTATGGCTGGCTTGGCTTGTGGGGAGCCTTGTAGCATCGGCTGGGAAATCTTAAAAGAATTTGGGGATAATTTTATTTCCTGTCCTGACTATGTAGCTGCCCAAGGTATGCGTATTTTAGGTAACCCTGTAAAGGGTGACTCACCAATTATTTCCGGTGAAAGTGGTGCTGCAACCTTTGGTTGTGTTGCAGAAATTATGAGGAATCCTGATTTGAAGCATTGGAAAGAAAAGCTTAAGCTTGATGAAAATGCAAAGGTGCTATGTTTTAGCACAGAAGGGGATACTGATCAGGCGGGGTATCGATCTATTGTTTGGGATGGTGATTATCCTAGGAAGTGATTGTTTGCCTACTTAGTTATAGAAGTAAATGTACTAAATAATAGTGAGTAAATAATTTGAAAAGGTTGCTTCTTCAACGGGAGCAACCTTTTTTAAAGTGAAAAACCTATGACTGATAGAAGTTTCGGTTTCTATCAGCATAGGTTTGATGTTCTAAAACAAATGTTTATTTTAGTTCTGAAATATAGTCTTTACCAATCAGCATATCATAAGTCATAAGCTCGTGTAATTCTCGCATTTCTTCTCTCTTACCCTCATCTCGATTTGGTGTATATAGGTCGTAATATTTGCTAATAACAGGGCAAGTTTTGTATAAATCTAAAAGAAAATTAGTTTGTACACACTGTGGTGCATCGATATAATCCGCCATAAGTGCTGGAAGCAAATATGGCGAGACATATTCTTTATCAGCAAGATATTCTCGGCCTGTATCATAGTTTGTAAATATCAAATAAGGGGTAGAGAACATGGTGTACTTTTCGTCCTCTGTCCACTCTGCTGCGGAGGATGAGGTAATTGTGTTGGTGGAGGTGTATGGATCAAAGTCATCCCCTAAGGTGGGTAAATGATCTCCATACCAAAGCACAACAGTGGGTTTTTCTCGGTTCATGACAAAATCATAAATTTTTTTTAAAGCTCTGTCAGAATTTCTCACACCAGCAGCGTAGTTTTCTAAAGTTAAAATTTGCTGAGGTGTTAAGTTTTCACCGCTTACCTTAATTAATCGATCTTGTTCATCATATTTATCGTGGTACATACTATGGTTTTCCATGGTGATTGCCATGACAAAAGTACCAACATCATGGGGCTGCTCTAGCTGGTAAATGATTTCTTCTGCTATGGTTTCATCAGTGATATAAGGACCGCTGTTCCAATGTTGTTCAGCATGAAGGTCATATTCGCCAAGAAAATCATCAAAGCCCATAAGTGGGTAGGATTTGTTGCGGTCATAAAAGGTTTTCTGATAGGTATGAATGCCGATGGCATCATAGCCTAAATCTTTGTAAGTCCTTGGGAATGAGAAAATTTTACCTTTAACATATTGCTGGTAAGGGATGTTGCCAGGGGGTAAGGCACTGGTGGACATTCCTGTGAGAATTTCAAACTCTGGACGAACTGTGCCACCACCGAAGGTTGGTGAAACCATTTTGCCGCTGGGGTTTGACTCAGCAATTTTTCTAAAGTTTTCAAGCGGGTCGGCGGAGAATGTAACCCCATTTAAAACCGTTGGGTCCCAATATGCTTCGGACAGAACAATTACAATATCAGGGTTTTGGAAGGTAGTACCACTGCTTTCATCTGGCAGATATTTTTCAAAGGCATGCTGGATATAACCCTGGCTATAATTTTGGGGTTCTCCCATATTAAGGGAACCAAAATTTAGAGCAAAGGCGGTTAAAAATCCGTGTTCAGCATATAGTTTTGTTTGGTCTGTGGTTTCTTCTAGTGAAATTCCAAAAACAGGCCCGTAAATTTGCCGAATACCACTGTTGGTTACGAACAGACTAAGGACAATTAAAAAAACAGGTGAAATAGGTCCACGGAACCTCCATTTTATTGGGATGGTGGGTGACATTAGATAGATAAAAATACAGTAGAATAAGGTGCTGAATACAATTTCCCAAACAGATTGGGGAATTACAATAGAACCTAAAAATTCAGTAAAACTTGAAGCGTTCTGAGCTAAATAAATATCCCATGGCAAAAAATGGGTTTTTAAAATAACAAATTTAAAATAATCCACCAGAGAAAGAATAATAAAAATAAGGGACGTAATGAATGTGGCCGCAGAAAGACTGGGAATGACAGCCGAAAGAAACAAAAAAACGAGCCATACAATTATGGTACCATAAAAAAATGAGCCGGTATTTGTAGTGATTAAGGTTACCAGCTGGTCTGTATTGCCATAAGAAAGATAATTGCTTATTACAGCAATATAGAATGGAAACAATAATACAGCAAGCCACTTAAAGGCTTTTAGTGCTAAATTGCCATTGAAAAATTCGGATATTTCTTCTTTCATTTCACGAAAAGCATTCATAGGTAAGAACCCTCTCATTTCTAAGAATTATATTGTTAAAACAATAGATATTTTCAATATTACGCAATTAAAAAGTATAGCATAATTACGCCTTTTTTTCAAGGACAGGCTATGTTATTATGGGGAGAAAGAGAGGATGAGTTATGATGAGAACAATGGGACTTTATGTTCATATTCCCTTTTGCAAAAGGAAGTGCCTATATTGTGATTTCCCATCCTATGGGAATATGGAGCAGAAATATGAGGGATATGTTTCAGCATTGGAAATGGAAATTGAAAAGCGAGGAAGTGCGTGTAAGGGGTGGGATGTAAGTTCAATTTTTTTCGGCGGTGGCACGCCTACCGTTCTTTCCAAAGAGATGTTGCAACGCTTGATGATGAAAATTAAAAATAACTTCTCTATTTTAGAGGGGGCAGAAATAACCATCGAAAGTAATCCAGGTACAATTGATAAGGAAAAGGCGGAGGCGCTAAAACAGATGGGTTTTAATCGGTTGAGTATGGGTGTACAAGCTTGGCAAAACCGTCTTTTAACCACCCTTGGGCGTATTCATAGCATTGAGGAGTTTCAAAATAATTTTATGATAGCCAGGGGTGCAGGGTTTCAAAATATTAATGTGGATTTGATGTTTGCTTTGCCATCTCAAACATTCGAAGACTGGAATGAAACTTTGAAGAAAATCACGGAAATGAACCCAGAGCATATTTCGGCATATAGTTTGATTATAGAGGAGGGAACTCCTTTTTATGATAAGTTTGAAAAGGGTGAGTTGCAAGAAATTGGGGAGGAGCTCGACCGAAAGATGTATCATTATGCAGTTTCTTTTTTAGCTGAAAACGGATACGAGCAGTATGAAATTTCGAATTTTGCTAAGAAAGGGAGAGAAAGTCGTCATAATCAAATTTATTGGGAAACACAACCATATTTAGGGCTGGGATTGGGCGCACATTCTTTTTTTGGTGGAAGCCGTTTCCATAATACCTATGATATGGACAAATATATTTTGGCACATGGGGAAATAACTATAATTGAAGAAGATAGGGAAGCTGAAACAAAGAAGGATGAGATGGAAGAGTTTATGTTTTTAGGACTAAGGATGACAAAGGGTGTATCTTTTGATGAGTTTTATGGGCGCTTTGGCATTGACATGAGGCAAGTGTATGCTGAGTCCATCGCTACATCTATACAAAGTGGTCTGTTGAAAGAAACTGTATCGGGAATTGCCCTCACAGCCAGAGGCATAGACCTGAGCAATCAGGTGTTTACAGAGTTTTTATTAGATAAGTAGAAGCTTGAAAATGTTTTGTATTTTATTCTGTAAAATTAAGATAAAATTTATAATTTGCGCTTGACATCTAAGGTGTCAAGTGCTATCTTATGTATATGAATTAGCACTCGTGCTAAGTGAGTGCTAACAACAAGAAGGAAGGGGGCGGCTAGATGTCGTTGAATGACAGAAAAATTCAAATTCTACAAGCCATTATCAATGATTACATTGAAACGGCGGAACCAGTCGGCTCCAGAACCATTGCCAAGAAATATAATCTTGGAATTAGCTCTGCTACAATTCGTAATGAAATGAGCGATTTGGAGGAAATGGGCTTTATTATGCAGCCTCATGCATCCTCAGGGCGAATTCCTTCGGACTTAGGATATAGGCTTTACGTAGATCATCTGATGCAAAAGCGAGAGTTGAGTAACGAGGAACAAGGGTATCTACAAAGCGTGATTTCCAGGGATATTAATCAAATTGATTATCTTATGGAGGAGACTGCTAAGGTTATTTCGGCCCTAACGAACTACACAACATTTATTTCAGAACCTGTTGGACAACGAGCAAGAATTAAACAAATTCGCTTATTGCCGTTGGATATGGTTTCTATACTTCTGGTAATTGTTACGGAAGATAACTTTATGAAAAACCATGTGATTAAACTGGGCGTTGTGCCTGATGAGGAAAAGGTTTTTGAAATTGGTATGTATTTAAATCGGGCATTTCAGGGCTGTGCATTGCAGCAGATAGATGAAACAGTAATCAGACGATTACAGTTCGAATTGGGCGATTACAAAGCCTTGTTGCGGCCAATTCTTCGAGCTTTGGAGGCAACAATGGAGGCGGCAGAAAAAGTTCAAGTTCATATGAGCGGAACAAAAAATATTTTAGCTTTTCCTGAATTTTCTGACATCAGCAAAGCCAAGTCATTATTCCAAACCTTGGAGGAAAAAGATGTTTTGGTTACATTGCTAGAAGAAAGCAAAAGCAATGACATGCAGATTTTAATCGGTAGCGAAAATACAGTACAAAGCATGAGGGATTGTAGCGTAATTACGGCAACCTATAAGCTTAGCGATGACACTCGGGGAACAATTGGTATTGTAGGCCCCACCAGAATGGACTATTCTCAGGTGGTATCTGTATTAAACGGAATGGTTCAAAATATTGAGAGAGTATTACGAAATTTGACAGATAATAATAAAGATAGTTAGAGAAAAGAGGGAAATAAGTGGAAGAGAATAAAGACAAAGATGAGGCGTTAACTGAAGAAATTCTTGATACGCAAGAACAGGAAGAACAAATAGAAGAAACTGTTGAAGTGCTTGATGAAACAGCTGAAAAGATTGCAAAGCTGGAGCAACAAGCAGCTGAAAACTTTGATAAATATCAAAGAAGCTTGGCGGAATTTGATAATTTTAGAAAGCGTACAGCAAGAGAAAAAGCAACGATGTACGATGATGGAGTAAGAGATACCGTTGAGAAGCTTTTAATGGTGGTGGACAATTTGGAAAGAGCCGTTGCAGCGCAAGAAGGTAAAGTTGAGGAAAACGACGGTTTCTTCAAAGGTGTGCAAATGACCTTAAAACAATTCCAGGATGTTTTGCATAGTTTGGGCGTAGAAGAAATTAAAGCTTTGGGAGAACAGTTTGACCCCAACCTTCATGCGGCAGTTGCCCATGAGGATGACGACAACTATGGTGAAAACGAAGTTATTTTGGAAATGTTAAAAGGTTATAAATATAAAGATAAAGTGATTCGCCATAGCATGGTGAAGGTAGCTAACTAAGAAATTAAGAATTCATATATTTAGGAGGAAAAGATTATGGGAAAAATTATTGGTATTGACTTAGGTACAACCAACTCTTGTGTAGCAGTTATGGAAGGCGGTCAGCCTGTTGTTATCGTAAATAGTGATGGTGCAAGAACTACACCTTCTGTTGTTGGTTTTGCAAAAAATGGTGAAAGACTGGTAGGCGAAACAGCAAAACGTCAGGCAATTACAAACCCTGATAATACAATTAGCTCTATCAAAAGAAGAATGGGCGAAAATTATAAAGTAAATGTTGAAGATAAAAGCTACTCTCCTCAGGAAATTTCTGCTATGGTATTGCAGAAATTGAAGGCAGATGCAGAAAGCTATTTGGGTGAAACAGTTTCTGAAGCTGTTATCACTGTTCCCGCTTACTTCAACGATGCACAGAGACAGGCAACAAAAGATGCGGGACGTATTGCTGGCTTAGAAGTAAAGCGTATCATTAACGAGCCTACATCTGCTGCTTTGGCGTATGGTTTGGATAATGAAAACGAACAAAAAATTATGGTATACGACTTAGGTGGCGGTACATTCGACGTTTCCATTATTGAAATTGGTGATGGCGTTATTGAAGTACTCTCTACAAATGGTAACACTCGCTTGGGTGGCGATGACTTTGATGAGAGAGTTATCAACTATTTAGTAGCAGAATTCAAAAAGGCAGAAGGTATGGATCTGAGCAAAGATAAGATGGCAATGCAGAGATTAAAAGAAGCTGCGGAAAAAGCGAAAAAAGAGCTTTCCACAGTAACTACAACTAATATCAACTTGCCTTTCATCACAATGAACCAGGATGGTCCTAAGCACTTGGATGTAACACTTAGCAGAGCTAAATTTGATGAGCTGACAGCCGATTTAGTAGACGGTACTATGGGTCCTGTTCGTCAGGCATTATCTGATGCTGGTCTTAGTGCAAGTGAAATTGACAAGGTATTATTGGTTGGTGGTTCCACAAGAATTCCGGCTGTTCAGGATGCAGTTAAAAAATATACAGGCAAAGAGCCTTTTAAAGGTATTAACCCTGATGAATGTGTTGCTGTTGGTGCGGCAATTCAGGGTGGTAAATTAGCTGGTGACGAAGGTGCTGGTAGTGTGCTTTTGTTGGACGTAACACCTTTGTCTTTGGGTATTGAAACATTGGGCGGTGTAGCTACAAAGCTCATCGACAGAAACACAACAATCCCTACAAACAAAAAACAGGTATTCTCCACAGCAGAAGACAATCAGACAGCAGTGGATATTCACGTTGTTCAGGGTGAAAGACCTTTGGCAAAGGACAACAAGACTTTAGGACGTTTCAAATTAGATGGTATTGCCCCTGCAAGACGTGGGGTTCCCCAGATTGAAGTTATTTTCGATATTGATGCGAATGGTATCGTTAATGTATCTGCTAAGGATTTGGGAACAGGAAAAGAACAGAAAATTACAATTACAGCAGGTTCTAACTTGAGCGATGATGAAATTGAAAAGGCAGTAAAAGAAGCAGAACAATTTGCAGAAGCTGACAGAAAGAGAAAAGAAGCAATTGATGCAAAGAATGAGGCAGACTCTTTGATTTTCCAGACAGAAAAAACTCTGGGCGAATTGGATGGCAAACTGGCCGATGATGAAAAGAATGTGGTGGAAGCCGAACTGAACAAATTGAAAGATTTGGCAAAGGATATGAACCCCGAAACTATGACAGAAGCAGATGTTGAAAGCTTAAAGGCAGCAACAGAAGCTTTGACACAAGAATTCTATAAAGTTTCTGAAAAATTATATCAGCAGGCACAGGCAGCACAGGGCGAAGAACCCAACAGCGGAGATCCAAATGTTGTTGACGGCGAAGGCAAAGAACTGTAAAATAAAGTAGTTGTGCATGGCAAGGGCGGGTGAACCGCCCCTGCTTTTGCTGTTATAAGACCTTGAAAGAATGAAGGTGGTGAGGAAGTTGGCAGATAAAAGAGATTATTATGAAATATTGGGGGTAAGCAAAGGTGCTACTGAGGCAGAACTGAAGAAAGCTTACCGTAAAATGGCGGTGAAATACCATCCCGACCAAAACCCCGGAAATAAAGAAGCGGAAGATAAATTCAAAGAAGTCAATGAAGCCTATGAGGTTTTGAGCGATCCTCAAAAAAGAGCGCAATATGATCAGTTTGGACATTCAGCCTTTGAGCAAGGTGGCGCAGGTGGCGGTTTCTATGGTCAAGGCTTCGATATGGGAGACTTGGGAGATATTTTCGGCAGTATGTTCGGCTTTGGCGGCTTTGGTGGCGGTGCCCGCAAAAATGGACCCAGACGTGGCAATGACGTAAATGTAAACATTCAGCTTACTTTTGAGGAAGCTGCTTTTGGGTGCAATAAAGAAATTTCTGTTGCAATTTTAGATGAATGTGAAACTTGTCATGGTTCAGGTGCAAAGCCCGGTACCCATGCAGAAAGTTGTCCAAAATGTAATGGTACAGGACAGGAGAGATTTGTTCAGCAGTCCATGTTTGGTGCGGTTACTTCTGTGCGTACTTGTTCTCAGTGTCATGGTACAGGCAAGGTTGTTAAAGATCCTTGTAGTACTTGTCAGGGCGCAGGAAAAGTTAGAAAAACCAAAAAATACGAAGTTAATATTCCCAAGGGAATTGATAACGGTCAAACCATTCGCTTGGCAAACAAAGGCGAAGTGGGTGAAAATGGCGGTGGCTACGGTGACCTGTTGGTAACGGTTTATGTGCAGCCGGATCGTGTTTTTGTCAGAAAAGGTTTCGATGTTTATTGCGATGTTCCCATTAGCTTTGTTCAAGCAGCATTGGGTGGGGAAATTGTAATAAAGACCATTGATGGTGAACAAAAGCACACCATTAAACCAGGCACACAGCCTGAAACAGTGGTGACTCTACGTGGTGTTGGTATTCCTAACCTTAGAAACCCTAAAGTACGTGGTAATCAGGTTGTAACGTTGAAGGTGAAAATCCCTACTGATTTGAGTGAAAAACAGAAGGAATTATTGCGTATGTTCTACAACGACGAACCTGAAGAAACACAGGAGCATAAGGGTGGAAGCGAAGAAAAAAAATCTTTCTCTGAAAAGATGAAAGGCTTTTTTAAAGAATAAGAGTGTCTTTGGGCACTCTTTTTTTTTGCAAAAAAACTTGACAACAGTGGATGTCATATATTAAAATCATGAGAACTGATCAGGCAATGGGGGAGATTTTCCATGTGGCCGGGCTTAAGCAGCAGAGATACGTCTGTGGGACAGTAATTGTTCCAGTGGGCGTTATTTTTTTACAAATTTTCAGGCTCACTTTGGGTTAAAATAAAAAAACGAGAATTGGAGGTTTTGTTTTGGAGAAGGGGAATAGCAAAGTAGTGGAAAATGAGAGAATCGTTATGAGGGTATCTGTAAATACGATGATAGTAAACGTCATTTTGTCCATTGGGAAGGTGGCAGCTGGTGTTGTTGCCCGCTCAGGAGCCATGATTTCAGACGGTATTCATTCTGCTTCGGATGTGTTTAGCACGATTGTTGTAATTATTGGATATCGGATGTCTTCCAAAGAATCAGATGATGATCATCAATATGGACATGAGCGAATGGAGTGTGTAGCGGCATTGCTACTGGCAATGATTTTATGTGCAACAGGCATTGCTATCGGCTATGGAGGCGTGAAGAAAATTATTTATGCTGATGAGCTGAATCTGGCTATGCCTGGTGTTTTGGCATTAGTAGCTGCTTTTGTGTCCATTGTTGTTAAGGAGAGTATGTATTGGTATACCAGAGCAGCAGCCAAAAAGGTAAACTCTGGGGCATTAATGGCCGATGCATGGCACCATCGTTCTGACGCACTATCTTCCATTGGTAGTATGGTAGGTATTATTGGCGCAAGATTAGGATTCCCCATTTGTGACCCATTGGCTAGCGTTATTATCTGTATTTTTATTGTAAAAGCTGCTTATGATATTTTTAAAGATGCGATTAATAAGATGATGGATACGGCTTGCGATATAGAGACTATGGGAAAAATGAAGGAAGTAATCATGTCTCAAGCTGGTGTGGTTGGCATAGACCAAATTCAAACACGCCTGTTTGGTGCCAGAATCTATGTCGATGTTGAAATTGCAGCGGATGGAAGTATGACATTAGATGAGGCTCATGAAATTGCAGAACAGGTGCATGGGGCAATTGAACAGAATTTTGAAGAGGTGAAGCACTGTATGGTTCATGTGAATCCTTCTGATAAACCAATTTTAGAATTAGAATAATGAGATGGGCTATTTTTTGAATGAAAAATAGCCCATCTTTTTCAAATGGATACTCCGGTTATTCGTCGCTGATTTTCTTTTAACATTTCGCTTAGTTTTTTCAGCCCCAATTCTAGCTCTTCCGTTGTGTCTGTGGAGGTAAGAGAGACACGAAGAAATTGTTCCCCATGAGAGGGGCCAACTAAAAAACGGTTTGAGTGAAAAAGATTCAAGCCCTTTTCTTGGGCAAGGCGCTCCAATGGTAAATCGTTTAATGAAAAGGGTAGGGGTAACCACCGAGAAAATGATAGAGGTATAGACTTATTGTCGGGGAAATATTGTTGAAACATCCAATTTCTGCTGTAAGCCTCTTGTCGTTTTTTTTCAATGACCTCATCGGTGATCCCATTGTGAATCATATAAGCGGCAGTTTCAACGCAGATGGATGAAGTTTTTACGTTGATATTATAAATACCCTGGGCAATTTGTGGTGTAAAGCGGTGGGGCACCGACAAAAAGGCCACACGAAGTCCTGGGGAAATTGCCTTAGAAAAACTAGCGATGTAGCAACCATTTTGAGGACATAAAGTCGTAATGGGGGTATTATCTTTAGGAGATAAAAATGCATAGATGTCATCCTCAATTAAAATTAGGTGATGATTTCGAATGACTTTGGCTAGGGCAGTTTTGCGAGAGTTGTCCATCAGAGTTCCTGTTGGGTTACTGTATGTGGGCATTAAATAGATTCCCTGGATTCCTTGCTGATGGCACTGTAAATCTAAATCTTCAGGAATCATTCCGAATTCATCAATATGTATTGGCACTAGCTGTATATTTAGCATATTGGCCAATTCGATAAAATTGGAGTACGTAAACTCGTCTGTGGCAATTTTATCTCCATGATGGAATAGTGTAACAAGGATAACGGCAAGGGCATTTTGTGCACCGGTGGTGAAGAAAATATCCTCTGCCTTTGATTGCAAACCCAATTGATAACACCATTTTATTGCGGCACTTTTTTGATAAGCTGTACCAAAAGGGGCAGAGTAAGTTAGCAATGATTCCTTTGGGTTTTTAGCTAAAACTGCTTTTGCGGCATCTTCTGTGTAATGATTTAAAAAATCCATGGGTCTAATCAGGCCCATTTCTATATGGGATGAGTCGTTGTTTGTATCTTGAATAGAAATAGAGACACCTGCATTTGGAGCTACAAAAGTGCCCCTTCCCGTTATTGCGTAAAGAAATCCATCAAGCTGACAAAGTTTAAAAGCTTTTGTCACTGTGCTTAGGTTGATATCTAAATAATCTGCAAGCTCACGCTGAGGTGGTAGTTTTGTGTGAGGTGGTAAGGTACCGTTTTTGATATCCTGCTCTAGGAGTTTTGCCAAAGAAACATATAGGGGGTGTGCTAACTTCCCTTTTTCCGGTTTCCAGGACATAGGATAGTTTTCAAAAGAATTGACTGGCATTATTTTTCCTCCTTATTTGTAGGACATACAATTTACTTCTTGAAGCCATACAATTTGTAACATATACTTGGATTATAAATAAATTGCAAATTATTGGCAAGGATAGGAGCGGATTTTAATGAAATATTATGTTGTTGATGCATTTGCGCAAAGTGTGTTCGGAGGAAATCCGGCAGGAATTTGTGTGCTTGAGAAACCATTGCCCACCGAAACAATGCAAATGATTGCTACGGAAAATAATTTGTCAGAAACGGCCTTTGTTTACAAGAATGGATTTGGAAACTATGACTTGAGGTGGTTTACACCAAAGGCAGAAATTGACTTGTGTGGCCATGCAACATTAGGCACAGCCTATGTTATTTGCCATTTTGTAGACCCAGATGTAGAAAAAATGGCGTTTTCTACGTTAAGTGGCATTTTAACTGTAAAGAGAAAAGAGAATCGTTTTGAGATGGACTTTCCAAGTCGAATGCCTGAAAAAATTACAATAACCCAAGAGATGATTGATGCCATTGGTGTGAAACCAAAAGAGGCTTATTTGTCTAGGGATTTGGTTTTAGTATTTGACGACGAAAAAAATGTGGAGAAACTGAATCCAGATTTTCAAAAGGTTTTTGAACTGGAGGTTGGCTTAGGATTGGTGGTTACCGCAAAGGGAACCCGATATGATTTTGTTTCACGTTGTTTTTACCCCAAATTAGGTGTTAACGAGGATCCTGTAACGGGTTCAGCCCATAGTAGCCTTATTCCATTGTGGGCGGAAAAGCTAGAAAAAAATAGCCTTGTGGCTAAGCAGGTTTCAAAACGAGGTGGGGTTTTAACTTGCTGCAATGTAGGTGAACGAGTAGAAATTGGTGGGGAAGCAATTTTATATTTACAGGGAGAAATTTATATTTAATCGGATTGCCAAGGGAAAAATGAGAACATAAAAACGGTCCTTACTACAAGAGGTTGCTTGTAGTAAGGACCGATATTTTGTGTCAAACACTAAAATGAGGATAAATGTAGCAGTGCTTTTTTTCTAGGGTTGCTGCTTCAGAGCGGAGGCGAGGAAGGCCTCAAGTCCTTCCATTATATCAGTATGGGTAATATCAAAATTACCAGAATACCAAGGGTCTGCAATGTCTCTGGGATGATCAGCAAAATCTAGAAGCCGATAGACTTTTTTTTGAGGGTCGTCTCCCAAAATACGCATCAGGTTTTTTGTGTTATAGCTTTCCATCACTAGTAGGTAATCAAAATCATTATAATCTTTTTTTGTTACTTGACGTGCTGTTTTCTGGCTACAATCAATTCCTAGGGAGGAAAGCTTTTTCTTTGCAGGGGGATAAACACCATTGCCAATTTCTTCTCGGCTTGTAGCGGCTGAGGCAATATAAAATTCTTGGTCCAGCCTTTTTTTTATGAGCATATCCTGAAACAAAAATTCTGCCATTGGGGAGCGGCAAATGTTTCCGTGACAGATGAAAAGTACATGAATCATAAGAGGCTCCTTTCAATTTTTGAAGTTTTCTAAAAATTTGGAATATAGCTGAGGTTTTCGATCAGCTTTAAGGGGAAAGTTATTGCGATATTTCTGTGCATCTTCGGGGGAGATATTCACCACAGTTAGGCTGTGTCCTTCATCTGAATGAGCTAAAACATCTCCTAGGGGAGAAACCGCCATGCTATCGCCTGCGTAATCCAATCCGCCACCAGTGCCTGCACGGTTTACACCGACTACAAAGGCTTGATTTTCAATAGCCCTAGCCTTCAAAAGCGTTATCCAGTGCTCTCTGCGGGGGCGTGGCCAGTTGGCAATCACAATTAGTAACAGGCTCTTTTCAGATGACGCTTGAAAAATTTCCGGAAAGCGAAGATCGTAGCAGATGAAAGGTGTCGTAACAACTCCGTTTATTGTGCAAGAGGTGAGCGTATCCCCACCTGTGTAATAGTCTGCCTCAGTTCCAAAGGAAAAAGGATGGATTTTTGTATAATCGACCAGTATTTTACCTTCAGCAGAAATAATAATGCAGTGATTTTCAGCTTTATCAAATTTTACTATGGGTAAGCCAAAGCAAATTGCTAGCTTGTGAAGTTGCGCATTCTTTTTGAAAAAATCAATGGTTTCACTATCTTCAAAATGTTCTGCCAATTCGTTTGTTTTCATTGTAAACCCGGTTAAGGTCATCTCGGGAAAAATCAAAAGATCAACCTGCTGATTTGCGGCAGAACATATCATTTCTTCACATAATTTTTTTGCAAGAGCCTTGTTTTCAAAGCCCATGTCTAATTGTGCAAGCCCAATTCGCATAAGAAATCCTCCTTTTTAGGTCCATTCTTTCCAAATATCAGGGCAATAACCCAATGTAAAGTCCTTTCCATTTCGTACAATAGGGGTTAAGAAAAGGCTGGGATTTTCAAATAAGGTGCCTTCACGTTTACCTTCATCGATATAATCCATAAATAACGTTTGATAGGCTTTTGCTTTTCTGTCAATCATATCTTCAACGGGAATACAACGCTTGGCAGATTCAAAAACACTTTTGCCCATGCCAAATTCGTGGATATCAATATATTGATAAGATATTTTTCTTTCTTTAAAATAGCGTTCAGCTTTTTTTGCATCAAAGCTTTTTTTGGAGCCATAGATTTGGATATTCAAAATGCTCACTCCTTTCAGTTCTTACATTGATTTTAGCGTAAAAATCTATAAGAAACAAGACAAAGAAAGATTGCTATGCTATAATTATGAATACTTGGTGAGGGACAATCATTATCAATTCACAATATTAGGCGTTTAAATGAAAAAAGGATTGCCAAAATGCGTGGATAGTTTTAGCTTTGGGGGATAATATCCAATTTACCAAGGGAAACTAAAATTTTAATTGAGTTAAAAAGTTTTGATTAACTTCAGATAAAAGAGAGGATGTGTTTTCATTGAGAATGATTTCTTGGAATGTAAATGGCTTGCGCGCAGCAGTAGGCAAGGGTTTTATGGAATATTTTAATGATGCGAAAGTGGATATTTTTTCTTTGCAGGAAACAAAGCTTCAAGAGGGGCAAATTGAACTTGCGACAGATGGATACTTTCAATATTGGAACTATGCCCAAAAGAAAGGATACTCCGGTGTTGCTGTTTTTACAAAAAAGGAGCCATTGACGGTTTNNAGGTTTCATACGGACTTGGAATTGAAGAGCACGATATGGAAGGTAGGGTTATAACACTGGAATTTGATGATTTTTATCATGTAACGGTATATACGCCCAATTCCCAACAGGAAAATGCTAGACTAGGCTATCGTATGGAATGGGAAGATGCTTTTAGAGAATATGTTTCAAATTTAGACAAGAAAAAGCCCGTTATTATTTGTGGGGATTTAAATGTTGCCCATAATGAAATAGACTTAAAAAATCCATCTAGCAATCGCCGTAGTGCAGGGTTTACCGATGAGGAGCGAGGTAAATTTACAGAGTTGTTGGATGCAGGATTTGTTGATACATTCAGATTTTTTTATCCGGATTCAGTTGGAGTATACTCTTGGTGGAGCTATCGATTTAATGCTAGGAAGAACAATGCAGGATGGCGCATCGACTACTATGTTGTTTCTGAAAGATTAAAGAATAAACTAGTTGATGCCAAAATCCATAGTCAAATTTTAGGTTCGGATCATTGCCCAGTAGAATTGGAAATACAGATATAATTAAAAGACCCGTGAAAATCACGGGTCTTTTTTCATCTATATTTTCACACAAGTTTTGAAACTTAAGCAGCTTTCCTTTTGCCAAAAATAACACGGCAGCCTTCTACTGCCAAGTCAATTGCCAAGGCAATTAACAAAACGATAAACACAATTTGTAGACCTTCGGTGGAAAGAGTTGCGCTTCCCGCCATGAAACCTTTAACGTTTTTGATCAGTGTGATTACCAATGCACTTAATGTTGCAACAAGCATGAAAATCATAGGGAACAAGAACATTTTGTTGTTTTTACCGATGTTACCCAGCCAAGCAGCAACGGCCAACAGAGCCAAAGCAGCAAGCAACTGGTTAGCAGCGCCAAACAAAGGCCAAATTTTTGCATATCCGCCAACAGCCATTATTCCGCCGATTACAACGGTGACTAATGTTGCAAAGTAGGGGTTTGCACAAACTTTTTTGAAGCCTGTTAATGTGCTAGGGTCAGTTCCTTCTGGAATAAAGAATTCTTGGAACATATATCTAGCAAGTCTTGTGGATGTATCCAAAGAGGTTAAGCAGAATGCAGAAACGGCTAAGATAATAATAGCATACGCCGTATCGTATGAGCTTTCAAAGCCAATGCCAGCAATCATTGTAGCGATACCTGTAGCAAAAATCTGTGTAGGTGTGCCGCTGGGCATTGCACCTTCACTAAATAATATGCCCACTGTAATTAAGGCCAGTACAGCTAACCCACATTCGATTAACATACCACCGTAACCAATAAGTTTTGCATCCTTTTCTGTGTTTAACTGCTTTGAAGTTGTGCCGGAACCTACCAAACTATGGAAGCCGGAAATTGCACCACAAGCAACCGTGATGAACAGCATAGGGAACATGGGGCTGTTACCATTAATGCCCTGGAAACCAGTGAATGCAGGCAGATTGATTGTAGGGTGGCTACCGGCAACACCGATAATAGCAGCAATCATCATACCATAGAGCAGGAATGAATTTAAATAGTCCCTAGGTTGTAATAAAATCCAGACGGGTGTAACGGAAGCAATGAAAATATAGGCTAAAACGATGAGTAACCATGTTGTTCCAGATAAATAAACAGGGAATTTTAATCCGATAACAATACAAGCAACGATAGCAAGAACGCCAACAACTGTCGCGATACTTAAAGGTGCATTTTTACGATATACTAAAGCACCAAAAACGATTGCTACGAAAATAAATAGTACCGAAATTGTTGCAGTAGAGCCGTTTGCAGGAATGATTTCCCCGTCAGGTGTAAAACCGTTAAATGTTCCTACAACGATACTTGCAAAGGCTGCAACTACGAGGAGAAGTGTAAGATAAGCAAAAAGTAAAAACAATTTTTTTGCTTTGGGCCCTACATTTTGCTCGATTACATGACCGATGGATTTACCTTTATGGCGAATAGATGCAAAAATAGAGGAAAAGTCCTGAACAGCGCCAAAGAAGATACCACCAATGAGAATCCAAAGCAATACGGGAACCCAACCAAAAATAGCAGCCTGAATTGGACCATTAATAGGGCCTGCACCAGCAATGGATGCAAAATGATGCCCCATAAGAACCGGCGCTTTGGCAGGAACATAGTCTTTCCCATCCATTTCTGTGTGGGCGGGTGTTTCTCTTTTAGGGTCAACACCCCATTGTTTTGCCAGCCAACTACCATATGTAACGTAACCGATGAATAGTATGGCGGCAGCAATAATTAATAATACCAGTGAATTCATAAAATAGCCTCCTTCCCAAGGTTATGTATGAAAAATATAGATGATTAAGAAAAAATATTTTGCAGCAACGGAAGGAGTTCATTACCCCTTTGATTTGAATAGACCTTTCCGTTGCTGAGGTCTACCGCAGCAATTCTCAAGTACATCCAGCCATGAAGTGAAAATAGAAATGTTTTATGGTATTTGGTTTTCTGAATTTCTTTGATTACTTCCTGTGGAAGCAAATCTGCAACTAAAATTAAGGAGACATAGGAATACATATGCTCACTATGAGGTTTGATTTGAGATAATCCTGATTTGAGAACATCTTGCTTTAACGATTGATAATCATCTAGGGTTGGCACATCCGCAAAGGCGAAATACGCATATTCGTTCATTTCTGTTGCCCAGATTTTTGCGGAACGAACTAAAACATATTTTTCTGAACGTGAATGAAATTCCGCTGTGGCGGGATATTGCCGTGAACCAACTTGGACATCGTATTGAATGTCAAAATATGATTCGTAGGATGGCATAAGCTTTTGTAAAAAAGTTTCTTTAGTCATAGTTCACCTCCTAAAAAAAGCTCTTGTTTTAAATTATTATACTCCTAGGGAAAGTGGTATTACAACTTAGAAGATGATTTTTGATTAGATTCGGCATGTTAAATACATTTTTTCTGAGAAAAAGGATAAAAATGAAAAATTTTACAAAATTATGGAAATTCAAAAAATAATAAATATGCACTATGTCTAGCATAAAGTTTTCGTTAAGAAATTGATTGGATAAATTGATGAATCGACTGGGGAAATGTAATAAGTTAAGAAGAACTAACTGAAAAGTGCGACAATATGGGATAAAAGTTGAAATAAAAAAACTCCCCTTTAGGGGAGAGTATTTTGCATACAAACTATCGAAGTGGGGCAAATTTGTCCCTCCTCAATTTGTAACTCTCTTTTTAATGGGGAGTTTTTATACATACAATACGCAAAGTATTGTATATTATTTATTGGACTCAAAGGATGCTAGCTTTTCTAGTATTGTATTACTACGGTCAATAAAACGAGTCATTTCTTCGGAAGAGAGCGGGCGATGGCTCATCAAAGCCAAGTCATATACTTGGTGGCACAGCATTTCTGCGTCATCTTTCTTCTCTTCTTTTTCGCTCATTGCCAACAGATATTTTACTAAGCCATTAGAACGATTTAGAACCAAAGTTTCTTCGGGCTTAATATTTGCAAACATAGCCTTTAAATCAGCTCCGCTTCCATAGGCTTCCATCATTTCCATCATGCGGCGGGAGTCCTCGCTTAAAAGAATCATAGCAGAAACATTTTCTGTTTTAAGGGTTTCTACATTTACTTTTATGGAGTCATTGTTCAAGAAGCCGCGGAATAAGGTTTCTATTCGGGAGTTGGTATATTCATCAGCCTGCTTTTGTGCCTCGGATATTTCTGTCTCTTCTTTTTGATGTAAAGTGTCAGTGATATCTGCATCGATACGTTGTACCTTCAAGCCGGGATTCTTATATTCAAGGAATGAAACAAAAGGTTTATCAACGGTTGTGGAGAGAATTGCAGCTTCCAGACCTTGTTCCTTGAAAAGACGGATATATTGTGCTTGTAAATTTTCATCGGACACAAAGAAGAGTTTGTTTTCGTGCTTTTCTTTATTTTTTTCCAGGTATTCAGATAAGGTTTCGTATACGCCATCTGTTGTTTTATATAATAAAGAATCTTTCGCTTTATCATAGAATTTTTCTTCTCGCATACAGCCATATTTAATGAAAATTCCAATATCATCCCAGAAGCCTTCATAGGTAGAACGGTCATTTTTAAAGAGCTGTGTGAGTTTATCAGCCACTTTCTTTGTGATATAACTATTCATTTTTTCCACATAGCCATCATTTTGTAATGCACTACGAGATACGTTCAATGGCATATCAGGGCAATCTAAGACACCCTTTAACAGAAGTAAAAATTCCGGTACGACTTCTTTTATGTTATCGGCAATGTACACCTGATTGGAGTAGAGTTTAATTTCCCCCTCCATAACATCCATATGTTCGACGAGTTTAGGAAAATACAGAATACCTTTTAAACGGAAGGGATAATCCATGTTTAGGTGAATCCAAAATAACGGATCATTCATATCTAAGAATACTTTGTGGTAAAAAGCTTTATAGTCCTCATCGGTACAATCTTTAGGCTGCTTTTGCCATAGGGGGGTGGTATCATTTAATGGTTTGGGCTCCTCAGCATCCTCTGCTTTTTTTGCTTCAAGTTTTTCCAAAGCATCTTCTTTTGTCAGTCCTGCTGCGTCTTCAGGTGAGATGTGAAGGGTGTTTGCTTCTTTTTGCAGAGCCTCTTTTTCCTCTTCAGTTAGTTCTTTGATTACATCAACAAAAATAGGCACAGGCATAAAGGAGCAATATTTTCTTAGGGCAGAATAAAGTGTGGATTCTTCTAAAAATTCCTTACCATCATCACCTAAAAACAGAGTGATTGTAGTACCTCTGGATTCTCTGGTTCCGTTGCCCATTTCATAATCTATGCCACCTTCGCAAATCCATTTTGCTGCCTGAGCATCTTTTTGGTAAGAAAGGGTATCGATTTCAACTTTATCTGCAACCATGAAAGCAGAATAGAATCCTAAACCGAAATGACCAATGATTTCATTTTCTTGTTCTGCTTTTTCTTGGAATTTGGCAAGAAAGTCAGTGGCACCGGAAAATGCAATTTGGTTGATATATTTTTTGATTTCGTCAGCCGTCATACCGATACCATTGTCAATAATTTGCAAGGTGTGTCGATCTTGATCCAAAACAACATGAATTTCAAATTTTTCATCTTCAGAGATTTCTGCCTCGCCTAAGCGTGATAATTTTTCCAGCTTTGTGACAGCGTCGCAGGCGTTGGATACCAACTCACGAACAAAAATATCTTTGTCGGTATACAGCCATTTTTTAATAATAGGCAGGAAATTTTCACTATTGATTGATAGATTTCCTTTTTCATTCATTTTACATGACCTCCTAAAAACACTAAATGTTAGTAGTTTGTATGATACATTTGTAATTTTAGCTAGTACGAAGAAAAAAGTCAATACAAAATTAGCACTCGATTAAAATGAGTGCTAACAAATGTTTTTAGGTTTCAATCTGAATGGCTATCTGATGTTTTTTGAAAAAATTTAGAACATCTTCATCCCACTGTTTTGTTGCTTTTTGTTCCAAAGAAAAGGTTTCTTCTGCCACAGAAGTGGTGCAAAGCAAAGAGCCCTCTCGAAATAAAAGGTTTAAAAATACTGCTTTAACGTTTGGATATCGTTCTGTTTTCTCTTTTGGCAGGGAAAAGACCAATTTCATACTTTTTGGCAATTTTTTCCCTTTTACTGTTTGGAAGACAAAGGGCTTGATGTCTGCCCAGAGGCAGTAGGGCTCGGGATCTTCCTCGGTCATATAGGATTCTTCTTTTGTTCCGTTTATGCTAAATGAGGCGAAGGAATTGACTTCTGCCTGACGTATTGTGAAGTGGTCAAAAAGTTCTCCTTTTAATAGATGGGCCATGAGCATTTTGGTATCATAAACTGTAAAAGCCAGCATGGTAATTTCCTCCTTTGAAACAATGGGAATAAAAATAAATGTGGCAAATTTACACTTCTAATGTTTTGCCACACAAGAAATTTTTGAATATGGTTTAACTGATTTTTGCTGCAATTTAAAAAATGGGGGAAAATAAAAGAATTGAACCTAATCTTCGCCATGAATTTTTAAATATAGGTTATCTTTCGTTTCATTTTACTATGGAAAATAGAAAAAAACAAATAATATTCTTTTCATGGGAAAAAATACGAAAAGGTAAATTTTGTTTTGGAAACTAATTGCGTTTGCGGACGGGCTATATTATAATATTAGAATTATGATGATGTGGTTGGTAGTTTCTCAATAGCCAATGAGCATTAGATGCTTTTTTAATAAGGTGACGAAAATAGCAACTACAAATATTGATGAGATATTAATGAAATTTTTAAATTTGTACTACTACGTTTGAAATACGAAAAAATGGAAATCCTTTTATAAATTTAAATGATTTCTGTTTTTAGAATAGTGATTTTACACGTGGCAACAGATAAAAGAACCACAAATTTTGGGAGGAAAACAAAATGGCAGAAGAAAAAATTATGGAAAATGGCGGATTAGGTGCTACCGGTAACTTTATACATAGTTATATTCAGGAGGATTTAAAGGGTGAATTGAATAAAATTCACACAAGATTCCCGCCTGAACCTAATGGCTATTTGCATATTGGACACGCAAAATCCATCTGCCTAAACTTTGGTTTAGCCAACCTCTACGGAGGCAAATGCAATTTGCGATTTGATGATACAAACCCTACGAAAGAAGATGTGGAATATGTAGACTCTATTCGTGAGGATGTGAAATGGCTGGGATTTGATTGGGAAGATAGATTATATTATGCTTCCAGTTATTTTCAGCAGTATTATGAAGTTGCAGTAAAGCTTATCAAGGAAGGTAAAGCGTTTGTCTGCGATTTGGCTCCTGAACAAATGCGTGAATATCGTGGAACACTGAGCTCCCCTGGTAAGGAAAGCCCATATCGAAACAGAAGTGTTGAAGAAAATTTAAATTTGTTTGAGCGTATGAAGAACGGAGAGTTTCCCGATGGTTCTCGTACCTTGAGAGCAAAAATTGATGTGTCCTCTCCTAATATTAATATGAGAGACCCTGTTTTATATAGAATTGCTCATGCAACCCACCATACAACAGGTGATGCGTGGTGTATTTATCCTATGTACGATTTTGCACACCCTTTGGAGGATGCAATTGAAGGTATTACCCACTCTATCTGTACGATGGAGTTTGAGGATCACCGTCCTCTGTATGATTGGGTAGTTAAGGAGGCTGGCTATACAGTAAACCCTCCTAGACAGATTGAATTTGCACGTTTAGGAATGACAAATACAGTAATGAGCAAAAGAAAGCTTCGTGCCTTGGTTGAAGACGGTTTGGTTGACGGTTGGGATGACCCCCGTATGCCGACCATCAGCGGTTTGCGTCGTAGAGGCTACACACCTGAGGCAATTCGTGATTTCTGCGAGCGTATTGGTGTTTCTAAAGCCAATAGTATGGTGGACAGCGGTTTGCTGGACTATTGCATTCGTGATGATTTGAAGGCCAAAGCAAAGGTTGTTATGGCTGTATTGGATCCTTTGAAGCTTGTAATTACAAATTATCCTGAAGGACAGGTGGAGATGATGGAGTTGGAAAATAATCCAGAAACCCCTGAATTGGGCTCCAGAATGGTTCCTTTTACAAAAGAGCTTTATATTGAAAGAGAAGACTTCATGGAAGAGCCTGTGAAAAAATTCTTCCGTTTAGCTCCCGGAAAGGAAGTGCGTCTAAAAGGTGCGTACTATGTAACTTGCACAGACTTTGTAAAGGATGAAAACGGTAATGTTGTAGAAGTACATTGCACCTATGACCCTGAAACAAAAAGCGGTAGTGGTTTTGAGGGTAGAAAAGTAAAAGGTACACTTCATTGGGTAAGTGCAACTGAAAATGTGCAGGCCACAGCAAGACTGTATGACTACATGATGTTAGATAATCCGGAAGACCCTAGTGGGGAAATGATTATGAACCCTAAATCTTTAGAAGTAAAAGAATGTTTTGTGGAGCCTTCCATTAAAGAGGCAAACAAAGGGGAGCGTTTTCAGTTTATGCGTAACGGATATTACATCGTAGATACAAAAGATACCACAGAGGAAAAAATGGTGTTCAATCGTATCGTTCCTTTGAAAAGTTCTTTTAAATTATCATAATTAATATGACCGACGGGTGTGGGGCAACCTATATTCGTTGGTCTTTCTTTTATAATAAAATATGTTTTTATGATTTAGATGAAGAGCTATAAGTCAAGATGGAATATCAAATTGATTTGGAAATTAAGTGTAGGTTAGGTGAGATTTTCGTTATGAGTCATTGGAAAAAATTATGATGAGGGATTGTTAAATGGAATTTGGCTCATAATGACTTTTATGTGAAAGAGTGTGACACACATTATAACTATCAAGGAATTATAAAGAAACCCTTAATTTTTTATTTGGAATAGCAAAAGTCCTTTTTTACGTAGGAAAAATATAGTATACTTTGTCTATACATAGGAATTGGAGAGGATAATAGTGAGGGAGTCATTGAAAAATTGCAAACGAGTTGTGGTGAAAGTTGGAACTTCAACGATTACATATCCAAATGGGCTTTTAAACCTTAAGCGTATGGAAGAGCTAGCATGGGTTTTAACAGACCTTAGAAATAGTGGCAAAGATGTTGTATTGGTTACTAGTGGTGCCATTGGCGTTGGAGCGGTTCGTATGGGTATGAAGGAAAGACCAACAGTCATTCGCCAGAAGCAGGCAGCTGCGGCAGTTGGACAAGCAATGATTATGCAGATTTATCATAACTTCTTTGATCGATATAACCAGACAGTTGCCCAGGTTTTATTGACAAAGGAGGAAGTTGGTATTGATGAACGTTATCAGAACACCAAGAATACAATGGAAACACTGATGGAACTTGGAGTAATACCAATTGTAAATGCAAATGATAGTATTTCCACCTATGAAATTGAGATTTCCGACAATGATAGGCTTTCAGCGATTGTGGCAGAAATTATTGGTGCAGACTTACTAATATTGATGACAGATATTGATGCTCTATATGACCAAGATCCCAGATCTAACCCAAAAGCAAAGCGTGTTTCATGTGTGGATTGGGTTACGGATGATGTGAGAAAGATGGCAGGGGATAAAGGATCTGCTTTCAGTGTTGGAGGTATGCTGACGAAATTGCAGGCGGCAGAAATTTGCCAAAATGCAGACGTGAAAATGGCAATAGTTTTGGGGGAAGATCCGACAATTATTCATCGTGTCATTGATGGTGCCGATGTTGGAACTTTCTTTAATAGTAAAAGAACATAAATGTAAGGAGTGATTAATATGAGTTATTGTCCAAAATGTGGGAGACAAATTTTAGATGAGGATTTAGGTTGCCCAGTTTGTAACTTAAAAGAAAATGCAACAAATCCTACCCAGGAAGTACAGAGTGAAACTGAGGTGGTTAAGGAATTTACTGTGGAAGATGAGAATGGTACATCTCAAAAGTTTGAAACAGAAAGTGAACCGAAAAGTTGGGATGATTATAAAACAGCGGAGCCTAAGCCAGTTCAGGAACAAGCTGTGCCTACAATTTTAAAGGTGATTATTATTTTGGCAATTGTCGTTGCAGGTGGTATTGGTCAGGTTGGTGGTTTAATTGCAGGTGTGGTTTTGTTGAAAAGCCCAATTGAGGACTACCGTAAGTTCGGTAAGACCTTAATCATTGTCAGCTGCATCATGTTGTGCATCTGGCTGTTATGTTGTGTTGTTGGTGGTTTGTTTGGGGTTGTTGGAAATATGTTTTACTATTTCTCATACTAATCATTGTTATGAATATATTTAATTTTTTTGGCTCTGCTGTCTGTCACCAGATGGCAGAGCGTAGTTTTATACTGGGAGGAATGACTTTACCTGTTTGTGCCCGTTGCACGGGGATTTATTCAGGCATATTCTTTTCTATGGTTTTCTTTTTAATTTTTAGAAGGCTTGATGGGAATTGTCCTTATTCTACAAAGGGACTAATTATGGGGACTTTTGCCTTTATTCCTATCTCTATTGATGGGTTTTTTAGTTATATGGGCTTTTGGGAAAGCAATCAGCTGATGAGGGTTGTTACAGGAGCTTTGGCAGGTTCATCCCTCATTGGATTTCTCCTTTTGGGTGCAAATTTTGATGTGAAGGCAGAGAATGCAAAGCCGATTTTTCGAGGGGAAAAAGAACAGCTTTTGGTCATATCTTCTACTCTAGCATGGGGGATTTTAATCTGGATGAATGTTGGGAGTTACTTAATTTCCTCGGCTATTATTGTATTTGGAGTTCTTTGCTTTTGGGCGAATATTATTTATTTAATACTAAAGAATTTGGCTACTAACAAAAGTATTCCATTTTGGCTGTTGTCGTTTGGGGGCAGTTTCATTATTGTATTATCAATAGGGGTGTTGCGTTAATGAAAAATGCGTTGAGGCAAGCAATATTGCAAAAGAGAAAAGCGATGGGAGAGCTGGAAAGGCGAGAGTTCAGCAAAAGCATTACGGATTTTATCATCCGCAGCAAAAGGTATAAAAAGGCAGGAACGGTATTTACCTTTGTTAGCATGGATCAAGAGGTAAATACATATCCCTTGATAGAGCAGGCTTGGCAAGATGGGAAAAAGGTTGCGGTACCTATTGCCCAAAAAGGTGGTAGAATGTACTTTGTTAGTCTTTCTTCTTTTCAAGAACTGAAAAAGACAAATTTTGGTGTAATGGAGCCGCAAATTGCAGAGGAACAAGAGGTATTGCCTAACGAGACGGATATTTTCCTTGTTCCGGGAAGTGTTTTTGATGAAAAAGGAAATCGCTATGGGTATGGTGGCGGTTTTTATGATAGGTATTTTGAACGGTTTCCAAAACTTTATAAGATTGGTGTGGCATTTTCTTTTCAAGTTCCAGGGTTTGATTTACAGGTTGAATCATTCGATATTGCTGTTGATTGTATCATTACGGAAAAAGGTGTGACAGGGGGTTCTAGTTATGAGTATTTTGACTGAAATGGGGAAAAAAGCTAAAGAGGCATCAGTAGTATTATCAGTTTTGTCGACGCCTAAAAAAAATGAGGTTCTATGCGGTGCAGCACAAGCACTTCTTGATGCATCGGTGGATATTTTAGCTGCCAATAAGGCAGATGTTGATGCGGCTCTGGCGACAGGTATCAAAGGTGCATTTATTGACCGTTTGACTTTAACGCAGGCTCGTCTTGAAGAAATGGCAGAGGGCCTTCGTCAAGTTGCAGCTTTAGATGACCCTGTGGGTGAAGTTTTGTCCATGAAGACTTTAGATAATGGATTGACTATTGGGCAAAAGCGTGTGCCTATGGGAGTAATTGGGATTATTTTTGAAGCCAGACCCAATGTGACAGCGGATGCCTTCGGGTTATGCCTAAAGGCTGGAAGTGCGGTAATACTAAGAGGTGGGAAGGAAGCTTTTCAAACAAATCAGGCAGTTGTATCTGTATTTCGTCAGGCGGCTCAGGAATTGGGATTGCCTGCTGATATTGTGCAGGTTGTGCCTGATACATCAAGGGAAACAGCAAATGAAATGATGCGATTAAATGGATACCTTGATGTGTTAATTCCTCGTGGTGGTGCGGGATTGATTCAGAGTGTTGTGCAAAACAGCACAGTTCCTGTTATTGAAACTGGAGTTGGCAACTGTCATATTTTTGTGGATGAAACTGCCGATTTAGAAAAGGCAGTGGCAATTGTTATGAATGCCAAAACCCAGCGCCCGGGGGTTTGCAATGCTTGTGAAAGCTTATTGATTCATGAGAATATTGCAAAGGTATTTTTGCCTATGGTGGGGGATGCCCTAAAAAGTAAGGCCGTGGAAATTCGTGGGGATGAGACAACTTGCAGTATGATCTCGGGTTCAATACCTGCAACAGAAGAGGATTGGGCAACAGAGTATACAGATTATATTATTTCTACCCGTGTTGTAAAGGATCTGGATGAGGCGATAAGTCATATTCGCAAGTATTCAACGGGTCATTCTGAAGCAATTATTACAGAGAACTATACAAATGCACAGCGGTTCTTGAATGAGGTAGATGCCGCAGCAGTTTATGTAAATGCATCTACACGTTTTACTGATGGTGGTCAGTTTGGATTTGGAGCGGAAATTGGTATTAGTACCCAGAAACTTCATGCCAGAGGGCCTATGGGATTAAAGGAACTGACGACAACAAAATATATTATTTATGGAAACGGGCAAATAAGATAGTGACGGGAGGACTTCCTGGTGGGAATCACAAGCAAAACAAGCTTTTTGGATGAATGGATACACGTACCTCTTTGCAACTTTGGCGAAAAATTGTATCACTATACAACAGCAGAGGGTGTTCAAGGCATTGTTGCCAACAGACAGTTTTTGGCAACGAAAAGCGATTTTTTAAACGATAAGATGGAGTTTATGTATGCACTAGAGGTTTTTGATCGGTTAATAGAAACCTATATTGTGGACAGAGTTGTTGGAAGACGGTTATTCCAAATTGTCAAGGAAAAGATGGATCAGCTTGCCATTGTTACTCCATCATGTAGTGTTGTTTGTCTGCCAGAAAAAGAACAAATGAGTTTTTATGTGGTTTCTTTTTCGAAGCTGGAGAATAGTGCACTTCTATGGGCCGAGTTTACAGACTTTAAGGGATATTGCCTTGGTTTTGACTATGAGAAGTTGGTACAGGGATTTTCGGGCAGGTCATTTCTGCATGGTACAGTGATTTATGATTCAAAGGTACAGGTTTCTTGTTTGTTGGAGGCGTTGTTATCCTGTATTAGACGGGCAGTTCAGGATGGACTAACGGACCTGGAGACCATTTTTGAAGAAGCACCCGAGGTGAGCAAGGAGTCTTTATTAGAAATAGGTAAGGATATGGCCATGGTTTGTTCTGTTTATGCCATGTTTTTTAAAAGTGAATTTTTTAAAGGAGAGGAAGAATATCGCTTTGTTTTTTCACCCTCAATGGATGAAAGAGGGGGGCAGCCTCGGTTTAGAATATTGGATCAAGTTTTTCTGCCATATATTATGGTGGAATTTGATGGTGAAGATACCCCAATTCCCTTGGAATCTGTTATGGTAGGGGCTAAAAACAATAGTGATATTGCCGTGCGAGGTGTAAGGTCTTTCCTGAAGGGGCAAGGGCTGGATATCCCTGTTACCCTTTCGGATATACCTCTTAGATACTAAAAGAATTGGAGGGAAACCAATGAAAATTGCAATTTTAGGACTAGGCGGCGTTGGTGCAACGGTTGCCGGAGGATTGAGAAATTATGAAAAGGACCTGATTTTTATTGCACGTGGAAAGACGAAGGAAGCTTTGCTGGAAAAGGGGCTTTATCTTGAGTCAGACATGCTGGGAAGTGGAGTAATACGCCCGGGTTTGGTTTCTGATGATGTAGAAGAAATTGGTGTGGTTGACGTTTTGATTCTTTGTAGTAAAAGCTATGGGCTGGAGGCTGCTTGTAAAAAATATGCAGATATCGTTGGCCAGGACACTTTAGTTGTTCCATTACAAAATGGGGTCGCGGCATCAAAATGCGTTTCTAAGTGGTTGAATGGCAAGGGTGCGGTTAGTGATAGTTATATTTACTGTTTTTCCAATATTATTGAGGCGGGGCATATCACTAATAGCGGTAACCTTTTACGCATCGGTGTTGGTTTTTCTAATGGAAAAGATAATGAGAAGGCAAGAAAACTCGTAGATATGCTAAATGAGGGAGGTCTACCTTCTACTTATGGGCAAGATATTATGAGGGCGCTTTGGGAAAAATATGCCATGATGTGTGGCAATAGCTGTGCATTCATTTATTTTGATTCCCCTGCCGGTAATATCCAGGAGGATATCCATAAAATGGAGTTTTTGCGGGGTATTTACGAGGATATCAATCGTTTGGCGAAGGCAACAGGTGTTTCAGGAATGGATGACATGCCTCAAAGATATGTAGATGCGTTTATAAAATTACCGCCTCAGACCATATCCTCTTTATACAGGGATATTCTTGCTGGGAAAGAGGAAACTGAATTTGAATGGTTGGTAGGTAGTAGCTACCGTTTAGCCAAAGAGCTTGGCGTAGATATTCCTTTTATACAGAAGGTTTATGAGACAAAGAGTGAAGAGAAGTAAATGGGTTACATAGAATGCTATATTTACTTGTGGAGCAGTACAGGATAGGAAAACGTATCTATAATATCAATATCAAAGTCAAAGGGGAAATTGCAATCTAATAAAGTTTTGCAATTTCCCCTTTTAAATGTGTTTAATACATTTTTTCAACAAGATGGCGGATAAACAGAATTAGGATTAAATCCGCGCAAAGTAGAGTGAGAAGGGTATAGAAAATCGTTTCAGAGAAGAACCCAGAAATCAGCATGGAGATATACAAAATACCAATGGAAACATAGGTGAAAATTGTATAGCTTACCCTTATGATTAGTACATTACGCTCATCCGTTTCTAAAAGCTCCATTTCTCGCATTTTGTTCGGGTTTTTTTTCAGTTTTTTGTTTCGAAAGAACAAGGCTAAGGAAGCAAAGAACAGCCCAGCCAAAGCACCGGAATACATTGGCATTAGGTATGCAAAATTTTTGTTAAAAAGTACAATAGCAAAAAGGCCGATGGCAAGAATCATACAACCGATGTTTGTATAGAGTCTGTAATTCAAACGTTGTTCAAAGGTAATTGTTTTCATAGTGAATCCTCCTCGTCAAATAAAAACACATCTTCAATGGTCAGATTAAAATAGTGGGCGATTTTATAGGCAAGAACCAATGAGGCGGTATATTTGCCAACCTCAAGGGAAGTGATGGTTTGTCGTGTAACTCCTACCGCCTTTGCCAATTCTTCTTGAGAAAGTTTTTGTTGTCGCCGTAATTCTGTAATTTTTGTTTTCATAAGGCACTTCCTTTCTGCAAAGCTAACTTTGCTTAAGTATAGTATGCTTTGCATTTTTTGTCAAGTTAGCTTTGCAAAAAAATAATGGGAAATAATAATAACATTAGAAAGTCATGTAAAATTGACTGCTTTTTAAATTTCTGGTATCATTATAAAATTATGAAAGAATTTTCTTTGGAAAGGAATTTGATAAGATGAATTATTTATTGATTTTTTTGGTTAGTATACCAGGTATTATTGTTGCTACAACTATGCATGAATTTACAAGAGCTGCGGTTTCCTCAGCATTGGGTGATACTTTACCAAAGAGCAAAGGGCGTTTAACATTAAACCCAGCAAAGCATTTTGAACCCATTGGTTTTTTACTACTATTTTATAGTGGTGGATTTGGGTGGGGTAAACCTGTTGAAACCAGTGCGCTATACTATAAAAATAGGAAAAGAGACACACTTCTTGTAGCAACTTTACCTTCTTTGGTAAACTTGTTTTTGGGTATGATTTTCTTAGCTTTATATACCCATTTGCCTGTTGAAAACACCTATGTATCTATGACTTTGAACTATTTATGCTATTACAATGTTGGGTTGGCAGTTTATAATATTTTGCCTGTTTCCCCTATGGATTGTGTGAAGGTGCTTTCTGTATCATTACCTGCAAATAAGTATTTTCAATATTTGCAATATGAAAAGATGATTCAGATGTTTTTCTTATTCCTGTTATTTTTCGGCTTTTTTAGCGGTATTTTTGGTGGCATTACGAACTTCTTAATCAACTTCTTGGGTAACATTTTCTTTATTATTTAAGCAGAGGGTGTTTTGATTTGGATAAGATAACAATTCGACTAGATGCTTTTGAGGGGCCATTAGATCTTCTGTATCATTTGATTGAAAAAAATGAAATAGATATTTATGATATTCCGATTGCCCGTTTGACAGATCAATATTTGGAATATTTGGATGCCGCTGAAGATAGAGATATGGACGGTATGAGTGAGTTTTTGGTTTTGGCTGCAACTCTATTGGAAATCAAAAGTAAACTTCTTTTGCCAAAACCAAAAAGTGAGGAAGAAGAAGGTCCGGATCCAAGAGAGGAACTGGTTCAGAGGTTACTAGAATACAGAAAGATTAAGGATGTTACGGAAGAATGGAGGCAGCGAGAAGAGGAAGCCGCCCTTATATTTTATAAGGAGGCGGATCAAGCTGTGAAACAGCTAAAAGGGAAAGAGCCTCAAGCTTTGGAAGATTTTTTGCAAGGGGTTACTATGGAAGATTTATACTTAGCCTTTCAGCAGGTTATGAATCGTAGGGAAACAAAGGTGGATCGTGTCCGTAGTTCATTCAAGACTGTTTCTAGAGATTTATTCACTGTACAAGAAAAAATGGAGTATATACGGGATATGTTGATTTTGCAACCCAAGGCTACGTTTTTTTCTATTTTTCGAGAGAATGCCCGTAAGATGGAAAAGGTAGTGACCTTTTTGGCTTTATTGGAATTGATAAAACGAAAAGAAGTCCAGATTTCCCAAGTTATGACGTTTGGAGAGATTATGATATCAAGATATGATGGAAGGGATAGTGCATGAGATTATCTGAGTTAGAGGCAGTAGTGGAGTCCCTGCTTTTTATTTCCGGAGATGCGGTGCCTTTATCGGCAATTGCGCAAACCATAGAGATGGATAAGGCTACTGCAAAAGCAATCATTCATACCTTAGCTGATAAATACGAGAGCGAGAAACGGGGAATTCGTATTGTTGAAATCGAAGGTTCCTATCAGATGTGCACAGCCTCGGAGTGTTTTGAGTACATAAGGAATATGTATAAAAGCCCGAATCGTCAGGGGCTAACACAATCTCTTTTAGAAACCTTAGCAATTATAGCTTATAAACAACCCATTACCCGCGCCCAAATAGAAGAAATTCGTGGTGTTAGTGCAGAGCATGCCGTAAGCAAGCTGGTGGAAAAAAAGTTGGTTTGCGAGGTAGGGCGCATGGATAGCCCAGGTAAACCAATTATGTTTGGCACAACAAACGAGTTCTTAAGATATTTTGGATTTAAGAGTGTTACGGAATTACCAGCTTTAGATGAGGAGCCTCAATCAAAGGATGTTACCTTTGGGGATCAATAAGATTTTCTATTAAATTTTTCCTTTTTGAAAGGATATGCACATTTTGTCCACAGAACTTTAGTTAGTTGGTCACAAGAAAAGGTGAATAGTGTGGATAACTAACAATGATTTAACAGCTTAATGTGGATAAATGGGAAAGATAATAGGAAATTAATGAAATTTGAAACAAGAAATTTCAAAAATCTTTTTTTGTATGAAATTTGGAAAAACTGAATAAACATAGCAGGAGAGGGGTGATGCACATGAGGCGTGTGGGAATCGTAATTCTCCTGCTTTTTTTATGCAGCTCATTGGTTTACGGAGGCGAACCATCCGTAGGCGCACAAGGAGCAGCATTGGTAGATGGTAATACAGGCCGATTGCTATGGGGAAAAAATGCAGAGGAACCCTTGGCAATGGCAAGCACCACGAAAATCATGACAGCGATTTTGGTTTTGGAAAAGGCGAATTTAGATGACGTTGTCACAGTCAGCAAGAATGCAGCTAGACAGCCAGAAGTACATATGGATTTAAAAGCTGGGGAGCAATGGAAGGTTGGTGATTTGCTTTCGGTGATGATGTTACGCTCTTACAATGACACTGCTGTTGCATTAGCGGAGCATGTATCTGGGAGCGTTGAAGCCTTTTGCCAGCTGATGACAGAAAAGGCGGCAGAAATTGGAGCTGAGGATACGGTGTTTGGGTCTCCCAATGGTTTGGATAGCCAGATTCCTTTTGAAAAACATCATTCAACAGCCAAAGACATGGCTTTGATTGCAACGTATGCGTTAAAGAATGACGCGTTTTGCAAGGTGATTTCTCAACCGGAGGTAACGATTTGTGAGGTAACGGGTAAAAGGCAGTATCAGGCTACAAATGCTGACCGTTTTTTGCGTGAGTATCAGGGGGCCATGGGAGTAAAAACGGGTTATACAAATAAGGCAGGGCATTGCTTTGTTGGAGCGGCGGAAAAAGACGGGATACGCTTGGTTACTGCTGTCTTAGGCAGTGGCTGGGGTAACGGGGGAAAAGAAAAAAAGTGGACAGATACAAAGGAATTGATGAACTATGGTTTTGCCACGTTTTTTCCCTATGAAGCGGTAAAAGCAGGGCAAAGCTGCGGTCAAATTCCTGTGCTACACTCTAAAATTGCAGAGGTTGGTACAGTCTTAAAAGAAGGTTATGAGGGACTATTTTCAAAGGAAGAACAGGAAAATATAAAGATACAAATTGCGTTGCCTGAGGGTATGGAAGCGCCTATTCATGCTGGTCAACAAGTTGGAAATGCTCAGCTTATGCTGGGAGATGAATTGTTGGCAGAAATACCAATTTTGGCAGATCGCTCTGCTCCTTCATACACATTAGCGGACTGGTACTTATTTTTATCCAAAAATTGGACCACTTGGTTTTAGAGTTTTTTTGACTTTCGTTTTCCGGTAGGGTATACTGATTCCAACGAGTAAAGAGACGGAGGAACAGTATGGAAGAAAGACTACAGAAATTTCTTGCAGAAGCAGGTGTTGCATCCCGCCGAAAGGCAGAGGAGCTTATTGTTGCAGGAAAGATAAAGGTGAACGGCAAGGTAGTTACAGAATTGGGAACGAAGATTGACCCCAAGAAGGATGAGGTCTTTTATCTTGATAAAAAAATTAGCAACAAAGAAGTAGAAATGGTATACATTATGCTTCACAAACCAGAAGGCTATGTTACAACTGCAAAGGAGCAATTTGGTCGTCCTGGAGTAATGGATTTAATCAAAGATATTAATGCGAGAATTTTCCCTGTGGGTCGATTGGATTATGATACTTCAGGGTTGCTACTGTTGACAAATGATGGGGATTTAACTTATAAGCTAACTCATCCTAAGCATGATGTGGATAAGACTTATGTTGCAAAGGTTTATGGAACGCCTGACGATATGGATTTACAAAAGTTCCGTAGGGGTGTTACCATTGATGGCAGAACAACAAAGCCTGCAAAAATTCAGGTTTTGGAAAAAGGAGACCGCCAGTCAACAGTTGAAATTGTGATTCATGAAGGCAGAAACCGCCAGGTTCGTAAAATGTGTGAGGCAATCAAACATCCTGTTGCCCAGTTAAAAAGGGTTGCCACGGGGGAACTGAAGATGGGGGATTTGCCAAAAGGGAAATTCCGTCACCTTACTGCTAAAGAAGTGAAATATTTAAAAAGTTTATAATTAAAGCCTTTGGTGTACACAATAGGGCTTTTGTAGGATTTCCTAGCGGTTTGATTGCTGAGGAATTAATTTGATATTATGAAAGCTCCAAGACATATTGCTGTAATTATTCAACCCTTTAGATTACCTTAAACTGGTTTCTCGGGTTTACTTTGCAGAGGAATATGCCTTTCGGGGCTTTTTTCCTTGAAAGCAAAAGGTCAATAACGTATAATATATAGTTAAGATATCGCAAAAAAGGAATGATATAAGATGGAACAAGAAAAAACTAGGTTATATTTGATCCGTCATGGTGAGACGGAATGGAATAGAGGTGGGCGCTATCAGGGATGGACTGACATCGAACTTTCTGAACAGGGCCAGTGGCAGGCAAAACTTTTGGCAAAACGTTTTGAGTATATGCCTTTAGATGCTATTTATGTATCACCCCTAAAACGGGCTATTGCTACTGCAGAACCTATTGCAAAGCAAAAGGGGCTTCCCTTAATAGTGGACGAGCATTTTAAAGAAATTAACTTTGGTGAATGGGAAGGACATACAGTGGGTGAGCTTACGGAAAAATACGGAAAGCCCTACACTGATTTTTTTGACAATCCTTTTGGGCATCCAATGCCGGGGGAGGGTTCTTTTCATAAAGTGGCTGAGCGTTCCATTGCCGGTTTTCACGAGATTATGAAAAAGCATAAAGGTCAGAGAGTTGCCATAGTGTCACATGGGGGTTTGTTGCGTGTTTTTATGATTGAATTATTGGGTTTAGATTTAAATATGTACCGCAGAATGTGGCTAACAAATACTTCTATTTCCATGGTTGATATATCAGCGGATGATAAAAAGTTTTTGATGACTTTAAATGATAAGGCGCATTTGGAAATGGCAGAATTATTGAAAAACGGGTGAAAAAAATATGGGAAAAATTATTGTAGTGGGTGGCGGTGCTGCCGGAATGATGGCTGCAGGTAGAGCAGGAAGTCGTGGACATGAAGTACACTTATTTGAAAAAAACAATCGTTTGGGAAAGAAGATTTTGATTACAGGCAAAGGTCGCTGCAATATTACAAATGATTGTGATGTGGAAACCCTGTTAGAAAATATCCCAGGAAATCCTTATTTTATGTACAGTGCATTTTATCATTTAGACAGCCCTCAAACCCAGGAGTTATTTCATCGGTTAGGACTTGAAACAAAGGTGGAAAGAGGAAGAAGGGTGTTTCCAGTTTCCGATAAGTCTTTGGATGTTGTGTTTGCCTTGGAGCAGTATTTGAGGGAAAACAAAGTGAAACAACATTTGGACAGCCCTGTGGAAGAGATTCTGATTGCCGACGGAAAGGCAGTAGGGGTGCGCTTGAAAAAAGGTACCATTGTGGAAGCAGATGCAGTTATTTTAACAACCGGTGGCTTATCCTATCCTGCAACTGGATCCACAGGAGATGGCTATCGTTTTGCAAAAAAAGCAGGCCATGAGGTGACGAAGTTATACCCCTCATTGGTACCATTAAAAATAGCAGAAGAATGGTGTAAGAGTTTAATGGGCCTGAGCCTGAGAAACATCTCAATTCAGGTTAAAAATAGAAAAGGGAAAACTGTGTTTGAGGAATTTGGTGAAATGCTGTTTACCCATTATGGTGTTTCTGGTCCCGTTATTTTGAGTGCAAGCCGACATTTGATTTTGACTATGGATGAGGGTTATAAGCTTTATATTGATTTGAAGCCAGCTATGGATGAAAAGAAACTAGATATGCGCTTGCTTAGAGACTTCGAAAAGTATGCAAACCGTGATTTTATCAATGCATTAGATGATTTATTGCCTAAGAAGTTGATACCTGTAATTGTGGCCCTTTCTGGTATTCCAGGGGATAAAAAAGTAAATAGCGTGACAAAAGAGGAAAGAAAGTGCCTCTTGACTTTGCTTAAAGCATTGCCACTAACCATCACGGGGACAGCAGGATATAACGAAGCGGTTGTTACCTGTGGTGGAATTTGTGTGGATGAAATAGATCCGTCAACCATGGAGAGCAAGGTGGTGAAAAACCTACACTTTGCAGGAGAGGTATTGGATGTGGATGCCTATACAGGTGGGTATAATTTGCAAATTGCTTTTTCCAGTGGGTTCACTGCTGGTGAAGGTGTATTAGCAGAATGACAGGAGGAATAGACATGAAAAAATTTGCCATTGCGGTGGATGGACCAGCGGGCTCTGGTAAAAGTACCGTTGCCAAGGCAGTTGCAAAAAAGCTAGGAATCATTTATGTCGATACTGGAGCAATGTACCGTGCGGTTGCCTATTTTTGCATATACAAAGGGATTAGCCCTTCAGATGAGGTTGGGGTATTGGATTTGCTGGAAGAAATGAATCTGGAAATTCAGCCACAAGAAGGTGGGCAAAGGATTCTATTGGATGGTGAGGACATTACTGATAAGATTAGAACCCAGGAGATTGGGCAAGGTGCATCTAATGTGGGAAAAATCCAATCTGTACGTCAAAAGTTAGGCGATATGCAAAGGGAAATGGCAAAAAATCATGTTGTAATTATGGATGGTAGGGATATCGGTACTTATGTGCTTCCCCGAGCAGAGGTGAAAATCTACATGGATGCAGGCGTTGATGAAAGAGCCAAACGCCGCATGGGAGAATTGGAAGCAAAGGGTGAAAAACCGGACTTTGCTTCCATACGCCAAGAAATTATTCAACGGGATGAAAACGATATGAACCGGGTGCATAATCCTTTATGTAAGGCTGAGGATGCAGTTTATTTGGATACCACAAATATGAGCATTGATGATGTTGTGAATGAAATTTTGAAGATATGTAAAGAAAAAATAAGTGAGGTATGATTATGTCGCTATATCCTTTTGTAAAAGCTATTGTGAAGGTATATTATAAAATAATGTTTAAGGTGACAGTTGTGGGGAAAGAAAACGTTCCTAGCCATGGAAATGGTGTGTTGTGTTGTAACCACATCAGCAATTATGACCCCCTGACTATGGCTGTATACTTAGATAGACTTCCAAGATTTATTGCGAAAAAAGAATTGTTTCAAAATAAGATTTTAGGGGCTTTGTTGAGAAATTTGCAGGCATTTCCAGTTGATCGTCAGGCGACTATGGATATGAAGGCTTTCAAAACAGCAGTTAGCGTGCTTAAGGGTGGAGAAATGCTAGGTATTTTTGCTGAAGGGACTCGAGTGAAGGAAGGCGAGGAGAAGGCGGCAAAGGCAGGGGTTGCTATGTTTGCCTTGAAGGGTGATGCACCCATTATTCCTGTGGCGATTTCAGGAAAATATAAATTCCGTAAAGAAGTAAGAATTGAATTTGGTGAACCGCTAACACTGGAGGAATACCGTGGAGAACGAATTAATACTGCCATGATGGAAGAAATTACAGAAAAAATAATGGGCAAAGTCCAAGAAATGAAGGTTGATTTATGAGCAAGGTAGAATTAGCCCAATCAGCAGGGTTTTGTTTTGGCGTAAAGCGAGCCATAGAAATGGCATACAATCAGATAGAAAAAAATGAAAAAACCTATTCCTATGGTCCTTTGATTCACAATAAGGAAGTGACAGGGGATTTGGAGGATAAGGGACTTTCAATCATTGAGAGCCTGGATGAAATTGATGATGGGACGGTTTTAGTTCGTTCCCATGGGGTGGGCAAATTTCTTTATGATGAAATTGAAAAAAAGGGTTTAGTAGTGATTGATGGCACCTGCCCATTTGTAAAGAAGATTCACAATATTGTTAAAGAGCACCATGATTTAAATGAGGGTGTAATTATTGCAGGAAATAATGAACATCCAGAAGTAATCGGGATCAATGGTTGGTGCGAAAATCAAGCGAAAATCATTGAGACGCCGGAAGAAGCTTTTGCATTAGATTTGAAAGATGGGGAAAAATATATTCTTGTAGTGCAAACGACGTTTCGTCAAAGTCGTTTTGATGAGATTATAGAAGTCTTAAAGAAAAAGAGCATTCAACTAGAAATATTTAACACGATCTGTTCTGCGACGGAAAAAAGACAGGCTGAAGCTGTCACTTTATCCCAAAAAGTCGACAAAATGATAGTGATTGGCGACAAAAAAAGCTCTAATACGCAAAAGCTGGTGGAGATTTGCAGAAAAAATTGTGAGAATACCGTTCACATTGAAACAATTTGCGATTTGGTGTTGAATATTTTTTCAAAGAATGATAAAATAGGAATAACTGCGGGTGCGTCTACACCACCTGCAATAATTAAGGAGGTAGTTGTTACTATGAGCGAAGCATTTGACAATGCAGTACAAAATTTAGGAGGAAGTGAGGAAATTTCATTCGAACAAATGTTAGAAGAATCTCTCGTTACCCTGCACACAGGCGATGTTGTAAAAGGCGCTGTAATTCAGGTTGTTAATGAGGAAGTTTCTGTGAATCTCGGCTATAAATCCGATGGTGTTATCCCCAGAGGTGAATTTAGCAGTGATCCAACAGTAATCCCTAGTAAAGTAGTTCAGCCCGGAGATGAGATCGAAGTATTCGTAGTGCGTGTGAACGACGGCGACGGCAATGTTCTTTTGTCCAAAAAGCGTATTGAAGCGCAGAAGGGTATGGAAGACATTGAAGTGGCATTTAACGAAAAAGCTGTTGTTACAGGTATTGTAACAGAAGTTGTTAAAGGCGGCTTGATTGCAGTTGTAAACGGCGTAAGAGTATTTATTCCCTCTTCTCAGGTTTCAAATAGATTTATTGAAGACTTGAGCGTTTTCAAAGGCCAGGAATTGGATTTCAACATCATTGAAATGGACAGAGTAAAACGTCGTATCATTGGTGGTAGAAAAGCTTTAGTTGAACTGGAAATCAATGCTAAGAGAGCAGCTTTATTTGCATCCATCGAAGCTGGTGCTAAAGCTACTGGTACAGTAAGCAGATTGACAGACTTTGGCGCATTCATTGATTTGGGTGGCGTTGATGGCTTGATTCATATTTCTGAAATGAGCTGGGGTAGAATCTCCAATCCTAAGGAAGTTTTAAAAGAAGGCCAGACAGTAGAAGTATTTGTTTTGGACGTAGACAAAGAAAAAGGCAAAATCAGCCTTTCCTTGAAAGACAGCGATATGAACCCTTGGAAGCTTGCAGTTGAAAAATATGCTGTTGGCACAGTAGTTGAAGGTAAGGTTGTTCGTATGGTACCTTTCGGTGCATTCGTTGAATTGGAACCTGGTGTTGATGGTCTGGTACATATCTCCCAGATCGCAAACAAGCACGTTGTTAAACCTGAAGATGAACTTAAGGTTGGCGAAGTGATCAGCGTTAAGGTTTTGGAAGTTAACTCCGAACAGAAAAAAATCAGCCTTTCCAAAAGACAGGCAGAAGCTCCTGCTGAAGAAGAAGCAGCTGCAGATGAAGCAGTTGTTACAGAAGCTTAATTAATAGCTAAATTTTACAAAAATGCGTTGCTGAAAAGCAACGCTTTTTTTGTATATGTGTATGGGAAAAGAACAAAATAAGATAGGAAATCGAATGAAAAGCTACATTTAATTTCCACAGGAGAAAAAAATTCACATAATTTATGTGAGAATTTAATAAAAAAGGCAGATTTATAGAAAAAAATTAGGTGAACCGATTGAAAAAACGACATTGTTGTCGTGTTCTATTTATGATATAATTTTAAAATGTGTGAATATAAGGAGGATGAAATATGGAAAAGCAGTTGATTCTTAGCCACATCGATCATACTTTACTGAAGCAGGATGCTACATGGGATCAGATTCAGGAAATATGCAAAGAAGGAATGGAACAAAAAACTGCGTCAGTTTGTATTCCACCATCCTTTGTTTCTCAAGCCACGTCCTTTGTACAAGGACAGGTGGCAATTTGTACTGTCATTGGTTTCCCAAATGGATACCAGACAACGGCAACCAAAGTTTTTGAGACCAGAGATGCAGTGGAAAATGGAGCAGATGAAATTGATATGGTTATCAATTTAGGATGGTTAAGAGAAGGACTTTATGATCATATTTTGCAGGAAATTAATGCAGTGAAAGAAGCTTGCCAAGATAAAGTTTTAAAAGTAATTATTGAAACCTGCTTACTAACAGTCGAAGAAAAAATTAAAATGTGTGATGTAGTTAGCCGTTCAAAGGCGGAATACATCAAAACAAGCACTGGTTTTGCCGGTGGTGGCGCAACATTGGCGGATATCCAACTGTTTCAAAAATATGTTTTTGGTGACACAAAAATTAAGGCAGCAGGAGGGATAAAGAGTATTCAAGATGCTCAGGATTTCCTTGAAGCTGGTGCCGACAGATTGGGGAGTAGCTCTTTGTTGGGGATGCTGTGCAAATAATTTTGACTTATGGAATATGGCAGTAGCTGTATTAGCATAAAAATCTTGAAAAAGAAAAAGGGAGGAAATAGAAATGAGTTTATTTAAAAAAGTAAGTGTAACGGCTATGGCTTTTGCTATGGTAATGGGTTTGGCTGCTTGTGGTGGTAGCGATAGTAATAGTGCAGACGCAACAGAAGGTACAGACGCACCTGCTAATGCAAAGAAATATATCATTGCAACAGATACAACATTTGCACCATTTGAATTCCAGAATGAGTCCGGTCAGTTCGTTGGTATTGACTTGGATTTGTTAGCTGCGATTGCTGAGGATCAGGGTTTTACATATGAATTAAACCCTTTGGGCTTTAATGCTGCAGTACAGGCTTTGGAAGCTGGTCAGGCTGACGGTGTTATCGCTGGTATGAGCATCACAGAAGAAAGACAGCAAAAATTTAACTTCTCTGAACCCTACTTCGATAGTGGTGTTGTTATGGGTGTAGCAGCAGGCAATGAAGAAGTAACAAGCTATGAAGATTTAGCAGGTAAAACAGTTGCAATCAAAATTGGTACAGAAGGCGCAGCATTTGCTGAATCTATCAAGGATCAGTATGGTTTTAGTACAGTAACATTTGATGATTCTAGTGCAATGTACATGGACGTAATGGTTGGCAACAGCGCTGCTTGCTTTGAAGATTACCCTGTAATGGGTTATGCAATTACTCAGGGTGTTGAGTTGAAAATGGTAACAGACATGGAAAAGGGCAGCTCTTATGGCTTTGCAGTTGCAAAAGAAAAAAATGCAGAACTTTTGGAAATGTTCAACAATGGTCTTGCAAATTTGAAAGAAAACGGAAAATATCAGGAAATTATGGATACTTATATCCAGAAGTAATTAACTGATAAATAAAGCAGTAGGGAGCAGTGCCTTATGAATGGTTCAACAAATTTTTTTGAATATACAATACAGATTTTGCCTCAGCTTTTAGAGGGTATGTCCTTAACAATACGGATGACTGTTGTGTCCTTGGTATTAGCTTTGATTGTGGGCATCGTTTCTTGTATGTTTACCATCTCTAAAATTAAGGTGTTAAATTGGATTTCAGCTATTTATTTAAGCGTAATTCGTGGTACACCATTGATGGTACAGGCGTTTTTTATCTATTTTGGTATCACTTCAGCATTAGATATTAGAATTTCTGCTTTTACGGCATCTATTATCGTTCTTTGCCTTAATGCGGGTGCATACTTATCTGAAATTTTCCGCAGTGGTATTATGGCGGTTAACAAAGGTCAGATGGAAGCGGCGAGAAGCCTTGGTTTGCCCCATGGCGTTGCTATGCGTAAGGTTGTTTTGCCACAGGCTATCCGAATTGTAATTCCTTCGGTGGTAAACCAGTTTATTATTACATTAAAGGATACCTCAATCCTTTCAGTTGTTGGTTGTGCGGAGTTGATGCGTCAAGGTAGTCAGATTGTTGCAAGAAACTTTCGCAGCTTTGAAACCTATGCGGTTATTGCAATCATGTACTATATATTGATTACAATTCTGACAAAGGTCGCAAAGATCATTGAAAGGAGGCTAGCAAAATGATAAAAGTTAAAGTTGAAAACCTGAAAAAGAACTTTGGCAAATTGGAGGTTCTAAAAGGAATCGACCTCGAAGTCAAAGAAGGGGAAGTTGTTTGCTTGATTGGTCCTTCGGGCTCAGGCAAAAGTACTTTCTTGCGCTGCTTAAATCGATTAGAAGAAATTAGCGGTGGCATTGTTATTGTTGATGACAATGACTTAACTGCCAAAGGTTGCGACATTAATAAAGTTAGGGAAAATATCGGAATGGTATTCCAGCAATTTAATTTGTTTCCCCACTTAAATGTATTAGAAAATATTATGTTAGCCCCAGTGGATCGTAAAAAAATGACCAAGGATGAAGCAAAAGAAAAAGCGGTATCTCTGTTGGAAACCGTAGGATTGGCAGAAAAAGCAACAGAATATCCTGCAAATCTTTCTGGTGGACAACAGCAGCGTGTTGCAATTGCAAGGGCTTTGGCAATGGAACCAGATATTATGCTTTTTGATGAACCCACATCTGCCCTTGATCCGGAAATGGTAGGGGAAGTTTTGGAAGTAATGAAAAAGTTAGCAGCTGATGGCATGACAATGGTAGTTGTTACCCATGAAATGGGCTTTGCAAGAGAAGTTGCAGATCGGGTTATTTTTATGGACGGTGGCTTCATTGTAGAATCGGGTACTCCAGAAGAAGTATTTGGAAACCCTCAAAATAAAAGGACACAAGATTTCTTAAATAAAGTATTGTAATTTTAAAGCATTGAAGTAATTAAAATCCCTCGCGTATTGCGGGGGATTTTTTGTGTGTGAACAAACTAAAATTTCTGTAAAAGAAAAAAGACCATGGCTATAAAGTTGTAAGTTGTTTTGTTGCAGAATATATTGAAACGAGTGCGGGGTTTTATTGAAATTGTCCACAATGATTTTTTTACTTTGTACTGAAATGAAATGACACATTACAGAAGATAATTAATTGTGTTGCATAATAAAATAATAAAAGGTACCACCTGAAAAATAGGTTATTTCTGAATCTTTGATATGTCATGGTAATTGAGATTATGAAAAAGGGGGCTATTACAGATGATTCTGATGAAAAAAGTGAGTTTGGTTTTCATGGCATTTGCTATGGTTACGGGTTTGACTGCCTGTGGTGATAAGGTGACAATCAGTGCCGAAAAGAGAACAAATAGCGAGGTGCCAAAGGAAACTAAAAAGTACGTGATTGCAACAAATACATACTTTGCGCCTTTTGAGTTTCAAAATGATCTAGGTGAATACGTAGGGATAGATATGGACTTGTTGGATGCAATTGCTAAAGATCAGGGTTTTACCTATGAGACAGTAAAAATGCCTTTTAACGAAGTTTTGACGGCGGTGGAGGAAGGAAGGGTTGATGGCGCACTAGCAGGGATTAGCATAACAGATGAAAGAAGAGAGAAGCTTGATTTTTCTGATCCTTATTTAGAAGGGGGCGTTGTGATGGCCGTTGCAGCAACAAGGCAGGACATTAACAATTATGAGGACTTGGCGGGGAAAACGGTTGCTGTTGCTGTTGCACGAGGAACTGAGGCTGAGGCATTTGCTCAGTCCATTAAGGATATATATAATTTTAAAATAACAACATTTAATGAATTTAGTGATGTTTATATTGATGTTTTGGAGGGGAATAGCCAAGCGTTGTTTGAGGACTATCCGGTAATGGGGTATATTATATCAAGAGGTGTTGATTTTAAGATAGTTTCTGATATTGAACGCAAAAGTCCTTATGGGTTTGCAGTGCCCAAGGGAAAAAATCAAGAGCTCCTAGAAATGTTTAATAAGGGACTTAAAAATCTGAAAGAAAATGGGAAATATCAAGAAATTATGGATACATATGTACAAAGTTAAAGATTTGAGGTATAGCGTAGCTGTATTGTAATTTAAACTAGATGTTCTATATAAAAATACTATTTGGATTAAAGGAGCCCCTCTTTATGATAGAGGGGCCTTTTTGGTAAATGATTTGCTCCAAGTCTATTGTATATTTTAATTGTATTTATGGACAAACATTTCTAAAAAATGGTATACTTGCAATGTTTATACATAGGATTGGGGGATACATATGTTAGGGGTTTTAGTGAATGTAATTGCAATCGTTATTGGTAGTAGCATTGGGATGCTGGTAAAGAAGGGGATACCCAATAGAATTTCTGAGGCAATGATGAAAGGATTGGGTCTTTGCACCTTGTTTATTGGTTGGTCAGGGTCGCTTAAAGGAAGTAATACTTTGGTTTTGATTATATCAATGGCAATTGGTATTGTCATTGGTGAGGGGTTTGATTTAGATGCTAAGTTGAATAGCTTTGCCGAAAAATTAGAAGAAAAGTTTCATAGGGGTGATGGTAAAATTTCAATCGCAGAGGGGTTCATTGCTGCGTCTTTGTTATTTTGTGTTGGTGCCATGACTGTGGTAGGATCTATGCAAGCGGGGCTATCCGGTGATTATGAAATGCTTTTCACAAAATCAGTGTTGGATTTTATATCGTCGATGGTTTTTGCTTCGTCTTTGGGGATCGGAGTAATGCTATCTGCTGCGTTTGTTCTTATTTTTCAGGGGGGCATTGTTATGTTGGCTCAGGTTGTTTCACCATTTCTAACGGAGGCAGTAGTAGCAGAGATGACTTGTGTAGGCTCCGTTTTGATCTTTGCGTTAGGTTTAAATATTGTAGGAATAACAAAATTCAAGGTTTTGAATTATCTTCCAGCCATGTTCTTGCCAATATTATTAACGCCATTATTGGCAAATATAATGTAAACCAACAAGGGTGCTGATGATAGATTTAATCTTGATTCAATTTGAGTGACAGTGAAGGAAGTTTTTCATGTTACTTCAGAATAATAAAGAAGATAATTATTTTTTATTTATACTTTTAAATTTTTTTGGCTATCATATAATAGAAGAGTCTGTATGCGCTAGGCAAACACCTTGGAGAGCCGGAAAATGAAGGAAAAGCCTTGCTTTTTGGGGTGAATGGTGTTATACTGGTACAAGAAACTTATAGTACGCGGACAAAAGAGTGGGTAAATGCCCACTCTTTGTTATTGCATAGGTTAATTTTTTTAAAGAGGTGTGAGAATGGCTAAAATAAGTAATACAGAGAAAAAGATAATGCCTTTTTTGGAACCCATTATTGCTGAAAGAAATCTAGAGTTAGTTGATCTGGAATTTGTAAAAGAGGGTGCAAACTGGTATCTGCGTGTTTACATTGATAAAGAAGGTGGCGTAGATATTGATGATTGTGAAGGTGTAAGCCGTGCATTGGAGGCAAAGCTTGATACAGCCGATCCCATTGAACAAGCATATATTTTGGAAGTAAGTTCTCCGGGTATTGATCGCCCTTTGAAAAAAGAAGCGGACTTTGTGAAATATCGTGGAGAGATTATTGATATTAAATTATATAAAGCGATGGATGGACAGAAACAGTACCAAGGAAAATTATTGGGCCTGGAAAATGGGGTTATTTCCATTGAAGATGATAAAAACAAGGTTATTTCATTTGAACAAAAAGATGTTGCCGGCGCACGCTTGGCAGTGATTTTCTAAGGCTAAGAGGAGGAATAGGAAAAATGGATAGAGCGGAGTTTATGGATGCTTTGAATTTGATCGAAAAAGAAAAGGGCATCGACAAGGAAGTGATTTTTGAAGCCATCGAGGCATCTTTGGTTTCGGCTTGTAAAAAGAACTTCGGTAGCGGCCAGAATATTAAAGTCGTAATTGACAGAGAAACTGGAAACGTGGCTTGCTTTGCACAAAAAACAGTTGTAGAGCAAATCGAGGATGAACAAAATGAAATTTTATTGGGGGCAGCGAGAGTTTTAAATCCCAATTATACAGTGGGCGATGTGGTTGACTTGGAAGTGACCCCAAGAGATTTTGGTCGTATCTCCGCACAAACTGCAAAACAGGTGGTTGTTCAGAAATTCCGTGAAGCGGAAAGAGAAATTTTATATAACCAGTATATTACAAAGGAACGTGAAGTTGTAACTGGTATTGTTCAAAGAAGAGATAGACGTAATATTATCGTTCAGATGGGTAAAATTGACGCAGTGTTGGCTTCCAATGAGCAGATTCCGGGTGAACAGTATAACTTTATGGATCGTTTAAAGGTATATGTGTTGGAAGTAAAGCAGACAACAAAGGGTCCTCAGATTTTTGTTTCTAGAACACATCCGGAGTTAGTAAAACGTCTGTTTGAACATGAAGTTCCAGAGGTGCACGATGGTACTGTTGAAATCAAAAGCATTGCCAGAGAAGCTGGTAGCCGTACAAAAATCGCTGTTCACTCTAAGGATAGCAATGTAGACGCTTTGGGTGCTTGTGTTGGTCAGAACGGTTACCGTGTAAATGTAATCGTAAGTGAGCTGGGTGGCGAAAAAATCGACGTTATTAACTGGAGCGACGATCCTAAAGAATTTATTGCGGCTGCATTAAGCCCATCTAAGGTATTGGCAGTTGCATTAAATGAAGAAGAGCAAAGTGCAAAAATCGTAGTACCCGATCATCAACTTTCCCTTGCCATCGGTAAGGAAGGACAGAATGCAAGATTGTCTGCAAAATTGACAGGTTGGAGAATTGATATAAAGAGCGAAACACAGGCAAACGAAACAAACTTCTTAGCAGAAGCGCCTGTGGAAGTAGCAGAAGCTGTTGTGGATGCAGTAGAAGCTGTGGATGAGGAACTGACAGAAGAATAAGAATTGGGGGTGGCAGTATGAAGCAAAGAAAAACTCCTCTTAGAAAGTGTACCGGATGTCAGGAAATGAAAAGTAAAAAAGAGTTGATACGAATTGTTCGTAATGATGAAGGTGAATTTTCTTTAGACAGAACAGGGAAGAAACCCGGACGAGGTGCTTATATTTGTCCAAATAGCGAATGCTTGACAAAGGCACAAAAGTCAAAGGGGTTGGAACGTTCTTTTAAAGCACCTGTTCCCAAAGAGGTATATGAACAACTTTTAAATGAGCTGTGTGGTGAAGAAAATGAGTAAATTCTATTCTCTTTTAGGTCTTTGTAAAAAGGCGGGCAAGTTAGTTGGTGGTGAGGTAGCCGTGGAAAATGCAATTCGGCAGAAAACAGCGGTGCTGCTATTTCTTGCAGGAGATGCCTCGGGTAACACAAGAAAGAAATTCAATAATTCATCAGCATACTATAAAATTCCATTGGTTGAAGTGGGAGACAAAGATAGTCTGGGCAGTGCGGTTGGTGAAGAGATTAGGGCGATACTTGCCATTACAGATGCAGGTTTCGCAAAAAAGCTAAAGGAACTAGCGGAAGAGGAAAAAGCTATGGAATGAGATAAGGAAAAACGATTTGTCGTTTGGAAAGTAGAGGTGTAGTGAATGTCAAAGACTCGTATATATGAATTAGCAAAACAACTTGGCGTTACAAATAAGGATTTAATGGCAAAATTAAAAAGTATTAGTGTGGAAGCAACCAGTCATATGGGTGTTTTGGAGGCAGATGTGGTAGAAAAAGTAAAATCTTTGTATGGACCTGCGAAACAAGTACCCCAAACAGCACCTGAAAAGAAGGATGCTCCCCAGCACACTGGAAATAAGGAAGCTGCAACGAAGAATGAAAAAGCAAATCCCAATGGAAAGAAGGAAGATGGCAATAAGGGTACTCCTGGTAAAGAACAGCCCCGCCAGAACCAGAATCAGAATCATGGGAATAAGAAAGACGATAAAAATAAAAAAGGTAAGCAGAAAGAGCAAAAGGTAAGAGAGGATCCAATGGAACGCAGACGCCGTGAGAGAGAAGAAGAAGCTGCTCTTATGGCGGAGTTAGAAGCAATGGAAGCAGCAGAAAAGGCTGCAAATCCTGATTCTGTATCTAAAACTATCCCCGAAACAATTTCTGTAAAAGATTTGGCAGAAATCCTTGGCAAAAAGGGTTCTGATCTTGTGATGAATTTGATGAAAAAGGGCAAAATGATGAATATCAATGCAGCCCTTGATTTTGACACTGCTGCTGCCATTGCAGAAGAGTTTAATGTAATTCTTGAAAAAGAAGAAGAACAAGACATTATGGAAGTTGTATTCGCTGAAGAGGAAGAAGACGACAGCGTTTTAGAGGAGCGTCCTCCTGTTGTTGTAGTTATGGGCCATGTTGACCACGGTAAAACATCCTTGTTGGATGCAATTCGTCACAGTGATGTAACCAAAGGTGAAGCTGGTGGGATCACACAGCACATTGGTGCCTACACAGTTCAGATTGATGGCAAGCCTATCACTTTCTTGGATACACCAGGCCATGAGGCATTTACTGCTATGCGTATGCGTGGTGCTCAGATTACAGATATTGCAATTTTAGTTGTTGCTGCAGACGATGGTGTTATGCCTCAGACAGTAGAGGCGATTAACCATGCAAAAGCTGCTGGTGTTGAAATTATTGTTGCAATCAACAAAATGGATAAACCTTCTGCAAACCCTGACCGAGTAAAACAGGAATTAACAGAGTTTAATTTGTTAGCAGAAGATTGGGGTGGCGAAACAATTTGCGTACCCGTTTCCGCAGTTTCCAGGGATGGCATTGATACATTACTTGAAATGATCACTTTGGTTGCTGAAATGAAAGAATTACGTGCTAATCCCAATAAGAATGCAAGAGGTGCCATTGTTGAAGCACAGTTGGATAAGGGCAGAGGCCCCGTTGCAACTGTTTTGGTTCAGAGCGGTACGTTGCAGGTTGGTGACCCGATTGTAGCAGGTTGTGCTTATGGTAAAATCAGAGCTATGACTGATGATAAGGGCAGACGTGTGAAAAAGGCAGGTCCATCTACACCCGTTGAAATCTTAGGTCTTTCTGAAGTACCTACTGCTGGTGATGGATTCTATGTTGCAGAAAGCGATAAGCAGGCAAGACAGGTTGCTGAAAGTATTGTTGCAAAGAACAGAGAAAACCTGATCAAAGAAACACCACAGAAGGTTTCCTTGGATGATTTGTTCTCTCAGATCCAGAGTGGTAATATGAAAGAACTGAATATCGTTGTTAAGGCTGATGTTCAGGGTTCTGTTGAAGCAGTTCGCCAGAGCTTAGAGCGTTTGTCCAACGAAGAAGTACGTGTACGCATCATCCATGGTGGTGTAGGTGCAATCACAGAGAGCGATGTTATGCTGGCTTCTGCATCTAATGCAATCATCATTGGCTTTAACGTTCGTCCTGAACCAGCTGCAAAGGCATTCGCTGATGAGGAAAAGGTTGACGTTCGTTTGTACCGCGTAATCTATAATGCAATCGAAGATGTAACAGCGGCAATGAAGGGTATGCTTGACCCTGTCTTTGAAGAAAAAGTATTAGGCCATGCCGAAGTTCGTCAGTTGTTTAAGGCTTCCGGCGTAGGTACCATTGCAGGTAGCTATGTAAAAGATGGTAAATTCGTTCGTAATTGCCAGGTTCGTATCGTTCGTGATGGTATTGTGGTTTACGAAGGCGATTTGGAAAGCTTAAAGCGTTTCAAGGATGATGTAAAAGAAGTAACAACAGGCTATGAATGTGGCTTGGTGTTTAAGAAGTTTAATGATTTAAGGGAAGGTGACTGGGTAGAGGCCTTCACTATGGTAGAGGTACCCAGATAATTAGGTGATATTATGAAAAATAACACAAGAATTTCTCGTATTAATGATGAGATTATGAAAGAACTTTCTCAGATTATTAGAGGAGAGTTGAAAGACCCCCGCATTGGTTCATTAACCAGTGTGGTGAGGGTTGAAACAACGCCTGATTTAAAATATTGCAAGGTGTATGTTTCTGTTTTGGGTAATGACGATGAGAAAGATAGCGTGATGAAAGGCTTGAAAAATGCCAGCGGCTTTATTCGTCGCCTTGTTGCTCAGAGGGTTAACTTACGTTTTACACCTGAATTCACATTTAAATTGGATGAGTCTGCCGAATATGCGATTCATATGAATCAGCTGATTAACCAGATTTCCAAAGATTTAAAGGAGAAAGAAGCCAATGCAGAGAAAGAATGATTCTTTAGAAAAAATCAGAGAAATCATTTCAGTTCATCAAAATATTGCGCTTTGTGGGCATACAAACCCTGATGGAGATGCCATCGGAGCCAGTCTTTCTTTGGCTGCATCCCTAAAAAAAATAGGTAAAAATGTTTGTGTCCTTTTGGAACCATATGGAAAGAAGTATGATCTAATTCCCAACAAAGATTTGATTGGGAGTATGGAATCTGTGAAAGCCATTGACCTTTTTATTGCTTTAGACTGTGGCGATATGGGGCGTTTGCAGGGCGTGGAGATGGTTTTTCATGGGGCAAAATGCACCATGAATATCGACCACCATGCCAGCAATTCATACTTTGGACAGTATAATTATGTGGAGGAAAATGCATCTTCTACCAGCGAAATCGTATTTAAGCTGCTGCAAGGGCATTTTCCCATGGATGAAAGCGTTGCTGCAGGATTGTATGCTGGATTGATTTATGATACAGGTGGCTTTCGGCATACTTCTACGACGCCTTTTACCATGCAGGCAGCAGGAGAGCTGATGTCTTACGACATCCCTTATACCAAAATTTATAATGCTTTATTTGATAGCCGCACGTTTTCAGAGATGAAAATTATGGGCAGAGCATTTGATAAAGCTGAAAGCTGTTTTGACGGAAGGGTGGTTTGTAGCTCTATTACCATGAAAGATATTGAGGAGTGCCATGGCAACAGTAAAGAGCTTGATGCAATCATTAACTATCTAAAAGGGGTAAATGATACGAAAATTGCCTGTTTCTTATATGAAAAAAATGAGATGGATGTCAAAGTGAGTTTCCGTGGAAATGATGGTTACGATGTATGCGCCTTGGCCCAAAAGTTTGGTGGAGGTGGGCATGTAAAAGCCGCTGGTTGCACCATTGGAGCACCAATTGCACAAGCAAGGGAAATGGTTTTTACTGAAATAGAAAAAATGCTATAAGGAGGAAACCTTTTGGACGGGATCCTAAATATTTATAAAGAAAAAGGGTTTACTTCTCATGATGTGGTTGCAGTGGTACGGAAAATACTGCATATGAAAAAGGTTGGACATACAGGCACCCTAGATCCTGATGCGGAGGGGGTTTTGCCTGTTTGTGTAGGTCGTGGCACAAAGCTTGCAGATATCATTATGGATGGGCACAAGAGTTATCGTGCCATATTGCATCTTGGTACCACCACTACAACCGAAGATGCTTCGGGAGAAGTATTGGAGGAAAAGCCTGTCATATTTGACGAAGACAAAATTCGGGAAATTGTGAATGGGTTCATTGGTGAGTTGGATCAAATCCCACCGATGTACTCTGCTGTGAAAGTGAATGGAAAGAAGTTATACGAGCTGGCCAGGGAAGGCAAGGTAATTGATCGTAAACCACGAAAAATTAGGATTTATGACATTCAGATTCGTCGCTTTATCCCGCCTTGCAAAGTAGAGATGGATGTGACCTGCTCCAAGGGTACGTACATCCGCACCTTATGTGCTGATATTGGCGAAGCCTTAGGTTGCGGGGGACATATGGCTGAGCTTACACGTACTGCAACGGGAACGTTTTCTTTGGAGAATGCCATTAAGCTTGGGGAGTTAAAGGCAATGGCAGAAGCAGGACAAGTAGAAAAGGCTCTATTAAAGTTGGAAGATGCTTTGACAGAGTATACTAAGGTTTTTGTTTCAGAAAAATCTGCAAAGTTATTATATAACGGTGGAAAAATCCGTAGTGGTTTTTTTAAATCCGAAAAGGCCGTTGAAAATGGTCAAGTGGTAATGGTTTTTGACCACGAAAAGAACCTGGTAGGTTTATATACAATAATAGAAGAAGAGAATGACTTTTTTATCAAACCGTTTAAGATGTTGATTTAAGGAGTAGAGAAATGGAACATATCGCGGATACGCACATAGAACAGAGTCAACCCACAGCAGTAACGCTAGGCAATTTCGATGGTTTGCATCTGGGGCATCGTGCGTTGATCAAATTGACAAAGCAGTTTGCAGAAGAAGAGGGTCTACGAAGTGTGGTATTTACATTTTCCCCTCATCCGATGCTGGTGTTCAAGAAAAAAGAAGATTTTGCATTGATTATGGCTCCCTCTGAGAAAAAATTCACCATGGAGCAAATGGGGATTGACACTTATATTGAGTATCCTTTTAACCAAGAATTTGCTGCAATGAGTGCTGAAGATTTTGCAATAAAGTTAATCTTTGAGAAACTGAAGTGCAGGGTTTTAATTGTGGGCGAGAACTACCATTTTGGTTCTAACCGCTCAGGAAATTATGAAATGTTGCAAAAATTAGGCGAAGAGCGTGGCGTAAAGGTTATAGCAGTGCCTTCTGTACTATTTGATGAGGAACGGGTAAGCTCCTCGAGGATTCGAAAATGTTTGATTCAAAAAGATTTGGAAGGTGCAAACAGAATGTTAACAGAGCCGTACTTTATTTTGGGTACAGTGTCTGAGGGTAAAAAATTGGGCAGAACCATTGGATTTCCTACGGTTAACATTATTGCTCACCCCTTAAAGTTATTTCCGCCTAATGGTGTCTATGCGACAAAAACATTGTACAAAGGGAAGTATTATTATGGTGTGACCAATATTGGGATTAACCCGACGGTGAATGGAACACAAAAAATTGTGGAAACCTATTTACTGGACTTCAATGAGAATGTATATGGTGAAACCTTGCAGACATTTTTCTATAAATTCTTACGTAGCGAGCGCAAATTCCCAAGTGTTGAAGAATTACGCCAGCAAATTCAACGAAATGCTGAGCAAGCGGCAGAATATTTTGCGTCGGAGGAATACACGAAAAATTGGAAAAGTGCCCAAGAGTAAAAATTGGGGAGATAATATATGAGTCAGAAAAAGAAACTATGGGCGACCATTGCTTTGCTTTTAACGGCTGCAATTTGGGGTAGTGCCTTTGTGTTCCAAAAATTTGCCGTTGATGAATTGTCAACATCTTTTATTATTGCATCCCGCTTTACGATTGCAGGTGTATTGACCGCGATTGCAACAATAAAAAAATGGCATCGAATTGACAAGGGATATTTACTGGGTGGCTTTGTTGCTGGTACTACCATGGCATTAGGTACAGGCTTACAGACGGTTGCCATGACTTTTGGCACGACCCCGGGCAAAAGTGCCTTTTTGACTGCCGCATATTGTGTAATTGTTCCTTTCTTATGTTGGCTATTCTTAAAAGAAAAACCAAAGAGAAATCATATTATTTCTGCGGCAATTTGCTTGCTGGGAATTGGATTTATTTCTTTGGATGGAAACTTAAGAATTACGTTTGGGGATGGTGTTACACTATTATGTAGTGCGGTTTTTGCCGGTAATATTGTATCTATTGCATATTTTTGCCGTGGCAGAGATCCGATGGTGTTGACTATGGTTCAAATTTGTGTAGCCGCTATTTGGGGTTGGATTTCTGTTGTTGCCACAGGTGGTATGCCACAGGAAATTAGTATGGCGGCGATAGGAAATGTGCTTTACTTGGCAATTTTTTCAACAGCACTGTGTTTAAGTTTACAGAGTGTTGGGCTAAAATATATAAATGCAACAGTAGGCACGATTTTATTAAGCCTTGAAGCAGTTTTCGGTGTGATATTTTCGGTGTTATTATGTGGAGAAGTTATTACACTTAAAATTGCCTTTGGCTTTATTATCGTTTTCGTAGCAGTTATCCTTTCTCAGCTTGATTTTATTAGGCCAAGTCGGGAGAAAACGGCGAAAAACACAGAGAATTAACGTATTGTCCTTGCAAAGATAAGGTCAGTATGCTAAAATAAAAATGCTGTAAAACCGAGACTCGGTTTTTGGATTCTCCAACCATCACTTAGTCTCTGGGGATGCACAATTACATTAATTTTAACGATTTTGAGGAGGAAAACAAAATGGCAACAATTAACAAACAAGAAATTATCGCAAAATTCGGTAGAACACCTAACGATACAGGTTCTCCCGAAGTACAGATTGCTCTGTTGACAGCAAGAATTACAATGCTTACAGATCACTTGAAAGAGCACAAGAAAGATCACCACTCCAGAAGAGGTCTTTTGAAAATGGTTGGTCAGAGAAGAGGTCTTTTGAACTATTTGAAAGAACTGGATATCGAAAGATATCGTACTATCCTTGCAGAACTTGGTCTGAGAAAGTAAGAATTGCGATATAAGGAAAAGAGAGGTAAAAGCCCTCTCTTTTCTTCTATTCAATGTAACAAGTAAAAGAAAGAGAATGTGGCACTATAGATTTCCAGCTTTGTTTATAGCCAATAGTGAGGGTGTAGGTGAAGTTGAAGATCTATGGTGCATAGATGAAAAACAAAAGGAGAATTCATTATGTTTAGAACTTATTCCATGGATTTGGCTGGCAGAACACTGACAGCAGAAATTGGTAGAGTTGCAGAACAGGCAAATGGTGCAGCCATTTTACGTTATGGTGAAACAACTGTTTTAGTAACAGCTACTGCATCTGCAAAACCCAGAGAAGGCATTGACTTTTTCCCTATGAGTATTGACTATGAAGAAAGACTATACTCCGTTGGTAAAATTCCTGGTGGCTTTATCAAAAGAGAAGGTAGACCTTCCGAAAAAGCAGTTTTAACAGCGAGATGTATCGATAGACCATTAAGACCTTTGTTCCCCAAAGATTACAGAAATGATGTTGCAATTGTAGCAACTGTTATGTCTGTTGATCAGGATTGTTCCCCAGAAGTGGTAGCGATGATTGGCGCGTCTTTGGCATTGAATATTTCAGATATTCCTTTCACTGATCCTGTTTCCTCCGTTAGCATTGGCTATTGCGATGGACAGTTGGTTGTAAACCCTACTGCTGAACAGAGAGAAACATCCAGATTATCTTTGACTGTTTCTTCTAAAGAAGATAAAGTTATGATGATTGAAGCAGGCGCAGATGAAATTCCTGATGCTTTGATGATGGAAGCAATTCATTTGGCATTTGATACAAACTTAGAAGTTGTTAAGTTTATCAAAGACATCGTTGAAAAAGAAGGTAAAGAAAAGGCTCCTTACGAAGAATATACAATTAACCAGGAAGCTTATGATTTGGTTACAGGTTATATTACCGATGCAAGAATGGAAGAAGCTGTATATGCTGAGTTAAAGCAAGACAGAGATGCAAAGATTAAAGCAATTACTGAAGAAGTATTAGAAAATTTGAGCGAAAAATTAACTGCAATTTACGGTGAAGAAGCGAAAATTGAGGCCTTATTGGGTGACATCATCTATAAATTTGAAAAGATGACAGTTAGACGTATGATTTTAAGAGATCGTAAACGCCCTGATGGTCGTGGTATCGAAGATATTAGAGCGCTTTCCGCTGAAGTTGATGTATTACCTCGTGTTCACGGATCTGCATTATTCTCCAGAGGACAGACACAGTGCTTGACAGTAACAACACTGGGTATGATCAGTGAAGGTCAGCGTTTAGATGGTTTGGACACAAACGAAACAGAAAAACGCTATATTCACCACTATAACTTCCCTGGTTATTCTGTAGGTGAAGCGAAAACATCCAGAGGCCCTGGTAGACGTGAAATCGGCCATGGAGCATTGGGCGAAAGAGCATTATTGCCAGTTATCCCTAGCCCTGAAGAGTTCCCATACGCAATCCGTATGGTATCTGATATTTTAAGCTCTAACGGTTCTACTTCTCAGGCAAGTATTTGTGGTTCCACTTTGTCTTTGATGGCAGCTGGTGTGCCTATTAAGCGTCCTGTTGCAGGTATTTCCGTAGGTTTGGTTACAGGCGATTCCGACGAAGATTTTGTTGAAATCACTGATATCCAGGGTGTAGAAGACTTCTTTGGCGATATGGACTTTAAGGTTGCCGGTACAAGCGAAGGTATCACTGCAATTCAGATGGATATGAAAATTAAAGGCTTGACCTTTGCAATGATTGAACAGGCTTTTGCGCAGACTGGCAGAGCAAGAGACTATATCTTAAATGAAGTAATGTTAAAAGCAATCGCACAACCTAAGAGCGAGCTTTCTCCTCATGCACCTAAAATTGCTTCTATGCAGATTGATGTAGAAAAAATTGCAGAAGTAATTGGTACAAGAGGTAAGGTAATTAAAAAGATTGTTGAAGAAACTGGCTGTGCAATTGACACAGAAGATGATGGCACAATCTTTATCAAAGGTATTAACGCTGCTGATATTCAGCGTGCAATTGACATGATTAACGCAATTGTAAAAGATCCTATTCCTGGTACAGTGTACACAGGTGCAATTACAAGACTTATGACATTTGGCGCATTCTTCGAAATTGCTCCGGGAAAAGAAGGTTTGATTCATATTTCCAAAATCTCCAACAAGCGTGTTGAAAAAGTAGAGGATGTATTAGCTGTTGGTGATATCGTAACTGCAAAATTGATGGAAATTGATAAGCAGGGCAGACTGAACTTCTCTATTAAAGATACCTTGCCTAAGGAAGAAAAGCATAAAGAAGATAAACTCGAACATCAAGCATAATCTCTAAACAGGTTAGGAGGCTGTGGGAAGGAAGGTTTTCCTATACAGCCTCCTTTTTGTTGAAGCATAAAAAAACGGAATTGGAACATGATAAGAAAAATTAGTGATTTTATGCATGGGAGAGATAATATGGTTATAATTAAAAAGCTAGAAAATGGAATTTCTGTTGCATTAGAAGAGATTACCTATGTGAGAAGTATCTCCTTCGGTATTTGGGTGAAGAATGGTTCCAGAAATGAGAGACCTGAAGAAAACGGTGTTTCTCACTTTATTGAACATATGATGTTTAAAGGGACGGAAAACAGAAGTGCAAGGCAGATTGCCGAAGAAATGGATGCATTGGGCGGGCAGATCAATGCCTATACCACAAAGGAATATACCTGTTATCACACCCGTGTTTTGGATGAACATTTTAGCCGAGCATTGAACGTAATGAGTGATATGGTTTTGCACTCATCATTCGCTCAGAAGGATGTTGAAAGAGAACGAAACGTTATCACGGAAGAAATAAACATGTATGAAGATGCACCAGAAGAGTTGGTACATGACGCTTTGCAAGATACGATTTGGAGAGACAGCTCCTTGGGGATGCCAATTTTGGGTACCACTAAGACGATTTCTACGTTTACTTCTGAAAGCATCAGGGCGTATTATGAAAAGAACTATCATACTGAAAACATAGTCTTATCTGTTGCCGGTAACTTTAAAGCCGATGAAATGATGGAACAGCTGAATAAAGCTCTTGGTACTTGGACGGCGAAACGACCCTTTGATCAGTACTATTCAAAGGCTGGATATCAAGTTGCTCATGTTGCTCGGGAAAAAGACGTGGAGCAGGTGCATGCTTGTGTTGCTTTTAAAGGGTTGGAACGTGAGGATCCAATGAAGTATGCCCTTGGCGTATTTAACACCATTTTCGGTGGAGGAATGAGTTCACGGTTATTTCAGAAGGTGCGGGAAGAAAATGGTCTGACTTACTCTATTTATAGTTATACCACAGCCTTTGCAGATACAGGGCTATTCTCTATTTGTGGTAGTATGAATCCAAATCAACTAGAGAAGGTTTATGATTTGATTTTGGGAGAAATAAAAGAAGTAAAGAAAAACCTTTTACCCCAAAAGTTAATTGATGTTACGAAAGAACAATTAATTAGTAACTTTATTATTGGTACTGAAAGTACCCTAAATCGAATGACCGCCGCAGGTTCTGCTTTGCTTTTACGGGGGCAGGTGCAAGATAATGAAGAGGTTATTGGAAAGCTAAGTAAGGTTACTGCCGAGGATATTTTGGCGGTTACTGAGCGAGTGTTTGATTTGAATAAAGTAAGTTGGTGTGCCGTAGGGAATGTAAGGGAAATTGATGTTGACAGCATAGGAAAAAAAGTTTTTCATATTTAATTGAATCTTAGGGATAATAAGGATAACGGTATTATTCCGTCATTATTTTTAAGGAGGTCATTATTATGAAAGCTTTGAACTATGTTGCATTAACACTGGTAATCATTGGTGCTTTAAACTGGGGCCTGATTGGTTTCTTCGGTTATGACGTTGTTACAAGCATCTTTGGTGGTAGTATGTTCTGGATTTCCAGAGTCATTTTCGGCTTGGTTGGTTTAGCTGGGCTTTGGTCATTGACAATGTATGGTGCAGTAGCTCAGGAGAGCCCTACTGTACGCATCGCTAGACATTAATAAAATTGCAGCGGGTTACCGCTGCTTTACATAGAATAGGGGGAAAAAAATGCGTTTTACTAAGATGGAAGGTTGTGGAAACGATTATATTTACATCAACTGTTTTGAGGAAAATGTAAATCAACCGGAAAAGTTGGCTGTGGCTATGAGCGAGCGACATTTTGGTGTTGGTGGGGATGGTTTGGTTCTAATTATGCCCTCCGATAAGGCGGATTTTCGTATGCGTATGTTTAACCTGGATGGTTCAGAGGGAGAAATGTGCGGTAACGCCGTTCGATGCATCGGCAAGTATGTGTATGAACGAGGTTTAACAACAAAACAACGCATTTCATTGGAGACTGCAGGTGGCATGCGCTATTTGGAGTTAAGCATTGAAAATGGAATTGTGCAGACTGTTAGTGTGGATATGGGAGAGCCAATCTTAGTGGCAGATAAAATACCTGTTGTTCATGGAGAAAGCCCTGTTATAGGTAAAAAAATTGATATTGATGGAAAAGATTTTCTTTTCACCTGTGTATCTATGGGCAACCCCCATGCAGTAGCCTTTGTTGAGGATATAAAAACATTTCCTCTGGAGAGTTATGGAAAGCAAGTTGAATGCAACATTCTTTTCCCAAACAAAACAAATGTGGAATTTGTGCAAATTATAAGTAGAAGTCATATTAACATGAGGGTTTGGGAACGAGGAAGTGGCGAAACACTTGCTTGCGGCACAGGTGCGTGTGCTTCAGTTGTGGCATCTATATTGAATGGTTTTTGTGACAGAGAAGTAAAGGTATCCCTTGTTGGTGGGGAACTGACAATAAAGTGGAACGCGGATGATAATCATGTGTACATGAGTGGACCAGCGGCATTTTCTTTTGATGGTGTTTGGTTGAGAGAGGTTTAAACCTTGCAGTGAGCAAGGAGAGGAGGTAGTGTATGGCGAGAGAATTGCATGAGACAGCTAAACTGGAAGAAAAGGTAATCCTAGTTGCCGTAGAACCGGATGAGCGCAACAGTCGTTCTGCCATGGAAATAGATGCTTGTTTAGATGAATTAGAAGAGCTTGTGCGGACAGCGGGGGCTGTGGCCGTTGCAAGAAGTGTTCAGAAAAGAGAGCGTGTTCATCCTGGCCATTATCTGGGGAAGGGTAAAATTGAGGAATTAAAAATGATGGTAGAGGCATATGGTGCTTCTGGCGTTGTTTGTGATGATGAGCTTTCTCCTGCTCAGCTGAAAAATTTGGAGAAGATGCTAGAAACAAAAGTAATGGATAGAACAATCGTTATTTTGGATATTTTTGCAGGCAGAGCAATTTCTGGTGAGGGTAAAATTCAGGTGGAATTGGCTCAATTGAAATACAGATTATCTCGTTTGGCAGGGATGGGTGCGTCTATGTCAAGGCTTGGTGGTGGTATTGGTACTAGAGGGCCTGGCGAAAAGAAACTGGAAACGGACAGACGGTATATTAAAGATCGAATTTCAGAATTAAACAGTGCTGCAAAGGAAATACAAACTCACCGAGAGTTACTGCGTAATCAAAGAGGGAAAAAGGGCTCGCCTGTGGTTTCCTTGGTTGGATATACCAATGCAGGGAAATCCACATTAATAAATAAGCTGACAGATGCAGGGGTTTTGGCAGAGGATAAGCTTTTTGCAACACTGGATACAACCACCAGAAAGGTGGAACTCCCAAATGGTTCAGAGGTTTTATTGACAGATACTGTTGGTTTTATTCAAAAGCTTCCCCATCATTTGGTGCAGGCATTTAGGGCCACTTTAGAAGAATTAAAATATGCAGATATATTGCTGCATGTTGTTGATGCATCTAATCCAAACAGGCTGGAACAGATGCAGGTTGTATATAAAACATTGGACGATTTAGGGTGCTCGGACACGCCGGTGATTACAATTTTTAATAAGATGGACAAGGATGTGGAGTTGCCTTTGCCAATTGATACTAGAGCTAGAGAAATCGTTCAGATTTCTGCATTTACCGGTGATGGTTTGGTTGGAATGCTAGGGGCTATTGAAAATTTATTAAAAAGCTTTCGAAAGTCTTTGGTTGCTGTTATTCCCTACACTGAAGGCGGCTTAATTGGTTGGGTGCATGGACGTTGCGAAATTATTCGCGAGGAGCACACCGCTGAAGGCGTTTTATTGGAAGTATATGTGGATGAAGAATCTGCCAATCGGTTAGAAAAATATAAGCAATAAAAGTATCTCTTGAAGTTTATGCCGATGGGCATAGATTTCAAGAGATTTTTTATGGGTTTTATGGGTAGGTAACTTTCCCTTCTGAGTTTGTGATTTTGCATGTTAGGAGCGTGTGCTATCCGCAAATACAACTTATATCTTACAATCTAGAAGGGCAACTGCTTCATCATAGTCAGATTTTTTAACATAAAATAAATACTCGGTTTGGGCGATGTGCTTCATTCCAGGATAACCACGGACTTCGCTTCTCCAGAGATTTCCAAAGGTTGAAAGAGTGTAGTCAATATTGTGAGCAGAGAGTATATCTCGCACTCTGGCCTGTTCTTCCATAGAATACGTGATGCAAAGTTCTTTTCGGTTAAAGACTGTGATCATTAGAATTCCCCCTTTTATAATTAAGATAGCATAGGAAACAATGGGTTTCAACACTTGTTGGGAAAAATTTCTGAGGCTATTGTAAGAAAATTTTAAGCTTTCTTGTTAGCTTTTGTAACAACTATATGCTAAAATCAATATATTAAAGATTCATTAAAAGTTCGTTTTGGACGAAATTTGATGGAAAGGAGTGTGAAACTTGGGTCGTAGTGTGATTCGAATCAAAAATGTTAAGAAGTATTATCAAATGGGCAAAGAAAATATTCAGGCAGTAGACGGCATTAGCCTAAACATAAGGCAAGGTGAAGTATGCTGTTTGCTTGGGAAATCTGGCTCGGGTAAATCCACTTTACTGAATTTGATAGCAGGGTTAGAAAAACCCTCATCGGGTGAAATCATATTTAACAAAAAGCATATTGAGCGGATGAATGAAGACCAGTTGGCGGATTTCAGACAGAAGTATGTCGGGTTTGTATTTCAATCGTATAATCTTTTACCCACATTGACGGCGATGGAAAATGTAACGTTACCGTTGATTTTTAAAAATGTGCCTCTGAAAGAGCGCAATGAGCGGGCAATGGAAATGTTAAAAGCCGTAGGCCTAGAGGATAGAGCTCATCATAAACCTCATGAAATGAGTGGTGGACAACAGCAAAGAGTAAGTATTGCAAGGGCGTTTATCAATAGCCCTCAGGTGGTGTTTGCTGATGAACCAACCGGGAATTTGGACACCCGCACAACCTATGAAATGATGGATTTGATTACAGCTTTGGCTAAAAAGAACAACCAAACACTGGTAATTGTAACCCACGATTTAGAATTGTCAGATTATGCAGATCGTATTGTGATGCTATCTGACGGACAGATAGAGCGGATCGAAGATAAAACGCAGGTCGAAGGAGAGAAAGAATGATGAACAAAAGGCTAGTACAAAAAATTGTAACTTTATTATTGATGTTTACCATGGTATTGGGGCAAACAGTTGTTGGGTTTGCAGATGATTTTAGTGAAAATGGATCTCCAAAGATTGTAATTGGTGGAGAAACCGTTGTTGAAGTTCAAGCGGGTAAGGAAAATCGTGCCACCTTTCAGGTTAAAAATAAAGGCGCAGTTGCAGCAGACAATGTTTATGTAAGCCCTAAAAAGAATGCAACAGATCCTTTTCGTGTTTCTGTACAAGGGGGCGGTGACATTGGTAGCATCGGTTCAAACGGATATAAAAATATGACTTTAAACGTAACAATTAGTGGCGATGTGAAAGAGTCTAGTTATCCTGTAACTTTAGAGTTTACATACAGAAATGCAAATGATTCAACATTTTCAAGTACAGAAACTATTTATTTGAAGATGAAAGGGTTTGATAATGAACCTAGTTTTAAACTTGACACTATGAAGCTTACACCAGAAAGCATGTCCCCTGGAAGTAGTGCAAATTTGACTGGTAAAGTTTTAAATAACGGCGGACAGGAAATGATTGATGTAGATATCAGCTTAGACAACTTAGCAACTGATAAAATCAGCTTGAGTGGTGGCTTTAGCACCAAGCATTATCCTAAAATTCCTGTGAATGGCAGCGTTGATTTTGCATTTCCTCTTGTTGCAAGTGCAGATATGGCAGCAGGGAATTATCCCGTTTCCATTAAGCTAAAGTTTAAAGATGGATTTGGAAAGGCAGTTGAAAAGACTCAAGAATTTTATGTGAATGTTGGTGGTATAGCTGGTCAGAAATCTCAGTTAGAAATTAAAAACATGAGAGAACCCGGCGGTGTTTATGGCGTAAACCAAAACTTCACTATTAGCTTTGATTTGCACAACAGTGGAAAAATTGCAGCAAAAAATATTGTTGTGACAGCAGAGTCCGTAGATTCATCCGCGGTAGTGCCTAAATCAGGCAGTGTAAAAACTGTAACAGAATTGGCACCAGGTGCAACAACAACCCTTTCCTTTACATTTGCGGGTACTGCAGCATCAAAATCTCAGAACTATGCGATTCAGTTTACAACGGAATACACTTCCGGTGGAACAGCTGTTACATCTTTTAAGCAGTTTGCAGGAGTAAACATTAGCAATCCTGATAAGGATGAAGAAAATGCTAGCAAGCCTAAGCTGATCGTAAGCAATTATGAATGTGACCCATTGATTGTAATGGCAGGTCAGGAATTTGATTTAAATATGGATATTCTGAATACCCATGCTTCAAAAGGCGTTAAAAATATTAAAATGTACTTAACTTTGGCTGAGGAAACATCTTCTGATAGCCAAAAATCAGGAAACATTTTTACACCCGTAGATAGTAGTAATACATTCTATTTCGATGCAATTGGACCTAAGGGCACAGCACAAAAGCAGTTACGTTTATATGTTGTTCCAGAGGCACAGCCTAAAACATATACATTAACTGTAAACTTTGAGTATGAAGATAGTGCAGGAAAGGAATATACAGCAACAGAGTTACTGGGTATTAACGTAAAACAGGTAACAGAATTGCAGGTTGATGATTTTGCTGTACCTGATATGGTAGAAATGTATTCTCCAGTAACAGTATCCTTTGGTTACTACAATACAGGTAAGGTAAAACTTAATAACGTAATGGTTAAGGTAGAAGGTGATGTTGAATGCCAGAATAAAAATACCTATATTGGTAATTTAGATTCAGGCGCAAGTGAATATTTTGAGACTTCTTTCACTCCTTTAACAGCAGGAGAGGTGCCTGTTAGCATTATCGTTTCCTATGAAGATGCAACAGGGGAAGTGAAAGAAGAACGCAGAGATTTTGTGTTAAATGTATCAGAACCAATGATGCCAGAAGATGTGGATGGTACAGATTCTGTAACACCTCCAATGGACATGAAAAAGGTAATGATCTCAATTGCGATTCTCGCCCTTTTCGGTATGGGGATGTTTATTTTTATTAAGCGCCAGAAACAGGATCCTCATAACACCTTTGCTGAAAATGTAAATGAAATTGATGAAGACGATGATGAAGATGACGATGATAGAGAGGATATGTCTTTATGAGTACGAGAGACTTATTAAATATGGCTCTCCGCAACTTGTTAAAGAGAAAACTCCGAACATTCCTAACGGTTTTAGGTGTAGTAATTGGTACAGCCTCCATTGTTGTAATGGTATCAATTGGTATTGGTATGAATGAAAGCTTTGAACGACAACTGCAAGATTGGGGGAGCCTACAGGTAATTAATGTTTTTTCACCTAATGGCGGTGGTGGCTCCTATATGATGATGGGAGGAGAAGAAACAACTAATAGCACCAAAAATAAGGGTAAGCAAGTTAAATTAGATGGTGCTGCGGTAGAATCCTTTCGTCAGATAGAAGGTGTTGGGGCTGTATCCCCTTTAAAAAACCTATACTTAAAATTAGGAAGCGGAAAGCTTGTTGCGGATGCAAATATTATTGGGCTAGATCCTGCAACGATGGAAGCCATGGGCTATAAGGTAGACGCAGGACGTGCACTTACGGCTGAGGACGTAAAGTCTATTGTTGTTGGTGGTGCAGTTGAATTTTCTGACCCTAAGTTGAGTTGGGAAATGAGAATGAATTCAGAAGCACCAAAGCTGGAATTGATTGGTGAGAAGGTTGAGGCTTCCTTTGACTGGGCCTATGGCACAAGGGATGCCGATAAATCTGTAAAACCATTTAAATTTGAAGTTGTAGGTACTATGCCTGCCGACGGTAGCAACGGTTGGAGCGTAATTATGCCGTTGAAGGAAGTAGAAAAAATTGAAAAAGCCCAAAAAGAATGGGAAAAGACGAAATATAGCTCTTCTGGTGGAAATAATCAAAAGAAATCCAAAGAGTATGAACAGGTTCTAGTAAAAGTTGATGATATTAAAAATGTTCAAGTTGTACAGCAGCAAATTAAGGATATGGGGTATCGTGCTTCAAGCTTAACGGATCAATTAGAAGCGATGAAACAAACCACAAAGATGCTGCGTATGGTTTTGGGCGCAATTGGTGCAATTTCCTTGATTGTAGCAGCCATTGGTATTACAAATACCATGGTAATGGCAATTTATGAACGTACAAGGGAAATTGGTATCATGAAGGTAATTGGTGCATCCTTAAGAGATATTAAGCTTTTATTCTTAACAGAGGCTGCTTTTATCGGCTTTGCTGGTGGTATATTGGGTATTGTTGTAAGTTTTGCCACTTCAAAACTTGTAAATTTTGTGGCGATGCAACAGGGAAGTGATATGACTTCATCCATTCCACTATGGTTATATTTAGGATCCATTGGCTTTGCGACGGTAATCGGTGTTCTTTCGGGATATTTACCTGCAAAAAGAGCCATGAAATTAAGTGCTTTAACAGCAATTAAAACGGAATAAACGAATCGATTATAATAAAACACACTATTTTTTGTTTTGTGCAAAAAGATAGTGTGTTTTTTATTTAGAAAACATTATAGATATTGTTTTTTTGGAAAGACTAAATGAGAAATGTCAAAAGAAAAAAGGAAGGGATTTCATGCTGATACAACTTGCAGCTGCACCTGTATTGGTTGGCCTTTTTTATATTTATGTAAGAGATAAATATGAAAAAGAACCATGGAGAATGCTTCTGTTGGGTTTACTGTACGGGATTTATGCTACCTGCGTAATTTATGCAGTTGGATTGGGTTTGGAAAAAATCTTTCCTCATCGTGAAAATCCATTTTATACGGCATTTGTCAGCTCAGCAGGGGTTGAGGAGGTGATTAAGTACGTTTTCCTTATTTTTTTAATTTGGAAAAACGGGAACTTCAATGAACCACTTGATGGGATAGTATACGGTGTTTTTGTATCCTTAGGCTTTGCCTGGATAGAAAACATTATTTACGTAACTCACCCTGTTATGGGTGGATACGGCACTGCTTTGTCAAGGGCAGTTCTTTCGGTGCCTGGTCATGGGTTGTTTGGTGTGCAGATGGGGTACTATTTGGGCCTAGCTAAGTTTTTTGGTGGAAAAAAGCAATTGATTTTAGCATTAATTGTTCCATATATAGCCCATGCTCTGTATAACTATTTTTTATTGGAAAAGTCGCCAGCATTTTGGGTGCCTTTTTGGATGTTGGAAATTTGGTTATGGTGGTCGGCATTACGGCATATAAAAGAATTGGTGCAAATTTCACCTTTTCGAGAATAAAATCTGCTTGATTTTATTGTAGCTCTTGAAATCGACTACAAAAAGCGGTATACTAATACAAATGGGACAACTGGCAGAAAATAGAATATTTACGGAGGTAAAGCAGTGATAGAAGCGGTGAGCTGTGGCGGCGTTGTTATTTATAAGTGGAAAATTCTCCTCTTATATAAAAACCAAAACGGCAGATACATGGGTTGGGTATTGCCCAAAGGCACTGTGGAAGAAGGCGAAACCTATCGGCAGACCGCTTTGCGTGAGGTAAAGGAAGAATCCGGTGCAACGGGTGAAATTATTAAATATGTGGGCAAAACCCAGTATACCTTCAAAGGCAGTGAGGATACCGTAAGCAAAACAGTTCATTGGTATTTAATGAGTGCCAATTCCTTTTTCTGTAAACCTCAGAGCGAAGAATACTTCGCCGATGCTGGTTTTTATAAATTTCATGAAGCCTACCATCTGTTGAAGTTTAATGATGAACGTCAGATTTTGAAAAAAGCATATTATGAGTATAGTGAGATGCGCAAGAATAAGGAGTTTCTGAAACGGAAATTCTCTGAAAATAAACTATAAAGGAGAAATGGAATATGAAAAAATATTTTGAAGTAAAACCAAGCTTTGATGATTTGAAAGATAGAATCGTAGTATTGAACAATGATCGTGATGACAAGAAAACATTGTTTATTGTATTGGCTGTGCTTGCTGCTGTTTTTGCAGCTGTGGCTTTGGGTGTTGTTTATTTGCTGAAAACAAAAATGGACGACGAATACGATGAAGACTGGGATTATGATTGGGACGATTTAGAAGATGAATATTGTAACGAAGAAGACTGCTGCTGCACAGACAAAGATGTAGATGCATCTGTAAAAGTTGAGCAGATTTAAAGAAGATGGGGCGGCAGGTGGCCGGTATGGTCTTTCTACCGACTGCACGCCACCTCCCTTTTTTTCTTTTGGTTGGGACAAAAAAATAGAGACGGGACATAAAAAGACCAAAGGAAGGTGAAATATGGAAGATAAATTACAACTAATTCGTAAAATTGCACCTGATTTGACAGAAGAAATGATCAAACGCTACCGTGTATTAAAGACTGTTCGTCTTTTGCAGCCTTGCGGTAGGAGAATGGTGGTGCTTGCGCTGGGGATGACAGAAAGAACAGTCCGCAGCGAAATTGAACGTTTTAGCGTGCAAAAGTTAGTTCAAGTTTCCAAAACAGGGATGATGGTTACTGATGAAGGGATGGAAGTCCTGGAGGGGTTGGATTCAATTTTCTCAATTATGACTGGTTTATCTGTTTTGGAGGAAAAGCTAGCTAAGTTGTTAGGAGTTAAGCGTGTGATGATTGCCCAAGGCAATGCGGATATCAGCGAACGTAGCCGTAAAGAAATGGGACAATTGGCCATGCGTCGTCTTTTAGAAAAGACCAACGAGCAAAGCTGCATTGCTATTACTGGTGGTACAGCCATGGAGGACTTGGTAATAGCGGCTCCTGAAATGTCGAAACCAACGGCCAAGATGATTGTGCCTGCAAGGGGTAGTATTGGCAGAAAAATGGAATTGCAGGCGGATACTTTAGCGGTGCAGTTAGCCGAAAAGCTGCAGTCAGAATATCGATTGTTACACCTGCCAGATAACTTAAGCGAAACTGCCTTGGAAGAAATGAAAAAACAACCAGAAATATTTGAAACCATTCAGGAAATGGAAAAAGCCAATATTCTACTTTTGGGTGTGGGTAATGCTCTGGACATGGCGGAAAAACGTAGACTGGATGAAGAAATCAAAACATATTTAGCAGAAAAAGAGGCAGTTGCAGAGGCTTGTGGCTACTACTTTAATAAGAGTGGTGAAGTGGTTTATAAAACTCGCTCCATTGCCATTGATTTCAATGAAATTGAGAAGATGGATGAGATAATAGTAGTTGCAGGTGGGGAGAAAAAGGCTGAGAGTATTTTTGCTGTTAGCCAGAGTATTCCAAGCGGTGTATTTGTTACCGATGAAGGCGCCGCATTAAAGTTATTAGGGATGTTAGAAGCCTAAAATTATTGTTTAAATGCCGAGGCAATATTTTTTCCTACAAATAAACGGAATTTTTATATTCTAAAATAAAAGAGAAGATTTGGGGAAAAGTAGAAATATTGGGATAATAGGTGTCTTAGATACCTACAACGTCAATCAGAAAGGAGTAATAAAAATGCTTAACAAAAAATCAGTTGATGATTTAAAGGTAAAGGGAAAACGCGTATTGGTTAGATGCGACTTTAATGTTCCTTTGCAGGATGGGGCAATTACTGATGAAAACAGAATTACCGCTGCTCTGCCAACAATCAAAAAACTTGTGGAGGATGGAGGTAAGGTTATCCTTTGTTCTCATATGGGCAAACCCAAGGGTGAGCCAAAGCCTGAACTTTCACTGGCGCCTGTTGCAAAAAGGCTTTCGGATTTATTGGGGAAAGAAGTCGTTTTTGCAAAAGATGATACAGTAGTTGGTGAAAATGCAAAAAAAGCCGTTGAAACAATGAAAGACGGAGACGTGGTATTGCTTGAAAATACACGTTATAGAAAAGAAGAAACAAAGAATGAAGAAAACTTCAGCAAGGAATTAGCTTCCTTGGCCGATGTATATGTAAATGATGCATTTGGCAGTAGCCATAGAGCACATTGCTCCACAGTGGGCGTTACGAATTTTGTTGGGGAATCCGCTGTTGGTTATCTGATGGAAAAAGAAATTGAGTTTTTGGGCAATGCAGTAAACAAGCCAGAACATCCTTTTGTGGCAATTTTAGGGGGTTCAAAGGTTTCCGATAAAATTAATGTAATCAACAATTTGTTAGAAAAGGTAGATACTTTGATTATCGGTGGCGGTATGGCCTATACTTTTGCAGTAGCTCAGGGCGGTAAAGTTGGCGAATCATTACTTGAAGCAGATAAAGTTGAATATGCAAAGGAAATGATGGATAAGGCTAAGGCAAAGGGCGTTCGTTTATTATTACCTGTGGATACAGTTATTACCAAAGAATTCAAAAATGACACTGAGTTTAAAACTGTTTCTTCTTTGGAGATTCCCGATGGATGGATGGGGCTTGATATTGGTGAAAAATCTAGAGAATTGTTTGCGGAGGCAATCAAAGAGGCAAAGACTGTTATTTGGAATGGTCCAATGGGCGTTTTTGAATTTGAAAACTTTGCAGGAGGCACGAAAGCAGTGGCTCAGGTTATGGCAGATATTGATGCAACAACAATTATTGGTGGTGGCGATTCTGCTGCTGCGGTAAATCAGTTAGGCTTTGGAGATAAAATGACACATATTTCCACAGGTGGTGGTGCATCTCTTGAATTTTTGGAAGGAAAGGACTTGCCTGGTGTAGTAGCGGTGCAAGATAAATAAGGTTTAAGATGAAACAAAGGGGAAGAATATTTGTGGTAATGGCTATGCTCAGCTGCTTGATTTTTCAACAAACTGTCTGGGGGAAAACTGTTGTTGCCATAGATAGTTTAGAAGAACAAGAGCAGATTAAGCCGGTGGAAACAATGATAATTCCACCCACAGATTATATTCCGGTTATCATGTATCATCATTTTGCAATTAGAGATATGGGACAGGGAAATGGAGTTGTGACCACCCAAGCCGAGCTGGAGGACCAGATTAGTTATTTAAAGGACAAAGGGTATGAATTTATTTCCCTGGAAACCTTGCAAGAACTCCTCCAGAGGGTGGAAAAAGAGAAGGTTCAATATAAAAGAAGTGGAAAAGATGAACTGAGCTTAGAGCTAAACCAAAAGTATATCTGCATCACGATGGATGACGGATATGTGAGCAATTATGAATTAGCTTTTCCTATTTTCCAAAAACACCGAATCCCTGCTTCTATTTTTGCTGTGACTGATAGTATAACCCAACAGACAGGTTTGAAGAAGTTTAACTGGAATCAAGCGCAAAAGATGGTAGATAGTAGATATGTAAAGATTTATAACCACACTGCAAATCATGCTCCTGTGGATATTGGGACAGAGGATGAATTTTTGAATGAGGTGGAAAAGGCGGAAAAAGCGTTGAAAAAATACTTGAATCAAAGTAGTTGTACAGCGTTGGCCTTTCCCAATGGGCGCTTTACCCCCTATACCAAGGAGCAGTTAGCTGAAATGGGCTTTGATTTACTATTTACTGTGGAAAGTGGAGTCATTACAAAACAAACATCCCCTTATGAAATTCCCAGAATTAATGTGGAATCCGGCTGGGATGGCCAGGATTTACTGGAGAACATAGAGAGGGTTGCTAGGAAAAGCTTTGTGCCGAAAGAGAGGTAAGCAGATCATGAGAAAAAAGATCATAGCAGGTAACTGGAAAATGAACAAAACACCTAAAGAGGCAGCTGAATTTTGCAAGGAAATTAAGAGCAAAGTTGCGTCCTCTGAGGTAGACGTTGTATTTTGTGTACCTTTCGTAGATTTACATCCTGTTTTAGAGGAATTGCAAGGAAGTGGTATTGGTGTTGGTGCAGAAAATATGCACTTTGAGAATAGTGGTGCTTATACCGGAGAAATTTCCCCACTGATGTTAAAAGAGATGGGTGTTTCTTATGTAGTTTTAGGACACTCTGAGCGTCGCCAGTTCTTCAATGAAACCGATGAAATGGTTAACAAAAAAGTAAAAAAAGCATTGGAAGTAGGAATCGCTCCCATTATGTGCTGCGGTGAAACCTTGGAACAAAGGGAAGCCGGAATTACTATCGAATGGATTCGAATTCAGGTGAAGTGTGGTTTGGCTGGACTTAGTGCAGAAGAGGTTAAAAAGGTTGTAATTGCCTATGAACCTATTTGGGCCATCGGAACAGGTAAAACAGCAACCTCAGCGCAAGCGCAAGAGGTATGCAAAGCAATTCGCCAGGTTGTTGGCGAGGTATATGGTCAAAATACAGCTGACGAGGTAAGGATTCAGTACGGTGGTAGTGTAAATGGAAAAAATGCAGCAGAATTGTTTGCTATGGCAGATATTGATGGTGGGTTAGTTGGTGGAGCGAGCCTAAAAGACGAGTTCCAAGAAATTGTTCACTATCAGAAATAAAAGCAAGCGCTGAAAGTGAGGCGGTAAAAGAATGGATAAAAAGACAACAGTATTAATGGTACTGGATGGATTTGGAATCAACGAAAAAGTTGAGGGAAATGCCATAAAGCAGGCAAACACACCTGTTTTGGACGGTATTTTCAAAAAATACCCTTTTGTAAAGGGGTATGCCAGTGGGCGTGACGTTGGTTTGCCAGAAGGGCAAATGGGTAACTCAGAAGTCGGTCATTTAAATATTGGGGCAGGTCGTATCGTTTATCAGGAACTAACACGTATTACGAAAGCCATTGAAGATGGGGATTTTTATGAGAACCCTGACTTGCTTAAGGCAATTGATCATTGTAAAAAAAATTCTTCAGCTTTACATTTATATGGTTTGGTTTCCGATGGTGGTGTGCATAGCCATAATTCCCATATTTATGCGTTGTTGCGTTTGGCAAAGAAACATGATCTGGAAAAAGTATATATTCATGCATTTTTGGATGGTAGAGATACTCCCCCTTCCTCAGGTGCAGGATATGTGGCTGAACTGGCAGAAAAAATGCGTGAAATAGAAGTAGGTCAATTTGCAACAGTAATTGGTCGCTACTATGTAATGGATCGTGATAAACGTTGGGAAAGACTTCAAGAAGCTTATGATGCAATGGTATTGGGTAAAGGCGCAACTGCCACAGATGCAGTTGAGGCCATCAAGAAATCTTATGAAAATGGGAAAACTGATGAGTTTATGCCTCCCACTGTAATTGTGGATGAATTGGGTAAAGCTAAGGGCAAGATTGCTGATCATGATGCAGTGATTTTCTTTAACTTCCGTCCTGACCGTGCAAGAGAAATAACCAGAGCAATTTGTGACCCTGAGTTTGATGGGTTCAATCGTGGTAAGGTATTGCAGGATTTGAAGTATGTATGCTTTACGGAATACGATGTTACAATTCCAAATAAAGAAGTTGCATTTAAGCCTCAAAGGTTATCCAATACATTGGGAAGTTATATTTCTTCCTTGGGCTTGAAGCAATTAAGAACAGCAGAAACCGAAAAGTATGCCCATGTAACATTCTTTTTTAATGGTGGTGTGGAGGAACCAAATTCCAATGAGGACCGTTGGTTGGTTCCATCTCCAAAGGTTTCAACTTATGATTTGAAGCCAGAAATGAGTGCTTTTGAGGTGACAGAAGGCTTGGTAAAAGCAATCCGCTCAAAGGAATATGATTTAATTATTGTGAATTATGCTAATCCTGATATGGTTGGTCATACTGGCATTATGGAGGCTGCAAAAAAGGCAGTGGAAGCAGTTGATACTTGTGTTGGCAAGGTAATGGAAGCATTGTTGGAGACAGGCGCAAATATGTTCATTTGTGCAGATCATGGCAACAGTGATCAGATGGAGGACTATGAATCCCACGAAGCATTTACTGCCCACACAACAAACCCTGTACCATTTGTTTTGGTGAATTATACAGATGGGGTTGGTTTAAGAGAAGGTGGCAGACTTGCCGATATTGCCCCTACTCTTTTAGAAATGATGGGAGTGCCGATTCCCGAAGAAATGACTGGAAAAAGCCTGTTAACAGGCAAGTAAATACAAGCAAACATAAGGAGGAAACAAAATGAAAGGTTTTTTTGAAATTACAGATGTATACGCTAGAGAAGTATTGGACTCCAGAGGTAATCCTACTGTTGAAGTTGAAGTAATTGTTGAAGATAGCATCGTTGGCCGTGCAGCTGTTCCTAGTGGTGCTTCCACTGGTGCTTTTGAAGCAGTTGAAATGCGTGATGGTGGCGACAGATATAATGGTACTGGTGTTCAGAATGCGGTAGATAATGTAAATGATATTATCGCTGAAGAAATCATCGGTATGAATGCTTTGGATCAGGTTTCCGTTGACAAAGCTATGATCGCTTTGGATGGCACACCTAACAAAGCAAAATTAGGCGCAAATGCAATTCTTGGTGTTTCTATGGCAGTTGCAAAAGCTGCTGCAGAAGCGTTGGATATGCCTTTATATCAGTATTTAGGTGGCTTCAATGCAAAAACAATGCCTGTTCCTATGATGAACATTATGAACGGTGGTAAGCATGCTGACAACACTGTTGACGTACAGGAATTTATGGTTATGCCTGTTGGCGCACCTTCCTTCAAAGAAGCACTTCGTATGTGTGCTGAAATCTATCATATGTTGAAGAAAGTATTGAAAAACAAGGGACTTTCCACAGCAGTTGGCGATGAAGGTGGTTTTGCACCTGACCTGCCCACAGCAGATGCTGTAATTGACTTAATCAAAGAGGCTGTTGATGCGACAGGTTATAAATGGGGCGAAGACATCAAAATTGCTTTGGATCCTGCTATGACTGAACTGTATGATGAAAAAGATGGAAAATATCACTTCCCTGGCGAAAGCAAAATGGCTGGCAAAGAAATCGTTAGAACTTCCGAAGAAATGGTTGATTTCTGGAAATCTTTGGTTTCCAAATACCCTATCGTTTCCATTGAAGACGGTTTGGCAGAGGAAGATTGGGCTGGCTGGCAGTTGCTAACAAAAGAAATGGGCGACAAAGTTCAGTTGGTTGGTGATGACCTTTTCGTAACAAATACAGAGCGTTTGCAGAAGGGGATTGATTTAAAGGCTGGTAATTCAATTTTGATTAAAGTTAACCAGATTGGTACTTTAACAGAAACTTTCAATGCGATTCAGCTTGCAAACAGAAATAAAATGACAGCTGTTGTATCTCACAGAAGTGGTGAAACTGAAGATACAACCATTGCTGACATCGTTGTTGCAGTTAATGCTGGACAGATTAAGACAGGTGCACCTGCTAGAACTGACCGTGTTGCAAAATACAATCAGCTTCTTAGAATCGAAGAAGAATTGGATGATGCAGCTGACTACTTGGGCATGGACGCATTCTTTAATTTGAAGTAATAGTTTGGCTAAATGAATTTAAAGGGCTTAATGGGAGTGAAATCCTAATAAGCCCTTTTTTATTTGGCAGGACGGGGGGGACAAGTCAAAAAAAGTGATTTCTTCTAGGGGCGACTTTTTGCTGAAACAATAATTTATAGTTTTGGTGAATGAAGAAATAAAAGACAAAGGGCAAATAAAAAAACAGCCCCGAAAAGGGCTGTTTATGAACTAGTTATTATTTTTTTCTTCAGCTTTAGCTGCCATGATTCTAAATAATTCTTGCATATCCATATTGCCATTTCTCATAATCCATTCAATGGCACCAAAAACAGGTGACAAGTGATTAGGGATAAACTCCAGCAATGCAGTTTCATTTTTGTCTTTTAACAATTGAATCATTTCTAAGTGTTGATCAAAGGATGGCTGATGTTTTGTCAAAGGCATTTTAGAAAGCATGAAAATTTGGAACATAGAACCAATATTCCAGTTATTAATATACAACTTTGTTAGCTGTGAGTTTCCGGCTAAGGTTACAAATAGGGTATGAAAGCGAATTTCCAACTCAGTTGCCAAGTTGTAATTTTGACTATCTACACTTGCAAGCTCAATGGCTACTGCTTCCATTTCATCTAAAATTTCCTGAGAAAAATCTATGTTCTGAATGGCTCTTTTTACAGCATAAAGCTCAAACATTTCACGCACTTCGGTGATTTCTTTTAACTGCTGAGGTGAAAAATCTGCAACGATTACTCCACGTCGTGGCAAGGCAATAGCCAAGCCTTGTGCCACTAGACGGTTAATTGCAGAAACAACAGGGGTTCTGCTAATTCCCAATGAATCAGAGATTTCCTGAGTTGATAATTTTGAACCCGGTGGGTAGGTGCCGTTTTGTATACGCGCTCGAATTTCGCGAAAAGCGTAGTCTAACAGAGATTCTGCATATTCCATATAGTGCTCCTCTTTCTCTTGTAAATAAGTTTTCAATTTAAAAGATCAAAATTTAAATTCAAAAAGATACTCTTCATTATAATGCCTGAAAATGACATTGTAAACCCTATTCAATAATGTTGACGAAAAATGTGGCAGAATGCTTTAAATCCTATAAAATCAGCATTTTTGTTTATCTGTATTTTATAGGTTGTATAGCATGGTTTTTGTTTGGCTACATTAATGTTGGAGCAAAAATTTTTTTTTGTTCTAAATCAGCAGCAGTCGGGAGTGGGGCATATGTGGTCAAAAAAGGAAAAAAAACGCCGTTTTTTTGTTTCAATTGCGGCGGTTCTAATCCCAACACTGCTCTGGTGCAGTGTAAGCTGGCTCCTACCCAGCGATTTGACCTTAGTAGAGGGTGAAAAGACGGAAATTGCAACACAACTTCCCATTTCTGCCAAAACAGAGGAAAGCATAAATGTTTTGGGTGTTACAACAAAACCATTGGCAGATGCTTTCCATCTAGAATTAGGTTCCTCTATTATGGCCAATCCTATTCAGGTAGGAACAACCAAAGTTACTTTTTATTTATGTAATGCCTTGCCAATTAAAACCATAGATGCCACTGTTATACCAAAAACCACTCTTGTGCCAGTAGGCAAAACCGTTGGTGTAAGTTTGGACACAAAGGGTCTTTTGGTTTTGGGTACTGGGCAGGTAATTATGACGGAGAATGACACAGCTGAACCATGTAAGGGACTATTAAAAACAGGTGATTTACTGCTGGAGGCCAATGGGCAAGAACTAATCAATAAAGAAAAATTTGTTGATGTGGTTACTCAAAGCAAGGGAGATACTATTGATGTGCTTTTAGAAAGAAAAGGCGAAAAAAAGCATGTTACGGTAACACCTGTTTATAGTGAAGCGGAGCAGGCCTTTAAATTGGGTATATGGGTGCGCGATAGTATTCAAGGAATTGGGACGATAACCTATTACGATCCAAAATCGAGCAAATTTGGCGCATTAGGTCATGGTGTTTATGACGTTGACACAGGAGAGTTGATGATCATTAAGCAGGGTACGATTATTCCTTCCCAATTAACGGATATTATCAAAGGTGAAAAAGGCGAACCTGGTGAATTAGCGGGGATTATTCAGCGTGGTGAAACATTGGGTGAAGTAGAAAAGAATACAGAGGTTGGCATTTATGGTACTTTGGAACAACCGAATGATTTTACTGGTACGGCATTACCAATTGGACTGAAACAGGAGATAAAAATAGGTAAAGCAGAAATCCTATCAAACATTGAAGGCGACGATGTTGAAAGATACGAGATAGAAATTGAAAGTTTGGGAAAAGGTAGCGGAAAGGATATGATGATTCGTGTTACTGATAAGCGGTTGTTGGCGAAAACAGGTGGTATTGTTCAGGGGATGAGTGGTAGCCCAATTATTCAAAACGGGCAACTAATCGGAGCAGTGACTCATGTGTTAGTTAATGACCCTGAACGGGGATATGGAACCTTCATTGAGACTATGCTACAAGAAATGAACAAATGATAATTATATAACAAAACAGACAATTTAGGTCAAGGAGGAGATATTTCGTAAAAAGAAGTATCTCCTTTTTTACTTATGACAACCTGAATACTTATTATTATGAATAAAGAATTTTATTGTTTAATAAATACATAAAATTTGAAAAAATGGTAAATACTGCTTTTTTTCTGAGAAAAAATAAATATTATTATTTTTAATTAAAATCCTTTTTTGACGTTTAAGTGCAAAAAAAACGAAAAACAGTTCTAATTTTATTATATAATTTAACGAAATTTAACCGAATTGTTGTATTTTAGGAATGTTTGGAAGAATTAAATTGCTGAAATACGAAGAAAGGAAAAAAACTTGCGATATGTTCTCGAATACTGACGAAATCAAAAATGCATGATATAATGGTTTTTGTGGGAGAGAGGAAGGGAAGCCTTTTCTCCTAACAAATTTAAGAATGGGGGAGTCAAAATTGAACGAATCAGAGAAGTTAAAGGTGGTTCTAGCAGACCGAGATGGGTTCTACTTACAAAAGCTCAAACGTTGTCTCGAACGTAAGGGGGACATGACTGTCGTTGGAATGACAGATAGTGGACCAGCAGTACTAGAAATGGTAAGAAGATTAAATGCAGATGTTGTACTCCTGGATATTCTTTTGGGAGATCGCGATGGTTTTTGGGTTTTAGAAAGCCTGAAAAAGTTAGGTAGCGATTGTATTTGTATCATGATTTCTGCTATTGACAGCGACAAGTTAGTACGTAGAGCAATTGGATTGGGAGCTGACTACTACATGGCAAAACCGATTCAAGGCGAATTATTGCTTGAGCGAATTCATCAGCTAGTAGATGGTGAAGACAGGGAAAGTCATGAATCTTCCAAGGTAACAGCTGAAGATGTATCTGCTTATGTAATTGATGGTGGCTATCAAAATCTAGAAGCTGACATTTCAGCAACACTAAGTAGAATGGGCATTTCTGCCAGTATCAAAGGTTATCACTTTATTAGAAGGGCGATAATGATGGCTGTTGATAACGAAGAAGCGCTAATTGGTATCACGAAAGGGTTATATCCGGATATCGGTAAACTTTTTAAAACCTCCGCTAGCAAGGTTGAAAGAGCAATTCGTCATGCTATCGAGAGTGCATGGAAGAAAAATGGTCAGCAAGTATATTTTGAAGTTGTCGGGTATTTAACTCCGGACAAGCCTACCAACGGACAATTTATTGCTGCTTTAACTGAATACTTCCGAATACGTCAAAATGAAGTCTCTAAAAAGATCAGTTGATTTATAAAAAGACTTAAAACTATATATTAAAATGAAACCCTCTGTGCTTTTAGCAAAGAGGGTTTTTTATTTAAATAGAGTACAAATTATTTTTCAGAAGAATATGGTTCTCTTGTTCTAAAAATTTAAAACTTTATAAGAAATGGTTCTTTTCGTTGTAATTCATTCCATAACAATATAGAATAAAAGAAGTGAGGTGACTGAATGAGAAGTTATGGAGACGGACATTGCGATACAATCGTTAGGATTTATGAAAAAGGCCAAGAGCTTTTTTGCAATGATGGGCATATTGATATCCAACGTCTAACGAATTATAAAGCACCATTGCAATTTTTTGCAATTTGGCTTGAGCCCAGATACTATCCGATTGCTATGCGTCAGACAATGAAATACATTGAATTTTATTATAACCAAATTCAAAAAAATGCTGATTTAATTGGGCATATAAATTGTTTTGATGATTTGGAAGAGAATAAAAAGAAAAATAAAATCAGTGCATTATTGTCTATTGAAGGGGGAGAAGCATTAGAGGGCGAAATTTCTGCAATTCATACCTATCATAGATTAGGAGTCAGGTCAATGAGCTTAACATGGAACCACAGAAATCAACTGGCTGATGGTGTGGCAGAAAAGGATTCAAAGGGTGGACTTACAAAATTTGGACGAGATGCAGTTGCGGAAATGGAACAATTAGGGATGATTGTTGATGTTTCTCATCTTTCGGAGCCTGGATTTTGGGATGTATATAATCTAGCTAAGAGACCCTTTATTGCAAGTCACTCCAATGCAAAAACAATTTGCGACGTTCCAAGAAATCTTACGGACAATCAAATGCGAGCCATTGCTGATAAGGGTGGTGTAATTGGTTTGAATCTATACCCTCCTTTTTTGACAACAGAAAAAGAGGTAGAGGTGGAAGATATATTCCGACATATTCATCACATACTTTCTGTTGTAGGAGAGGATTTTGTTGCCCTGGGGACAGACTTTGACGGGATTGATTGTTGTCCTAAGGGGATTTCAGACGTAAAAGATATGGACTATTTCTTTACTGAAATGGAAAATGAGTATGGTGAACAGGTGGTAGAAAAGATTTGCTCTAAGAATTTACTTCGTGTGTTAGCAGAAGTGATTTGATTTTTGGTTACATATACGTTTTTTTGAGAGAGAAACTTACTGTTTTGATACTTTTAAATACTGTTTTTACGGTTAGGGAGGTACTATGGATAGAGAATCAAAAAAAATGATTGGGAAAGTAGTCATCGGATTTCTAGTATTTGTTGTGTTCGGTTATTTCCTTTTGAATGGATTTGGAAGGTTTCCTTATGAAAAAGGAGAATTAGAACAACGATTTTTGGAAAGGGCTAGAGGGGTACAGGTACTGGGTGAAGAAGAGTATACGTTAATAACAGAAGAATATGGGAATAGTATCACATTTCTATTAAAGACGGAAAATGGTGAACGTGCCTGTGGCACTTACGTTAGGAATATGTTTTGGGAGAAGTATCAAGAAAACCAATTCTTTTCTGGGAAGAATGGCGTTTTGTATCAGGATGAATACTCTTACCGTGTTAATGATCATGCATTGATTTATGATATAAACTTTTCTTTTGGTGAGGAGCCTAAAATTATACCCCAGGAGGAAGTAGTTCCTATTATGTATTATAAATATCTAGGCGTTTGTATCGTAGCTATGGGATTTTTTGGAGGGAGACTATTGGCAAACAGAAGACCGAAGAAGAAAAAATAACACTACAAATGATTTAGATATCTAATTTAATTTGGCTACCTATGGGATTGCAAACTCTGGAGTTAGTAAAAATGATTGAGTTGTTGGGAGATTCAGCCAAGAAAACAAGGAATCTAAAAATGGTGATATATGAACTAATATTAATATGACAAAAAAAGCCCCCTTTATTAAAGGGAGCTTTTTTAATGCAATTAATTAAATTTCTAAAGGATCACAAGCTGTAGGTTCAAAAATTTTATAGGCTGCTTCTCTTTGGAACATATTTTCTTTCTCTGCATAATCGAACAGCTTGCGAGTGTTTCCGCGGCATACTTTTTCGATATCATCTAAAACTACTTGGCAGTCTCTTTCCAAGTTGCCGAAAATTACGCTATGGTAAGCACGAACAGCACCTAAGTTTGCCACGAAATCTACAACAACGTCAATGCCTTTTTCTGCAAAAATTTCATCTGCCTCTTTGGTTGTGGCAATGTTTGCACCCTCTACAACTAAGGAAGCCTTAACTTTAGTTGCATTATCTTTATTAATTACATCCTCTAATGCAGCGGGAATTAAGATGTCACAATCTACATCTAACCATTCGGAATTAGGTTTTACTGTATATGTATCTTTAAATTTGGAACGATCCATTTCACCAAAGGTATTTTTATTGGCGATTAACTCAGCTACATCAAGGCCATCCTGACATTCAACAACACCCAGGGCATCACTAACGCCTACAATGTTATAGCCTAATTCAACTAATTTTTGAGCAGCACTTGCACCTACACACCCAAAGCCCTGAATAAAGACTCTACCTTTTTTATTCCCTTGTTTGGATTTCCAAGCTTCATCTAAAGCCCAAGCAACGCCAAAACCGGTAATACAATTGTTTAAGCTAAAGCCCTGAATTTCCTGATCGAGCATAACATTGTAAGCTCTCATATTTTCAAGGATTTGATTGTTTTTCTTCATTGTTTTTGTTAAGGGGATTTCTCTACCATATTTTGCATAAATTTTTCTTGTTGTGGAGAAGGGAACACCAAGATCTCCAGCTAAAGCGACACCAGCATCGATGTAAGGCATCATTGCTACAATAAATCTTTCCAATACTTCTTCTGCATCAGGCGCTTTATAGTCGTAGCGAATACCAGCTTTGCAACCGCCAGAGGAGCGAGGCTTACACGCTTCGTGTTTCCATGCCATTACAGTCGCCAATCTTTGTACTTCTTCTTTAGATACACCAGTGTGCATTCTGATGCCACCGTCTGCATAGCCATTTACTGTGTTATATAAACACATCCAGCCCACAGCGTCTGTTACGTTATCATTCCATTCAACAAGTAAATAAGGTTTCATTTGTTATCCTCCTTAAGAAATTAGAATTAAAGTGTTATAGTACTATTATCAATTGTGATTTTCACACGGTAAGATATGTGATATAACAAATTATAGCAAACTAAATGGGATGGTCAACATATATTGGGGAAATTTAATGTATAATTGGAACAATAGTCCTATATTGTGGAATGAGAAAGGTCTGTACCATTGTTTCTGGTGCAGACCTTTGATTTTGGTGCCATATATAGTTCTAAAATTATAGCTTGTAGCGCATCTGGATGTATTCATTATAGTTTTGCAGTATGGATTTAATTTGATCATGGGGCATCGCGGGAACAAAATTTCCGTTTCTACCAACCATTGACTCAGCTGCCACAAGGGCGTTTACAATTGCCTCTTCTGTAGCCTGTGAAACGGCTTTAAAGAGAGGCTCAATTTGTTCATCAGACAGGAGTGTAATCTGTGAGGCTGTATATGAGAATGCGTTTTCATTGGCGGTCGAGAAACCAATGAAGATGTCGCCAGAACCATTTTGGTATCCACCGCCTAAGTTTCCAATTCCCAAGGAAACTCGTCTGCAAAGTTTATTTAGTTGCCAAGGCAAAACAGGTGCATCAGTAGCTACGACTACAATAATAGATCCTTCTCCGGGCTTAGGAGAATAGCTATTGATTTGTTCATCACAATTTTTGATTTCCTTTCCAAAGGGGATTCCTGCAACTTGCAGTTCCTCCCTTCGTCCATAGTTTGCTTGAACCAAAACACCTACGGTGTAAGTAGCCTCCAACTCATCAATTTCAATAACTCTAGATGAGGTACCTGTACCACCTTTGAAACTATAACACCGCATTCCGGTGCCACCGCCAACATTACCTTCCTGAATTTCACCACTTTTAGCAGTATTTAAAGCTTCAAAGACGTGTTCTTCTTTTACTTTGAACCCGTTAATATCATTTAGAATCCCGTCATAAGTTTCGCCCACTGTGGGGTAAAAGAAGCCAAATCCATTGATTTCTTTGCCCTCCCGATAGGAAGCGTAATAACAATTATTTTCAATCATCCACTTTGCGGTAGAATCTCTGACAATGCCAACGCTATTGGTGTTTGTAATCATGATTGGACCATGTAGAAATCCTGAATCATCAATCCAGTGGGTTCCTGTTAGCTCTCCATTTCCATTTAGATCATGGCGACCAGCAAAAACGGCACTCTTTTTCTTTCCGCGGGGGAGGATTGCCGTAACGCCTGTTCTTGCGAAGGCTGAGTTGTTATTTTGGAAGTCTTCGGGAGTACCAATGTTGATTGTGGAATACCCCACCTCAACTCCTTTTACATCTGTTATGGCATTAAATTTACCTGGTTTACCTTCGAAAGGAATACCTAGGCCTCTTGCTCTTGGCATTAAGTCACCTCATTTTATTTTTCTTTGTATCCTAATTTTGAGGAGATAGATTTGCTAGCCTCGATCAAGTCTTGCTTGATTCCATTTTCAATTTTGGGAAGAATGCGCTGCGTAGGGCCGCTGGCACCTAGTGAAGCAATGATTTTTCCCTCAAAATTTTTAATTGGAACGGCTATGCAACTTAAACCCTCGCAATGTTCTTCTTTATCTAATGCAAATCCATTCTCCCGAATGTCAAAAAGTTCATTCAGCATTTTACCGGGGGTTGTTATGGTGCTGCTAGTAAAGGCTTCGATTTTATTTTCTCTAAAGAAATCATAGATTTTGCTATCACTTAGCTGGCTTAGAATAAGTTTACCTTTACTTGTTGCATATATAGGTAGTTTTTCACCTATATGAGAGCTTGCTTTTAAGCTAATGTTAGGTTCTACATTGAAAGCAACGGTTACGAAAGCACCATCACGAATGCCTATGGAAAAACTTTCGATGTGTTTTTCGCACAGGCAAGTCAAAATTGGAACACACTGCTCTGCGGACAAACTATGTTGTTTTGGAACCGTGTTTCCGATGTTATATAACTCCCAACTTAGTTTATATCTACTTCCGCTGGAGTTTTTCTCAACATAATCATAGGAATACAAAGTGTCTAGAATTCTATGAACACTGCTTTTTTTCATTTCCAAGCCCTGACAGATTTCAACTAAGCTAACACCTGATTCGCCTGCATTTTTCTTTAAAAAGTCGATGATTTCTATGGCTTTTTCTAAAGTTAATACAGGGTACTTAGGAGAATGTTTATTAACACTGTCGTCAAATGTGGTATTTTGCCCGTTTTCATTATCTTTCATTTTAAATAGCGCAAGAAGAAATTGCGCGTCCTCCTCTCAAATTTCAGTTTTAACAGAAGTAACAGACAAATTATGGATATTCATTCCGTTTTATGGAATTATATCTTATGAAATTAGAAAATGCAATCTAAAACATAAAAATAGTTGGTTTTTTATTAAAAAATACACAGTCGTTCCAGATAATAAGACGATGGTTGTAAAAAAATACAAAAAAATACGGAGCAACATTGACAATAGAGGCACTCAAAAGTATACTCGTCCTATAAAATATCTAATATACGGAATGAGCGTACCGAAATGTGGGACAAATATGCTTATTTTTGCTAAAATAATGTGAAACGACAAAGGAGAGGAAAGAAATTATGAAGAAAATGCCAGTTTTACTTACCTTTGACGTCGATGGTGAGATGATTTGGAGAAATCGAGATCCTGAAAACGCCAACAGACCTGTTACATTGTCATTAGGACAGTACGGTATTCATCGTGGATTACCAAGACTATTGAAACTCCTGGACAATTATAAGATACCGGCAACATTTTTTGTACCAGGTATGACTGCTGAGATGTACCCTCAGGTAATTACAAGCATTGAAGAATCAGGAATCCATGAAATTGGACATCACAGTTACAGCCATAAATTCCCCGATATGTTTCCCTCTAAAGAAGCTGAGGCAGAAGATTATGCAAAGGCTAGTGAAATTATTGAACCGATGATTGGAAGAAAACTGACTGGTTATCGTTCTCCAGCCTGGGAGTTTAGCCGTAACACACTAAGTATTTTAAAGGATATGGGCATTGAATATTCCAGTAATATGATGGGAACGGATTGTTTACAGTATCTTGAAATTTTTGGCGAGAAAAGTGATATTGTTGAAATTCCAATTCACTGGGTATTAGATGATGCGGCTTTTTGGCTATATAGTGTGAGATTGCAGGGCAAAAGTATGCAGTCCTTGGACAATGTAGAGAGATGCTGGATTGATGAATTTGATGGGTTGTACAATGAATTTATCGAGGAAGAAGAAGATGGAATTGACTCTGATATTGTATATGTTTTGACTTGCCATCCTCAGATTATTGGTAGACCTTCAAGATTAAAGGTTCTTGAAAATGTAATAAAGCATATTAGACAGTTCCCTAACGTGGAGTTTATGACATGCCCTGAGGTTGTAAAGGCCTTTAAAGAGAAGAATTAATAAAAGCTATTATACATCACTATTTATTTTAAGGAGAAGATTGTTATGGAAAAGAAACTTATTTTAGGTATTTCTTCAAGCCCAAGAAAGGGAGCCAATACAGACATCATGCTTCATGAAGCTTTAAGAGCTGCTGAAACAGTTGAGGGCATTGAAACAAAGGCTATTTATTTAAGAGACTATGACATACATAATTGCAGAGGTTGCTTTGCTTGCTGTCGTGAACCAGGTAAAAGAGAAAATGGAAAATATGCTTGTGCAATGTTTAAAGACGGCATGGAAGAAATCTATCCATTGTTGAAGGAATGCGATGGCTTAATCTTAGCCTCTCCTGTATACTTTGGTAGCATTAACGCTCAAATGAAGCAGTTCATGGATAGAACAGAAGGCCTTTTGCGTTATGGGACAAGCCAGTATCAGTATGGTTTGCAAAATAAGATAGGTGGTTGCTTGGCTGTTGGCGGCAACAGAAATGCAGGTGAAGAATTTACATTGCTTGCAATGCAGTATTATTTCCAGGTTCATGACATGATTGTTGTTGGCTCAGGCGGGGAACCTACACCTGGCTGCTACTTAGGTGGCTCCTGTACAACATATCCCAATAAAGGTGATGTAGTTGATGGTATTTTGCAGGATGAAATTGGACTAAAGAGCACAAGAAATACAGGTATTAAAGTTGCTCAGACAGTTATGAGATTTAAATAAGAAATTACAAAAGAAACAATGCAACACCGCAATAGCTCATTAGCAGTAAGAAACATTTGTACTAAAAATTTAAGATTAGTTGTTTTTTAATACTAAAGGAGGATTTTTTTATGGTAGATGCATTAAATAACTTTTTTGGGCAAATTAGTGGTATCTTATGGGGCAATCTATATATGTATGTCCTTGTTGGAACGGGTATCTTTTTTACAGTTGGATTGAAGTTCCCTCAGATTAGAAGATTGAAGGATAGTTTTCGCTTAACTTTTGCGGGTTTCAAGAAAAAAGAAAAGGCAGGAAAAGATGGTATGACAGCTTGGCAGTCTCTAACAACTGCCATTGCAGGACAGGTAGGCACCGGCAATATTGCAGGCCCCGCAACAGCAATTATGGCAGGTGGCCCAGGTGCAATTTTTTGGATGTGGGTAAGTGCATTCTTTGGTATGGGTACAATTTTTGCGGAGGCGACGGCTGCGCAGAAGTACAAAGAAGTTTTGCCCGATGGGACAGTTGTCGGTGGTCCTTCCCACTACATAAGAGCTGCATTTAAAGGAAAGCTTGGCAGCGGGTTGGCAACGGCATTTGCAATATTTTTGATTATTGGGTTTGGTATTGCAGCGGCAATGATTCAGGGAAATACAATTAGTGACGCCTTTGCATATTCTTTTGGAGTACCTAAACTTGCAATTGGTGTTGGCCTTGCAATTTTGACATTAATTGTAGTTTCTGGTGGTGTAAAAAGAATCGTTGGATTTATCACCAGTTGTGTACCTGCTATGGCATTGTTATACATTGTGGCTGGTTTGATTGTAATTTTTGCAAATGCAGATCAGATTATTCCGGCTTTTAAGATGATTTTTATTGGTGCATTTAACCCTAAAGCAGTTGCGGGTGGTATGTTTGGTGTTGGTGTAAAAGAAGCAATGCGTTATGGTATTGCAAGAGGTTTGTTTTCTAATGAAGCTGGTACAGGTTCAACTCCTCATGCACATGCGGTGGCAAAAGTTAAACATCCTTGTGATCAGGGTTTGGTTGCTTTTATGAGTGTTTTCATTGATACATTCATTATTTTGAATATCACAACTCTTGTAATTTTAACAAGTGGTTCCTTTGCATCAGGCGGAGAAGGTATTACATTGACACAGGTTGCATTTGAAGGAGTTTTTGGCACAGCAGGTTCTTTGATTATTTCTGTTTGTATTTTCTTCTTCTCCTTCTCAACAATTATTGCTGCATACTTCTATGGAGAGCAGAACGTAATTAAGCTGTTTGGTAAGAAGGCAGTTCCTGCATATACGGCTATTATTGCGTTGTTCGTAATCATAGGTTCCGGATTTACAGTTAGCCTTGTTTGGAGCATTTGTGACGTATTTAATGGATTTATGGTATTTGTAAATATCCTTGGTCTTTGGGGTGTTAGTGCAGTTATTTTCAAACTTTGGAAAGAGTATGAACATGACAAAAATCTTGATACAACTTTAAACGACATTTTAAATGATAAGAAGGAAAATGTTGATATTAGTCTTTAATACCGCTTTAAATTGTCTGCAATTTTGAAGGAAATGATTCAATTGAAGGCTTGGCTATTTCTTTATCATAGGTGGATGTATTGCAGACAACATGTGATGTACATACATCTTGCCAAGGAAATAGTCAATCCGGCGGTATTTGGTTGAATTAGTTTGATTTCCAAAGGTGTTTTTTCTACATACTTGGAACAAGAAAGGGAGATGAAAGTATATGTCCACTGTTGAAAAGATTGTTGCGTATGTGCAAGAACATCGGAATGAGTATTTAGAAGTTTTAGAAAAAACAGTGAATTTTGAGTCATATATTTATGGCGTAAAAGAGATTAAGAACAAATGTGGTTTCTTTCTAGAAGAAAAATTTAGGGACTTGGGGTTTGAAACATGGCGTGTGGATGGTGGTGAAAGTGGTACACACATCTGCGGCAGGTATGGTAAGGGTGCAAAAAAAATATTCCTCCTTGGCCATTATGACACTGTATTTCCTACGGGAACCACGGAACAACGACCTTTTCGGATTCAGGATGATAAGGCATATGGACCCGGCATTTTTGATATGAAGGGTGGCATAGTAAACTTTTATATGGCTGTTAAAGCCTTAAAAAACCTAGAGTGTTTTCCTGAGAACACACAACTTACTTTCTTCTTTAGTTGTGACGAAGAAGGAGGGAGCCTCACTTCTAAACATATTATTGAAGAGATGGCCAAGGAAGCGGATGTGTGCCTTTGCGCTGAGCCAGGTCACAAAGGAGAAGGATATATTACCATTGAGCGTTATGGCAGAGATGTGATAACAGTTGAAGCAAAGGGAGTTGCTGCCCATGCAGGAAATAACCCCCAGATAAATCCTTTAGTGGAGTTGTCAAGACAAGCGTTGTATATTCACGAAAATTGCAGAGATGATAATATGCTATATGCATCTATCGTTAGCTTCCATGGCGGTGAGCCGGGGCCTACGGCGGCAACACCTGAAGCCGGATATTTCATTGTGGATATTCGCTATCGTGGTGAGGAGAGAGGTAAGAAGGCGGCAGAGATTTATCAGAGCTTAAAGCCTACCATTGAAGGCATGGAGCTTAAGGTTTTGGGTGGCGTCGAAAAGCCTGCCCTTGTCCAAGGGGAATATTCGAAAGAGGCCATAGACAGGACTGTTGCAATCATCGAGGAGATGGGATATGAATATAGACCTGTTTGCCTAGGTGGTGGTAGCGATGGTAACTTTACCAGTGGCGTTGGTTGTCCTACCATTGATGGGTTAGGTCCAAATGGAGAATTCTTGCATAATCCCAAGGAGTACATTTTGATAACAACGATCCCCCAGAGGGTGGGATTGGTTGCAGAATTGATTAGAACACTGTAAAGAATTCTGATATTACTTTAACCACTTTTATATTTCAATTGCATTTTAAACAGAGTGCAGGTAAATGATTTATCAAAAAGGGAGGATGCCAACAAAGAAGATGAGATGAGTTGCTACCTAAAAGCTCCCCAAGTTTAGGCATGAAAACCCCTACACTGACAGTTGGTAAAGTACATAATGTTCAATTAAGGTGTTTGGGAAGAAGATATGTTCAAAATCTGGTGTTTTAAGCGTGGCTGGTTATGATTATCAAAGGAGGTTGTTGCAAAATGCAATAGCCTTCTTTGATTTTCTAAATACTCAGGTAAGCATATAATTAAAAATGAAATGTTTTAAAAAAAATATGCGATAAGCCTTGGCTTATCGCATATAGTTAGAGCGGATTATTTACACTTACAGTCAAAAGAACAACAATCAACGCTTGTAGAGCTTTTTGGGTTTGCATTATGCGCACGAATTTGAATGGTGTCTAATGAACAACAATTTTTCTCTGCACAGTTGTGCTTACAATCATGCACAGAACATCTAATACAGTTATTAGATTTTGTCATAATTAATCCCTCCTCTTTTGTGGTACACAAATAGTATGGACTTTTTAAGGCTGACCATGCTATTTAAATTTTGGATAGAGAGGGAAAAATATATTCAAAAAATTAAAATTTGAAGAATATATTTAAAGATTATAGGGGATGTAAAAACATTATATATCTTGCGTTTGAGAAAGCTTTTTGATAATATGTATAGGAAGATATACAATATACATTTTTTGTAAAACAGATAAATTATCAAAATTACATATTGATAAAGGTAGGCATTCCTATTATATAAAATACAGTTATGAGGTGTAGAATTTATGGAATTATCTAAAAAAGCATTGAGCATTAAACCATCCAGCACTTTGGCAATTTCATCCAAGGCTGCTCAATTAAAAGCGGAAGGAAAGGACATTGTAACCTTTGGTGTAGGAGAACCGGATTTTGATACCCCTGAACATATTCGCAAGGCAGGGATTGCTGCCATTGAGAATGGGGACACAAGGTATACTGCAGCAGCAGGAACACCTCAATTACGTCAGGCTGTTTGTGATAAGTTAAAAAGAGACAATGGATTGGACTATGTTCCTGCCCAGGTTATTATCAGCAATGGTGCGAAGCACTCCTTAATGAATGCTTTTATGGCAATTTTGAATGAATCAGAAGAGGTAATTATTCCAGCGCCTTACTGGTTGAGCTACTCAGAAATGGTGAAAATTGCAGGAGGCACACCCGTAATTGTTCATACGAAAAAAGAAAATAATTTTATGCTGACGAAGGAAGAATTGGAAGGGGCTTATACAGATAAAACAAAAGCTGTTGTGTTAACCAGCCCTTCTAACCCAACGGGCATGGTAACTTCCTATGAAGATTTAAAAATGGTTGCTGATTTTGCGATTGAGAAGGATATTTTTGTAATTTCAGATGAAATTTATGAAAAATTGATTTACGATGAGGATAAAAAACATATCAGCATTGCTTCTTTAAGTGAAGAGATTTATAACAGAACAATTGTGATCAACGGTGTTTCTAAAAGCTATGCTATGACTGGTTGGAGAATTGGTTTTGCTGCTGCTCCTTTGGAGGTTGCAAAGTTAATGGCATCCTTACAATCTCATATGGCCTCTAACCCAAATGCAATTGCCCAGGTGGCTACATTGGAGGCATTAAATGGCCCTCAGGACTGTGTGGACGAAATGTGTGTTGAGTTTAAAAAAAGAAGAGATTATATTTTTGAAAGAGAAGAAGCAATTCCTCTCATTTATGCATTAAAACCAGAGGGTGCTTTTTACTTATTTGTGGATGTAACTGGTACGTATGGAAAGAAACATGGAGATGTGGAAATCCAATCAGCAGCGGATTTTGCTTCAGTTTTGTTGGAGGAAAAATTTGTGGCCGTTGTACCTTGTGCAGACTTTGGTATGCCGGATTATATTCGACTTTCTTATGCTACTAGCATGGAGTTGATTAAAAAAGGTATGGATCGCATTGAGGAAATGGTAAAAGAATTAATTTAATTGTTACGTAAAAAAAGGCAGTTTTAAACTGCCTTTTTCTTATAGAAAGGGGGTATTTTCGTGGGCTATAAGGTGTTGGAAAGTAACGAAACATATAGAGGGAAAATTTTAAGGGTAACAGTAGATAAAATTGAAATGCCAGATGGAAGAGCAGCGTACAGAGAAACTGTAATAAGAGAGAAAAATGCAGCAGCAGTTTTGCCTGTCTTAGAGGATGGTAGAATTCTTTTTGTTCGTCAATATCGTCATGCCTTTAGAGAATTATTATTGGAAATTCCTGCGGGAGTTTTAAATGATGGAGAAGTGTGCGAAAATTGTGTAATAAGAGAACTTGAGGAAGAAACCGGAAAAAAAGCAGGAAAAATTGAATTTCTTTGCGACATTTACCCAACAGTTGGATTTTGTACCGAAAAAATTTCTTTGTTTTTTGCCTTTGATTTGACAGAGGGAATGCAAAAATTGGATGAGGACGAATTTATTGAGCTGGAGAGTTATACTTTAGATCAGGCGATAGAGATGATTTATAATGGTGAGATAAAAGACGGAAAGACCATTGCAGCGTTGTTTGCATATAAAAGCAAGCATATTTAAGTTAGACGAGCCATATCCTGTTAGCAGAGGATTGCGAAAGGAGGATGGCACTTATGGTAAAACGAAATAAAATGATTGATAGAAGGGGGCAAAAGATAATAACTATCGTTTGTCTTTCTTTTTTATGTGGGGTGCTAGGGGGAGCGATAGCGGCAAACCTAATGGGAGACGGGGCAAAATCAGAATTGGCCGGTATCATTCAAAATGCGGCACAGGTTCAGGAGACAGGTAGTTTCGCCGCTGTCTTTTGGAAATACTTAAAATACGATATTGTAATCTGGATTGGTGGTTGGTTGAGCCTAGGGGTATTTCTTTCGGGAGCGGCATTTTTGTTAAGGAGTATTTCATTGGGCTTTGCTTCTGCAATGATGATGGTTACATATGGTGTGAAGGGTGTGTGGGGTGCCATGCTTGGAATCTTACCGCAAAATATAATTTTGATTCCAGCTTATATATTCACCATGTGTGCGGCTATATATTACCTTATGGCATGGAACGAAGGAAACGGGAAGCGAGGTTTAAGAAGGGAGCGTAGGAGAAAACAGACCGAGTATTGCCTATTATTTCTTGCTTCTGCGGTACTGATTGCCATTGGCGCAGGGATTGAAGTTGCTCTTTATCCGTTATAATATTAGAATAAAGTCAAGATTTCATCGAGGTTTTAGGATAAAAGATGATTTTTGGTCGTAAAATATGACGATATTTGGTTTTTTTTACAAAAAATAGTGACAACCCTCTGAAAACTAAGTATAATTAGACATACATATTAAAAAGGGGACTTGGGTATGGATAAAGCGATAACTGAATTTGCGAACTACCTTAGGGATGAAAAACATTCGTCTGAGAATACGGTGCTTTCTTATGTTAGAGATTTAAAAGGGTTTAGCTGTTTCATGCACAACTGTGGCGTTGAGGATATTACAAAAGTCAATTATACAAATATAATGGCTTTTATTTATGAGCTGCAAAATCAAAAAAGGGCTGGCGCAACAGTTTCAAGGAATATTGCCTCGATTCGTGCTTTTTATAATTTTCTTTTGAAAAAGGGCAGAGTGACTGAAAATCCTGCCTCTGGCTTAGAGTTGCCAAAGATTGAAAAGAAAATGCCTGAAGTACTTACTTTGGATAAGGTGGAACGCTTGTTAGAACAGCCTTTAACCGCAGAACCAAAAGGTATTAGAGATAAGGCAATGTTAGAGCTATTATATGCAACTGGGATACGTGTTTCTGAACTTATTTCTTTAAAAGTCACCGATGTAAACTTACCCCTGGAATATATTCGTTGCGGCACAGAGCAAAAGAGCCGAATTATTCCCATTGGTAGCCAAGCAAAGGCTGCGTTAAGAAAATATATTGATAAAGGTCGTAGTGGTCTCATCTTAGATGGAGAAGAACAAATTCTTTTTGTTAACTGCAATGGAAAGCCTATGACAAGACAGGGCTTTTGGAAGATTATAAAAAGCTATGCAAAAAAGGCTGATATTAATGAGGATATTACACCCCATATGTTAAGGCATTCTTTTGCAGCACATTTGATTGAAAATGGTGCGGATTTAAAATCGGTTCAGGAGATGTTAGGTCATTCTGATATTTCTACGACTCAAATTTATATTAAGCTGACGAACCAAAAATTAAAGAATGTATATGCTAAGGCCCACCCTAGAGCCTAAAATGAATCATAAACCGCCGAAAGGCGGTTTTTTTACGGGGTTTAACGAATTGTCACATAAGGTTTGTGGGGTATGGAGAAAAGAAAAACCCTTCGCAACACGGGGGTACGAAGGGTAATTATTATTAGGATTTATACCGATTAGATTTCAATTTTTGCTCCCATAAGTTTTGCAAATTCAGCAACGATTGCAGCATCTCCGGGCCAAGCAGGCGCAGTTACCAAGTTACCATCAACAACCGCTTTATCAGCGTCAACGGCCACATATTCGCCACCGGCTAAAGTAATATCGGGGCCAACAGCGGGATAAGCGGTTGCTTTTCTGCCCTTTAATACATTTGCAGCAGTTAACAGCTGAGGACCATGGCAAATTGCGGCTACCGGTTTTTCTGCTGCAAAGAATTCTTGCACGATTTCAATTACACGAGGGTATAATCTCAAATATTCAGGGGAACGACCACCTGTAATAAATAAACCTACATAGTCAGATGTATTTACTGCATCAAAATCAGCAGTTAAAGCAAAATTATGTCCTCTTTTTTCGGAATATGTTTGTTCACCTTCAAAGTCATGAATTGCTGTACGGATGATATCGCCAGCTTTTTTTTCGGGGCAAACTACATCAACTTGATAACCTAAAACCTGCAACGCTTGAAAGGGTACCATTGTTTCGTAATCCTCTGTGAAGTCACCTGCTAACATTAATACTTTTTTTGTCATAATAAATTCCTCCTTTGTTATATTAGAACAGCTTTTCAACTGCACATACCTAGGACATTTATTTGTACTGTTTATAGAACAGTATAATGCTAAATGTTGGAAAAATCAAGATATTGAAGATTTTTTTTGTGTTAATTTACTGAAAAGTGTGGGACGATTTGTGTCAAAGTTGTGAGTCAAACTGGATAGAAAGGCAATAGTGAGGGAGCAACCGTTGGTTGCTTTTCAGAACTAAAAAAAGGGTGTATACTGAAGAAAAAAGGGATGGGGTGTTGGTGTGGAGATGAAAGAAGTGCTGTTGAATTTAAGAAAGAGGCAAGGACTATCACAGGATGGGCTCGCTGAGAAATTATTTGTTACCAGACAAGCTGTATCACGCTGGGAATGTGGTGAAACTGTGCCTAATATAGATACACTAAAATTAATTTCAACACGGTTTGACATAGGAATCAATGAATTACTTGGGATACCCCTTTCGGGGACATGCCAAAGTTGCGGGATGCCCCTTGGGCAAGAAATATTTGCAGAAGAAGATGAAAATAGCTTGAATCCAAATTACTGCAAATGGTGTTATGAAAATGGTACATTTACATCAGATTGTACTATGGATGAGATGATTGAACAATGTATTCCTCATATGGGGTGGGAAGACCCTGAGAAATGCAGGAAGTTTTTAAGAGGAGTACTTGTTAATTTAGAGAGATGGCGTTCAGCTTAATTGGGTGAAATAAGTTACTTAATGGATTTGAAAGTATAAAGTAGGTTTATGGGAATGGATTGGACTAAGAAGAGTCAGTATTATATTATCACATAAAAGGAGTTGCCNNGGCAACTCCTTTTATGTGATAAATGCTATTATTTCTTTTAAGGTGTAACTATCTTTAACATTCCTCTCTATGTGTTGATATAACAATATGAGGCATCAACAAAAAAAGCTAACGAAAGGAAGTTAATCTATCTACCATGGCAATATTGGCATGGATTACTTCATAATTACATTGTGGAAAGTCTTTTTACCTTTTTGGATTAAAAGCTTGCCATCTGTAAACAAATCGGCAGTTACTTTAAATTCTAAATCGGTAATAGGCTGCTCTGCGACTTTAACACCACCTTGCTGTACAGCACGTCTGCCTTCGGAACGAGAAGGAACAATGCCAGTTGTTGTAAGCAGTGTTAAAATATCCATGCCTTCAGCAAAATCGGCTGCGGATAATTCTGTTGTAGGGACAGAACCTGCAACTACGCCTTTTCCAAAAAGAGCACGGGCAGCCTCTTGAGCTTTTGCTGCTTCTGTTTCGCCATGAACGATTTTAGTTAATTCAAAAGCCAAAACTTCTTTTGCTTTATTAATTTCGCTACCTTCTAATGCACCGAGGCGACGAACTTCATCCATAGGAAGGAAAGTAAGCAGCGCTAAGCATTTTTCAACGTCTTTGTCACCGATGTTTCTCCAGTATTGGAAAAATTCGTAAGGGCTTGTCTTTTCAGGATCTAACCAAACAGCACCGCTAACTGTTTTACCCATTTTAATACCTTCGCTGTTTGTTAAAAGTTTGAAGGTCATGCCGTATGCGGGCTTCCCTAATTTACGACGGATCAATTCAACACCAGCAATGATGTTTGACCATTGATCGTTGCCACCAAGTTCCATTACGCAATTATGACGGTTGTAGAGCTCCAAGAAGTCGTAACCCTGCATAATCATGTAGTTAAATTCTAAGAAAGATAAACCAGCTTCTTTATCCATACGGGTCTTGAAGCAATCTGCTGCCAACATACGATTTACAGAGAAATGGACACCAACATCACGAAGGAATTCGATGTAGTTCAAGTTTCTCAACCAATCGGCATTATTAACGATGATTGCGCTGTCATTGTCAAAGTTAATAAAGTGGGAAAGTTGTTCTTTGATACAAGCCACATTATGATCGATTGTTTCCACTGTCATCATTTGGCGCATATCTGCTTTGCCAGATGGGTCACCAATCATACCAGTGCCACCACCCATTAAGCAAATAGGGCGGTTGCCACAACGCTGCATATGTGCCATTGCCATAACAGTAAGGAAGTGACCTACATGAAGACTATCAGCAGTAGGGTCGATACCAATATAAAATGTAACACCGCCTTTTTCAAACAGTGTTTTGATTTCATCTTCATGAGTCATCTGTTCAATAAATCCACGTTCTTTTAAAACTTCGTAAGCATTCATTTTTCATTCTCCTTTTTATTTTTCTTATTATTAGTGTATCGGTTTCAGTTTTTGGGCAAAACAAAAGGGTTCTATCGTCTAAAGGACGAGAGAACCCGTGGTACCACCTTAATTTATGCTTATCACAAACAAAAAGACAAACATCTTCCGACTCATATAACGGGGAGCAACCGTTGTGCCATTGCCTGCACAAAGCTCATGAGGCGTAATTTACAAATTCTGTACTGCAGTTTTTTCACCAAACAAACTGCTCTCTGAGGCTGTAACCAGATTTGCCCGTATAACTCATTCAACGCTGTTATTCAAATATGGCGATATTCTATCACATCTTTTTTTTAAAGTCAAGGGTTCTTCCCATCTCACAAATTTTGATAATAGTTTGTACTGCTTTTTCCATAGAAGAAACGGGAATAAACTCATAGGGACCATGGAAGTTATGGCCGCCAGTAAATACGTTGGGGCAGGGTAAGGACATATAGGATAGCCTTGCTCCATCGGTGCCACCACGAATGGGGCGGATAATGGGGGCAACGTCGCAGGACTCCATTGCTTCTTTTGCCAAGTTTATAATAGATATATGTTCTGATACGCAAGAAAACATATTATAGTATTCATCACGAATTTCTAGTGTGATTGAATTTGGGTATTGATTTTTTTTGCGGTCCACAATCATTCGTAACATATTTTTACGATGCTCAAATGCATTGCTATCAAAGTCACGAATAATATAGTTGAGACTTGCTGAGGAGACAGTTCCTTCAAAGGAGCATAAATGGAAGAAACCTTCATATCCTTCGGTCTTTGCAGGGATTTCTTTTTCAGGTAGTAGGGCTGCAATTTCTGTTCCTAAAAGAGCAGCGTTTATCATAATATTTTTTGCTGTGCCAGGATGAACATTTTTACCTTCAATTTTGATGATGGCTCTAGCAGCATTAAAGTTTTCATACTGAAGCTCACCTAATTCCCCACCATCAATGGTGTAGGCGAAGTCTGCTCCAAAGGTTTTTACATCAAAGTTGTCTACACCATGACCGATTTCTTCATCGGGGGTGAAGGCAATTCTGATTTTACCATGAGGAATTTCAGGATGCTTTTTAAGGTAGTGCATTGCGGTAAGAATTTCTGCAATCCCTGCTTTATCATCTGCACCCAAAAGGGTTGTTCCATCGGATGTGATTAAGGTATCACCAATATAATTTTGGAGAACGGGAAATTCTTCGGGAGAGATGCTGATACTGTTTAGGGGGATACTTCCTCCGTCATACTGCTCAACAATATTTGGCATGATACCATCACCCTTTGCGTCAGGGCTTGTATCCATGTGAGCGATAAAACCAATTATAGGAGCGCCTTCCACCGTTTCAGGTAATGTTGCCATTACATACCCATATTGATCCACGGTAACATCGGACAAGCCAATTTCGCGGCATTCTTTTGCAAGATAATCTGCAAAATGAAGCTGAGTACGGGTGCTTGGAAAAGTAAATGAATCAAAATCAGATGTAGTATTATGCTTTACATAGGTTAGAAAGCGGTCAGTTACTGTTTTCATGGATTGTCGAATCCTCCTTTGTAGAAAATTAAATCACTATATTTTTATATCGTTTAGAAATTTAATTAGGGTTAAACTAGTATATCCATTTTTCCTGCATATACATTCTTCTTATTGTAGCATTCATTTACAACAAAAGCCACCACAAAAAGAGAAGGCATAGAAAATGAAAAATTTGAAATGCTTATATTAGGTAGGAACACCTATTTTTAAAAAAAATAGCGAAAAATCAGAAAATAAGGTTGACAGATAGAGAAAAGTGAGTTATATTATATTTCACCGTCTCCGATACGCAAAAACGGAGGCGCAAAAAAGTAAAAAAAGAGTGAAAAAAGTCCTTGACAAAATAGTATGTCTTTAGATATAATATTAAAGGTTTCGCTGCTCAAGAAAAGCGATGAAAAACCCACATGGAGAGATGTCCGAGTGGTT
>DFWH01000003.1:0-151 GCA_002380805.1 Clostridiales bacterium UBA4139 | reverse complement strand
CAAATCCCTCCTTCTCCGCCATTTTAACTCGACGAAAGAATGAAAAAAGCTTTCGAAAAAAAGTTGAAAAAAAGTGCTTGACAAGAAGAAAGTAATCTGGTAAGATAACTTTCGCCGCTGAAAAAAGCGGATTGATCCTTGAAAACTAAAC
>DFWH01000008.1:25585-207851 GCA_002380805.1 Clostridiales bacterium UBA4139 | reverse complement strand
TTCCTTCCAGTCTAAACTATCAATATCCCATTGGATAGGATAATAGGAATTAGCGAAGGATGTTTCAACAACCGTGTTGTTATATTCCCCAAAGGGAGGTCGGAATAAGTCCATGTCAATGCCTGTCAAATCTTTTACGGCCTTGTGGCACTCTGCCAATTCTTTGGAGATTTGTTCAGAAGATAACTGATTCATATGAGGGTGAGTAGAGGAGTGATTGCCTAAATCATGACCTGCCTCTGCAATTTTTTTTACCTCTTCGGGATAATCTTCAACCCAATAACCGCAAAGGAAAAAAGTTGCTTTTACGTCGTTTTCGGCAAGGATACGAAGTAGCTCATCCGTATCATCTGCTCCCCAAGCTGCATCAAAGCTAACCGAAACCTGAGGTTTGTCGGTTTCAACGCAATAGATAGGAAGTTTTCGGTCGCTTTGTGCTGATACAATAGAGGATACTTTTGCTGCGGCAGGTGGTACCAAACAACTGCAAACCCCCACACAGGCAACCAGAGCTAAAGCTCCTAAAATATGTTTTTTTCTGATATGTATTGCTTTAAATAATTTCATTATGCTACCTCCGAGCTTTTTTACCAATATATCAATTAGGATTCAATAATATGAAAAAAACGGCTTGACAACTAAAAAAAAGAAGTCTATTATAAATGTATGCTTAGATTATAAACATTTGCAAAGAAGGTGAGAGGTTGACACAAAGAGAGCGGGAAATATACGAAATTATCCGAGAAATGCCAATGATAGAGCAAAGTGATATTGCCCAAAAACTCAATATCACAAGGAGTTCTGTGGCGGTGCATATCGCAAATTTGCAGAAAAAAGGTTACATTTTAGGACGAGGTTATTTGCTCAAAGAGCAGGACTACATCGTCGGGATTGGTGCTGCCAATGTGGACATTCACGGTAGAAGCAAAAAAAGCATCATTCTTAGGGATAGCAATCCGGGCAACATGAGCTCATCAGCAGGCGGAGTGACAAGAAATGTTTCTGAGAATTTATCAAGGCTTGGAGCACCAGTAAAGCTAATTACAGCTTTGGGCGATGATGTATACGCCGAGCAAATTCGAAATGATTGCACAGCGGCAGGTATAGACTTTTCTCATAGCATGGTGGTTGAAAAGCACCCATCTTCAACCTATATCTCCATTTTGGACGAAAAGGGTGATATGTACGTTGCTATGTCAGATATGTCTGTGTTGCAACGGATGAATATGGATTTCTTAAAGTCCAAATCTGGCATTATTAGTGGTGCAAAGTTCATCACTTGTGATACGGGTCTTCCCCAAGAAGTTTTGGAGGGGATTTTGGATATATATAGTTCCCAAACACCTGTGTTTGTGGATCCAGTTTCATGCACCTATGCAGAGAAGATAAAGCCTTACATTGGTAAGGTGGACACGCTAAAACCGAACCGGATGGAAACAGAAGTGATCAGCGGTATTCAAATTCATAACGAAACAGATTTGGAAAGGGCGGCTGATATTCTCCTGAATAAAGGCTTAAAGCACATTTATATTAGCCTTGGTGCCGAAGGCTGTTTCTACATGAATCGGGATGGTGTTAAGATGAAACGGGCGCTAAAACCGTTGGATCAGATGGAAAATGCCACAGGCGGTGGCGACGCTTTTATGGCGGCGGTTTTATATTCCCGTATGTTAGACTTTGGTGTAGAGGAAACACTGGACTTTGCTTTGGCAGCCGGTGTTGCTGCAATTTCATATAAAGGTACCATCAACCCAAATATGGGCGTTGATTTAATAGAAAAAATATTGGAGGAAAGAAAACTATGAATTTGGAAAAGTATTTAACCATTACCCCAGAAATTAAAGAAGCGATTGCAAACAATAAGCCAGTTGTTGCCCTGGAAAGCACAATTTTAAGCCATGGTATGCCTTATCCTCAAAATGTTGAGTTTGCTCACAAGGTTGAGGAAATTGTACGTGGTGAGGGTGCAATTCCTGCAACAACAGCAATTATTGATGGCAAACTGAAAGTTGGCCTTACTGCTGAAGAGTTGGAACTGATGTGCAAAGGTGAAAACGTGGGTAAAGTTAGCCGCCGTGATGTTGCTGTTTATTTGGCAACAGGCAAGGCTGGCGCAACAACTGTTGCAACAACAATGATGATTGCTGCAATGGCAGGTNNCCGTATTTTTGCCACAGGCGGTATTGGTGGTGTGCATAGAGGTGCAACAGAAACCATGGATATTAGTGCGGACTTGCAGGAATTGGCGCATACACCCGTAGCGGTTATTGGTGCGGGCGCAAAATCTTTGTTAGATATCGGCCTTACTCTGGAGTATTTGGAAACCATGGGTGTACCTGTCATCGGCGTAGATACTGATGATTTCCCTGCATTCTATTGCAGAAGAAGTGGCTATAAGGTGGATTTTAACGCAAAGGACGAAAAGCTTATTGCCAAAATTTTGAAAACAAAATGGGACTTAAATATCGAAGGTGGCGCATTGATTGCAAACCCTATTCCTAAGGAATATGAACTGGATTTTGATGAGATGGAAGGCGTAATCAATCGTGCGTTGGAATTGGCTAAAGAACAGGGAATCCGAGGCAAGGATACTACACCATTCTTGTTAAAGCACATCAAGGATATGACAGAAGGCGTTTCTTTTGCATCCAATTTGCAGCTTGCATATAATAATGCAAAGGTTGCATCTAAAATTGCGGTAGAGCTTTCAAAGCTTGACTAAGTCATTAGCCGTTGGTCCAAAAAATTAATACAGAACAAAGTTTTAGGGGGGATGTAGGTACATCCCCTTTTTTTATAAAAATTTCATGGGAAATAAAAATTATTGTTTTTATCATGATGTGAGAGGAATTTTTTAGCCTAAGGAAACAATTAGGTGCATTTATCAGGAGATGGAAGCAATCATTCGAATTCAGGGTTTTACAAAATTTTCCCTCTATAATAAGTAACAATAACGACTTTCTTTGCTTTTTGATCTAGCCTGATGGATAACTTCGACTTGCTTTTTTATTTAGGATTATATAAAATGCAAGAAAGGGCTTTGACTCTTTGAAAGGAGTGAATTTATGGAACAGGGTGTATTTAAAATTGGGCCCATTCGTCCACCTAGCGAAGCAAACAGTTTGTTACTTCGAGTAACGGAAAACTGTCCATGGAATAAATGTAAATTTTGTATGCTTTATAAGAAAAATGATTTTCATACTAGGCCGGTGGCAGAGGTGAAAAAGGACATTGACTATATGGCAGAGTACCGAGACCTTATTATGGCCCACGAACATGATGGAGACTATAATATGGAGGCAATCCAACGCGAATATCAGTCTTTGCCTAGTGATGAGGCAAAAATTTGCTATCAGATGGTATTTACCTGGTTGACCGAGGGGGATAAGCAGGCAATATTTTTGCAGGATGCTAACACAATGGTTTTGCGCCCCGACTGGTTGATTGAAATTGTTAGCTATGTGAGAGAGCGTTTGCCAGAGATTCAAAGAATTACCTCTTATGGCAGAGCAAATACTTTGGCTCGTATTTCTGAGGAGGACTTCAAACGCTTGCGAGCGGCAGGATTAGACCGCATTCATTCCGGCTATGAATCGGGTTCTGATAAGGTGTTGGAGATGATTGCAAAGGGTGCAACCCAAGAAGAGGAAATCATCGGGGGCAAAAAGGTGAAGGAGGCAGGCATTGAGCTTTCAATCTACTTCATGCCTGGGGTAGGCGGTAAGGCTTTATCTGATGAAAATGCCATTGAAACGGCAAAAGTTATCAACGAAGTAAACCCAGACTTTGTGCGCCTGCGTACCTTTGTTTTGAGAAGTGGCTCTTTGATGGAAGAGTTGCGTGATGCAGGAATCTATCAGGAGCAAAGGGATATTGACAAATTGTTGGAAATTAGAAAAATGCTTGCCCATGTGGATCCCAATAAGGCTCATGGCAAAATTACCAGCGACCATATCATTAACCTATTACAAGAAGTAACGGGCTATATGGATAAAGATTTGCCTTGGATGTTGGAATACATTGATTCTTACTTGGCACTTCCGGAGTTACAGCAAAAGAAGTATCAATTGGCAAGACGTATGGGGTTCCCCTTGGACTGGAACTATCTATACCGAATGCAGCCAACTGATCAAACTCGCATCGAGGATATGGCAAAAAATATCGTTGATGAAAAGGAATGGGAAGCTTTGCTTCACCGATTCACTGACCGTTATATCTAAGGAGATGAAGAAATGGATAAAGAAACGCTGTTTACCACGGTGATACCCATCATATTGGTGATTTGCATTGTTGCCTACAATATGCACAAAATGCAAAAAAATATGAAGAACATGAAAAATGGTTGCGGTGGTGGTTGTGGCGGTTGTGCCCATAGTGCAAGTTGCAATAAACCAGAAAAAAAAGATAAAAAATAAAAAGGGGAGTAATCTCCTTTTTTTTAATTTTCAAAAAAACAAGTAGTGCATTTGGAATGTTGAATAAATCAGACCCGTAGTTTTTATGCACTATGCTCTAGAAACAGAAGGCATATCTGAAAAATGAGGACTTTTTCTAAGGGTTAGGTAAGTTTTGGTAAGAATGACTAGAGTGTTTGAACTTTAGAAGAAAGGACAAAAAAATAGCCCCCTATATTATTGAGCAATGGGGGCGTAAGCTTTATTTTTCTTCGGCACCTGTTTTCTGTTGCTGTTCATGCTCCGTACGATAACGGCTCATTAATCCATGGAATAAATCCATAGCAGTAGGTGGTGTAAAGCTGATTGCATTGGCACCAGCCTGAATGGTTTCCTTAATACTTTCCCTTGTAGGGCCACCTGTTGCAATAATGGGTACATCAGGGTATTTTTTGCGAATGGCACGAATCACGTCAGGGGTACGTCCCGCCGCTGATACGTTTAGGATACTTGTCCCTGCTGCCAATCTGCCTTCAATATCACTATTTGCATCCAAGACTGTAACAATAATAGGTATGTCCACAATTTCATGAATATGTTGGATAACAGAGTTACTGGTAGGTGCATTCACCACGACACCCATAGCGCCTAATGCTTCTGCATCTTTTGCTAACATGACAACACGAGGGCCTGTTGTTGTGCCACCACCAACCCCACAAAAAACGGGAATACTAGAGGCAGAAACAATTGCGTCTGCAATGATTTGCTGAGGTGTAAAAGGATATACTGCCAAAACTGCGTCGGCATTACAGTTACGTATAATCGCAATGTCGGTTGAAAAGATTAGTGATTTAATACGTTTTCCCCAAATTACAATGCCACTGGCACTCCAAATTTCTTCAGGCATGGTAACGATATGCTTTCTCAATCTACTGTCAATACGGGGGATGTTTTTTTCAGCCATACTCTATCTCCTTTCACATTAAAAAGGTAAAAAAACTTTATACAAAGTTGTAATAATTATACAATTATGAAGCTTGTTTGTCAAGAAAAGCTTGTGCAATGTGGAAGATATTGTAAGTTTTTGGTGTTTTGTCAAACAAGAGGCAAGCCTTGACATAATAGTGGTTTACCACTAAACTACTAGTGTAGGAATATTTTAGCATTTTTTGGAGGATGATTCTATTTTGGGAACCGTAATAGGTTTAGCCATATCCATACTTTTGAATATTGCACTGCTGGCTTTATTATGGCGCATAAATGAAGAAAAAAAACGTGCAATTATTACAGAAGAAGGAATCCGCATGATGGTGGATGCTGGAGGGAATAATGGCAGTATTGACGAAACAGAAAAAGAGATGATTAACAATATTTTTGAGCTGGGCAACACTTCGGTGGGAGAAATTGCAACCCATCGTACGGACATCGTTGCCATTGCTTTTGATGCCACTTTCATAGAGATTATGAAGGTGATTTCGGAGGAAAAGTATTCTCGAATTGTTGTTTATGATGATAATATTGATAATATTATCGGTCTTTTTCATGTCAAAGATGTGGTCAAATATTTTTTGTCGGACGAGCATAATCGCCGAGGGTTTGATTTAAACGAGATACTCAAAAAACCTTATTTTGTTCCTTTTTCCAAAAAAACAGATGAGCTTTTTCAAGAAATGCAAAGAGACAAGGTTCATATGGCAATTGTCATTGACGAGTATGGTGGAACTGCAGGATTGGTAACCATGGAGGACTTGATCGAAGAGATTGTTGGCAATATCTTTGATGAATATGACCTTGAGGAAGAAGAAGATATTTGTGTTATTGATGAAAAGACCTATCGAATCAATGGTACAACAGATTTAACGGATGTTGCAGATTTACTGCAAATCACCTTTGAAGATGAGCAGGACTATGATACTTTGGGCGGTTATCTCATTGGACGTTTGGGTAGAATTCCTGATGAAGGAGAAAAACCTGAAATTATAGTGGAGAATTGGTTGTTCCGCATCGAAAGTATTGAAGAAAAGCGAATTGAAAAGGTTTTGGCTTTGGGTTTAGAAACCTCAGAGAAAGTAAATACTGAAAAAGAATAGAATTAATAATTTTAAAAACACAGGAGGGGTAAAAATGTTAGATAAAAAAGTAATCGAACTCTTAAATGATCAGGTGAACAAAGAATTTTTTTCCGCCTATTTGTATCTGGATTTTGCAAACTTCTTTGAAAGCAAGGGCTTAGAGGGCTTTGCAAACTGGTATAAAATTCAAGCTCAGGAAGAAAGAGATCATGCAATGCTTTACTATCAGTACCTGCATAACAATAATCAGCATGTAGAACTTATGGCTATTGATAAACCAGACATCCATATGGAAACATTGATGGATCCATTAAAAGCAGCTTTGGCTCATGAGGAATATGTTACTGACTTAATCCATAAGATTTATGCTGCAGCGCAGCAAGTAAATGATTTTAGAACCACTCAATTTTTGGATTGGTTTGTAAAAGAGCAGGGCGAAGAAGAAACAAATGCAAATAACTTAATCACAAAAATGGAACTGTTTGGAAGTGATCCAAAGGGCCTGTATATGTTGGATAATGAATTGAAAGCTAGGGTTTATGCAGCTCCATCCTTAGTTTTATAATGAAAGTTGAAAATCTGCCTGACAAATATACATTTCTTCTGCCTAAAAGTGAAAAATTAAAAAAGGTTTATTAGTCTATCTTTTAGGGTTTCATTTTATGGGGATTGAAGTGTAGCTTTAATGAGGGTGAACAAAGCGTATACAAACGATGTATACGCTTTTATTTTATCTGCCACACTAAATTTCAATGCCATGCATTTGGGGTTGTTTATGTGACAGGCAGCCTATTTTGTGCTCACCAAAAATTTTGTCCTGCCATATAGTGTAGAAAAAAAGAATGGTGAGGTTGTGGCTATGGACGCAAAAAACATGAATGGAGTAGAAACAAGTGAGGAAATGATTATTCCGTTACCATTATCGGAAGATGAACTGGCAGGTTTAAGGGAAGAGGCCTTAACATTAGAAGAAGGCGCAGATTTAATTCGCCGTCTGTATCCCGAAATCAATATTATTCCTAACGTAAAGGATACATTAATCCCCATTATTCCGGGCATTACCCTTTATAGTTACCTTCGTTTTTTTAATGCATTTCCTTCTGTGCCTGCGGTAGATGTTTATGTAAATGGTAAAAGGGTTGCCTCTGATTTAAAGTATAGATTTTTTACGGATTACTATAAAGCTTTTCCGGGATACTATCGTATTCAGGTGTTTGAGGCTGGAACCACGGAAACGCCTCTTTTGGTTACATTCATCAATTTGATTGGCTATCGAATTTATACAGTAGCAATTACAGGTACGGGTGAGCAAGCAGGGTTGGAATTAATCAATGATAGCATTCGTCCTCTGCCCAAAAAGAGTGCGTTTTTAAGGTTTGTTCAACTATCTGCAAGTGCCCCTGTGATGGATGCATACTTGGATGATAGCCTTGTCTTGACAGAAATTGATTTTAGAGAGGTAAGCCGATATTTAACAACTTCGCCAGGCACCCATAATTTAAAAATGAGAGATTATATTAGTGGTGCCGTTTTGGCTGAAGAGCCAGAGATGAAGTTGGACGGCGGAAGTGCTTATACAGTCTATATCATTGGGGATATGAAAGACAGAGTAGGCCTGCAAATATTGGTGGAAGAAGAAGGCATTACCTTCTTGAATTTTTAATTGTATTTTTTCATAAAATGGCTAGTCGTAACTGGGAATGTTTGTTATAATATGGACAAAGGTAAAAGCAAATACGGAACAAAAGGAGTATGCTATGTTACTTAAAGGAAAAACAGTGGTTTTAGGCGTTACGGGGAGCATTGCAGCGTACAAAATGGCTAATGTAGCAAGTATGCTAGTGAAAATGGAATGTGACGTTCATGTGATTATGACGGAAAATGCAACTCATTTTATTACCCCTATTACCTTTGAAACACTGACTGGCAATAAATGCTTAGTCGACACATTTGATCGTAATTTTCAATTCCATGTTGCCCATATCTCTTTGGCGAAAAAAGCTGATGTATTTTTGATTGCACCTGCTTCTGCCAATGTAATTGGAAAATTGGCTTGTGGAATTGCTGACGATATGCTAACAACAACGGTCATGGCTTGCAATGCAAAAAAAATTATTGCACCAACCATGAACACCAATATGTATCACAACCCTATTGTGCAGGACAATTTAAAGAAGCTTGCATCTTTCGGTTACGAAGTGATTCAGCCTGAAAGCGGTATGTTGGCTTGCAGAGATAGCGGAGATGGCAAGTTGCCAAAAGAAGATGTGTTGGTTGCCCACATCCTTCGAGAAATCGCCTATGAAAAAGATCTGGCGGGGCAAAAAGTGATTATCACTGCAGGACCTACCCAAGAGAGCATTGACCCTGTTAGATATATTACAAATCATTCCACAGGTAAAATGGGCTATGAGTTGGCAAAGGCTGCCATGCTGCGCGGGGCAGAGGTTACACTGGTAAGTGGTGTAACTTCATTAGAGAAGCCTGCATTTGTAAAATATATTCAGGTCAGAAGTGCTGGTGATATGTTTGAGGCAATGAGGGATCATTTCCTAGAAAATGACATTATCATCAAATCGGCTGCTGTGGCGGATTATAAGCCCAAAACAGTTGCAGATGATAAAATGAAGAAAAAAGATGGAGAAATGAGCATTGAGCTGGATCGTACACAGGATATTTTAAAATATATGGGTGAACATCGTCGAGACGGTCAATTTTTCTGTGGGTTTTCTATGGAGACCCAAAATATGTTGGAAAATTCCAGAATTAAGCTGGAAAAAAAGAATATCGATATGATTGTTGCAAACAACTTAAAAGTTGCCGGTAGCGGCTTTGGAACGGATACGAATGTCGTAACTATGATTTCCAAGGAGGAAGAGGTTCAGCTGGAGCTTCTGACAAAAGAAATGGTTGCCCATAAGATTATTGATGAAATCCTGAAGTTAAAGGGTTGATAAAAAGGCGTATCCCTGTGAAGAGATGCGCCTTATTGTATTTTTTTTGAAACGACTAAAGGCCGTTTACCATTCATATGTTTGAAAGCAAAAGAGTCTATGATTTTACTTAAGCATAAAGCTGTAACCCTTTCATTTCAATTTGGGGAAATAAATGGGGGCGGTAAGGCATTTTTATATGATAGTTTGTGGGTGAAAGAGCAAGGATAAAGGTGATTGCAGAGGGGGGCACCCGATCGGTTCATTCGAAAGGGTTGCTGGGCGAGAGTGAGATGAAGAATATGGGAGGCATAGAGATGGACGCTCTAAGTGGAATTATTGCTTCAAACCTAAGAAAAATCCGTAGGGACAAAAAACTAAGCCTAGATAATGTTGCAGATATGACTGGAGTCAGTAAAAGTATGTTAGGTCAGATTGAAAGGGGCGAGTCTAGCCCCACAGTGGCCACCTTGTTTAAAATTGCGTCGGGACTACATACATCACTAACTGGACTTTTGGAAGATGAGGAAAGACCAACGAAGGTTATCAATAAAGAGGATTTGAACCCCTTATTTAGTAACCATGGTCATTTTAGGCTGTACCCATTTTTTCCATATGATGATGATAAAAGATTTGAAATCTTTGTGGTGGAACTAGATACTGGTTCTATGTCCGAATCTCTGCCTAGGGAGGATGGTGTAGAAACTTATATGATGGTGTTTGAGGGATGTATTCAGCTTAGAATAATGGACAAGAAGTTCGTTTTACAAGAAGGCTGTGCAATGCGCTTTGACGCTGATCAACCACATATGTATAAAAACATCGGAGAAGGAACGGCCAAGGTCTGCCAGTTGATGTACTATAAAAAATAAAATTCCCTTCCCCAAAATTGCCATGAAATTAGATTCTGGATGATAAGGATAAGTGCTTTCTTATGTTGGTCTAATTGACTGGCATCTATTTTTGTGATAAAATTTAGAAAATAATGGGTATTTTAGGTTCGTTTGAATATTATGAAATGGGACATAGTTTAATTAGATTTGGGGTGAAATAATGGGAAGGAATCGTTTGAAAAATTTCATTATGTGTTTTTCTGTGGCGGCATTGTTATTAAGCGGCTGTGGTAATTCAACTACTACCACTGAGCAGGAGGATACATCACAGTTTCCCATAGAGCTTTATTCCGAGGAGGACACAGTAACCTTAGAGGAAGCTTTGGCTGAGCCTATGGTTCCCCTGGCAGGAGACCCAAAAGCAACTATTTTGCAGGCACCTCAGGCAGCTGGCAAGGTGGTATATACCAGTGGAGGGAGTAAAGATGTAACCATTGATGCCTCAAACACAGCAGATGGTTATGTTATGGTGAAGTACAGTGGTGACAGTTCTGCAAAGCTAAAGGTGATATTAACTGGCCCTAGTGGTGTCAAATATACCTACAATTTAAGCAACAAAGGAAATTATGAAACCTTTATCCTTTCTGACGGAAGTGGACAATATTCAATTGGAGTTTATAAAAATATTTCGGGAACAAAATATAGCACCTTGTTAACGAAGAGCTTTAAGGTTTCCTTGTCCAATGAGTTTGCACCATTTTTACGTCCAAACCAATATGTGAACTATACCGAGAAAAGCCAGGTTGTTGGTGTAGCTGCCTCGTTAGTTTCAGGTTGCAAAAATGACATCGAAAAAGTAGAGAAAATTTATGACTATGTAGTCAAAAATATTGCTTATGACAAACAAAAAGCACAGACAGTGCAAAGTGGATATGTTCCGGTGGTGGATGAAGTTTTAAAGGCAAAAAAAGGCATCTGCTTCGATTATGCGGCAGTGATGGCCTCAATGTTAAGAAGCCAGGGTATCCCCACAAAGTTAGTAACAGGATATACTGGCTCAGTATATCATGCTTGGATTTCCACTTATACCGATGAAACTGGCTGGGTAGAGGGAATTATTTTCTTTGACGGAACAACATGGCGACTGATGGACCCTACTTTTGCCTCTACTGGCAACTCCAGTGATACAATTATGAAATACATTGGCGACGGTAAAAACTATCAGGAAAAATATTTATATTAAGTTTATAACATGATGAAAGACGAAACCGCTGAAATTCAGCGGTTCGTCGTGTATACGGGGGTTTGTTATGAAGCAGAAGTATTGGTCAAACGAGGAGCTATCAGTATTTTGCCTTGAATTTGCGCTACTTTTAAAGGCGGGCATGTCAGTGGGGGAGGGCTTTTTAGTTCTCTCGGAAAATGAAAAAGACTCAAAAAAAAGGGATTTTTTATATTCACTATATGAAAAAACCATACTCAGTTTGTCGGTACACGAAACGATGGTTGGGGCAGAGGTGTTTCCACCTTATATGCTAAGGTTAATTCATATTGGTGAGGAGACGGGGCATCTGGAGGAATGTTTTGCTTCTTTATCTCGTTATTTCGACCAAAAAATCAGAACCATAAAACTGTTAAAAGAAACAGTTATGTTTCCCTTGGTATTATTTGTGATGATGCTAGCCGTTGTGGTTGTTTTATTGATAGAGGTTTTGCCCATTTTTCAAAATGTTTTTGCCCAACTGGGGGGGACATTACCACCCAGTGCCCTAATCTTTTTAAACATTGGTATTTCTATGAAAAAGGGACGTTACATATTTTTGGGGATTTTCATTGCCATTGGTATTATGTTGGTATTGGTATTGGTAAATTCTAACTTTCAGCAAAAGGTGATTTCTTATCTGCAAGGTTTTTTTTCAAAAAGAAAAATTGGCTTGCTCTCAGCGAAAGCTCACTTCGCTGCTGCCCTATCCATGACAATCAGTAGTGGTTTAGATACAAATCGTGCCTTGGAAATTGCTGAGGATTTTTGTACTGATTCTAACTTAAAAGAAAAAATTATCAGTTGTAAGAAAAACACACAACAGGGCATGGCTTTTGCTGAGGCGGTGGAACAAGAGGCGTTATTAAATCCCATGTATTGCCGAATGTTGGCCGTGGGAATCAGAAGCGGCAATTTAGATGAAGTTTTGGCTGAAATTGCAAGAAGAACTGAAGAAGATGCGGCTTCAGCCTTAACAAAGGTGGCCTCTGTGGTAGAACCCGTTGTGGTCATTTCTTTGTCTGTATTGGTGGGTTTTTTGCTTCTTTCTGTTATGTTTCCCTTAGTGGGAATTATGAGTTCCTTGGGATAAGTGGGTGAAGATGGTGAAGAAAGGCTGTAATTTAATAAAAGAATATGGTTTGGCTCTTTGCCTGTTTTTTGCTGTTGGGGCATTTGTAATCTTCGGGCTAAATGAGGCAAAGACGGCGCAAGGGGAGGAGGCTCTTCGTGTTGCCAGAGAGAGTATTTTGCGTGGTGCCATTCGTTGTTATGCCTTGGAGGGGGTTTATCCACCAAGTTATGAGTACTTAAAAGAAAACTACGGTGTTCAGATTAATGAAGATAAGTATACGGTTTTTTATGATATATTTGCATCGAATATGATGCCTGATATTACTGTAATTGAGAAGTGAGGGGCGTAGGATGAAAAAACATACCCGATTTTTAGAAACCATCCCCAGTTTGTTGCTATTTTTTTTGTTTTCAGCTTGTATGCTGGCAACCTTACTGGCGGGGGCAAAGGTTTATCAGGGGGTTTCTGCGGTTTTGGATGAACAGTATTCTACAACTACCTGCATCAACTATCTATCCGCCAAGGTTCGCCATTATGACCAGCAGGGCGGAATCGGCCTAACTAAAATAGGGGATAAAAATTCCATGGCCCTATATGAAAGCTACGATGGCGAGGAATTTGTAACGTATGTTTATGAGTTTGATGGGTATTTGATGGAGTTGTTTTGTAGTGTGGAAGGAGAGTTTCTTCCGGAAGATGGACAGCAGATTATGCCGATTGACATTTTGGAGGTAACGATGGAAAATAACCTCCTTTCCATATACTGCAAGCGTATGGAGGAAGAGGCTTCTACGGTTTTGGCTTTACATAGCAAAGGGAAGGAGGCGGTTTCATGAATTCTCGTTCAAAAACCCCTTTGTTTCTTATGGAATTAGTGATTATGCTATTGGTGTTTGCAATTTCTGCAAGTATCTGTCTTAAAGTTTTTGTGGAGGGCAAACGGATTTCTCAGGAAAGTTATGAATTGGATAAGGCTTGTATGCAGGCGCAAAGGGCGGCGGAATTTTGGCAGAGTGCAAAGGGCGATATAGAAGAAACTGCGGATCTTTTACAAGCAAAACGATATGGCTCTGAATTGGTGCTTTATTTTGATGAGGATTGGAATCAGACCAAGGAGAGCGCTCAGTACTTCTTATCCATTATAACGCAGGATAGCACAGCCAAAATCATGATTAATGATGGTAATAAGGAGATTTTTTCCTTAATTTCAGAGGCGGTGATGTTTGGTGAATGATCAAAAAGGTTCCAAAATCAGCGTAGGAATCACATCTTTGGTGGTAATCCTTACAGTGCTTTGTTTGACAATTTTTTCCGTTTTGACCCTATCTACTGCCATTAATGAGAAGCGTTTATCAGAAAAATCAGCAGAAGCACTAAAAAACTATTACGAAGCTGAAACATATTGCAGTGACATTGCCAACAGCCTAGGTAAGATTTGGGAAGAAAAAGGGGATTTTAGTGAATTAAAGGCATTTGCCACAGAAAACAATCTGGATTGTCAATTGGAAGAAAATGAGATATACTTTTTATATCAGTATCCTATTGATGAAAATCAGGCTCTTTTTGTGGAGATTTCAGTTGGTGAAACTTTTGAGGTGAAACGTTGGAATGTTCAGGCAACCAAAGAATGGGTGGCAGATCAGAGCTTACAAATATGGGACGGAGAAATTGTTGAATAATGTTGGGAGGCAAGTATGCTTTCGTTTTTAGATGTTTTGAAGCAGTCGATGGAGCTAGGGGCTTCCGATATTTTTGTTGTTGCCGGTAAACCCCTTTCATATAAAAAAGGTAAAATGATTTATCAGTTAAACGATGAAAAGGTAATGCCCGATTATTCCAAGCATTTGGTGGAAGAGGCATATCAGCTTGCCAATAGAGAGCTAAGTCGTCTGATGGAAAATGGTGACGATGATTTTGCCATTTCTGTACCAAACTTGGCGAGGCTTAGGGTAAATTGCTATAAGCAAAGAGGCTCCCTGGCGGCAGTCCTGCGTATTGTGGCATATGGTATTCCTGATTATAAAGAAATTGGTATTTCTGAGGAAGTGATGAGCCTTGCCACTAAGCAAAAAGGCTTAATTCTGGTTACAGGCTCTGCGGGAAATGGAAAATCCACAACCCTTGCTTGCATCCTGCAAAGAATCAATGAAACAAGAAGTGGTCATATCATTACCTTAGAGGATCCCATTGAGTTTTTATATCGTAATGAAAAATCCATTGTGAGTCAGCGTGAAATTGGGCTGGATACCATGAATTTTGTTACTGCTTTGCGCTCCAGCCTACGCCAATCGCCAGATGTGATTTTGGTAGGGGAAATGAGAGATTATGAAACTATCCAAATTGCCATGACTGCAGCGGAAACAGGGCATCTAATTATGTCCACGTTGCATACCGTAGGGGCGGTTAATACCATCGACCGAATTATTGATATTTTTCCTCCCAATCAGCAGCAGCAGGTTCGAGTGCAGTTATCCATGGCATTGAAAACCGTAGTTTCTCAGCAGTTAGTACCAACCGTGGAAGGTAATTTGGTTCCGGTTTTTGAGGTGATGCATGTAAATAATGCGGTGCGTAACATGATCCGGGAATCTAAGGTTTATCAAATTGAATCGGTAATTGGAATGTCTGGGGCTGAGGGCATGGTTTCTATGGACAATAGTCTGTTTGATTTAGTTTCGAAAGGGCGTATAACTACTGAAACGGCGTTGCAATATGCCCTTCATCCCGAACTTCTAGAGAAACGTCTGAATGGAAATTTAAGGAGGTAAGGTGTATGTTAAAGGGTTGTGTACATACTTCTTATGGTTTGCGCTGTTGTTTGATGGTTAGATCCAACTTTTGGTGCTCATTCAAAAATTAAGGTGGAAATACAAAGGATATTAAAACGCATGGAAGAGTCTAGCATGGTTACAGCGGCCGTTCACCAATGGCTGAACATAAACCCTTTCTACTGCATAACTGGCAGAAGTAGCAATATCCTTTTGTTGTGAGATAGGGCTGTAATATACGATAGCTGAATGGAAAAATAAAGCTATATTGCCATTGTGTCACTGTTATTGCTTTTTCCACATGGTGAGAAGCACGGGGAAACTAAGTAAAAAAAGCATATTTTTCTGGACAGGTTAACAATATAACTTTCCATGGAATTTAAATAAACTTGAGAAGATAAAATAGGCGTGAAAATATTTCCGCTTTATGTAAGAAAGAAAAGGGTGAGGCCAGTGAATGAGGAATTTAGAGTAACAATGTTTGGAGAGTTTACAATTGAACATGGAGAAAGCGTAATATCTGACCAATCCAACCGATCTAAAAAGGTATGGACTCTGCTGGAGTATATTATCGTTCATCGGAAGCGTTTTGTTTCTCAGGATGAATTGATAGAATTACTCTGGTCAGATAGTAACTCCCGTGACCCCATTAATACCTTGAAGGTTTTAATGCACCGTGTGAGAACTACTTTGGAGGATTTGGACTTTGAAGATAGTAGACGTATGATACTATATCGAAACGGCGCTTATGGCTGGAATCAAGATTTCAACTGTGTGACTGATGTTGATGAATTTCAAAGGTTGATTTACGAAAGTGATCTGGAGACAGATGATGATGCAAGAAAAATAGCATTGTTATTGCAAGCAGAAAGTTTATATCAGGGACATTTTTTACATAAAAAAGCTTCTGAGCCTTGGGTTATCCCCATTTCAAACTATTACCGCACTCTCTACAATCGCGTAGTTTTAGAACTGGCAAAAATACTTTATGAACATAAAAAGTTTGAGCAGCTTGCTTCGGTTTGCCAAAAAGCCATTCTTTTTGAGCCTTATGAAGAACAACTGTATATATATTTGATTCAGGTTTTAATTTGTACAGGCCATTTGGAAAAGGCACTGGATTTATACCATCACGTTACGGAATTATTCATGAGGGAGTTGGGTGTTACTCCTTCTGATGAGCTTTTGGCCTTATACAAAGATGTAGTTAAAACAATCAAAACGCCTGAATTGAATTTGAGTGTGATTAAAAACAAGTTGGACGAGTGCAAAGAAAACATTGGGTGTGTTTTTTGTGAGTACGAATTCTTTAAGCTTGTATATCGTTTAGAGTCAAGAAGTATTGGTAGAACTGGGGACTCTTCTTTTTTGTGTTTAATATCTGTTGTGGATAGGAATACCGTAGACATTCCTTCCCGTAGAGTTTTGAATAGAGCTATGGATACATTAAAGACGACGATTCAATTCAACATTCGTAGTGGGGATGTATTCACAAGGTATAGCGTAAACCAGTATTTGGTTCTTTTACCTTACACAACCTCCGAATCAGCTAATATGGTTGCGCAAAGGCTGCTGAAAGTTTATCGTAAAGAGTTCCCTAATATTTCTATTATTTTAAAGTATTCTACGCAAGAAATTACACCAAAGTCGGAACGCTTCTTGGAATGTTGAGAAAAAAGTTGATGCATAAAGGGACTGGGAGACACTCAAGCCTTTTTTGCTGAGGGATATACTATTTCACCCAAAACCATAATAGAAGGAAAGTATAAACTACGGAACAAAAATGAAAAAATATAGTGTTAGTAAAATAAAAAGCATCTGCGAAAAGAAATGTGCAGATGCTTTTTTATTTTTTTTTAGATTGTATTAATTTGCGTTTAGGTTTATTCCTCTACCATACGATATCCAACCCCAACCTCTGTAAAAATATACTCAGGTGCTGCGGGGTTTTTTTCAAGCTTGCGGCGAATGTTTGCCATATTTACTCTTAAAATTTGATTATCCTTTAATGCGTAAGGCCCCCATAACTCAGTGATGATGTTGTCATAGGTTAAAACACGTCCTGCACTTTTGGCTAAAAGGCACACAATTTTATACTCAATTTGTGTGAGGTGAACCTCATTACCGTCGATGGTCACCAGCCGCTTTGGAAAATCAATCTTAAGCCCCTTTACTGTAAAAACGCTGTCGGATGCACCGGAGCGGATGTTTGTGCTGTGGCGAATGGCAGTACGAATACGCGCCAGAAGTTCGGAAGTACCAAAGGGTTTCACGATATAATCATCTGCGCCAATATCTAAAGCCTCCACCTTATCGCTTTCATCCACACGAGCGGAAACCACAATAACGGGTGTTGAGGTCCATGTTCTCAGGTGTTTTAAAATGGTAATCCCATCTATGTCAGGCAACCCCAAATCCAACAGTACCAAGTCAGGGCAGTGAGAAGGGATCATAGATAAGGCTTCCTGCCCATTTCTTGCAGAAAGTACGGAATAATCGTTGGATTTTAACGTTGTCTCAATAAAGTTGCTGATGGGTTCTTCATCCTCAACAATTAGTATTTTTGCTTTCATAGTCATAACCAAGATCTCCTTTCATGGGTAATACAAAAGTAAAGCTTGCGCCGCCGCAGGTATGGTTTTTTGCGGTGATATTGCCATTATGGGCAAGGATGATTGTTTTGCAAATGGAAAGACCAATGCCTAAGCCACGGTTTGAATCAGCAGAGATAGACCCGTTTTTGCCTTCAAAAATTGTTGAAAGACGGGCAGGGTCAATACCCTTGCCATAGTCCGTAACCGTAAAGATTGCCTCATTCCCATCTTTTGAAACCTTAAGCCTTATGGGCAGTGAGGTTCCAGAGTGGCGGATGGCATTTTCCATTAGGTTTATCAATACCTGTTCAATCAGGGTTGCGTCCATAGGCACTATTAGCAAATCGTCAGGGACGGATACATGTATCGTGGAGTTGGGGAATCTCTTATGAATTCTGGAAACAGATTCGGCCACGATTTCTTCTACAATTTCATCTTGCTTTTTCACTTTTGCATCCTCACTGCTGATTTTGGTGATAGAAAGTAAGTTTTCAACCATATGAATCAGCCATTGTGCATCATGATTAATATCGCTGAGCAATTGATCAAAAATGGCTTCATCCAGTTTATCTTTATTTTCTTGCAGGGTGGTGCTAGCACCTAAAATGCAGGTGAGGGGCGTTCGTAAATCATGAGAAACAGCCCTAAGAAGATTGCTTCGCATTTTTTCCTTCTCTTTTTCCAGAAGGATAAGTTGCGCCTTTTCTTCGATGGCTTGTCTTTCTAAAGCTAAGATGGTCTGAGAAACCATAATATTTGAGAACTTATAGGTGTCAAACAAAACATCATCTGGGCTTTCAAAAAGAAGGCCAATAACACCATAAACCTTTGTTTCAGTGGAAATTGGGATATAAGTCCCTTTGCAGTTTTGCACTTTTGGTTCTAGGACAATGCCTGTGATTTCATTTTTTGTATAAGAATCTATGGCTATTTGCACCTCTAGAGGGCTATGGAAAATCAGCTCATCGTGAGGTTGAATGGTTTTTAGTAGTTTGATTTTAGGGTCACTGGGATTACCCAAATAGGCAACTACGCTGCATTGGTTAGACTCGAAAAAATAGTCCAGAGTGATTTCCATTATTTTATTTAGTGTGTTTGCAGAAAGAAGGGCGTTGCTCATTTCCGTCAGGTTTTCTGCCCTACGCTCACGCGTGGCAGATAGGATGGCAGCCTTTTTAACTCTTGTTGTTAACGCACTGGTTAATACAGACATAAAAAGAAGTAATGCAAAAGTAACGGGATAGCCAGCCATTGAGAAATTAATGGCAAAATACGGGTAGGTGAAGAAAAAGTTAACAGCCACAACACCACCAACTGCAGAAAGAATACCCCAAATGACACCGTTGGTAATGACAGATGTTACCGCAACGGCTAGCATATACACCCCAAAGATATTATCGCTGATTACGTTCATTTCAACGACACATAAGGCAAATGAGGTTGCAATAAGGAACACTAAAATTGTTTTAAATAAGTCGTATAGAATTACGCTTGGTGAAAGTTTCACCCTTTTTAATTGTCTTAAAAAATCTCTCATTTCTATCCCTCTCAGAAAAAAATGTACATCAACCCTATTATACACTCTTTTGCAATAAGTGGAAATGTTTTGTAAGGAAATCTAAAAAATGTTTTTTACATAATTCTTGATGGTTTCATTGCAAAGCAATGGATAGTTTGTTATAATTGATAACAGATTTTATCAAAGAAGGAGTAAATTACAAATGAAAACACCATTTGTTTCTTTAGAACAGGCAAAAAAAATAATTGAACAGTACCCGACGCCTTTTCATCTCTATGATGAAAAAGGGATTCGTGAAAATGCTCGCTTGGTAAATCGTGCTTTTTCTTGGAACAAAGGGTTTAAAGAGTACTTCGCAGTAAAGGCAACGCCAACCCCTGGCATCTTACAGGTTTTAAAAGAAGAAGGCTGTGGTGCAGATTGCTCTTCCTATACAGAGTTGAAAATGGCAGAGGCAGTCGGCTTTAGTGGTTCAGACATCATGTTTTCTTCCAATATGACACCTGCGGAAGATTTTGTTTTGGCTAGTGAGTTGGGTTCAATTATAAATTTTGACGATTTTACACACATTGCTTTTTTTGAAAAGTTAGCAAAAATTCCAGAAACTGTTTGTTGCAGATATAATCCTGGCGGTGTTTTTCAGGTTGCCAATGAAATTATGGACAACCCGGGAGATGCCAAATACGGTATGACAAAAGAGCAAATGAAAGAAGGATTCCGCATCTTAAAAGAAAAGGGTGCAAAACACTTTGGGATTCATTCTTTCTTAGCAAGTAGCACAAGCTCAAATACCTATTATCCTATGCTGGCTAAGATTTTATTTGAATTGGCTGTTGAGTTGAAAAAAGAATTAGATATTCATATTGCCTTTATTAATCTTTCTGGTGGGGTTGGTGTTCCTTATCGCCCCGAAGAAACACCCTGCGATATTATGGCAATTGGCGAGGGCGTAAGACAGGCTTATGAAGAAATCTTAGAGGCGGAAGGCATGGGGGATGTTGCCATTTTCACTGAAATGGGACGTTATATGTTAGCACCTTATGGAAGCCTTATTGCAACTGCCATTCATGCAAAACATATTTATAAAGAATATATTGGTTTGGATGCTTGCGCGGCAAACTTAATGCGCCCTGCAATGTATGGCGCTTATCATCATCTTACAATTTTGGGCAAAGAGGACAAGCCTTGCGATCATACTTATGATGTGGTAGGCGGCCTTTGCGAAAACAATGATAAGTTCGCAGTTGACCGTATGTTGCCAGAAATTGAAATGGGTGATATTGTTTATATCCATGATACGGGTGCCCATGGGCATGCAATGGGATACAACTATAATGGCAAACTACGCTCGGCTGAACTTCTTTTGAAAGAAAATGGAGACGTGGCGTTGATGCGTCGTGCTGAAACCCCTGAGGATTATTTTGCTACATTTGATTTTACAGGGCTTTTCAATAAGTAATTGGAGTAATAAATTGAAGTTTTTGCGGTAACCACATTTGTGGTTGCCGCTTTTTTATTTTTCCCTGTAACATGGAATTGGGGCATGGGATTTATCATGTTCCAAACATTTTGCTATCAAAATAAAAATCATACACAAAAAAATATTGATGCTTCCACTTGGATTATTTTACTGTTTGGTTTTGTAGCGTTTTTTAACAGTAAAAAAGGCTTGTCATCTTTTTTAGATAGCAAGCCCTTAGAAAAATTTTTATTTTAAATGTGTGTGCATATATTCATCCCGAATCTCCTGAGGAACTAGGCTTCCGCCCGTTGCCCAAGGTACATGGACAGCATTAAGCATTTTTTCACTTAAGCCCATTTTTTCAATATAAGCCTTTGTGCCTTTATCTTTCAAGAGTTGGATAGGACCCCAGAAGGATGCACAGGCAGATGGCTCTAAGAAGATTCCTTCGGAATTCACAATATCACGCATCAAGTCGTAAATGTGATAATCTTCCAAGGTCAGGATGCCGGATAATAAAGGAGTCATAACCCCGCCAACAAATCCGGAAGGGCGGCCAACAGCCAATCCATCGGCATGGGTTTGTCCACTTAGGCCAAAGTCTTGCACGCATACATGGTTTTGCAGGCCAGATGCCATGCCAACTAGCATGCAAGGTGCTTGAGTGGGTTCTACAAAGAAAACATGAACGTTATCTCCAAATATCTGTTTTAAGCCGAAGGCAACACCGCCTGGTGCACCGCCTACGCCACAGGGGATATACACAAAAAGGGGATGGTCAGCATCAATTTGAATGCCTTTTTCTTCAAATTGCTTTTTGATTCGATTGGCAGCAACGGCATAGCCTAAAAATAAGGTAACGGAATTTTCGTCATCTACGAAATAGCTTGTGGGGTCCTCATCGGAGTTTTTGCGCCCAACTTCAACTGCCTTGCTATAATCATCTGCGTATTCAACCACCTCTGCACCACGTTTGCGCAAAAGGTCTTTTTTCCATTGTTTTGCATCCGCAGACATATGAACAATAACATGAAAGCCGAGGACTGCGCTCATAATGCCAATACTCATACCTAGGTTCCCCGTTGAGCCAACTTGGATTTTGTATTTGCTAAAGAATTCTTTGAACTCGTCAGAGGCAAAAACACTATAATCATCACTTTCTTTGAGCAACCCGTGTTCAAAAGCTAAGTCTTCTGCGTGTTTCAGAACTTCATAGATACCGCCTCTGGCTTTTATTGAGCCGGAGATAGCAAGGTGGCTATCTTGCTTTAAAAAGAGCCTTCCAGGAATGGTGGTTGCATATTCTATTTCCAGTTGAGCCTTCATCTTTGAAATTTCATTTAACGGAGATTCAATTAAACCATTTTCGGGAGCAGTTTCGGGAAACACTTTAAGGATAAAAGGAGCAAAACGAGCCAAGCGTGCTTCAGCATCATCAATGTCTTTTGTAGTAAGGTCGATTTTAGAGAGACCTTTAACGGCGTCTTCTAGATTATCGTTAATCCATACCACTTCTTTGCCTTCACTTACTTCTTTTAACAAGTCTTTGCACTGAATTTGGTTCCAGAGTTCTTGATTCATGCATATTCCCCCCAGTTGTATTGTTTGTTTTTGCTAAATAATACCTATATTTCTTACGTAATCGTATCATATTGCATGAAAGTGTGCAAGAGGGACTACATATAGTTGGGGTTTTATTTTTACGCACCATATATTGCACAGATTTTCTTTTTATAGTATACTAATTATATTATTCTAAAGGGGGAAGAAGGCCATGGAAAGGGTAAGGCAGCTGGTTTCTGCAATAATTGCTGGTATGTTAATTGGTATTGGGGGTATTGCTTTTCTCTCCATAGAAAACCCTGTTGTTGGCAGTTCGTTATTTGCCATTGGGCTATTTACGATTGTTGGCTTTCAGTTGCAGCTTTTTACAGGAAAAATTGGTTACCTTATTTTTCAAAAGCCTGTCTATTTAATTGAACTTGGTATCACCTGGTTGGGCAACCTTGTGGGAACTTACATATTAGCATGGATGGTAAGAAACACTAGGCTTTACGAAGGTGTAGCGGATCGGGTTTTAGGTGTTTCATCGTTAAAACTTGGGGATTCGTTTTTAAGCATTTTTTTGCTGGCAATTCTTTGTGGCTTGCTAATGTTTATTGCGGTGGACCTTTATCGTAACTTGCAGGGGTCGATGCTGAAATGTATTGCTGTTTTTGTCCCTGTTATGGTTTTTATTTTAAGTGGCTTTGAACACGTAATTGCAAATATGTTTTATTTTAGCCTTGCAAATGTTTGGGATGGACATACTTTGGTTTCTGTTATCGTTATGACAATAGGAAACAGTGTGGGTGGCTTACTAATTCCCGCATATTTAAAACTCTTTCGTTTAAGATAAGATGTAATAGCTGCTCTTTCCAAGTGAATACTAGAAAGAGCTTTTGTTATTTTTAAAATAAGAAAAAAACCTCTAAGTAGCGTTTTTAGAGGGGCTTATGGAGAAATATGGACCAAAATCAAATACTGTTCATATTTATTTTTTGGAAAAATAAGCATGATTGTTTTGTTAATATAAGGAGCTTTTATGAATGAATATAACGAAATCATAAATAAACTAATCATTTGGTATCAATTCAACGCCAGAGATTTACCTTGGCGTAGAACGAAAGATCCATACCATATTTGGCTTTCGGAGATAATGTTGCAGCAAACTAGGGTGGAAGCAGTTAAACCTTACTTTGAGCGCTTTATTAATACTTTACCTACCATCGAAGCCTTGGCGCATGCCGATGAAGAAACTATTTTGAAGCTTTGGGAGGGTTTAGGTTATTACAGTAGAGTAAGAAACCTACAAAAGGCTGCCCAAACTGTGGTAGCGGAATATGGGGGAAGGCTGCCTGCTGATTATCTTGCTCTGCGCAAACTGAAGGGGGTAGGCCCCTATACAGCCGGTGCCATTGCTTCTATTGCTTTTTCGTTGCCCTATGCCGCGGTGGATGGCAATGTACTTCGGGTTATGTCACGCTTAGCGGCAGATGCCAGAGATATCACCTTGGCCGTCACAAAGGCTGCCTGGGAGGAGGAACTCACATCAGTAATGCCAAAAGGCCACGAGGGAACTTTTACCCAAGCGCTAATGGAGCTTGGAGCCACGGTATGTTTGCCTAATGGCATGCCAAAGTGTCAAGGTTGCCCTGTAAGAGAGCATTGTCAGGCTTACAAAAAAAATGCAGTTTTACAATATCCTGTGAAAAGTCCAAAAAAACAGCGAACCAAGGAATACCTTTCTGTTTTCTTTATGGTTGAAGATGGGAAAATTGCAATTAGTAAGCGGGGAGAAAAAGGGCTTCTTTCTGCCTTGTGGCAATTACCCAATTGTGATAGGGAAAAAGCTGTGCCCATTGCCCTCAAAGATTGGGGAATCATTAGTGGAGAAATTAAAAATATGAAAGGGCAAAAACATATTTTTACTCACATCGAATGGCACATGGATTGCTATTATGTTGCCGTAAAACATAAAGAGCATAATGGGTTTTTATGGCTTGATAAGGATGTCATAGAGAAAGAATATGCCTTGCCTTCAGCCTTTAAAAAGACTTGGCAAGAGGGATGCCACATTTTGGAGGAAGAAATAAAATGAATTTTTTACAATCAGTTCGGGAGTATCAACCGTATAATATGGAAGAGGGAAAAGAAAGACAAATCGTTTTGGATTTGCTAGAGCAAAATGAAGAGCGGATTTTATTCCGAACTTCTCAACTTGCTCATGCCACTGCAACGGCTATGGTTTTTAATGAAAAGAAAGATAAAGTTCTGATGGTTAAACATAATATTTTTGGCACATGGGCCTGTGTAGGGGGTCATGCAGATGGAGAGGCGGACTTGCTTCGTGTTGCTAAAAAAGAACTGTTGGAAGAAACTGGTGTTTTTGCAGCGATACCTATTTTGGATGAAATTCTTTCATTAGATATTCTCTTGGTAGCAGGGCATTATAAAAGAGGAGAGTATGTGCCTAATCACCTGCATATCAATGCCACTTATGCATTCATAGCCCCAGAAAATGTAAAACTAACCATTAAGGAAGATGAAAATTCGGCTGTGGCATGGATACCAATTGATAAAATTAGTCAGTACTGTAAGGAAATGGAATTTGTAAAGGTATACAAAAAAATCATCAAAAAAATTATTTATTGATAATTATTATCAATTGATTTATTCTCATTTGTCTAGTACAATAATATGAGATGTTAATTCCATAAGAATTGGGTGAAGTAAACTATGGATAACAACGAAGTTGTAAGAATTGCAAAAGAAGAAGACGTAGAGGGTTTTTATCGCCTTTGGAAAACCTGCTTTGGAGATAGCGATAGCTTTTGTGATTGGCTGTTTCAAAAAAGGTTTGTACCCAGCTGGTCTGTTTGCTTGGAAAAAGATGGAGAACTTGTGAGTGCCATGCAAGCAGTGCCATATACAATAGGGGTTCGTGGTAAGGATTTAGCAGGTGCCATGCTTTGCGGCGTGTCTACCCATCCTGACCATAGAAAAAAAGGATATATGCGTAAGATTTTTACAAAAGAAATGAACCTTTTGCGGGAGAATGGCGTGTTTTTAGCAGTACATACCCCTGCTGTCCTAGAAAGCTATTATGCTTATGGGCATTACCCAGTGGCTGATGCAGCATATATTCAGGGCAAGCTTAATGGGGGCGCACAAAAGGATATTATTTTCTTTAATCAAACACAGTGGGGAGAGCTTTTCCCTCTTTATGAAAAAAATATTGGCCAGCGTTATAGCGGTGCCCTAAAGCGTACAAAAGCAGAATTTTTGCGAAAAGGTGATGATTATGCCTCGGATGGTGGCAAATGCGTCATTCTTAAAAATAAAAATATACAAGGGTATGCCTTTGTTTACCTTATGGAAAACCAGTTGGTTTGCCCAGAGGCGGTTGCAAATGAAGGTTATTACGATAAATTAATAAAAGAGATCGTTGCCGTTGCAAATGGCAGGGAGGTGTCAATTAAGCTACCCCCTGATGTGGAAGTTGCGCCCGAGTTTGGAGAAAGAATTCTTCGGCAGAAGGGTGTGGCAGGCGTTTGCAATATCAGTGCAATTTTAAAAAAATTAGAAATAGAATGTCCATACAAAATTGAAATTTTTGATTCAATCGTGCCTGAAAATAATGGTATTTTTCACTTTGATGGAACCAAAACCCATGCCCAAGCTGCAATAAAGATTGAGGCAGGACATTTTTTGGGTGTTTTAATGGGTTATGTTTCATTGGATGATGTAAGTCAATTTGTCACAATCTATAATCAAGATGGATTTGACTATATCAATAGGGCATTACCAAAATGTAAATGTTATATAATTGATGAATATTAAAATTGGAGGCAATCTTATGCCAGAGATGCAATGTATGAATAAAAATGATATAGAAAATAAAAATCAAACAAAAGACACAAATTCTGTGTTTCAATTTAAACCCTTTACCCTAGATAAAAAGTCTTTGATTGAAAGTTATACAAAGCCTTGGGGTGCAGAATGTTCTGATTTGTCCTTCACGAACCTCTTTATTTGGGGTACGGATGGAAAGATGGAATATGCTGAAAAGGATGATGTGTTATACATTAAATTAGATTTCAAACGTGTTCCGGTTTATTTTTGGGCACCCATTCCTAAGCGTGATGCTCAGGTGGATTACCGCAAGGCGGTATATGATGCCATTGACTATATGAAAAAGCTTGGTGTTGAGCCAACATTTCGCTCCGTTTCTGCTCCCTTTTACGAGATGATGCAAAAGGCTTGCCCAGAACTGTTTATTATGCCAACAGATATCGCATGGGATTATGTTTATGAGCGTGAAAAATTGGAAACATTGAAAGGGAAAAAGCTCCACGGAAAAAGAAATCACATTAATAAGTTCCTTTCCCTATACCCAGATTTTGAGTATAAAAAATTGGAGCCGTCTATGATTGCTGACTGTGTTGCCCTTTATGACCAGTGGATTGAAGATAAGGATGAAGCAAGCGCAGAATATATTGAAGAAAGAGCATCGGTATTGTTGGCACTTAACAACATGGAGACGTTAGGGCTGATTGGTGGTACAATCTTTATTGATGGGAAGCTTGTTGCATTTACCGTTGGTGAGAGATTACAGCCCCATATGCAGTTGGTGCATATTGAAAAGGCGGATGCCTCTTATGAAGGCGTTTATCCAATGATTAATCAGCAGTATGTTAGAAATGAATGTATGGATGTTGAATTAATCAATCGTGAGGAAGATATGGGCATCGAGGGAATGCGTAAAGCAAAACGTGCATATTATCCAGTGAAGATGATTGAAAAATATATGTTTAGCACAAGGGACCTTTCCCAAGCAAAAGGAATTTGGGGTCAAGAAGGCTAATTGAAAAACAGCACCCGTTAGTCGTAGTCCCATAGGGACATTTTCCTAAACTACGACTAATCGGGTGGTATTGGGCAGACAGTGAGTTTCGCTGTCTGCCCTTTGCTATCTCTATGTGACCGATTGACAGTCCTTTTCAGCTGTATCCTCGATTACTTTATCCAACAGACCGATGTAGCGGTAGTGAATTTGGATTTCCTGCATTGCGGTTCGTGAATATTTCTCGGTGCGTTCACCAATGACAATCTTATCAATAAATCGATGAAGCAATGTGGCAGTCAGTTCTTTAATATCAGTTATGGCTTTGGCTTCCTCAATAAAAGCGGTGACATTTGCTACTGTAGATTTTAACTTTTCCAGTCTGCGTTCCTTTTCGGGGATGGTAGATTGGATTTCTTTTTGCTCTTTTAGGTAGTCATCACTGAGCTTGCGAAAAATTTCATTAGGAATTTTACCAAGCACATTATCCTCGTATAGCCTTTTGAAAAGTGCAGTCAGCTCGTTATCTCTACGCCTTAAGGTATCAATTTCTTTTATCAGCATCGACATTTCTTTTTGTGATTCCTTACTGTTTTTCTTGGCTATAATTTCAGCAAATATGGTTTCGTGCTGTCTTGCATAGTGCGTCACTCGCTTAAGATCATCAAGAATAACTTTAGCAAGCTGATCTTCCTTGATGAAGTGTGCCGTGCAGACCTCTTTGCCCTTTTTCTTATAGGTTCCACACATGAAGTTGTACTGACTTTCTTTCATGGTTTGGGCACGGTGGAGCACCATTTTTGTACCACAATCCTTGCAGTAAACCACACCCGAGAACATATCTTGCTCATCCATATTGGTTCGTCTACGCTTGTGCTGACGAATATCTTGAACGATATCCCAAACCTTTTGCGAGATTAAAGCTGTATGGGTGTTCTCAAATCGAAGCTGTTCTTCCTTTGGTACTTCGATTTTCTTCTTATTCTTGAAAGATTTCGTGGTGGTTTTAAGGTTAATGGTATGCCCTAAATATACTTCATTTTCAAGAATGTGCCTAACGGTTGTTTGCTGCCAACGGTATGGATCACTTAAATCCACTGTTTTGGTGTATGACATTCCTTTAGAATACCAGTAATAGTTTGGCATAAAAATCTTTTCTTTTGATAGTCTACTGGCAATTCTGCTTGGTCCATTTCCCTCAACACAGAGTTGGAAGATATACTTTACAATTTCTGCTGATTCTGGATCAGGTACTAATTTTCGTTTTGGATCTTCTGGATCTTTCATATATCCGAACGGAACATTCGTACCAACTCTTGCACCTGTTTCAGCCTTCGCCCTGTTGGCTGCACGGATTTTACGGCTGCAATCTTTGGCATAAAGTTCGTTGATGATGTTTTTGAACGGCGCAAAATCATCAACTCCATAGAGGCTATCAATGTTATCACCGATTGCAATAAATCTCACATCATAGTTGGGAAATATAATTTCTGTGTATTTTCCCACCTCTAAATACTCTCTGCCAAATCGGCTCATGTCCTTGACAATGATGGTTGCTACCTCATCATTTTCTACAAGCTCCATCATTTCTTTGAATGCAGGACGGTTGAAATTCGTACCAGAATAGCCGTCATCAGCCATGAATTTTAAGTTTTCAAAGCCATTGTCATTTGCGTATTTTTCTAAGATTAACCGCTGATTGCTGATGCTATTGGACTCGCCTTGGCTACCATCGTCTTGGCTAAGCCTTGCATATAAAATTGTATATTTTTCAGTTGTCTGTTTCATTTTAAGCTCCTCTCCGACAAACTGAATACGGTAACCAAAGCATACCGTAACAGCTTGCACAAGTCTATCTAAATATTTGTTATTTTTAAATTTCTTTATCTGCATCAATGAGGCTGATTAATTCTTGGCTGGGGGTAGAGATTGGTAGCACAGGAAAGATGGATTTCACATAAAAGGTCTTGCCATCAACAACCATCTTTCTTTCGCTAAAGCATTGGGTGTCTGTCATCGTCACTGCGGTATCTCGATAGACAGTCCTGACATTATCTCCATTGCGATAAATTACAGGTCTGTTTTCTTCGTACAAGCCTGTATCAATAATAGGTGTGTTTTTCATAGGTTTAATCTCCTTTTTTACATCATTGTCATGGTGAAACCCTGTTCCTGTTCTTCCTCGTAATTCATACAGTTTTCGGGTTCTTGTTTTAGTTCGTCAATATAATTTTCTAATATTTCATCGTCAATTTCCGTTTGATTGCTATGACTTAGTGCATCAAGGAGAATGTACACTCCTGCAAAGGAAAGTGCTGTAATGGTAGCAAGGTAGGTAATGGTTTCAAGCTCATCATCTTCATTGACACCCTTTTCAAGAAATTTTAGGTTGTGCAAAATCTCATCAGTGAGTTTTCTGCCAGTAGTGCGTGGGATATAAATCTCTTGAGGTGCTTGCTTTTGGGTGCTGTTTTGTAGTTGCCAACGCTCATATTCCCAGCCTGTTTTAGACTCAATTTCTTTTTTCAGCTCCCTATAATCAAATTCAAGTTCCATATTCACTTTTAAATACTTATCGCCAAATAGTCTATAATCTCTGCAGTCCATACCATTGGGACAGGTATAGGTAATGCTTTTTCGGGTATCTGTCCATTTAACAAAGTAGCCACGACGCTCCATATTGAAGATAAAATCTTCTTTCTTTTTACTGATTGACATTGCAATTTCAATAGTTTGTTGAAGGTTGTCTTTCCAACTATTGCCACGCTCCTGTGCTCTACGCTGGGCACGGCTTGGAGTTTTACTTCTACCAAAGGTGTAGGTTGGTAGAACTTCAAAGCCATGTTCCATGCAAATTTCATCTGAGGACTGTCTTAATGTCCGTAGTGTGTTTGGTGGTTGGTGAAGTTTTTTACCATGCTCAAAGCTAACAGAGTTGATGATTATATGGGAATGCAGATGCGGTGCATCGGTGTGGGTAGCAACCAAAACCTCAAAATCGGGATAGTTTTTCTGTGCAAACTCCAACGCTATTTGGTGAGCTTGCTGCGGAGTTATATCCAAACCAACTTTGAAGCTTTGGGTGTAATGGTAAAACTGAGTTTGATCATTCTTTTTATATCTTGATTTCGTTGCTGTGAATTCCGAGAAAGCAGTTTCAGCACAGCAGTTAATCCCTGTGATTAGTTGATATTTTTGGTCTTTCAAAAGCGTTTTTTCTCTCTGTGATACATACATCATCACACCACGCATGGTAAATGCCGACTGCTTTTTGTATGGAATATAGTTTACAGTTGCCATCGTTACCTCCTATCTGTGCTATTGGAATTGGCATAGTTTTTAAACACATTGTGCAGTCTATTGCCAAATTGGAACGACTTTCTTTCGGAAATTATTTCTTGTTTTTCTATGATTTCAGGTGCTGCAACTGGAATAATATCTTCTTCAGCAACAGCTTCAGCTGCTTGTTCTACTGGCTCTTGTCTACAAAGGCTTGCCATCAAATTATAAATTTCGCCTAACTTTTCCTTGGTTTCAAGCAGATTTATCGCTTCAAAATGTCCCATATTGACACGGGTGGTTAGCTGATTTAGGTTGTTCCCAATGGCTTTAAGCTGTTTTGAAAAGTCATCTAATCCATCTATCACAATGATTTCTTTGCTAAAAATGCAATGTCTGATATAATCCGACTTGCTCATCTTGGATCGTTTTGCCATGCGTTTTAGCTCTTGACGTTCCTTTTCAGATGCTCTAAAGGTTTCAAATTTATCTTTCATTTTATTTCTCAACTCCTAACTTTTTGGTTTGTTTATCTCTCGTAAAGTGGGTACGGGCTTCTGCCCGAAAGATGGCGAGTTGCGGGCGTATACACGCCTGCTCTGCTCGCCCCACCCAAGGTGGGAAAAAGCGTAGCCACCACTATACAAATCCACTTTGTTGTTACAGAAAAGGGCAATATTTCTGCTGTCCGTGTCTTGCTCAAATTGCTTGCTGTCTGCTACGCTTTTGATGCCTTAGTTTCAATAGGGGTAATTACCCTATGGGATAGTTTGAGCTTGTCCAACTTTAGCTCTCCCTTGAGCAAACTGCTCTCAAAATCGATTATGGGGGTTACTTACTCTACCTCTCGTTTAAAATGGCACACAGGGGTAAACAGGGGGCAACCGTTGCGAGATTACTCGCTGCTGACAGTGCTGACGGCAAAGACGGCAATTCTATGGGGGAGGTTGAAACCGTCATATCGTCATTACCGTCATAGCAGAGAGAAAATTCTCTGCGTTCAAAGGTTCTGTTCTCGGAATAACGAATACCGTTTTTACTGAGCTGTTCCATGTGTTTAATGATTTTCTTCTTCAGTACTGCCGGTCGCAATTCTAATTTCAAAATCTCCGCAAGTTCAGTAGCTGTTCCAGTGAATGTACCAACGGATTTTATATAATCAGAGAGAAGAAAAATTTCATCTGGGATAACAAGTTTTTGAATTTCAATGGGTTCTCGTAGCTCCCAAACAAAACTGTCCTTGTTAAATTCTAAAAACAATTCTCTGCCCTCAATATCTCTGCCGCTACAAACAAGAGTTGCAGTTCTTTCGGTGCGTTTTTCCTTTTGCAAAATAAAATTGGTATCAGCACCACCTGCTATGCCACTGGTACCCGAAATCATATTGAGTGGGTCTGCGTCCGTTGTTTTTCGTAGGTGGTGAACTAAAATAATGGCAATCTTGTATTTGTCTGCAATTTGTTTTAACGCATTAATGTCATCGTAGTCAGCTGCATAAGGATTTACATTTGACGAAACAGTTTTGCGAACCTTTTGCAGTGTGTCGATTACGATTAACCCTGTGTCAGGGTGAGCCTTGATAAAATCTTCAATCTGATTTTCGAGTCCATTGCCGATGGAATCACTCATAATTGCAAAGTGTAATGTGGGTGGTGCATCGTCTGTGATTTCAAACAGTCTGCTTTGAATACGAGCAAAGCTATCTTCGAGGCAGAGATACAGCACTTCACTTTTCCTTGTTTCAAACTCCCACACCTTTTCTCCCTTTGATACCTGCAAGCAAATCCAAAGTGACAGCCAGCTCTTACCTATTTTAGGTGAGCCTGCTAAGATGTGAAGCCCTTGCGGTATGAAACCATCTATAATAAATTTCAGAGGCTCCATTGGTGTGGTCATTAAGGTTTGTGCATCCATGGTTTGTAATTTTTCTTTCATTTCTAATCTCCTTTGTTTTTTAGATTTGTTGTTGTCGTTATACCTAAAGACCGTTCCTGACCGAGGTTATCTCCATCGTTTTCGTCGCTCGCTCTTTCGAGGTCTTGGCAACCGTATCATCTTTAGCCGATCATTCAATTTTCAAAGTTTCTCCCTTTCCGTACTTCCATCCTAACAAGTTTTGTGATATGCTTATATCGTGAATTAAAAGAATTGAAATTAGTTAAAATCTATTCTTTGCAAGGTGGTGAATTTATGGAAGCAACTTATCCATTGGCAAGAGTTTTTACAGACAAAACCAATAACCTAAATGTGTTCTTTGACGAAAGTCCCACAGCCAATCAGTTTGTACAGCTAAGGGACATCGGTAAGTGTGTTGTGGAATTCTGTGAGCTTGATTTTTCGCAGTGTTTAGAGGAAATAAAAAAACTCAATACCGAAACGGTATCGAGTAATTTTGAAGAGATTAAAAATAGGTTTTGGTACATCGTTGATTTACTGAAGGACAAGCACCCCTATGTGCAATTCTTTCTTAACAGCCAAATGGTGCTGACCTTTTATGGCTCAGATAAAAGCAAAGAGGAACAGGTGGATTCAATTATCCATATGTTTTATTACTATGTGGATTTGCAAAACACCTATCGCATTGCATTGGAAGTTTGTTTGTCAGATGAAGTTCTAAACGAATACACCTTGCCGGAGCGATTATTGCTTTTCGGAAATAACTTCCCAACCTTTAACCGCTATATGCTTAGAACACGATATGGCATAGCGCCCATGAGCTATGGCGAGTTTGATAAAAGTAGAGTAATTCGCTATTCTGACCCTGATGAGGTTGATATGAAAAAGGTGCTGGCTGATACCCACAGGGATAGTCAAACACCAATTAATATGACAAATTATTTTGTGATTCAAACCTTAGAGGAAATGCTTTACTTAGAGTTCATGGAGATGCTCAAGCGTGGTATTCGTATCAAGCGTTGTGCTTTGTGTGATAAATATTTTGTTCTTGCCGATAAACGCAAACGGGAATACTGCGACAGAGTTTATAAGGGCAATCGAACCTGCAAGCAGATCGGCGCAAAGCTGAAATTTAACAAATCTGTTGAGGGAGATCAGTTTTTACAGGAGTTTCAGACCATTTACAATCGTATGTATTCTCGTTATTACAGAATTGATGCTTGGGATAGCGATAGGCTGACAAACAAGCTTTCTGAAGAAGAATTTAAGCAGTGGTCATATTTGGCATCTCAGCTACGGCTTGCCTACAAGGAAGGGCATATCACAGGGAAACAAATGATAGAGAAGCTTTCTAAAAGCACTGAGTATGAAAAAGAATAGCTCAAGTACCATTTTGGTAGCTGAGCATAGTGAGATGGCGCCCCGAAGTGGAGCGCCATCTTTGCATATTTATATAGGTTTTCAATCCATGATGCCAACCATTTTATTGATATCGCCGTCACTACCTACCACATTGCCACCACCCATGCTACCGATTTTGTTGCCGTTCTCGTACATATCTTCAGCGAAGGTACATTCATTCTCACCCATATCATCCACCCAGCCGAAGCCTAAGAAGTAGCTTTGTCTTTTGCCGTCTATGATTGTGGTATCGCCCATTTTAGGTTCTGCTGATGTTGAAGCTGGTGGAGCAGTCGGCTTTGTAGCCGTTTGTGTGTTTGGGGTCGAGGTGTTGGCCACTTCTTCTTTTTCTGTTGGCTGTGGTGGGATGTTATCCAATGGGGTAATGATTTGTTCCTCTATTGCCTTGTCGGTATGCTGATTTTGAGCGCTACTTTGGTCGTTTTGGTTGGGCGCCGCCTTTGAGCTTTGATGTTCAACCGATGGAGGTGGGGTGTTACCCCTACTGTCATCGACAAGTGCCGACACTGGGCGAACCTCGGGCTGTTGTGGCGCTTCTTGAGGCATGGTTCGGGGATATATTATTGTCAGAGAAAGAACCATAAGCGTGGTGGTGGCTACAAGTTTAATTTTAGTTTTCTTCTTCATTGTTCTGTACCTCCATTGGCATAAAAGAATACCCACAGTTTTGAGAGTCAATCTCAGAACTGTGGGTATCGTAGGTTTGTAATTCAGTTGTCAGCTCAAAGCCTAATTTGAAGCCTTGGATAAAACTCGCCTTGGTTTGATAGTTGCAAATTATTTCTAAGGCATCAATGATTCGCAGAACAATTTTTCTATCTTCCTTGGATAGATGGTCAATCAGTATTTTGTGATTCTCCTCTATGGAAGACTTAAGCTCCGCTAATTCTAACGGTCTGAAGAACTCGTGGTATAGGTCATCTAATCTTTGTGGCATATTCTCGCCTCCTTTGTAAGCACAAAGGATACCACAGAAAGCAAAGAATAGCTACTCTTAAATGATGTTAAATTACATCAAATTATATACAAAATACTTTTTGTTTGATATAATTATTTTATTCGGAGGTGTAAGCATTGAGTGAATATATAAATGAGCCTTGGATCTCTACCAAGGAAGTCGCAAAACATCTTGGTGTAACAATGACAACCATTAGAAAATGGATAATCGCAGAAAGCATTCCTTGTTGTAGAGTAGGAAAGCTATGGAAATTTAAACGCTCAGAGGTTGATGCTTGGGTAAAATCAGGCGGAGCAAAAGTTATAGATAAAAATACGGAGGAACTATAAATGGCTAAATTCGGTGATGCAGAAAGAAATATTGCAAACTTATTTCAGTTAGGCACCTGTTTTACATTAGATTCTATTACATATTCAGTTGTTAAAGTCGGTAAGCCTACTTGTAAAAAAGGCGAGCCTAAAACCGATATTTATGTTTTAGCAAAATCTGATGCTCTTGTAGAACGAGAGATTAAAATATCCTTTAAAAAAGAGAATGCAGACTTTATAGAAAATAAAACCAATGCCGAGAGAGCGGAAGCATTATTTGGTTTTAATTGGTCACAGATTATTCAAGCAGCAACAGCTTCTATAAAGCCGGCTTTTGAAAACAAAAAGTTGATTTATAAAGTTAAAGGTGGAAAAACAGAAGAAGGTGCTATGACTCTTGGGTGGAAATATGAGCTACTTAATAAAACTGGCGGGGAGCTTTCGGGAGTAGTTAAACTTACACGAGATCAGATTATTGATGTATATGCCGGTACTCATCTGCCTGATGATAAACGCAATGCTATGGTTAATGGCTCAGTTATTCAAGATTCAGGTATTGCAAATTATATACTTATAAATGATTCAGTTGCTACGGCACAAGATGTAATTGATAATCTTTATTCAATTGATGAGTATGTAGATAAATATCCAACTGTGTATTTTGCTTGCAAAGCATTAAACTATAGAACATATCATGACAAGTATGATGGAGATAGACCGCTTTCGGTTTATGTTGACTGGACTGTGGAGAACGGAAAATTAAAATCAAACTTAGTGTTTAATAATCCTCTTAACATCAAAGGCACACAGGTAGCAGATAAATTAAAAGAAGCTCTAAAAATATTAGAAGTTAAAACCACCAGAGAGATTACAGAAGATATGGTTGCGAATCCATCTGTAATTTTTAAGTAAAGACTTGATAATAATCTTTTTCAGAGTTAATATGTACAATTAAATGGAGGTTTTTGAAAATGAAAATTATTAGTCTTTTTTCAGGTGCGGGTGGACTTGATTTAGGTTTTGAACGTGCAGGGTTTGAAATTGTAATGGCAAATGAGTATGATAAAACGATTTGGGCTACTTACGAAAAAAATCATACTGCACCATTAATTAAAGGTGATATTCGCAATATAAAAGAAGTGGATTTCCCTGATGAAATTGATGGAATTATTGGCGGACCGCCTTGTCAAAGTTGGAGCGAAGCTGGATCGTTAAGGGGTATCGATGATGATAGAGGTCAGCTTTTCTTTGATTATATTAGGATATTAAAGGACAAACAGCCTAAGTTTTTTTTGGCTGAGAATGTTTCAGGTATGCTTGCTAACCGTCATTCACAAGCAGTTGAAAATATTATTTCATGTTTTGAGGAATGTGGTTATGATGTAACTATTAATCTTGTCAATGCTGCCGACTTTGGTGTTCCACAGGATAGAAAACGAGTATTTTATATTGGATTCAGAAAGGATTTGAATATTAAGTTTGACTTTCCAGAACCAACTACACCAAGACCAGAACAAAAGAAAACGATGAAAGATGCGATTGGTGATTTGGTAGATACCGCAATTCCTGCTTTGCCAAAAAATAAAACTAATGGCAAGTTAGATATCCTTAATCATGAATACTTTACGGGTGCGTTCTCTACCATTTTTATGAGCAGAAACAGAGTTCGCCCTTGGGACAAGCCAGGATTTACTGTTCAGGCAAGTGGGCGTCAGTGCCAGCTACATCCTCAAGCTCCTGAAATGCTTTTTGTTGAAAAGAATAAACGAGTATTCGTTGAAGGAAAAGAAGACTTATATCGTAGGTTAACTGTTCGTGAATGTGCGAGATTGCAGGGGTTTCCTGATAATTTCGAGTTTGTTTATACCGATGTTGACACGGGATATAAGATGATAGGCAATGCTGTACCTGTGGATTTGGCTTATGTTGTAGCGAAAGCAGTCAAAGCTTATATTAACGCATAAAAATATAGATAAAGGAGTAAACTAATATGGATATTAAACTACTTCAAAATGAAGTATATGATATTAATACCGATAAAGGCGGAAATATCATGAATGAAACTGTCCTAAATGAAAAATATGAAGAAGGTCATAATCGAATAGTCACAGAGCAAGGTTCATATAAGCTACCCTTATTAAAGAATCTATTTACTCAAGAAAATTATAAATTAAGACCTACATTTCAACGAAGAATAACTTGGGATAACAAAAAGCGTTCAAAGCTTATAGAGTCATTTATAATTAACATTCCAATCCCTCCGGTGTTCATATATGAAAAGGATTTTGATAGTTATGAAGTTATGGATGGATTGCAACGCATATCAGCTATTATTAGTTTTTATAATGATGAATTTGAATTAGAAGGATTAGAAGAATGGTCTGGGCTTAACGGACTTAAATATAGTCAGTTACCCACAAAAATTAAGGAGGGTATTGATAGAAGACAAATTTCAACAATTACCTTACTTAAAGAGTCTGCCAAGACATCTTCAAAAGCAGATAATATGAAAAAAATGGTTTTTGAAAGGCTTAATACTGGCGGAGTGAAGTTAGAACCACAAGAAATACGTAACGCTTTGTACGATGGAAGCTTTAATCAATTATGTATCAAATTGTCTGAAAACGAACACTTTAGAAAGCTTTGGAATATAAAACCTGCTGTATTAGAAACTGCTGATGAAGATATAGAGACAGAAGAAGATGCGGTTCTATTTGCAAATGATAATTTATATAAAAGAATGTATGATGTTGAATTAGTTCTACGTTTTTTTGCTATGCGACATATTAATGATATGCAAGGACAGCTAAGTGTATTTTTGGATAATTGTCTTATTAATGGAAATAGTTACAATCAAGAACTTCAAAATCAATTATCAGCTATTTTTAGCAAAACTATGTCACTTGCTTATTCTATCTTTTCCGAATATGCTTTTTGTCAATATAAACTTCAAAAAGATAAATTTTCTTGGACAAAACCCCAGAGGGCTATTTATGATCCAATGTGTTTAGTTATTGCAAACTATGTAGATGAATTATCACAAATTAAATTTGATTTAGAAAAAAATAAAAAACAATTAGAAATGATGTATACCAATAACCCCGATGCTTTTAATGGCAAAAAACAATCTAAGACTGATATAATAGCAAGATATAACATTATTGAGAAAACAATACTCGATATATTGGGTAAATAGGACTATGAGATACTTAATAACTCATTTTAACAATTTATTTATTCGTCTTGATGAAATACAAAAATTTATTAAAACTATAGAATTACAAAAAAGGCTATCTTCCGAATATAGAAATTCTGAGGATAGCTTTAGTGAGCAGTTAAATTCATTAAATGACCTAATTGATTTGTATGATAAGCTACATAATTCTATGGTGCAATATAATGCTTCTATAATTAGTATCTACGCTTGTTTTGAAAACTTTATTGATGATATGGCGAAAGCATTGGTTGACTTCTACTTTGACAATACTCTAACATTTGATGAATTACCCCAAAAAATACAAGAGAATTATTTTATACGCGCAGGTGATTTTTTATCTAAACCACAACAATTTTCTGGTTTAAATAAAACACCAACAGATGTAATAAACATTATTCATAAAAATATTACTAATCAAAGAGATGTTTCTCTCCAGTATGAGTTTTTAATTAAACATAGTGGAAATTTGAAAATAGATAAGGTCATTGAGTTATTTAACAATCTTGATGTTAAAGATGTTAACTCGAAAATTAAAAATAATTATATTTTTAAAAAATATATTAGTGAAAACAAAGAGATAAAACTTGAAGATGTTTCAACATATTTAGCTACTGCAACATCTATATTTTTTGAACTTGATCGGGTTGTTGATGCGAGAAATAATGTTGCACATGGATGGTATGAAGATTCAAGAATATCTTATCAATCCATTCTTGATGACACAATACCATTTTTACAATGTTTGTGTAGAGTTATTTTGGAAGAGGTAGTTTGCTTTATGTTTGAGTATCTTTTAAATCACAGAAAATTACAACAGTTTGACAATCCCATTAATGTATTTAATAAAAATATTCTGTGTATTAATTCTAAACAATCAGTTTTAGAAGTCGGAGATTTTTTGTTCTATAAAAATGCCGACAATAAATATACTGTTGCACGTATTATATCTTTGAAGAAACAAGATGTTAGTTTAGATAAAAATATTGAACCTAATGTTGATATAGGTATAGGTCTTGATAAACCAGTTAAAACATCGTATGAATTTTACTATTTTGAACAGGACTTATAAAAACAGACTCCTTTTGAATGTTAATCTCAAAGGGAGTCTGTTTTTTTCGTATTCAGTTTGCGTTTCTTATTTTGTCCCTACGGGACTGTGCCATTTGCGGTGCTGTTTTTTTGCCAGAATTCATAGTTGGTTATGGATACTACTTTGTAAAATAAAAATAGAATCATAGCAGGCAGAGTAAAGTTTAAAAGGAATTTGTTTGTCTTAATCCGCCTTCTTTTTACATATCTTTGAAAAAGGAGGTGGAAAAAAATGAGTATTATTGAGGCAATCAAGCAATTGGTTTTGGAATTGGGAGCGGGGGGCATTTTTGTTGCAACCGCTTTAGAATATGGGTGTTTCCCCGTTTCCAGTGAAATTTTGCTACCGTTTATTGGCTATGTGGTGGCAATGAATGGATATAGTTTGTTTTATACCATATTAATTGCTTCGCTTGGTGGTATGGTGGGAACAACAACTTGTTATTTGGTGGGCAGGCTTGGTGGCAGAATGTTTGATAAGCTGGCTAATCGGTTTGAGAGCATTGCCCTTGGCGTAGGAAAAGCACAAAGTATTTTTGAAAAGTATGGAAAGGAATCTGTGTTTTTTGCTAGGCTTTTTCCCATTGCCCGTACATATATATCCTTTCCGGCTGGCTTGGCAAAGATGTCGGCGGCACCGTTTATGATTTATACTGCTTTTGGCGTTTTCCTTTGGAACACTGCTTTAATCAGTGCTGGCTATTTTTTGGGAAGCCATTGGGATATTTGCAAAGAGTTTGTAAAAACATATCAATGGCAAATATCAGCAGGGGTCGCTCTTGTTGTTTTTGTTTTTATTGCAATTAGAAATCGCTCCCGTAGCAAAAGGGGATTATAAAAAAAAGCAAGCAAAAAGCACCGTAGAGAATTTCTGCGGTGCTTTTGATAATATCAGTGAAGCGTTCCTTTAGAAGAAGGTGGCTAGCCTCGCAGAGGTGCCATTCTAACCAATGAGTTCCTTTCAATTAAGGCTGTTCAGCCAACTGGCTTAGAGCGTTTTCTGCGTTTGCCAACTGGTTAGAATCAGGATATTCGGTAATAACCTTTTGATAATAGGTTTTTGCCTTTTCCGTATCTTCATCTTTTTCTGCTATTTTTGCTAAATAGAAATAAGCATCATCAATGAAGTTTTCATTCGAGGTAAACTTTAAGGCACTTTCTAAGCTAACCTTAGCGTCAACATAGTTGTTACTCAAAAATTCGCTTTTACCCTTGGTATATAGGCTATCAGCAGCCTTAGGGTAGGCAGTAGCTTTCACAGAGTTATATTTGGCAATGTCCTCCTCGCTAAAGCCTATGGTGTCAATACGCTCTAATGTGGCCACGCAAGTTTCAAAGTCATTGTCTGTCATTTGAGATACGGCTGTTTGGAGTAATTCAAGGTTAGCCTGTTTTGTTTCCTCGCTGCGGAGTCGTTTGTTTTCACCTTGCAGTGTTTCCAGTTCTGTTCTCATTTTCAAAACTTCTTCGGGGGTCATTTTGGTTTCCCCAGCATAACTATCCACCTTTGCCTGAAGGTCTACGATGGTTTTATCCTTTACCTCGTTGATGGCAGGCATAATTAAAACCAAAATAACAATGGCAGACGAGCAAATGCCAACTAAGAAGGAGATAAGGTCTCTTTTTTCCAAGACACCAATTTTCTTTTCTTTTCTTTTATATCTAGGAATGGGAGGGGCACTATCCGTTCTTTTCATGGAAACGGTTTTTTGTGATGCATCCTCTTTAACTTCTGTGTTGCGTTGGGCTTTCTTACGGATACCGTTAGATGTACCACTGCCAATGGCGTTTGCATATTTTAATGCCTTTGGGTTTTTCTTATCTTTTTTCAGTACGATATCTATAAAGTGCTGTGCACGTTTATGGTTATTTTCTTCGATGCAACAAAGGATTAGGAGGTTATAAGCCTCAATAAAGTTAGGGTTGCTATCAATGGCTTTTTTAAGCTGAATGATGGCCATATCCTCACTGCCATGGTTTAGATAAAGGAGAGCTTGGTTATACATCACCACAGCATCATTATATTTTTCCATCTCACGGCCATTTTTCTGTAAAAAGTCCATGTACCCAACTGCTGGGTTATTATCTTTTAATATGGAAGAACTAAAAATCCAGTGCTTTAACGCATCTGCAATTCTACCTGTTTCGCAATAAATAAGCCCTAATAAGTTTCGGGCTTGGGTATTATTTTTATCAAAAAGAAGGCTCTGCTCCAAATTTTCTGCTGCGCCAGAAAGATCCATTTCCTTAGCCATTTCCAATGCTTCGTTATACAAACGAATGGACAGGCTTCTGGTTTTGAGGAAAACAAAGGTATCAATTCCACACTTAGGGCAGAGGAAGCCTTCGGAAAAGTTAAATCCACAATTCGGGCATCTCATTTTCATCGCTCCTTTGCTTATTCCTGGGAAGCACCGATTTTTTTGTCTTTTGCGATATGCTCAAGAATATCAACCAGGTCCTTCAATTGATTGGGTTGTAATGCTTCTTCAATCTGGTCTAGCTCGAGGATTGGCTGATATCTTGCAAGTTCATCTTTAAAATTGAACATAATGAAACCTCCTTGTTAAATTGACAATATATAGGAACGCAGAGCACCAATCATATAAAGGGAACCGCAACACAAAATAATATCAGTTTCTGCAGTGATTTTCAATGCTTTTTGATATGCATTTTCGATTTCGGGTTCGATATAGAATGGTAACTCCTTGCGAAGGACAATGTTGGCCAGTTTGTTGGCGTCCAGCTTACGCTGACTATGGGGTTCTGTTAAAACAACTTGATTGGCAAAGGGTAAAATCAGCTCTGCCATTTGTTCATATTCTTTATCCCCTAAAACGCCTAAAACTAGGGTGATTTTTCTGTTTTCAAAATAATTTCGGACACTTTGTGCCAACCGGCGAATACCATCAACGTTATGGGCGCCATCCAGCATGACCAATGGGCTTTCTTTGCAAATCTCCATTCTGCCTGCCCAAAAGGTACTAGAAATACCTGTGCGAATTTGATTTTTGGTTAAAGGAAAACCACTTTCTTTCAAAATTTCGCAGGCATCTAAAACTGTAACGCAATTTTGTACTTGATGATTGCCTAATAAAGGCAAAAACAGGTTATCATATGCAAGAGAAGGGCTGCTTACATCAAAAATAGTTCCCTCCAAAGTTTGAGAGGAAATTTTAATTTCCGCACCTTTCTGGCAATAAAAAGGAGCCTGCAAAGCTTCTGCCGTATTCTTAACAATATTATATACTAATTCTTCCTGAGAATACAACACCACAGGACAACTTTTCTTGATGATACCAGCTTTTTCCATGGAAATTTGTTCTATACTGTTGCCCAAAAATTCGGTGTGATCCAAGCTGATGGACATAATGATACTCAAAATTGGATTCTCAATTATATTTGTTGCGTCAAACCTACCACCTAGGCCAACCTCGATAATGGCAATATCCACATTTTCCTCGGCAAAATAAAGGAATGCAGCCCCTGTTACCACTTCAAACAGGGTAGGGGCATCCTTACCTTCGGCAACCAAAGCATCACAGGCTTCCTTTGTTTTGGTAATAATTTGAGCAAAAGCTTCGTCAGATATTTCTTTGCCGTCAATAAGGAAACGTTCGTTATATTTTTCCAGGTGAGGGGAGGTGTAACAGGCAGTACGATATCCGCCCTCATGTAATATGGAGGAGAGCATTGCCGTTGCAGAGCCTTTTCCATTTGTACCTGCAACATGAACAGCTTTTATTTTTTTCTCTGGGTTACCCAGTTTTTCCATTAAATTAGTGATGCGCTCTAAGCCTGGACAGGAAGCAAACCCGATTTCTTCTTCCAAATAATGTATGCTTTCTAGATAATTCATTCTGTTTCTCCAATCTTTCAATATGCAAAGAAACCAAAATTCACATTTTTTTAGAGAGGGCAGTGTCTTACAAAAAAGGATGCCTCTCATCAAAAATTAAATTTTGGTTGAATTCAAAGTAATTTGAGGTGTTATTTTTTGTTGCAATAAAATTTACTGAAAAAGTTTTAATCTAATTCTGTATCTATTATACCAAGAATGCCACTTTCTGCAAGATTATTAAGAAAACTGAAAAAGAAAATTACGATGGCATTTAGATTTCAAATTAATGTTGTCTGAAAGGCAATTAAATTGTATAATATAACAGATTTGTGGGTAAAGAAAGGAGAACTACCATGAGCGAACATATGGATAAAGATAGAGAAAAAAGAAGGCAGTTGGAAAGACGGCGCCAAAGAGAGAAAAAACGTCGTAGAGATAAGATGTTGAAAATTGGTCTTTTTCTAATTATTGCAGTTGTTGTTGGCTTTTTGAGCTTCGGAATGATGAAAAGCTTTATGATGTCTTCTGGTGAGGAGCCTGTTTTGACTGGTGAAACAGTCACCGTAACGATTCCAGAAGGGGCATCCACATCATCCATTGCAGAAATTTTAAAAGAGAATAAGTTGATTAAGAGCACATTTATGTTTCGTGTAAGTAGCAAGCTAGATGGTTTCGATGGCACGTATCAGCAAGGAACCTATGAAATTGACAAAGGATTGAACAAAACACAGATCATGGAATTGCTGCAAACAGGTGTAGTTTTTGATGATGTTAAGTTTACGGTGCCAGAAGGTTACACAACAAAGCAAATTGCACAAAAGGCCGAAGAAATGGGAATTTGTACGGCAGCCGAGTTTATTGAGGAATGCAACACAGGCAGTTTTGACTTTGAATTTGTAAAAAACCTGCCGGACAGAGAGTTTAAGTTGGAGGGATATCTTTTCCCTGATACTTATTATATCAAAGAAGAAACAACAGCTCATGACTTGATCAACGCCATGTTAAAGCGTTTCGAGCAAATGTATACCAAGGAATATCAGAATGTGGTAGCGTCTAGCGGTTATACTTTAGATGAGTTGGTTACCATTGCCTCTGTCATTGAAAAAGAAATTAAGGTGGACGAGGAACGCCCTCGTGCAGCTGGTGTAATTTATAACAGATTAAAAGAAGGAATGCCTTTGCAGGTGGATGCAACGGTTTTATATGCCATGGGGATTGTAAAGGAGGATATTACTACCGTTGATTTGCAGTATGATTCCCCTTACAATACTTACAAGGTATCAGGGTTACCAATAGGGCCAATTTCAAACCCTGGGGAACTATCTTTTAAAGCTGCGCTTTATCCTGAGGATAACAAGTATATTTACTATGTTGTGGAAGCGAAGGGGCAGAATAACCATGTGTTCTGCGAGACTTATGATGAGTTTTTGAAAGCCAAGGCAAATTATAAAGCTAGCGGCAATTAATATAGGAGAGAAAATAATGAATTATGTAACAGATGAAACCATGAATACCTTTTTGCGTACCATTCAACCCATGTATGATGGTGTGTTAGGTGAAATACAAAGGGAGGCCAATGCGGCCAATGTTCCCATTGTTCCACTGGAAACCGCTAGATTAATTAGTGTTTTACTAACAATGAAAAGGCCAAAACATATTTTAGAAATTGGCACAGCCGTTGGTTTTTCCGCAGGGCTTATGAGCCGCTATTTGCAGCCAGGTGGAACAGTAACCACCATTGACCGATTTGAGGTAATGCTAAAAGATGCGCGCCCTAACATTAAGCGTATGGGTCTTGAGGATACAATTACAATTCTGGAGGGGGATGCAGCGGATATATTGCCCACCCTAGAAGGACCCTATGATGTGATTTTTTTGGATGCAGCCAAAGGGCAGTACAGTAGCTTTTTGCCCCATTGCCTGCGTTTGATGCCCGTAGGGGGAATCCTCATTGTTGATGACGTTTTGCAGGGTGGAACCATTGCCCAAACCCGTTACAGCGTTCCAAGAAGACAACGTACCATCCATAAGCGTTTAAGAACCTTCCTTTGGGATATTACTCATAACGAAGCCCTGGAAACTTCGATTATCCCCATCGGTGATGGTATGGCTCTTTGCTATAAAACAAAGGAAATAGAAGGAGAAAAGAAAAATGTTGAAACAGAATAAGCCGGAGCTTTTGGCTCCAGCGGGAGATTTGGAAAAGTTGAAAATCGCAGTTTTATACGGAGCTGATGCGGTGTATATTGGCGGCGAGGCATACGGCTTGCGTGCAAAGGCAAAAAACTTTGGTTTGGATACGATGGCTGAGGGGATTCAATTTGCCCACGACCATGGTGCAAAGGTGTATATCACAGCTAATATTTTTGCCCATAACGAAGACTTTCAGGGTATGGCGGAATACTTTAAAGCAGTAGAAAAAATTGGCGCAGATGCTCTGATTATTTCTGACTTGGGTGTGTTCTCTGTGGCAAAAGAAGCGGTGCCCAATATGGAAATTCACGTTTCTACCCAAGCCAATAATACTAACTACATGAGTGCAAAGATGTGGTATCAGTTGGGGGCAAAACGTATTGTTACCGCCAGAGAGCTTTCTTTTGATGAAGTAAAGCAGATTCGAGATAATATTCCTGAAGATATGGATATTGAATCTTTTGTCCATGGAGCTATGTGCATTTCTTATTCAGGCAGATGTCTTTTGAGCAATTATTTAAGCGGAAGAGACGCAAATAAAGGGGCTTGTTCCCACCCTTGCAGATGGAAATATCATTTGGTAGAAGAAACAAGACCCGGCGAATATATGCCCATTGAAGAAAACGAAAGAGGTACTTATATTTATAATTCTAAGGACCTTTGTATGATTCAGCATATCCCTGATATCCTTGAATCAGGAATTATGAGCCTGAAAATCGAAGGACGTATGAAAACACCGTTTTATGTAGGTACAGTGGTTAAGGCATATCGTCAGGCGATTGATGATTATTTGGCTGATCCCGCTCTTTATCAGGAAAGGTTGCCTTATTATTTAGAGGAAGTATCAAAGGCAAGCCATAGGGACTACACAGATGGTTTCTATTACCAAAAGCCAGATGGCAATCAGCAGATTTATAATAGCAACACCTACATTCGTGGGTTTGATTTTATCGGTATGGTGCAGGAGGATAGTGACCCTGATTCTGGCATTGCAATTGTGGAACAGAGAAATAAGTTTTCTGTTGGCGATGAAATTGAAATTATGCCTGCCAAGGGTGATACCTATACAATGACTGTTAGTAAAATGTGGGATGTAGATGGAAATCCTGTTGAATCTGCACCACATCCTCAGCAGATTTTACGAATTATGTTCGAAAAGCCTGTGAAAAAATTTGACATGTTGCGCAAAATTGTGTTGGATGCTAAATAAAAAACTTGATTTTTGTCCGAATAAAGGCTATCCTATATAGAAGAATTGAAAAAAAGGAAAAGGATAAGCTTATGGAATTAACACAATGTATCAACTATTTATTGACTACGGCGCAGCATTCTGTATTTCAGTATTTGAATTCTAAGTTGTCGGAGTATGATATTACGCCTTCTCAGTACGGTGTATTAAGCTGCTTATGGCAGAGGGACTTTGCTACCCCTAAGCAAATTTCTGAAATTCTTTGCTTAGAAACATCTACAATTTCAGGGGTGTTGGATCGTATGCAAAAAAAAGGTCTGATTGACCGAGTAATCAACAAAGAAGATAGACGTGAAGTAAGAGTAGTACCTACGGAAAAGGGAAAAGCTTTAGAGGGGCCGATTTCAAAAATTATTGATGATGTTAACGCTGAAGTTTTGAAGTGTTTTTCCGACGAGGACATTGCAGTTTTGAAAAATAATCTTAGGATTATTGCAGATGGAAGTCATTTTGCAGAAGTGTAAGTAAGAAAGGTGGGTCTTAGACCTGCTTTTTTTATTGGGAAAAATCAATATGTATCAGGGCTAGGCCCTGGTTTAATCTTCTAATGCGGCATTGAGTTTTTTCAATGCTTTTTTTTCTATTCTTGATACGTACTCTTCTGTTACATTAGGGCTAAATATTTTCTGTTTTTACCTTATTATAATAACGTAGTAAAGTGGTAAGAAGCATTTTAGTAGGAATTCCTGCCTTTCTAAGGGAGAAATGTATGGAGATGTATGTAATTTTTTATCAAATGCTGTTAAAAAAAGGAGTTTGAGAATTAAAGTAGAATTATAAATAAAAGGAATCATTGTTCAAACTTTCATTGTGTTCACATGATAGAAGACGGTACTCCCTTTTGGAAAGAATATGTTTGTTGGGGGTTGCACCTTCTAGCTTGATTAAGCGTAGTTTAAGCCGATGCAGTTAAAAACCCCTATTATGAATGAAAAATAGCAGTTTTGATATGAAGAAAATATCAATGCCTGAAGAAAGTAAATCTATTGGATGGTTTCCCCAACCCTTCTAAATGAAATTTGTTCTTATACATAAAAATCCAAATTATTTAATTTTTTACTGCGAATAAACATTTTTTATGTTGTTTTTTGAAAGTACTTTTGTTACAATATGAACATCAAAAATATAACTGGTAATTTTTGTATATTAACATAATTTTTAACATCTGCTTAAAAGAAAGGGGAAACGCCATGTCAGCAAAAAAAATGGGGATAAACAAAAAAGGCTATACCCTTACAGAAATGTTGGTTGCAGTTGCAATATTAATCATTATTAGTGCGATTGCCATTCCGGCAATAGGAGGTCTAAGAAAAAACCTGCAACTGACAAAATATGATGATGTTGCAAGGCAAATTTTTCTTGTTTCTCAAAATAAGCTAACTACAATGAAATCGGCGGGAACACTGGATAATTTTTTGAAAGAGGTAGAGGATCATTATAGTGGGCAGCAACTGGGCGGCTTGAATCAGCAGCCGCAGGATTATGACGGTGAAACCGATGCGTGGAAAAAACTTTACTATTTTAAAAATACAGATGCTGTTTTAACAAACTACATAATAGGTACTGATTCTGTTTTGGTGGCATCCTTAGAAAATGACGGTCATTTTCTGGTAGAGCTTAACCCTGAAACAGGAGATGTTTATGGTGTTTTTTATGCTGAAAAAGCATTTACATATGAGGATATTAACATGCTCTTATCAAGAAATAAGAGTGACCGAAAAGATAAAATGATTGGATACTATGGCGGCATTTCCGAACTTTCCGCTAGCTCAAATCTTCCCACCGAATTCACCCCTACGGTAAAATTTGTAAATAAAGAAGATTTATACCTTGACATTGAATGTAGTGGGATGCGAAAGCTCATTAAAACGCAGGACAAAATTGCCTTATCTATTACATTGACTGATGAAAGCTCAACACCAACAGACGTGACCAACCACGTTTATACCTTTGACCTAAGGGGCGGCACAGACTTTTGGATAAGCAATGATAAAGTCAAAATTCAAGTTTTGTTGGATAGTATCCGAGGTGGTGCGGAAAGCTTTCAAAATATTACCCAGGGAAAGTTGACCCGAGGGGATAATATTACAGCAATCATTAGTATGACTTATACCAATGAAGGGGTAACCATTACAGGCAGTTCTGCATCTCCAACAACAAATAGTCTTTTTGCAGAAAAAGATAAAAACGGAAATCTTTCAGTAGCGTATGTACGTCATCTTAATAATTTACGGGCGTCAAATTACACCTTTACAGGAACCAATAAAATTTCCATCAACCAAACAGCCCCCATTGACTACGATTATAACAACTGGGATGCTGATGCCATGATTCGTGAAAAAGCTGGTCAAACCCCATATAGTGGCACATTTTCTCCTATTGATAACGCGGGGCTGTTTGATGAGTTGATTTTTAATGGTAATAATAATGAACTGCTGAATTTTGATATCTCTGGCACCGATAATGTTGGTTTCTTTAAAACCCTAAATAACTGTACCTTAGAAAATGTCAAATTGGTGAACTTCAAGGTTTTAGGTAATCGCTTTGTTGGTGCATTGGCGGGGCAGGTTCAGGGAGGCAGTATCACAAACTGTGGCGTTTATCTTGAAACTCGGGATGAGTATAATCGACCCCTCACGGACATGGCTGCCCGTGTAGAAAAGTATAATGTTACGGGCTCCAGTTATGTTGGGGGATTGGTAGGTGCCATTAGCGGTAGTACCATAACAAAAGGCTCTTTTGCTGCCATCAATGTAAATGGCTACGCCAATGTAGGTGGCTTTTGCGGTCAATATAGGGGAGGTTTTATTTCAAATTCCTATGCATCGGGTGAAATCAATGGAAAACAAGATAAAAATGGAAATTTTATTTATGCATCTTGCGATAGTGCAGGTGGTTTTGCAGGCACAACTTCTTATACGTCAATCAATGAAAGCTACGCTACCTCCGATGTTATTGCCTACGTTCGTGGTGGCGGTTTTATTGGTAACGCTACCGGTGGAAGCGTCGCCAATTCTAGCTCATATGGCCTTGTAAGAAGAGGTGACAACACCTTGGATAAATCAACATCCGGTGGTTTCGTAGGAAGGGCAACAGGTAGCTTCAGCAATTGTAAATTTTTAAGACAAGCAAATTACAATTATGACTATACTTCAAGCATTTCAGGGGTTTTACCTAAGGGCTTCCCTGACTTGAAAGTAACAGGTAACCTTGCTGATAATTGTCACCCTTATAGTGATGAATTAGTAGGCAATCAAATTCCGTTTAAAATGGTAACCACAGAGGATGGCACAGTCATCCCTCACTATGGAAACTGGCCAGCCGAATTAAAATTGCAAACTTCTTTGGTTTATTACGAAAAGTATGCAACGGCAGATTCCGAAGGAAATTACTATGGCTATTATGCAGAAACAAGCTTAACAGCCGAAGGGGAAAGTTTAGATACTGGCGAAGTAAACAGTTGGAAGGTCAATACATTAAGAAAACAGCCATGTGTGGAAGATGGCTATGCATTAATGACGATTTATGCTTTATCCAAATTTGAATATCGCTTGAACGATGACCTAAAGCCCAGTACAGAAACAATAACGGTATATACCGATACTACACCCGGGGTTAATAAAGCTGTAAAAATTACGGACAAGGTATCATTGCAGTTTACAAATACTGTGGATAGCTCCAAATATACGATTTCTAATGCAAAGGTATATCAACTCCCATTTTCTTTGCAGATGACAGATCGAAATACGGCGGCAAGATTTTATGATAGGGTGACTATGACAGGCTATGTGGATGGCCAAATTAAATTTGAAAACTATACATTCTTCTATTGTCCCGACTTTGCGAAAAATGCAATTAACCCGGATATTAGTAAGACTGCAGCGGCTACCCCTAAAAATCCCACTGGAGAGGATAGGCCAATTTCTATCAGAAGTCCTCGCCATATCAATGCGCTTGCCCGTGCGGCTTATTATTGGAACACCACGAAGTGGACAGATAGTGGGGACACACGTTATTACTTCCAGCAGCAAAACGACATTGATTTTGGTTTGTATACCAAGAAATATTGCGGAGTTACCTATAACCTGATGGATACGTCTCAGGGAAATGCTTACCGGAATCGACCCATTGGCCGCCCGAATTCTCAGGCATTTACTGATCCCAATGGTGAAACTTATACACCAAGTAACTTTAGAAATAGCTATGATGGCCAAGGATATGAGATTATCGACTATCGCTGTATCACCACAAAGGCAGACGAATATCAGTTTACTGGTTTGTTTGGAGAGGTTCAGCAGGCGGTGTTAAAAAACATTGTAATGGTAGCCTCTGATCCGGAAAATAATTCAGGCTATGTTATTTCGAAGTATAATGATGGTTCCAAACACGCAGGCGTTGGGGCACTGGTAGGATTGATTTATGTTGATAGTGGTAGTGAATATAATGATTCAACATATTCATCTGTAACAAACTGCTCTGTTTCGGGATACACAGTAAGCTATTCCCCAGATAGCAGCGCAAATCAGCCAAGTGCCATCGGCGGATTGGTTGGCTATAATTTTGGTAAAATTGAAAACAGCAGTGCGGTAAATAAACTGGTTACTGCTGAAAATAGTGAGAATAAAAACCGATACATGGGCGGTTTAGTAGGCTCAATCAATGGTAAGGGCAGTATATCTAACTGTTATGCAGGGGGTGTAGTTACGGCCTCACAGGCAGGGACGGGCACAACATACCTAGCGGGTATTTGTGGCGGCTTTGATGATATTTACGGTGCTTACTATACAGATGGACAAAAGGGAAATAGAAATCAATCCATTGGAAATGTGTATTCCTATTGTACATGGGAAAATGGTGGTGTTTATGGCAGGCCTTATGCTGTTATTAACAAACAGGATAAAATGACTCTGACAAACGCCTATTACCTGACAAATACAGTGGAAAATGGCGTCACGTTGTATGGAACTGACATAGCAAGCGCTAGGAACTTTGCACAACTTAGTGTGATATCTTTTGGCTCTAACGGATCAGCAAATTCTTCGGGTCGAGCGACCAAACAAAATACACACCCATGGTCTGAGTCCCTGAATTCTGTGGCATATTCCTATCCTGCTATGGTTACAAACCCTAGAGCGGAAACGGAGGTTTATGTACATTATGGTGATTGGTACTATGAATCAACATTAAAAGATTCGGGATATCTAACCTATTATGAACTTTATTCTGATGGAACCTATGCATGTAGTTTTATAAATGGTAAAAAAGGTTTGGCTAGCGTTGGCATCATGGACACAACAAACAGTAAAAATATTACCCAAGCAGGCTATGGTATTCTACGTTTGGCTGAAGATGCAGGAACATTTAAGGTGGACGACACTGTTTTGACATTAGGAACAGTTTTAGCCAGTAACATCAGTGTAAATAAAGGGGTTTATAACTTATACGATTTAAGTGAGGCAAGTCAAAATCTATTACTGCCAGACGATAAGGCAAAAAGCAAGGAAATTTCTTTTGTGTATGAGGAAACAGAGGATTCAGCTAGAAACCCTGTGGTAAGAATCATTCATATTAATGCTGCTTATGCCAATGCCATTTCCACGACAGTGTTGGAGGCCTCTTCTCTATCACCTCTTAAGGTAAGAACGCCACAGCAATTGCAAAATATGTCTGGTGCAGATGCGGGATGGTATATCCTACTGGATCATGATATTACTGCTAATGGGCAAACAGGCAATATTTTGAATTCGGGATATACTTTTAACGGTGGTTATGCGTCAGGAGGTAGTGAGAGAGTTTATAACGGCTATAAAACAGGAAGCAATGGAAATCATATTTTCGGGCTAAGTCAGCCTTTATTCAGCACTGTTGCCCAAAATGGAACCATAAATAATCTTGCTTTAATCGGGGTGAACATGAATAGTTCCTCTGCGAAACAGGCCGCAGTTGCTCTGAATAACTTTGGTACCATTCAGAATTCTTTTGCCACAGGCACAATTACCACAACTGCAACTGTTTTGGGGAGCGCAGGGCTTGTTCTTGAAAATAATGGTACCATTTCAAATTCATATACCAATGTTAAAATCTCAAACAGTAGAGGGGATGTAGCTGCTTTTGTTCTTAGAAACACAGGGAATATTAGTGATTGCTATGCCGTTGGAGGAGCTTCATCCTCCAGTTCTAGCGCATCAGGTTTTATCGGAGAAACTTCTTCCGGCTCGTCAGTACAAAATTGTTATACAATCTCCACTGTGGGAGGTGCCAGCAGCTACGGTTTTGCTCCATCGGGTTCTGCAGGGGTTAATACATCAAATTGTTACTGGGCGAAGGATAAAAACGTTAACAATGGTATTTCAAATTCGGCAGGAACCAGCAGAAAGCTAAGCCAGATGAAAACGGTGTTTACCAGTGCCCCTTGGACAATAAGCAATGCAGGGGCAACATGGGGGGATACCTTAAGTGGCATCTATCCATACCCAAGAATTTCGGCTATGGACCATTGTGGTGATTGGCCTTTGGCAACGGGTGGCGGAAAGATTGGTGCAGTTAAAATCTATCGTAAGAATAACGGTAGTGGAAGAGGCTATTATGGTAACGGATTGGCTGTTGATGTAGATAGTTTGGCTCAAACAAGATTTAATTCAAGTGGTAACGCCGAAACGAGTAATGGCTATATCCGCTATGCAGTTGTTTTTGATAATGATATTGCTGAGAATTTATCCAACTGGGAAGCTGAATACTCTTATTGGTATTATGATTGGGGATGGAAACTTAGGACTGAACCCCTTACTTTGTCCACCAATTCAGATTATTCACTGGTAAATAGCAATGCCACAGGTTTTACAGTAAATGCATTTTGGGTGTATGAACGATACTATAATTTGGATAATGTTACTTTAAGAAGTAAAGTTGATGGAACTAGCTATGTGTTAGATTTTGATGAGGGTAGCAATACATTTTACTTACGTTAAAGATGGAAATAGAGGTGCTTCATGATGAAAGAAATAAAGAAAAAAATAAATAGCCAACAGGGCGCCTCTATTTTACTTGCGTTAATGCTTTTCTTCGTTTGTTTTATGGTAGCGTCGGTTATTCTAAGTTCTGCTACGGCAAATGCAGATAAATTGCGTCAACGAGATAGCAATCAAAAAGAGTATTTGTCCGTCAGTTCGGCGGCAAATCTTTTAAAAGATATTTTTGGTGGCATTGAGTACACAGGCTGGGAGAGCAACACGGTGTACGAATGCAGGGGAGAACTTTCCAATATCCGTCCTGCAAGACATAATGATAAGGCAGAAATTTGTGCCAAAATGACCTATAAAGCAGGGGTTGAGGCTAGGGTAAGAGCAGATTTGGAAGCCATGGTTTATAAGGCTTATACTGCCCATACCCAATATCTTCCTCCGGCGGTTGTTTCAGAAGTGCTAACAAATGAATTTGTAATTTCCGGCGATGGGGTAGAGGATGTAAAAGTAAAAATGTCTTTGAACAGAGATACCTATGTGCTAACCTGTTCTTTAACGTTAAATGACAGCACATATAACAACAACGCAATGACAGTGGTTTTTAAAGCAGGTGTAACTGCTCCCTCAAAGGACTTGGCAGATAAAGTAGTTCATGGGGATGCTGATATTGACCACGAAGTTTACACAGAAATTGAAGAGGATGATGGCACGATTTATTGGGACTGGATACCAAAGGCGTATGACATCACTGTGTACACCATAAATACGAAAATAGCCTATGATCAAGGAACTATTACAAAGGGGGTGTACCCTTGAGATTTTTCAAACAAAGGCAAAATAACAAAGGGGAAACCTTGATAGAAACTTTGGTTGCAATTATTGTTTTGACAGTTTCAGCCATGCTCTTGGCAGAAGTTTCAGCTTCTTCCATCAGAATAAACAACCAGGCGGAGGCTGTTGATACAAGATACCGAAATGAGCTGGCCAATGTTGAAAAAAGGGAGTCTCCGGTAGTGGGGGATATACAAATTAAAAGTGGTTCGAATACATATACCTACGAGGTTGAATATTATGGAGATTTGGTTGGTCTAACCTCCTATACATCAAAGGCAGGTGGGATATGACATGAGAGGATTAAGAAAGCTGAACAAGCAGAAGGGGTTTTCCCTTTTTGAATCCGTAGTCGCACTGTTGGTAATTGCCCTACTAACAGTGGGAGTTTCCACAGGCGTAAAGGCTGCCTCAAGTATTTATCAAAAATCTTTGTTTCATTCGGAGGGTGAGGTTTTGGCAGCAACGGTAGATACGGCACTGTCAGATGTGTTAAGGTTTTCTACCTCTATTAAGGAGGAGGATGGCATTATAAAATTTACCAATTCCAATTATAACGTAACAGACGGTCACCTTTTTTTGAAAGATGGTTGGCTTTATTTAAACCTTACAGATGAAAAGGCAGATACAGCATCGGATGCACCATTGTCTGCATTGCTAAGTGGGGGTATTTATTCGTCAATGAAAATTGACTCCTTCACTTTGGACTATAACGAAGGCGTTTACTCTGGAAGTTATGAGATTCAAAGCAAAGAAAACAGTGCATTAAAGAAAAGTTTTGATTTTTATTTCCGTACATTAGGCTAATGACAGCACAACACTAGGGTGGGGGCGAAAGATAGAATGAAGTTTAAAAAACTGGGTGATATGCTGGCTGCAACTGGTGTAATCACGGAAGAAGAGTTGCAGTATGCACTCAAAAAACAAAAAGAGACAAAAAATCGTTTGGGTAAAGAATTGATTGAAGAGGGCATTATTACAGAGGAACAGTTGATTGATACGCTAAAGCTTCAGTTAGGTTTGGACTCTATCGACTTAACAAAAACGCTAATTCCCAATACTCTTTCAGAGCTTGTACCCAAGAAGATTGCCAATAATTATGGACTTGTGCCTGTAAAATTGGAGGGAGACCAGTTATATGTTGCAATGAGTGATCCGCTGAACTTTATGGCACTGGAAGATGTAAAGGCCGTAAGCAAAAAGCGTATTATCCCGTTGATTGCTACAGAGGAGTCGATACAAAGAAATATTGCTTCATTGTATGGAAATGAGGGTGCTGCTAGAGCAATTAAGGAAATGAAGCGGGAAATTCATGATGCACCTGTTGTTTCTATTTTGGGTGATTCCTTTGCCTCAAATATCATTGATAATGATGATCAATCAGCGCCAACGGTACGTTTGGTAAACTCATTGATCGAACGAGCGGTTATTGAACACGCCAGTGATATTCATATTGAACCCAATGAAAAAGAAGTAAGGGTTAGGATGCGTATTGATGGTTTGCTTCGCCATATTATGACTGTTCCCAAGGATTTGCAGGCGTCTGTACTATCAAGACTTAAAATTATGGGAGGTATGGACATTACTGAACGCCGAATCCCTCAGGATGGGCGTTCCAATGCAAGGGTTAGGAGCTCTGAAATAGACTTGCGTATGTCCACATTACCTACGATTTACGGGGAAAAGTTTGTTATTCGATTGTTGGATAAAAACACCCAACTCCTAGATAAATCAAAAATTGGCTTAAAAGACGAGGATTTGGAAAAATATATGCAGCTGATTAGCCAAAAAAGTGGTGGCGTGGTTTTAATTGTTGGGCCAACAGGCTCAGGTAAATCTTCAACACTATATACAATGATTCGTGAGTTAAACACGGAGCAAACCAATTTGATTACCTTGGAAGACCCTGTGGAATATAATATTGCGGGTATCAACCAGGTGCAAATCAATGAAAAAACAGGTATGACATTTAGCGGCGGTCTAAGAGCCATATTAAGGCAGGATCCTGATATTATTGCCGTAGGTGAAATTCGAGATGGTGAAACGGCTGAAATTGCCATGAGAGCCGCAATAACGGGGCACTTAGTATTATCAACCATTCACACGAATAGTGCTGTGTCTACTTTGGACAGGCTTCTGGATATAGGGGTTGAGCCATATTTGATTTCCAGTGCATTAAATGGGGTTATTTCTCAGCGTTTGGTTCGTAAAATATGCCCAAATTGTCGTGAGGAGTATATTCCGTCTGATGAGGAATTATATAGCTTAGGGCTTTCATCTGATACCCAGCATAAATTCTATCATGGTGTTGGTTGCCCTCACTGCTTTGGTACAGGTTATCGTGGGCGAATTGCAGTTTTTGAAATTTTAACTATGAATAAACGTATTAAAAATGCAATTTCTTTTGGTGCAAAAAGAGAGGAAATTGCAGAATTGATACATAATGATAGAAAGTTTGTTTCTCTGGCAGACAATTGCAGAAAACTTGTTTTAGAGGGTATTACAACCGTTGATGAAGCAAAGAGAATAACGAATTCTGAGGATTATGATTATGAGAATTGATGACCTAATAATTTATGCCAATAACAGAAAAGCATCGGATATTCATTTGATTTTTGGGTTGCCGCCAAAGTGTCGTGTGGCAGGGGAATTGGAATCAATGGCTGACTTTGTTTTGAATGATGAGGATTGCAATAATTATGCAATAGAATTAGCCAGATATCGTTATGATGATTTTTTGGAAATTGGCGAAATGGATTTGGCCAGTACAATTCAAGGGGTGCGGGTGCGTATCAACTTGTTTAGGCAGCAGGAGCATACCTCAATAGTTATTCGACTTTTGAATGATAAAATACCAAGGCTGGATTGCTTGGGTTTGCCCTTAGGGGTTGAAAGATTAACAGAATTAAAAAGGGGTATTGTGATTGTTACAGGGCAGACTGGTTCGGGCAAATCAACCACATTGGCATCGTTGATTGACCGAATCAATCATACGAGAAGTTGCCATGTAATTACGCTGGAGGACCCTATCGAGTATATTTATGAGCCTGATTTATGCATTTTTAATCAAAGAGAAGTGGGGCGCGACACAAAAAGCTATGAAACAGGGCTTCGCTCTGTGCTAAGGGAAGATCCTGACGTAATTCTAATTGGAGAAATGAGAGACACCATAACTATGGAAACTGCTTTGAAAGCGGCAGAAACAGGGCATCTTGTTTTAACCACACTGCATACTGGGTCTGCTTCTGAGGCGGTGGATCGTATTGTTGATGCGTTTCCTGAAGCAAAGCAGCAACAAATTCGTTTGCAGCTTTCTATGACCCTCATGGCAGTTTTGTCCCAACAGCTTATCCCGATGAAGGATGGAAAAGGGCTTATCCCAGCTTGTGAGTTTATGTTGATAAATCCTGCAATTCGAAATCTTATTCGAGAAGGGAAAACGCCACAGATTGATAATGTAATTTCCACAACAGCGGATAAAGGCTCAATTACCATGGATAATGCCATTATCAAACTTTATCGAGAGAAAAAAATATCCTCCAAAACAGCCTTACTGGCAGCCAGAAATTTGGATTTTGTGAAGAAAAATATCACGTAAAGGCAATCATCATGAGAAGGAAGGGGTGATGTGATTGCTTACTTATAAATATAAAGCTGTTTCCCATAAAGGTGCAGAAGTTGAAGGGTTTGTTGAAGCCTTTAATGAATATGAAGCCGTAAATAAAATAAAAGAAACATGTACCGTTGTTAGAAGCATTTCTGAGGTAAAAGTTGGGAAAGGTAATTTTGTTTCCGGAAAAATTAATGAGAAGGCACTATCCATTCTATGCTCTCAGCTTTCCATTATTATTGGGGCGGGGCTTCCAATTTTACGAGCTGTTGAAATGATAGCAACTCAGACAGAAAACAAAAAGCTGAAAATCATTATGGATGCCGTTGCCAAGGATGTGTCCTCAGGCTTGAGTCTTGCCAAAAGTTTTCGAGACAAGGGCCCAGGGCTACCAGTTACATTTATCGAAACGGTACGTTCTGGTGAGGAATCAGGAACGTTGGAACACTCTTTTAACCGTCTACATGATTACTACAACAAAAGCTCTAAGATGAAGGGGAAAGTTAAAAATGCTATGGTTTATCCCACCTTCACTATGGTAGTAGCAATAATTGTTATCGTTATTATTATGGTAAAGGCAGTGCCTGTTTTTACAAGTAGTTTTGCAGAAATGGGAACGGCTCTTCCCTTGCCAACGAGGATGCTCATAGGAATGTCAGATTTCTTTGTGGAGTATTGGTTTGCATTGGTGGGTGTTGTTGCACTTTTGATTGCAATTTATAAGTTTTTTGACAAAAAAGAAAATAGTCATTTAAAGTTTGAAAAAGCAAAATTAAAAATTCCTATTTTTGGCCGATTGGCTTCCTTAAAGCTAGCATCCCAATTTGCGGCAACCATGTCCACCTTACTTGGAGCCGGGCTACCCGTTGTGGAGGCAGTTTCCATCACAGGCAAAGTCATGGATAATGATTATATCGGTGGACAGGTAATGGAAACTGTGGCTATGCTGGAAGAAGGAAAGCGCCTAGGAGATAGTTTACATAATCGAACGGAATTGCCCCAGCTTTTGGTGGAAATGACAGCGGTGGGGGAAGAAACAGGTTCTTTGGAAACAACGTTGGATACCATTGGCAAGTTTTATGATAATGAAATTGACATTGCGTCATCTAGAATGGTAACACTTTTGGAGCCTATTATTATTTGTGTGTTAGCGTTTGTTGTTTTGTTTATATTGGTTTCTGTTTATGCACCTATGTTTTCACTTTATGGCGGTATTTAACATACTTCGTTTAACCCCTTGCCTATGAAGCACTGGGTATTTACGAAAGGAATCCAAAGTTATTGTTAAAGACCCTTTGGTATAATTTTTCGTAAAGGGATAATTGGCTTTAGCTAAAAAGCTGGAGAATGGTGTGAAAGTTTGGAATTTGAGCATAGGCTCAACTTACAATTTGATATTCATTGTGAGAACCCGCTCACAAGAGTATATATAGTCTAAGTTTTAAAAATTAAGGGAGGTAAAATGATATGATTCAGGCTTTAAAAGCAAAAAGAAAAAGCAAAAAAGGTTTTACATTGATGGAAATGTTGATTGTTATTGCAATCATTGCAATTTTGGTTGCAATCGCAATCCCTACATTTAGTGGTGCACAAAAGAAGGCACAGTATGCTGCTGACATGGCTAATGTTCGTGCATGGTATGCAGAATCATTGGTGAAAAATATGGCTGAAGGTACTGCTCTTCCTACAACTGGTACAGGTAGTTATAATGGTTCTAAGCTCCAAATGAGTAGTGCAACAGTAACAGTTGCAGGTACAACAGCTGATGATTTTACAGTTACTTATGACCCAAAAGATTCGGATACAACCAAATATAAACCAGTAACATTCCCCACACCAGCAGAAAAGGCAAAGACTTAATTAAATGAAGTAATTTTATAGCGGTATACTAGTCACCGCTTAATCTCAATCCGATTACCACAATAGAACTGGGGCGGGTTGCAGTTCTATTGTGGTTTTGGATAAGGGAGAGGTATTATGCTACAATTCGGTTTTCTAATGAATACATACATTTTGGTAGTTGCTTTTGTGGTGGGGTTGGTTATGGGCAGTTTTATTAACTGCGTGGCATGGCGTATTGCCCATGGGGAGGATTTTATCCATGGAAGAAGCCATTGTGCCACCTGCGGGCATACCCTTTCATCTCTGGAATTGATTCCTGTGGTTTCTTTTCTTTTGCAAAAGGGAAAAAGTCGTTGTTGTCAGGAGAAGATTTCTTTGCGTTATCCCATATCTGAGGTTTTGACAGGATTTGTATTTGTTGGGGTGGTTTTGAAGTTTGGTGTTAGCTTAAATAGTCTTATGTTTATGGTTTTAGCCATAATTCTTTTGGGAGTAGCCTTGGTTGATTTGGAAACAGGTATTATCCCAGATGGATTTATTTTAATTGGTATTATAAATTTTATTTTGTTTACTTGTTTCAAAGGTGGTACTATTATTTCAACACTTGTGAATGGGGTTTTGAGTGGCATAGCCATTGCAGTTCCCATACTATTTCTTACCCTTGTAATGGATCGTGTTTTGAAAAAAGAGAGCATGGGTGGGGGAGATATAAAGCTTTTCTTTATGGTTGGCCTTTACTTCAGCATACAGAGCAATGTGCTTTTGGTTTTGTTGTCTTGTATTTTTGGTATTATTTTTACATATGTGTTTCAAAGTGTTCGGGTAGGGGATGAGGAAAACCCAATGGCATTTCCTTTTGGTCCATCTATTGCCTTGGCAGCAGTGGTTTCTGTTTTTGTTGCCGAAAAAATCGTTCAGTGGTATTTGGGCTTTTTTTAAGGGGTGTAGCTTTAGTTTGATAATAACCATGTTTGTTTTAGCGGCATGGATAATATAGTATTTTGGTAGAGAACCTATTCGCAATTTAAAAAGGTTTTTGCCTTTTGGCTGAGTTCGGTTATTTTCTCTGCTTTGAAAATTTATTTTATTTCATTTGGCATAGGGGAGGGTTACAATGTCCAAAACGTATACAGGAATACAAATCGGGGAAAGTAGCATCAAAATGGTACAAGTTACCGATGGTGTTGCAACGAAGGTAGCGGTGGAAGCCACACCTGATAATTTGGTTAGAGATGGGCACATTTTATCTGTTGAAGCAATGGGAGAAATTTTGAAAGAAATGGCGAAAGCCAATCAAATGAAATGCCGAAATGGGGCAATTGTATTGCCATCTGAAATTTGCTATTTGCGTCGTACAAGCATGCCCTATATGACCATAGACCAAATGAAGCTAAACTTGCCCTATGAATTTCGTGATTATATCCATTCGGATCGTGAGGAGTATACCTATGATTACGCAGTTGTGGGTGAAGAGCAGGATGAGGATGGGCAGATACAGGCTTTGAATCTAATCATTGCGGCTGTGAAAAACGACTCCATAGAAAAATTCGGAAAAATTTTCAACAAGGCAGGCTTTAAACTGAAAATTGCACTTCCTGATGCTTTTACATTTAGAAATATTATTAGGGAGTACGAAAATAAAAATGATTCTCACCCTGATGCCTACTGTATTGTTGATATGGGACATTCGTCGGTTCGAGTTCATTTGTATAAAGGCAGTGTTTATGAAACAACGAGAATAATTGAGTATGGTGGCGGCTATATGGATTCTTTGATTGCAGAAGAACTTGACATAGATACTCACCTTGCATCTTCCTACAAAATCAAGAACTATAATAATATTCAAGAGTCGGAAGTTTGCAAAGATTTTTATGGAAAGCTAATTATAGAAATTTTCCGTTCCATTAATTTTTATAATTACAATAATCCCAGTAGTGATTTAAAAGATGCTTATTTTTGTGGTGGTTTGGCAAAGGTTAAACCCCTTATGAATATGATTCAGTCAACATTAGAAGTGCGTTGTCATAGTATTGCCGAATTGATGCCGGAATCAGGGCAAATGGAAAATATGGAAATGATTTCTGCGGCAATTGGCACGACGATGCAATAGGGGGTGGGGAATTTGCAGTTAAATAAAAAGATTGGTGTGAAATACCCGACAAAAACGGATATCAATCTAGCAGCGCGTGAAACAAAAAGTGTGGATCAGAAGTCTTTTGTTCCTGTGGGGATTCTTCTTACAGTTTTGGTGATAGGATTTTTAAAATTTGGCGTTTTCGATTTGGTGCAATCCGTAAATGAGGCACAAGCAAACACGCAACAGGCGCAAGAGCAGCTGGATAAGCTAAAACAGGCTAATTTGATTTATGATGATGTGCTAAAGGAGTATAACGAAACCGTTTCGTTAAGTATTTCATCTCCTGTAATTGCAAATTTGGAAGAAAGACTTGATATTGTAAACCAATATCTGATTTCTAGATCCAGTGTAGAATCATTTAATGTGTTGGACGATGTGATTACTGCAAGCATTTCTGGCATTACCTTAAATCAGGTTTCTGGTATTTATACAGACTTAATGAAGAACGAATTTATTACAAATGTACAGATTTACACCGCAAGCACTGATGGAAATCCGGGTTCTTTAACCACTGCAACAATGACCATTGTTCTCGCCGTTGATGAATCAAAAACGGAAGCAACTGAGGAAGGCGGTGTGGATCAACAATGACAAAATCATTTTCTAAACGTGAAAAAGTATTGCTTTTGGTGCTTGTAGCTATTCTTCTTTCTGCGATATATTATTTCTTTGTGGCCCTTCCTTCTATGGATGCTATTTCAGTTGCAAATACGCAAACTGCAACCTTGCAAGATGAAATTATGATGGAAACAGCAAGGCTCAAAAAGATTAAGGAAATGGAGAAAAAGATAGAAGAAGCCTCCACAATAGATGGTTTTAAAACCCAAATTCCAAACTATGATAATTTGGAAAAGGTCATGAAGCAAATGGATTCTATCTTAAGTGCAACAACGGAGTATAAACTTGCTTTTGCCCCTATAACAGAGGAGGATAGCCTGGTTTACCGACCCATTGAAGCCGAATTTAACTGTGCTAATTATGCTACGGCCAAAAACATTATTCAGCAGATTTATAAAAGTCCATTCAAAAGCCTGATTGATAATTTAAGCGTGGATAATGTGGAATATGATGACACCAATATTGTGACTAGCCCAGTTAAAGTTACAATGACTGTTGTTTTTATTGAAAAGAAAGAAAAGTAAAATAATACGATTTGGTTCACAAAATGCGGTAGTGAACTTTTGTGAGTCAACAGTTTTTAAATTAATTCTATACGGAGTTTTATAAAAAGGGCAGGCGAATTCGTCTGCCCTTTTTTTGTTTGGCAAAACTTGCACTACCTTCCACCTAATAGAAGCTACTGTGGATGATACTGAAAAAAAGTGTTTGTTGTTGAAGTATCAGCGTTCTAACAGGGGGTTACGGGTTTCCAATGTTTAGATGAGTTGAGATAAAATCATACTTTTATTAATTGTTTAAAGTATATGAAACAAACCTTCCATTAAGGTTAACTTTGGGGAAAGTTTATGTGACAATGGGGTGTTCTCTATTTGTAGCGTTCCTGATTTAAAATAATAATTAGTTTTATGAATGCATTAGTGGAATTTACTGTAAATTTTTCATCTATATATAGGTCAAGTTGCAATTTTTCCATGGGATTAGGTTGCTACCATGGAAAGTTTTTATAAAAAGACAAATTTCGAGCTAATTTTAATTTTTTAGAGTGTATTGACATTCCAGTGATTGTATGGGCTATAACTAAAGTATGCTTCTAAAGGGAAGAATTGGAGCAAATTTGTTAGCCCTCAAATTAGAACACAGAGTGATTAGGGCATCAAAGGTATGCACAATGGTATGTTTCTACTTAATATCAATTAAGAAAGGATGAAAAGAATGGATTTTTCATTAACGAGAGAACAAGAAATGTTGAAAAAGCTTGCTCACCAATTTGCAGAAAACGAATTGGAGCCCGTTGCAGAAGAAATTGATCGTGAACATGTTTTCCCTGCTGAAAATTTTAAAAAAATGGCCGAAGTTGGCCTTACGGGGATTGGAATTCCAAAACAATATGGCGGTTCTGGTGGTGGCACATTGGAAAAAGTGATTGCTGTTTCCGAATTTGGGAAAAAGTGTATGGCGTCCGCTTCTATTTTATCAATTCATTTGATCGCACCTCAGGCTATTCTCAAATATGGCACAGAGGAACAAAAACAGAAATTCCTGCCTCGTTTGACAAAAGGCGGAGAACTTGGTGCATTTGCTTTAACAGAGCCCAATGCAGGCTCTGACGCAGGGGCGGTAAAGACAACAGCCATTCTGGATCCTGCTACAAATGAGTATGTTTTAAATGGCACAAAGTGCTTTATTTCTGGTGGTAGTAGAGCCGGCGTTTTGGTTGTGTTTGTTTTGACAGAACCTAAAAAAGGCTTAAAAGGTATGTCTGCCATCATCGTAGAAAAAGATACACCAGGCTTTAGCATTGGCAAAATCGAATCCAAAATGGGTATTGCTGGTTCTGAAACAGCGGAGCTTATTTTTGAAGATTGCCGTGTTCCCGCTTCTCACTTGTTGGGCAAAGAGGGGAAAGGCTTTAGAATTGCTATGGAGGCTTTGGATGGAGCCAGAATTGGCGTAGGCGCTCAGGCAATTGGTCTTTCTGAGGGAGCCATCGACCTTTCTATTAAATATGTAAATGAACGTATCCAGTTTGGTAAGCCCATTGCAAACTTGCAGGGTATCCAATGGTATATTGCTGATATGGCAACAAAAACTGCAGCGGCAAGAGCCTTGGTTGAATTGGCAGCCTACCTTGAAGATGCAGGAAAGCCTTTTACAAAAGAATCTGCAATGTGTAAATTAAATGCCTCCGAAAATGCACGTTTCGTTACGAATTTGGCTCTGCAGATCCATGGTGGCTACGGATATATGAAAGATTATCCATTAGAGCGTATGTATCGTGATGCTAAGATTACTGAAATTTATGAAGGTACATCTGAAATACATAAAGTTGTAATCGCCAGAGAGGTAATGAAAAGATAAAAAGGAGTGTAATCGATTATGAGAATTTATGTTTGTGTAAAACAAGTTCCTGATACATCTGGGAAAGTTGCTGTAAACCCTGATGGTACATTAAATCGTGCATCCATGGCTGCTATTATTAACCCTGACGATATGAGCGCCATTGAGCAAGCATTAAAATTAAAAGATGCAACAGGATGCCAGGTTACCGCTGTAACCATGGGGCCTCCTCCGGCAGAGGGAATGCTTCGTGAAATTATCGCAATGGGTGCAGACGATGCAGTTTTGATTTCTGCTCGTGAGTTTGGTGGATCTGACACTTTTGCAACTTCACAAATCATTTCAGCAGCGATTCATAAGCTGGGGCTTGGTGAAGAGGATATGATTTTCTGTGGCAGACAGGCGATTGACGGAGATACTGCACAGGTGGGCCCTCAGATTGCAGAGAAATTGGATATCCCTCAGGTTACATATGCATCTGGCATCAAAAAAAGCAGCAACTTGATTTTAGTAAAGCGTATGCTGGAAGATGGCTATATGATGATTGAGGTGGAAACCCCTTGCCTAATCACTTGCATCAAGGACAAAAACATTAAACCTCGTTATATGACATTAAACGGAATTATGGAATGTTATAGCAAGCCTTTAATGGTTTTGGATTATGAAGCACTTAAAGATGAACCATTAATCGAACTGGACACCATTGGCCTGAAAGGCTCTCCTACAAATATTTTCAAGTCTTTTACTCCTCCCCAAAAGGGTGTTGGCGTTATGCTTCAGGGGTCAGACAAAGAAAAAGTGGATGATTTGGTTGGCAGATTAAAGAATAGACATGTCATTTAATCGAAAGGAGATGGGCTAGTTATGGGTTTTAATAGTTCAGATATAAATGCTTTTAGGGATATATGGGTATTTTGCGAGCAGAGAGAAGGAAAATTGGTAAACACTGATTTTGAGCTGATTTCTGAAGGTAGAAAGTTGGCAGATGAGCGTGGTTCCAAATTGGTTGCCGTTTTACTTGGTCATGAAGTAAAAGAGATCGCACAAGAGCTGGGTGGATATGGTGCAGATAAAGTTATCGTTTGCGATCATCCAGAATTAAAATTTTATACCACAGATGCATATGCAAAGGTATTTTGTGATGTAGTAATGGAAGAAAAACCAGAAGTAATTTTGATTGGTGCGACAAACATTGGTCGTGACTTAGGCCCCAGATGTGCAGCACGTTTACATACCGGTTTGACAGCAGACTGTACGCATTTGGATATTGATATGAACAAATATGTAGATTTTCTTTCTACATCTTCAACCTTAGATTTGTCTAACATGAGTTTTCCTATGGAAGACACCAATTTAAAAATGACTCGCCCCGCTTTTGGCGGACATTTGATGGCAACAATTATTTGTCCTCGTTTCCGTCCTTGTATGTCCACAGTTAGACCAGGCGTTATGAAAAAAGCCGAGTTTAGCCAGGAAAAGGCAGATGCATGTCAGGTGGTAATGCATCATGTTGAAATCGCTGAGGATGAGTTGAAAACAAAAGTAATTAATATCGTAAAAGAAACAAAGAAAATGGTAGACCTAATTGGTGCCGATATTATTGTTTCGGTTGGCCGTGGCATCAGTAAAGATGTTGAGGGTGGCATCCAGCTGGCAGAAAAGCTTGCAGATGCATTCGGCAATGGTGTTGTTGGCGGTTCTCGCGCCGTAATTGATTCTGGTTGGCTGCCTGCGGATCATCAGGTTGGGCAAACGGGGAAAACAGTCCATCCTAAGGTATATGTTGCCCTTGGTATTTCCGGTGCTATTCAGCATAAAGCTGGTATGCAAGATTCTGAACTGATAATTGCGGTAAATAAAGATGAAACAGCTCCAATTTTTGACTGTGCAGACTACGGGATTACAGGTGACTTGTTTAAAGTTGTTCCATTGATGATTGAAGCAATCAAAGAGACCCAGAATGCTTAGTTCATGAAGATAGATGATAGGTGGGTCTTGGTACTCACCTATTGTTCTGGTTAAAAGAAAAATAAAAGGGCGTTGCCCAATAAACCTCTTGTTTTGTCAAGAAAGAAGGAGAAGAGTGCGATGAGAAAGGTATCCATATTAAGCTATAATATGACCACAGCCGATGGGGCTAATCAGGATGGATTAATCCCAATTGGCCGACAGTTTGACTTTATCGGTGATGTTGAAACAGAAGAAATGATTTTGGTGGATGGGGATGAATCCCTTTGCCTTGGCTATGAAGACGTAAAATGTTATAAAGATGTTTATGTAGGGGATATGATTGATTTTAAAGCCACATTGACCAATGTTGGCAATACCTCTCGTGATTGCTGGATCGAGGTATTCAAGCTGGCAACCCCTGCGTTCCGTGAAGGAAAGACAGACTGTAAACCGGGGGAAATGATTTGGTTTGATGAACCTGTGTTGTGTACAGAGGGCAAGGTGCGACTTGTGGTAAAGAAACACTTGCAGCGTGGCGCGCAGCCTGATGGTAAGGTTGTGGAACCTTGGCGTGAATTGGCAGACTTTCCGGAATAAGAAGTAGTTTATAGAAAAGGGGAATGAATCATGAATGAACAACAAAGCGTAACCTTTCGTTATAGAATGTCTGATAGAGATGTATTTTATGGTGGCGGTGTAGTAAATGGTGCAAGAAGTATTACCCTTGCTAATGATGCTGCAAATCGTTTGATGGCGAAGGTGTTTCAAAATACAGGACATTGTGTGGAAGTAAAAAAAGTGCGTTTATATGAACCTTGCTTTGCAGGGGATTATATGGAGTTTATTGCAAGGGTGAAAAAAATGGAAGGAAACCGTGCGGTGATTGAAGTTCGTTCCTTCAAAATTATAGAAGTGCCTGAAAATCCACCTTTCCCAAGCTCCATTGATGTATTGCCCGAGCCACCTTTGTCAACGGTAGTTCAGTTTGTTTACGAATCATATTAATTTTGATCGTTTTAAGAGGGGGATTTTATGAAAAAAGCACTGGAAGGTTTGAAGGTAGTTGATCTTACAACAGCATTAAACGGACCTTTTTGTACTATGATTTTAGCGGATTATGGCGCAGATGTTTTGAAGATTGAGCCGATTGACGGTGAGCAATGCCGCTTTTGGGGTCCATTAGATGAAAAGAGTGGGGAAAGTGGTTTTTATAACTATGTAAATAGAAACAAAAAGGGGGGAACCCTAAACTTAAAAACCGAAAAAGGCTTGGAAATGTTTTATGAATTGGTGAAAGATGCTGATATTTTGGTTGAAAACTATCGAGGTGGAATCACTAAGAAACTTAAAATTGATTATGATACTATCAAGAAGATCAATCCAAGCATAATCTATGCTTCTGGCTCAGGCTTTGGTCAATATGGCCCTATCACGCATCGCCCATGCTATGACATTGTTGCTCAGGCTATGGGAGGGATGATTAACCTGACTGGATTTAAAGAAACAAATCCTGTAAAGGTTGGGCCTTCTGTGGCAGATCATGTTGCAGGGATTTACTTGGCGTTGGGCGTTATGATTGCTCTTTATAATCGTAAGGTTACAGGGGTTGGTCAACAGGTTGATGTTGCCATGTTTGATACTATTTTCAGCTTGCTGGAAAATGCGTTGGTAAACTATACCGTTGGAGGCTTTATCCCTGAAAGGAATGGCAATGTAGATCCATCAATTTCTCCATTTGACGTTTACGATTGTAAAGATGGGTTTGTTGCGTTGGGTGTGGGTAATGATAAGCTGTTCCAAAAGTTCTGTGCTACCATTGGTCATCCAGAGCTTATTGAAGATCCACGCTATACCAGCAATGAACTAAGATGCAATAACTACATACCAGATTTGCAGAATCTGATTCGTGATTGGTGCAGCGGATATACAAAGGGTGAGATTGAGACGATTATGGATCAAGCAGGCATTCCTTGTGGCCCTGTTTTAAATGTAAAAGAGGCAATCGAGCATCCTCATATCAAAGAAAGGGAAATGATGGTTCATTGCGAACACCCCACAGCGGGAGATCAGTATTTCCAAGGCTGTGTGATTAAGCTATCCGAAACTCCGGGTGAGGTTGAGACACCATCTCCCCTTTTGGGTCAGCATAATGCAGACATCTTTGGTCTTTCCGATGAGGAGATTAAAAAGCTAAAAGAAGAAGGCATTATTTAACGGACCTAAGAAAGGCTCCACCTTTCTGAGGGTGGAGCACTTTCTTAGGCAATTTAGCGAGAGTTTTACTATCGCTGAATTGTGGGGTATTGCAAATGCCGTCCGTTATAAGTATTTTTGGGAAGCAAAAATACGAATAGAGGATGAAAGCCGCCGAAAGCCTGTATTTTAGCGAGGTGGAGTGCATATGAATTAAATGAATTTTGGGTGCTTTGTTAGTAATTGTAAGGGTTATACTGTAAATCCTTTGGCATATGAAAAAAATAATAGGTGGAGGTGTAATTTTCATGAGAAAGGTATCGGTGTTAAGCTATAATATGACCACAGCTGACGGGGCTAATCAGGATGGATTAATTCCAATTGGTCGCCAGTTTGACTTTATCGGTGATGTTGAAACAGAAGAAATGATTTTGGTGGATGGGGATGAATCCCTTTGCCTTGGCTATGAAGACGTAAAATGTTATAAGGATGTTTATGTAGGAGATATGATTGATTTTAAAGCCACATTGACCAATGTGGGCAATACCTCCCGTGATTGCTGGATTGAAGTATTCAAGCTGGCAACCCCTGCGTTCCGTGAAGGAAAGAAAGACTGTAAACCAGGGGAAATGGTTTGGTTTGATGAACCTGTGTTGTGCACAGAGGGCAAGGTGCGACTTGTGGTGAAGAAGCACTTGCAGCGTGGCGCACAACCCGATGGTAAGGTTGTTGACCCTTGGCGTCCTTTGGGAGACTTTCCGGAATAAGAGGCATTTTATTTTATAGAAAAGGGGAATTTAGCGATGAGTGTACAACAAAGTGTAACATTTCGGTATCGGATGTCAGACAGAGATGTTTTTTACGGTGGTGGCGTAGTGAATGGTGCAAGAAGTATTACCCTTGCTAATGATGCTGCAAATCGTTTGATGGCAAAAGTATTTCAAAATACAGGTCATTGTTTGGAAGTGAGAAAAGTACGCCTATATGAGCCATGCTTTGCAGGGGATTATATGGAATTTATTGCAAGGGTGAAGAAAATGGAGGGGAACCGTGCGGTGATTGAAGTTCGCTCCTTTAAGATAATCGAAGTGCCTGAAAATCCACCTTTTCCAAGCTCCATCGACGTATTGACTGAGCCTCCTTTGTCAACAGTAGTTCAGTTTGTTTACGAAAGCTATTAAGCCTATGAATACCATAGAGTGCATCAAAACAAGGCGGAGTGTACGGCGGTTTTTACCGCAAAAGGTATCCCACGAGGTGGTGGAACAATTGATTGATTGTGCCAGATGGGCACCATCATGGAACAATTGTAAGGCGGTAAGGTATACTGCTTTGGAAAAAGACGAGCATATACAGGTGCTGGCCAATACACTTATGGCCCCTGAGAATGTTCATATTGTGAAGAATGCGCCCTTGATACTGGTTGTTTCCAATGTGAAAAAGCGATCAGGTTATGAGAGGGATGGTCATTTATCTTCATCAAAAGGTGGAAGCTGGGAGATGTTTGATGCGGGGGTTGCTTGTCAGACCTTATGTCTTGCGGCAACGGAACTTGGGCTTGGAACTGTGATTATGGGTACTTTTGATGAAGAAGGCATATCCGGATATATCGGGTTGCCAGAAAACGAGGAAATTATTTCACTGGTGGCTTGTGGTTACCCACTTGAGGTGCCAAACCCACCAAGAAGAAAGGAAGTTTCAGAAATACTAAGGTATTTATAATATACAAGAGAAAGGGTAGGATGAAAATCCTACCCTTTAAATTTTTGTAAAAGATATAAAAGGAGTAAAAGATATGAATGATAGCGGCTATACTAGCATTATTTTTGCTTCTTTTTTTCGATTGGGATGATAATTTTTGTTACGTGCTCTTCGATGTTATTGATGTCGAGGGGAGATATGATGAATTCCTCGGAGACGGGGCCGATAATTTTATATTGGTTTTGGTTAATCCATTGTACCAGTCGAATGTGAGTATGTATGATGTCTGCATAATTTCCAATATGAATGGCCGTTGCAGCGGCGAAATTACCAAAGGGTCTAAAGCAATCATCTTCGCTTACTGATTCCACAGTAATACCAAATTCAATGTCCGTATCGGTATATAAAAACTGTTCTAAGGGGTTGCAATAATAGGTGACGATGATGGTTCCCTTGTTTTTCACATTTAATTTTTCACACATATCTATAATTTCTACCCACCTATGAACCGAAACTTCAATGTTTGAGTAATTGGTCATGGTTCTTCTGGTGTAGACCAAATTGGCCTCGGGTATTTCTTCGATGGTAATGTCCTCAATAGCTATGTTATCCTTAATATTTAAAAGGTCTACACCTGTTTTTAAACGTTGTAGAAAGGAATTGGTTGCGGCATATTTCCTTTGTAGACAATTGATTTCATCTAACAATTCTGTTAATTTTATTTCAATATTTTTTTCTAGGTTGTCTGCTTTGTTTCCAGTGATAATACTTTGAATTTCTTTTAACCCAAAATCCATGGTGCGGAGCTTTCGGATAATGCATAAGGTGATAAGTTGATTTTTGCTGTAATAGCGATATCTGCTTACTTCATCTCGATATTCGGGAACAACGAGTTCTATTTCATCATAGTAGCGTAATGTTTTACTGGGAATATTACATATTTCTGAAACTTCTCTGATAGAGAATTTGTACTCTTGGCTCATTTTCTCATCCTCCCCACAAATGATATTGGTTATTATAGCACAATTGGATATACTTTTCAATTTATAAGAGGTAAACATTGCAACAAAAATCGCAATTTGGCCCCAATTGCATTTAAATGTCCCACCTATGCATTTTTGCAAGATAATGCTTTATTGCGAAGCAGGATACAGTAGTAGGAAGGTTTATGTAGTGTAGTGGAATTTTGTGGGAAAAATTTCGAAGAATTAATATTGACATTCCCCCAACAGCAATGGGTATAATCAAGCTATGAAATTGTTAAATTATCACAGTTTTTGATGGAAATAATAAAAAAAATTGGCATAGACTTGCATGCTAACCATTAAAATTAGTTTAATAGCAATGCAATGTAACTAATAAATGTGTCGTTATTTAAAATCATTTGTAAGAAATTTATTTTGATAAAGAAAATACAATGAAGTTCAAATATTCAGTAGAAATACCCCCAGATAATATAGGCTTTTAGGACTTTGAACCACCAAAAAACTTACGGATTCATACTTATTACTATGGCTTACTGCTTCATAGCTCATAATAAGTGCAATCATAAACTTTTCATAAAAGACTTTCGGAAGGAGGAAAGGCGGGGCAGGTAAAAGTGAAGGTGAAAAAGGCTATTTTCAAACAAGGGAAGGTGAGTGTTAATGGACTTAATTATTAAAAACGGTACTATTGTAACAGAAAAAGAGATGTTCAAAGGCGATATTGCAGTAAAGGATGGAATTATTGCAGCAATTGGCAGTGATCTCTCTGACGTTCCTTGTAAAGATGTTGTGGATGCAACCGGAAAGCTAGTTTTGCCAGGGGCAATTGATGCACATACCCATTTAGCAATGCCCTTTGGTGGCACAATCTCTGCTGACGGCTATTATGCGGGAACAAGAGCAGCAGCTTGTGGCGGCACAACAACAGTTTTTGATTTTGCTCTTCAAGATTTTGATGAAAAGATGATCGAAGTAGTAAGAAGAAGAGATGCACTGGCAGCACCGGAGGCGGCGGTGGATTATGCATTTCATATTGGTGTAAAGGATGTTCATGGGGAATTGTTAGATTCCATGAAAGAAGCAGTGGAATTTGGTGTTCCTTCTTTTAAGGTATTTATGGTTTACGATTTCGGCGTAACCGATGGTGTATTCTATCAGGTTTTAGAAAAAGCCAAAGAAATCGGCGCACTCATTTGTGTTCATGCAGAAAATAATGAAATGGTAAATACGTTAGTTGCAAAATACAGCTCCGAGGGCAAAGGAGATGCATGGCATCATTATATGTCCCGTCCTGAGTTTGTAGAGGCAGAAGCGGACTTCAGAGCGATTTCTTGGGCTAAGTCCTTGAACGCACCTTTATACATAGTACATTTGGCAAACAAAAAAGGCGTTGAATATGTAACAAAAGCAAAAGAAGAAGGTTACAAAATTTACGCTGAAACTTGTCCTCAATATCTGAATTTTACTTGTGATGTTTATAAGAGGGAAGATGGAAGAAACTTTGTTTGTTCACCTCCTATGAAGGGTCAAGAGAGTCAGGACGCTCTTTGGGAAGCCTTGAAGCGTGGGGATATAGATACAGTTGCCACAGACCATTGTCCTTTCCAGCAGTCGGAGAAGGATTGGGGTAAGGATGACTTTAGAAAGATTCCAAATGGTTGTGCTGGCGTTGAAAATATGTATCCTTATATGCTTGCAAAGGCAAATGCGGGAGAAATTTCTTTTATGAAAGCCGTTGAAGTTTGTTCCGGCAACCCAGCAAGAATTTTTGGATGTACACAAAAGGGTGGTTTAATCGTTGGAAAAGATGCAGACATCGTAATTTATGACCCTGAAAAAGATTTTACTGTAACTTGTGAAAATATGCATTCTGATTATGACCACACAATTTGGGAAGGAACACAGTTGCATGGTTATCCTGTAAAAACCTTCTCAAGAGGACGCCTTGTTTACGAAGATGGCGAATTCAAAGGCGAACCCGGCTGGGGTAAATTAGTGAAGAGAAAATTGAGTCAATAAAATCTAAAAAAAGATGGAGAGGGTTATATGAGTAAATATACGCAACAGGAAAGAGATGGTTTATTTGAGTTAACACCAGAAGCAGCTTCCGAGCTTAGTAATTCTCAATACTACAATCCAGACTTAGCACCAACCACAGTTAATGAAAGAACTTGGAATGCCCTTAGTATTTGTAACCTATGGGTAGGTATGTCAATCTGTATTCCCTCATTGGCACTTGCATCATCCTTGGTTGCTCTTGGTGTTTCCCCAATGCTTTCCGTAATTAACGTTATTTTAGGTAACCTTATTGTTTTGATTCCAATCCAGTTGAACTCTAAAATCGGTACAAAATATGGTATTCCGTTCCCCATTTTCTCCAGAATGACATTCGGAAATAAAGGAACACAGCTACCAACATTTTCAAGGTCGATTATAGCCTGCGGTTGGACGGCAGTACAAAGCTGGGTAGGCGGTGGCGCTATTGCAGCTTTGATCGGTATTGCGATTCCTATGTTTTCTGACCAAACAGCCACGGTTGCCCTTCCAGGTAATGATGGCGTTGTTCTTGGACAGTTAATTGGTTTCTTTATCTTTATGGTTTTAATTTTCGTTGTTGCTTATAACGGCATCGAAAAAGTTAGATGGGTACAGAACATTGGTGGTCCTATCCTCATCGTTGTAATTTTGGGATTATTGCTATGGTCCTTGAATGCTATTTCTGATTCCGGCCATTCCCTAATGAATGTATTTACAGCTGGTAATGACGAAGTATTGATTGAGCAAAACGGTGGATTTGCCTTCGTTTATATGGCGGGGCTAACGGGTAATATTGCCTTCTGGGCAACAATGGCTCTGAATATCCCTGACTTCTCCAGATATGCAAAGAGTCAGAAGAGCCAGTTTATGGGCCAGTTGATTGGTATGCCTATTCCTATGGCATTGTGTGCATTCGTTGGTGCGTTGTTTGCACAGGCAACAAAATACACAGTTGGTCAGCCTTTGTTTGACCCTACAAGCGTTTTCTACTATGTAGATAATAAGCTTTTGGTTGCAGTTTGTGCCATCGGCGTAATTATGGCAACAATCACAACCTGTGTTGCTGCAAACGTTGTAGCTCCTGCGAATGGTTTCTCCAATATTTCTCCTAAGAAAATCAGCTATAAAAAAGGCGTTATTATTACATGCTTGATTGCAACCTTTATCACCCAGCCTTGGTGGATTTATGGTTCAGGCGCTGGTTATATCTTTAACTGGTTAAACAACTACGGAACAATTATTGCTCCCGTTGCTGCCATCTTGATTGCAGACTACTTTATCTGCAAGAAACAGCTGGTAGACGTAGCTAGTTTGTATAAAGGTGAAGGCGGAAGATACTGGTATAATGGCGGTTGGAATAGAAACGCGATGATCGCTTGGGGTGTTTCTTTCATTATCCCTTTGGTGGGTAATACAGTGCTGAAGTATCATGCAGGTTCCGGCTTAAAGCCTAACTTTATTCAGTATTTGGCAGCAAACGGCTACCTTATCTCTTTCGTAATTGCAATCGTTGTTTATGTTGCTTTGATGAAATCCACAGTAGGCAAAGCGCATTATGGTTATGTGACTCCAGAGGAACATGAGGAATTCACGATTAATCATGACTGATAAAAAATGTTAATGGTGAGTATTATTTGATCATTTGTTTATAGCGGACTATGTTGAGTTGGAGTTTCCATTCCAACTCAACACCTTTTAACAGTTCGAGAACCTATTAAAGGTAGCTTGGAGATGCGTAAAAAGTCCGTTAGCAAATATAAAAAGCAAAGAAAGAAGGAATCGATTATGTACAGATGTAGTTTGGAAAGAACTAGTGAAAAAATCAGAACCTTTTCTACTTTTGGGGACGCTGGGCATGGTGGAATTACCAGATATTCTTTATCTAATGAAGCAAAGCAGGCAAGAGAATACTTTGTGGAAAGAATGACAAAGATTGGTGCAACAATTGAGACTGATGATTTAGCTAATATGTTTGCAACAATCCCCGGCAGTGATCCTGATGCAAAGAGAATTGTAATGGCATCTCATGCTGACTCCGTAAGAAACGGTGGCAACTATGATGGTATTTTAGGTGTTATTGGTGCAATGGAAGTGTTGGAAACTGTTGTGGCAGACAACATCCCTCACAAACATCCATTAACCGCAATGATTTGGACAAATGAAGAAGGATCTTTGTATCCTCCAGCAATGATGTGCTCCGGTGTTGTTTGTAACTCTTATTTACCTGAAGCAATTGCAAAAAACTTTAAAGAAGAAAATATGCTTGCTTCCAAAAGTGTTTTGGATAAAACAACAACTTTTGGTGAGGCTCTTGAAAAAAGTGGATACAAAGGTTCTAAAGAGAACCGTCTGACTCCAGAGCAATATAAGGCAATGTTTGAATTACATATTGAGCAGGGTCCTATTTTGGAAAAAGCAGGATTAGACGTTGGTGTTGTAACTTGTGTATTGGGTATGTTTAACACCAGAGTTAAATTCTATGGTCAGGCTGCTCATGCAGGTACTTTCCCTATGGAATATCGTCAGGATGCTCTTTTTGCAGCAGCGCAAGCACTTTGCTATTTGCATGAAGAAATTGATAAGCTAGGTTACCCCGAGTTGGTTTATACAACAGGTGAAATTGTAGCACATCCTTGTGTACATACAGTAATTCCTGATTATGTGGATTTTTCCATTGACGTTCGTCATGAAAATCCAGAAGTTCTGAAAAAGGTTTATGATATCGTTAGAGGTTTGGACGGTCAGGAATGGGCTAAATGCCGTTGTGAAGTTGTTGATCAGTGGAACCGCGATACCGTTTACTTTGATGAGACACTGGTTAACTACGTTCGTGAATCAGCAGAGGAATTGGGTACAAAGCACCAAAACATTAACAGTGGTGCAGGCCATGATGCACAGTTTGCGGCTTATGTACTGCCTACAACTATGATTTTCGTTTCCTCTGAAAAAGGTTTGTCTCACTGCGAACCTGAACATACCAGTGATGAGGTTTGCGCTGAGGGTATCAGTGTATTGCTGAATGCAGTTGTTAAGTGTGATCAAAACTAATTTAAGTTTGCAGCTTTAAATAAAAATCAAGGATTGAATAACTGGGAGGTTTCTGAAACGAATAGACGCCTCCTAGTTTCATCAAATTAACAAAATTTTGGTTTGGTTTAAATTCATTTGGTTTTAAAGGATTCTAAATTGGGGTGTGAGTTGATTCGTATAAGCAATTTTTTCTTGGATGAAATATCGATTAACCAAGAATGTGTTTTTCAATTCATTTAAAGTGAAAATGATTGATGCAGATAGCAAAACTAAGCTAGATATAAAAGCAAGGATAAGTTTAAATACAACAAAATTTAATTGAGTGTAAAATTAGCTAATTTTGTTTATTTATATAGAGCTTAGAACTATGAGAGGAGTTGAAGAAATTGAGTAAAGTAATTAAATCAACGTATGTTTCTGAGGCTGTTGATGGCTTTACGCCAAGAACAGCGATGGAAGAGGCTTCAAGATGCTTGTTGTGTCATGATGCTCCTTGTAGCAAAAGCTGTCCAGCAGGTACTGATCCTGCAAAGTTCATTCGTTCCATTCGTTTTAGAAACGTAAAAGGTGCGGCTGAAACAATTAGAGAAAACAATGTTTTGGGCGGTAGCTGCGCAAGAGTTTGTCCATATGACAGACTTTGCGAAGAAGCTTGTAGCAGATGCGGCATTGACAGACCTATCGAAATTGGTAGACTGCAAAGATATGCAGTTGAGCAAGAAGAAGCGTTGAATATGACTGTTTTAAAAGCTCCCCAAGAGAAAAAAGATGCAAAAGTTGCTTGTGTTGGCTCTGGCCCTGCGTCCTTAGCTTGTGCAGCTAAGCTTGCAATGGAGGGCTATGAGGTTACAATCTATGAAGCGGAAGAAAAAGCCGGCGGTGTTTTAACTTATGGTATCACTCCAGCAAGATTGCCTCAACACGTTGTTGATCATGATATTGAAACAGTAAAAAACCTAGGTGTTAAATTCGTTTTTAATACCAAAGTTGGCAAAGATATTTCCATTGAGAAATTGCAGGAAGAAAATGCTGCTATTTTCATCGGTGCTGGTTTATGGTTAGAAAAATTGCCTGAGATTCCTGGTGCTGAATTACCTGGAGTTATGGCAGCGGCAGACTTCTTGAAAAAAGCAAGAAAATCTGAAGGTACATATAATCCCGGCAGAAGAGTTATTGTAATCGGTGGCGGTAACGTTGCTATGGATAGTGCGGTTTCTGCAAAATTATTGGGTGCAGAGAAAGTTGATATCTATTATAGAAGAACCATCGAGGAAGCACCTGCGGACATGGCAGAATTCCAGTATGCTCTTTCTTTAGGCATTTCTATCACAACAAACTTTGCACCGGCTGAAGTGCTAGGTACAGATAAAGTAGAAGCCATGAGATTCAAAGGCAGAGATGGAGAAAGCGAAGCAAAAGTTGCAGTGGATACAGTTGTTTTTGCTATTGGACAAGGCGCAGAAGATATGGCTAGTGTAGCTCCTTTCGCTCTGAATGAAAAAGGCTTAATCGTGGTGGATGATGGCTTTAAAACAAGCGTTGACGGTATCTTTGCTGGTGGTGACGTGGTTTTAGGCGGAAAGACTGTTGTTGAAGCTGTTGCATCCGGTAAAGCCGCAGCGGCAGAAATGATGAATTATCTTGCACAGAAAGAGGTGAACTAAGATGGGAATTAAAAAAGACTTATCTATTGATTTTTTAGGCGTAAGATGTGAAAATCCGTTTTTCCTGTCATCATCTCCTGTTGGCAGTAATTACGAAATGGTGGCAAAGGCCTTCGAGTCAGGCTGGGGTGGTGTTTACTACAAAACCATTGGTATTTTCGTTGCGGATGAGTGTTCACCTCGTTTTGACCATGTGAAAAAAGAAGGCATGCCTTGGTTAGGTTTTAAAAATATGGAGCAGATTTCCGATAAGCCTACTGAAGTAAACTTTGATAATATGTATAAGCTGAAAAAAGCTTATCCCGATAAAATTATGGTTGCGTCCATCATGGGTTCTAATGAAGATGAATGGCGTAAACTGGCAAAAATGTGTGATGAAGTTGGTGTGGATTTAATTGAAGGTAACTTCTCCTGTCCACAGATGACATCCCATGCTATGGGTTCTGACGTTGGTTCTAATCCCGATTTGGTGCGGGCATATTCCAAAGCGGTAGCAGAAACAACAAAGATTCCTTTCATTGCAAAAATGACACCTAACATTACAGATATGTGCATTCCTGCCATTGCTGCAATTGAGGGTGGCGCACAGGGTATCTCCGCAATCAATACTGTTAAATCAATTACCAACATTGATCTGGAAAACATGACAGCTATGCCTGTTGTAAACGGAAAATCCTCCATTTCTGGTTACTCTGGCGCAGCAGTTAAGCCTATCGCACTTCGTTTTATCGCACAAATGTTGCAAAACGAAAAGCTGAGAAATGTTCCTATGTCTGGTATTGGTGGTATTGAAACATGGAGAGATAGCTTGGAATTCCTCCTGTTAGGATGTAGAAACTTGCAGGTTACTACTTCAATCATGCAGTATGGTTACAGAATCGTTGAGGATATGTCCAACGGTTTGATGCACTGGATGGATGAAAGAGGCTATGAAAAGTTGGATGATTTTGTTGGTAAAGCATTGGATAATATTATCCCCGCTGAAGACTTAAATCGTGATTTCAAAATTTTGCCTGACTTTAATCATGACAAGTGTGTAGGCTGCGGTAGATGCTACGTTTCTTGCTTTGATGCAGGCCACCAGGCGATTGACTGGGTAGCGGATAAACGTAGACCTGAGTTGAATGAAAAATGCGTTGGTTGCCACCTGTGCTTAAATGTTTGCCCTGTTTCTGATTGCATCACACCAGGTGAAATCAAATGGAAAGACGGCAGACAGCCAACAGAAATTGCTCTGAAGAAGATGTACGAATAATTTGCTATCTACCTGTAAATTAATTTCTTTCTAATCCCTAAATTATGAAGGAATAAGCACAAAATAATGGAAGCACCCCTGATTGCGTGAAAGGCGCAGTTGGGGGTGCTTTTTTGTTGTTCGTATTTTTATCATTTTAATGAGCCTTGTTAATTTTGGCATGCTGTCATATAACTTTTTGTATTTTGTGGGAGATGATACTACGCCTACTTGGTTTGAATAGGACGAGAGCGTTTTTTATATAAATAGATTAAGGGGAAAAGGGGGTATTTGAATGATTACATCAAAAGAGCTTGGCGAAATGAAAAGTTTAGATGCTACCAAGGTTGATTTAAATGAGTTGGTTGATATAAGAACAGTGGAAGTCCAAATCGACTTGCCCAAAGAGGAGCGTGTTGCTGATTTTATTCAACAGATAAAGAATCCCTATTTGTTTAAATGTGGAAACATCGTTGTAGAATCTGTTTTTTCAGAGACAGATATGACCTTGGTTGAGCGGATTAAACAATATTTGAGAATGAGCAGATAGCGGAAAAAATGGAGCACTTATTATTTTGATGCAAACAATTAAGGATAATTTTAGGTAATTTCTGAAATAAAACTTTTCTAATTACATAGCAATTTAATTGGGTTATCGTCTTAACTGTTTGGCAGGTATTAAAACATGTTGGGAGGATTTTTTATGTTAAAAGAGGAAAAGCCTATGGTTTATCAAGCGTCAATATATATTCGCCTTTCTAGGGAAGATGGCGACAAATTTGAAAGCAACAGCGTGAAAAATCAAAGAGAATTGATTCATGCTTTTTTAATAGATAAAGATGATATCGTAGTAATTAGTGAAAAGGTGGACGATGGTTTTAGTGGTGTTACCTTTGAGAGACCGGCACTAAAAGAGATGTTAGAGGAAATAAAACAGGGTAAAGTAAATTGTGTTATCGTAAAAGACCTTTCTCGTTTTGGCAGAAACTATATTGAAACGGGACGCTATATCCAAGAGATTTTTCCTTTCCTTGGGGTTCGTTTTATTGCAATTAATGATAATATCGACACTGCCCGTGAGGATACCCAAACGGATAGCATTGTCCTCCCCTTTAAGAACCTGATGAATGATGCTTATAGCCGTGATATTTCCATAAAGGCAAGGTCTCAATTGGAAGTTCGCCAAAAAAAAGGAGATTTTGTTGGTGCATTTCCAGTTTATGGTTACACTCGATCTAAGGAGGATAAGCACAAGTTGGTGGTAGATGAAATGGCAGCAGCCACCGTGAAAGAGATTTTCTCTCTACGAATTTCTGGCTATAATAATACCTTTATTTCTGATTATTTGAATCAATTGGGTATTCCTTCTCCTTTGGAATATAAAATCTACAAGAATTCAAAATTTATGACGTCATTCAAACGTAATCCCCAGGCAAAGTGGTCGCCAATGGCGGTGGATCGGATCTTGAAAAATGAAATTTATACAGGCATGATGGTGCAGGGGAAAGAAACCACCCTGAATTATAAATTGCACAAAAGGATCAAAAAGCCAAAACAGGATTGGATTAGAGTAGAGTCATCCCATGATGCCATTATTACAAAAGGCGAATTTAATATCGTTCAGGGTATGATGTTAAATGATACCAGAACATCACCTCAGGCAGATAAGCTGTATTTGTTGTCGGGCTTTTTAAGGTGTGGAACCTGTGGGAGCAACATGGTTCGCAAAACAGTGAAAGCTCGTGGAAAAACATATGCATATTACGTTTGCTCCAAAAACAAAGAGGATAGCAACCAGTGTAGCAGCCATCGGATTCGGGAGAGTTTTGTTGTGGATGCCCTAGAGAAGCTGTTAGAAAGCCATGTCAATATGTTTGGGCAGTTAGATAAATTAGAAACAGCAGGACAGATTTGCTGGTGGGATAAACAGGAGAATTTGGCACAACAGTATGAGTATAACTTGGAAAGGTTGAAAAAGTATGAAAGCCTGAAAAAATCGCTCTATGAAGATTATAGAGAAGGAATTCTCACAAAGGCGGAGTTTCTGGAGATGAAGCTTCATTATGAACAAATTTGCAAAGCCTATCGGGATAAAATAAAGAATCTGCAAGGAAAGAAAACAACACTTTTGGAGGCTGAGCTGTGCCAAGGGAAGTGTGGGCAAGGGCAAAAGAAAGATAATGAGACACCTCAACTGAACAGAGCAAACTTAATTTTCTTGGTGGAAAGAATTATAGTAGTAAACGGCAGTACCATCAGAGTGGTTTTAAATTATAAAGATGAGTTTCACAGGAATGATGAGGGCGGAAATTTGGTGAACCAAACTTGAAATACCCAAAGATTTTGAAAGCAGGGGCATTGCAATTCTTCTTTCGAGGAGGAATGGTGGATGGCAAGAGTCAGCAGAAAAAAATTGCAAAGTTCGGAGTATGAAAAAAAACAAAAAACCCAATATAATACGGCCATATATGCAAGGTTATCCATCGAGGAGGAAGAAAAACAAGATTCTTCTATAAGAAATCAAATTTTAATTGCTAGAGATTATGTGGAAAAACATGATGATCTCAGTTTTATTAAAACGTATATTGATAATGGACAAACGGGGACAAATTTTGACCGGCCTGGGTTTGCCCACCTCATGGAAGATTTAAATAAGGGAAAGTTGAATTGTGTAATCGTAAAAGATTTATCTCGCTTTGGCAGAAATTATTTAGAAACCGGTAGGTTGTTAGAAACTGTTTTCCCTTATATGGGTATAAGATTTATTTCAGTAAATGACAGCTTCGATAGTAATTATTGTGACGACAACGGTGAAATAATGATATCCCTGAAGGGAATTTTGCACGATCATTATGCAAAGGATATTTCAAAAAAAGTTAGCACTGCCATTGCTGTAAAAAAGAAAAGTGGCAAGTTTATGAATAGAATTCCCCCCTATGGCTATGGCATTTCCCCCAAAAATAAGTATCAGTTGGAAATTCAGCAAGAGCAGGCTGAGGTTGTTAGGAGCATTTTTCGTTGGCGCATAGAGGGGATGGGCTGTGCTACCATTGCCCGAAGGCTGAATGATATGGAAGTACCATCATATTTTAAGCTTCGCTATATGCAGGGCTTTAGTGATGGCAAGAAAACTGCCCTGTGGCATGGGTCCACAGTCATGGGAATTTTAAAAAATCCCATCTACCTAGGATGCCTTGTGGAGCGAAAGACAGAAAAAGCATTCTATAAAGGGGGTGGGCTGTTAACACTGCCTCAAGACGAATGGAATCTGATTCAAAAAACCCATGAGCCAATCATTTCAAAAATGATTTTCGATGAGGTTCAATCAAAATGGAAGCAGGAAAAAGACGTTCCTAAGAGTGAAACCAGATATACCTCGCCAAAGGAGAAATCGGAAAATGTATTTCAAGGGATGTTGATATGTGGTGAATGTGGCTGTGTTTTACAAAGGAATAGCGGCTATTATCACCAGGATGGCACATTGATAAGCCATTATTATTACTGCCCACGAAGGTACATAAAAGAGGGCGGTTGCAAGTCAAGGCCTGTTTCAGAGAAGGTATTAAAAGAAGTTGTGCTTGAGAGTTGCAAAAGGCAGTTTGCTTTGATTGGAGAGGAAATTGATGCTTTATCCGAAGAGAAAATGCCAAGGTCATGGGACAGCAAAAAAAAGGGGAGTTTTAATCCAAATGACTGGAGTTATGAGAAAAAAGAAGAGATAAACAATATCCCTCAGACAAAGGAATGGATGAAAAACATAAACCGACTGAAAAATCCAGAAGGGCTAACAAAAGAATTCTGTAAGTTTTTTTTGAAACAGATTGTCATTAAAAATAATTTTTATTCCATCCACTATGCACACCAAGCAGAATGGGAGGGTTTGATAGGGGACATAAACTGAAAAATAAGGGGGGCGTAACAATGGCCGGAGTTATTGGGATGTATCTGCGCCTTTCGGACGAAGACGAAAATCAAGAAGAAAGTAACAGCATTAGGGGCCAGAGGGAATTGATTTGCGATTTTATTCAACATAACAAGGATCTATCGAACCTCGCAGTTCAGGAGTTTTTGGATGATGGATTTAGTGGTACTGACTTTCGCCGACCGGGTATAACAGCCTTGCTTGAAGCTACCCAAAATGGAGAAATTAGTTGTATCATTGTAAAAGATTTTTCTCGTTTTGGCCGTAATTATATTTCTGTGGGTACTTATTTGGAGGAAGTTTTCCCAAGTCTAGGGGTTCGATTTATTGCAATCAACGATGGTTATGATAGCAATAGCAACTCTTGTAATTCAGAATTCCTTTCGACTGCGTTTAAAAACTTGGTTTACGACCTTTACAGCAAGGACTTATCAAAAAAAATAACAAGTGTTCGTCGTATTAAGGCACAACAGGGAAATTTTATTTCTGCTTTTGCCCCCTATGGCTATCAAAAAGATTTGGGTCAAAAGCTGAGAATTGACACTGAAACAGCACCTGTTGTACAAAGGATTTTCGATATGGCATTGGAGGGTATTGCAAAGGTGGAAATTGCCCGTATCCTGAATAAAGAGAATGTGCCAAGCCCAAGTATGCTACGCAAGATGAGGGGGGATGGGTATTCTTGTGTCAGTGTTCACGAGAAATCCATTTGGCGGCCTTCGACCATATCAATCATTTTAAAGGATCAAAGATATACTGGGGATGGGATATATGGCAAGGTGAAACCCACGGGGGTTGGCAGCCAGAAAGAAATGAATGTGGTAAGGAAGGATTGGGTAATTGTGCCAAATGCCCATGAGGGAATAATACAGAGGGATACTTTCCTACGGGTAAATGCAATGTTCCAAAACTATCAAAAACGGTGTTATCAGCCGCCCCATCCTTTAAGCAAGAAAGTGAAATGTGGTGCTTGTAATCATGTGATTTCTCGTAAAGCATCAAAAAATAAAGGGAGAGGGGCGACGTACCGGTGTCCCACAAATGATGTGAGTGAGAAGTTTGGGTGTTATCAGCAAAGAGTAGCGGAGAAGGAAATAGAAGATGCCATTTATTATTATCTGAAAGCTCTCATAAACATAGCTTGGGAGCCTGATTTTGAAAATAGAGCGGATATTTTGCTTGAAGAAAAAATAGCAAATACGAGAAAAAGTTTAAAAAAGCAGGAGTCTGCATTAAGAAAAATGAAACTAGACAAAATCTGTCTTTATGAATCATTTAGGCAAGGTGAAATTGGGAAAGAGATGTTTTTAATGGGAAAGGATGCCTATGAAATCCGGTGTAAGGACATCAATGACTTGTTGGTATTTGGACAAAAACAGCTAAATGAATTGAATCAGAAAAGAATAGAAGGTGGAAGAGATAGCAATAAATCAAAAGAAGAAAGCCTTTTTCTGGGGTTAACAAAAGAGGTGGTTGAAAATTTTGTTGACGTGATTGTAATAGAAAAAAATGGCTATATCAAAATAAACTGGAAGTTTGATGATATTTTCTTTGAAGAAAAAGGTTTGGGCTGAGAGGAAATTGTCCTCTGTCCAAATAGGCAAAGTGGTTTCTAAAAAAATAAAGCCTCTACCTAATTTTCAATTTTGTGAATTTTAGGGTAGATGGCTTTTTTATTTTAATATCTTTCGTTTGAATATTGTTTGGAAGGATTTTAGGTATTGTCGTGTTTTTTGAATGTTTAGCCCTATAATAACAGAAGAGTAAGAGCGGGATATACCCAGTCGCTCCGCAATTTCTTGTTGAGTAAGAATATCTTGATTTGCCAAACCATATCGCAGTACGATTACCGTTCGTTCTCTTGGTGAGAGCAAAGTTTTTACTGCATTTAGCATTTTTTCTGACTTGATTGAGAAGTCTATGGCATCCACAAAATCTGGATTATCACTATTGATTATGTCTAACATGACGATTTCGTTTCCGTCCCGATCTGTTCCGATGGGTTCGTGAAGGGAGATATCATTCTGATATTTTTTTCCGCTTCTTAGCCACATGAGCAGCTCGTTTTGAATACATTTCGCTGCGTATGAAACCAGCCTAACATTTTTCCCTACGTTATACGAATCGACTGCTTTGATAAGGCCGATGATGCCGATGGAAATAAGTTCTTCAGGTTCTCTTGCATTGCCTGAATATTTTTTGGCAATATGGGCTACTAAGCGCAGGTTATGGAGAATTAGCTTATCCTTAGCATCCTTTTTTTCCACCTCATTTCCCGTTTGATACAGGTTTAAATAATAGGCTTCCTCTTCTTTTGAAAGTGGTTTTGGAAAGGCACCGGCAGAGGAAAAGGCAAATAAAAATGGTAAAACGACAAAAAAAGCTAGCACATACTCACCCCCAAGTTTTCGAAAACGCAGTGAAACCGTGTTATAGATTTATTGTATGTGGCGATTTTCAGTTCCGTGCGTGTCTGAAAAAAAGTTTTTCTGTCCTTTTTTTTGGGGACATGTCGTGACAAGGGAGATTTTGATGATGGATTTTGCAAACAAGAGTCTAAAAATCATGTATAGTTATCTAGGAAGGAGGAATTTCATGGATCTGAAAATTACAAAACGAAATAGAACGCTAATAATCAAAATAGACGGCGAAATCGACCATCATACCTGTGAGATATTGCGTGGGGAAGCGGACAGTGCCCTAGAAAAGATGGGTGGAAAAAATCTAATTTTCCGCATGGGAGGCGTTTCTTTTATGGATAGCTCCGGTATTGGCGCAGTGATCGGACGATATAAAAATATCCAGAGGTTAGGAGGACGAATTGCTGTGGCAGAGGCAAATGAAAGAGTAGATCAAATTTTTCGCCTTTCAGCGGTTCAATCCCTTATTCCATCATTCCCTAATGTAGATTTGGCTTTGGAGTATGTGGAAGGAGGAAAGGAATAATGGAATATCAAAATGAGTTTCGTGTATTTTTTGCCGCAAAATCTCAAAATGAAGCCTTGGCAAGAATTATGACGGCGGCATTTTTATCTCAATATGATCCTACGTTGTCTGAAATTACAGATGTGAAAACGGCTGTTTCTGAAGCTGTAACCAATGCAATTATTCACGGGTACGAAGAAAAGCACGGCGATGTTGAGTTGTTTTGCGGCTACAAAGATGGGAAAGTTTACATAGAAGTGGCCGACAAAGGACTGGGAATCAGTGATGTAAATCAGGCCAGAGAACCTCTGTATACCTCCAAACCTGAATTAGAACGCTCGGGTATGGGCTTTACAATTATGGAAACTTTTATGGAAGAAGTTCGGGTGGAAAGCAAGCAAGGAGAGGGTACCAGAATTTTTATGGAGAAGACATTGACTACGGAATGAGGGGATGCCATGGATAGGACACAGGAACTCATTCTGCAGGCAAAGGAAGGAAATCGACAGGCAAAGGAGATTTTATTGCAAGAAAACTCGGGCTTGGTCTGGAGCGTTGTAAGGCGGTTTCAAGGTAGGGGCGTTGAAATGGAGGATCTTTATCAAATTGGCTCAATTGGACTTTTGAAGTGCATTGAAAAATTTGATTTTTCATTTGAAGTGAAATTTTCAACCTATGCCGTTCCCATGATTATCGGAGAAATCCGTAGATTCCTTCGGGATGATGGAACGATAAAGGTAAGCCGAAGCCTAAAAGAGCTTGCTGCAAAGGCAAAAAAAATGCAGGAAAAGCTTCAACAAGAAACCAATCGGGAGGTGACTTTGCAAGAGCTTGCCGAAGCCTTAGAGGTAGAGTTAGAACAGCTCATCCCAGCGCTAGAGTCTAAGAAAGAAGTGGAGAGCCTGAATGCCCCCGTTTCGCAGCAGGACGATTTGCAAGTGCAGGACAAGCTGGCGGCAAAAGAGGATGGAGATCAGGTGATCAATCGACTTTGCTTGATGGAGGCGTTGGATAGCCTTGAAGTGAAAGAAAGGCAAATCATTGTCCTTCGATACTTTGAGGATCGAACGCAGACCGAAGTTGCTAAAAGAATGGGAATCTCTCAGGTTCAAGTTTCACGCATTGAAAAGAAGGTTTTGGAGCGAATGCGAAAGCGATTATCCAATGAATAAAAGAAAAATATTTGAAAATGAAATGAAAAATAAAAATAGAAAAATGATAACTTCATAAAATTTGCTAATCAATTATTTTCTGGTCAACCAAAGGATCACAGGAATTGGGGTTGTTTGTTGGCAAGGGCGAGTGCTTTTAAAAAAATGTGTAGACACAAAGATTTTTAGGCTTTGTGGCTAGTGGGACTGACAAAAATAAACCAAAAAATAAAAATGGCCCGTGATACGCATATAATGAATATGTTATCATGAGCCTTTTTTTATGGGCTTATATTTTTCTACCACATTTGGGACAATAGGTATATTCGGGTGTTAATAAAAACCCGCAATCAGGGCAGTTGGAATAGTTATTTGTGGCCATTCCTACAATTTCTAAATCTTCTTCTCTTAAACTGACAGATTCGCCCCGTTCGATGGCTTTACCCAGCTCATCAGGAATTGAAAAGGTTGTTTGGCAGCAGTTTGAAACAGCATAGTATTTTTTGCCCCACTTGAACAGCGGGATAAAGAAAAAACTAAAGTATGTATACACCATATATACAGATACACTGCTAAAACGACCGCATTTTTTGCATATCAAAGTTTGTAAAAATCCTAAATCTTTATGCCCTTGGGAGATTCCACCGATAAAAATCATAAAAACAGCACATCCTTTTAAAAAATTGATGAATTTGTTTTACTTCTTATGGCTAACATGATAAAATATTTTCATAAAATTTGCAAGCTTTTCCGAAAGGAGGTAATACTGTGAAAGTTTCTCGTTTGGTAGTTAGTGCAGTTTCTCTGGCTGTTTCTGCTGCTATGCTAACATTATCAATCATTGATATGTTCCGTTGCGATGAATACTAATATGCATGGTTTCTATTCGATTTGGGAAGAATGGATATGAAGTTAGAATTCTTACAATTGAAGAAATTTCGCCACGATTTGCCAATTTTTCTTTTTTTAGAGTGAAAATTGTGGTATACTAAATGATAGATAACTGTTTTGCCGAAAATTAACAGCTATCTATTTAAAAACGAGGAGGAATTTATATGGTAAAAGTAGGTATTAACGGATTTGGCCGAATTGGTCGATTGGTGTTTAGAGCTGCAATGGAGCGTGGGGACGCTGAAGTTGTTGCTGTAAATGACCCTTTCATTGATGTGGAGTACATGATTTATATGTTGAAGTATGATTCAGCACATGGTCGTTTTAATGCAAAAATGGAAGAAAAAAATGGGAAACTTGTAGTAGATGGTAAAGAAATCACTGTTTACAACTGTATGGATCCAAAGGAAATTCCTTGGAAAGAAGCTGGCGCAGAATATGTGCTGGAATCCACAGGCTTATTTACAACTATGGATAAGGCAGAAGCACACTTTAGTGGTGGCGCAAAGAAGGTAATCATCTCTGCTCCTTCTGCAGATGCTCCTATGTTTGTAATGGGTGTTAACAATGATAAATACACAAAGGATATGAAAATCGTATCCAATGCATCTTGTACAACAAACTGTTTGGCACCTTTAACAAAGGTTATCAATGATAACTTTGGTATTGTGGAAGGCTTGATGACAACAGTTCATTCCCAGACTGCAACACAGAAAACAGTAGATGGTCCTTCCAGAAAAGACTGGAGAGGTGGACGTGCAGCTTCTGCAAACATCATCCCTTCTTCCACTGGTGCGGCTAAGGCAGTAGGTAAGGTTATCCCTGAGATGGCAGGCAAATTGACAGGTATGGCTTTCCGTGTTCCCACAATCGATGTTTCTGTTGTTGATTTAACTTGCCGTTTGGCAAAGCCTGCAACATATGAAGAAATTAAAGCGGCAATCAAAAAAGCTTGTGAAAATGAAATGAAGGGCATTATGGATTATACAGAAGATGATGTTGTTTCTTCTGACTTTTTATCTGATGCGCATACTTCCATTTTTGATGCAAAAGCAGGTATTGCTTTGAATGATAACTTTGTTAAACTGGTTAGCTGGTATGACAATGAGTGGGGTTACAGCAACAAAGCGTTGGATTTGATTATTCATATGTACAACGTGGATAAAGCGTAATCATTTCAATTTAAATATTGATAAACTTTACCCTTGCAGATTTTTTCTGTAAGGGTTTTTTATTTTTCATAAATATTTGTCAATGTAGTAATTATGTTAAATTGTAATAAGTAAGTCTTGTTCTATTTATATAATACATCCTTTTTTTATAAAATAATTTTTTCGAAATTGTATATTTTTTAATTTTTAAAGAGCATCTAAAAATATAGGACAAAAAACGTCCCACATTTTTATGCAAAAATAGGAAATAGGACGAAAAGTGTCCCACTTCCATATCAAGTTTTCATAAACTTAAAATCACAAAAAGGATTGAATCTGGTTAGAGTTCTGAAAATTAATTATTTGGGACTTTTCGGCTTTTTTTCTGGATAATTGTGCTACAATAGTCCTTGCAAAATAGTTTTTTCAAACAATGAGAGGGGATACACTATGGCAATTAAAGTTGGTATCAATGGTTTTGGACGCATCGGCAGAGTGGTCTTTAGAGTTTTGATGAACCGCCAGGATGAGTTTGAGCTTTGTGGGATTAATTTGAGAAATGCTGAATTGGACTTTATGGTTTATCAGTTAAAATATGATAGTGTTTTTGGCCGCTTTAACGGTGAAATCGAAATCGGAGAGAATTGCCTTATCGTAAATGGAAAGAAAATTCGTGTTTTTAGCGAAAGTGATGCGGGTTTGATTAACTGGGCTGAATGTGGCGCAGAATATATCGTTGAATCCACTGGTGCTTTTAATACAGTTATTAAAGCTGGGTTACATAAAATTGGTGGTGCAAAGAAAGTGATTTTGACTGCACCTTCTAAAGATAGTGTTATGCCAACCTTTGTTATGGGTGTAAACCATATGGAATATAAACCCGAATATGATATTGTGTCTAATGCATCTTGTACAACAAACTGCTTGGCTCCCTTGGTTAAAATTGTCCATGACAACTTTGGCATTGAGCAGGGTTTGATGTCTACAATTCACTCTGCAACAGCAAAACAAAAAGCAGTAGATGCTAGAGCAGGGCGCGACTGGAGAACAGGCAGATCTGTTTTCGGTAATATTATCCCTTCTACAACAGGCGCTGCAAAGGCAGTTGGCAGAGTTATTCCTGAATTGCAGGGAAAAATGACAGGCATGTCCTTCCGTGTGCCAACAAATGACGTTTCAGTTGTTGATCTAACAGCACGTTTAAAAACACCTACAACATATGAAGCAATCTGTGAGAAGGTGAAAGAGGCATCTCAAACAACAATGAAGGGCATTATCAGTTATATGAACGAAGAAATCGTTTCTTGCGATCTTTTGGGCGATTACCACACATGTATTTTTGATGAAAAAGCTGGTATTATGCTTGATGATAACTTTGTAAAATTAATTGCATGGTATGACAATGAATGGGGTTATAGCAACAAAGTTGTTGATTTGATTGCTCATATGTACTCTGTTGATAATGCCAAATAATAGGCATTCCTTGAGTTTTCGCAAATCTTATGTTTGTTAATACGAAGCATCAATTGTGATAATGGTTGATTTCGTATGATAAGTGTATGTGTTTCTAAAAATTAATTATGATAATAATATTAGTCTCCTTCTTTTGTCAAAAGCTTACAAGAGAAAGAGACTATTTTTTTGGATTAGAATTATAGGAAATGAATATTTATACGAAAATAAGCAGAAAAAATATCATAGAAATATTTGGAATTCCTAGAAACCTATTGATTAGCTGTTTGTTTTTTAGGCAAGCAGAGGTAGTCTTAAGTTGTGATGAAAAAACATATGCAGGGGCTAGATATTTATTTACTTAGCTGGATCAATCACGCAAACATAAACAGGTACTTAGATGAAGATGTGTTTGAACAGGGGAAGATTAAAGTTGGCTAATAAATCTATCGGGAATATATTAATACCAAGTATATACACTTTTAGAAGTTCCATGGCTTCGGTTAGCAATGATAGCATATAAATATGGTAAAAGGTTATTAATTGCAAAATTACATTGTCGCAGGTTTTGTATGCGGCTTTTTTTATGGGATTTTATTCAATTGAAGGCGGACAAGGTAGGGAAAATTAACATAAAACCAGGAGTAGCAATGCCTAGTAATAATTTCTATTTGCATTGGTAGAATTCTATTAAATTTAGTGATTTATGTATTCAATATACAAAAATATATTTTATTTTCACATCGACTTGTATTCTTCTCAAAAAAAATGTATATTATATTTCGGACAAATGTAACTATTATGTGCTGTAAAGAGCTTTTATAAGTTCTTTTGTATACTAAATTGGAGAGGGCCCAATATGCGGGAAAATAAGAGATTCTTGTGGATATTCCTAATCATTTTTATGATTTTTGGAGCAATATTTTTTCAGGTTTGGGAATATTCAAAGCAGAGTAAAAGAATCATTCAAGAGCAAACGGATTACATCCTTTATGAGCATGTTGAAACCGTGAAAAATAACTTTCTGAAGCGAATGGAGGAGCAATATAACTCGTTAAATGCAGTAGCAAATTATATTAATGGACAAAATGAGTTTTTAATTGATGATATAAGTACTTTTAAACAATACATTCATTTCACTAGCTGTTTTGATAAATTTGGGTTGGTTGATGTCGAGACAGGAATAGCAGAATTTGACCAGGGAAGTCTTGTTGAAGTTTCTGACGAAGCATTTTTTAAGGACTCTGCACAGGGCAGGCCAAGTATTCAGTGTTTTAATAATGGGATTGGCGGTACTAGCCAATTGGTTCTTTCTATTCCTCTTTATCGTGATGGTATCGTCACCTCGATTTTGATAGGAACCTTTAGCCACAATTTGGTTGAGGATTCCATTCGTCACAATTTTTATGATGAAGATAGTTATCTTTATGTAACAGATAAGCAGGGGAACATTCTAAGCAATGACCAGGAAACTGATTTATTGAATGGTTACAGCAATATTTTTGCCTATCTGGATTCAAAGGCCGTTGATACAAATGAAATCCGGTATCGCATAGAAAAAAACGAAATCAGTTCTTTTATGGATAGCAGTGGGGAAGAAAAACGCTTTATGACTTATATTCCGTTAGGTATCAATGAGTGGTATTTGTTTTGTTCTACCCCAGACTACGGCATTTCTCGGTTTACGAATGAATTTGAGGTGCTAGGTTCAAATATTATTTTTAAAATTATTCTGCTTTGTGTGGCAGTTTGTATTACGACATATTTTTTTATTAGACAGGCTACATCGTCCATTAAAAAGGAGCACGAGCGTTTTAAAATGGCGGAAGAAGTAGCAGGGATGATCTCCTTTGAAGGGGATTATGCTAAGGATATCCTTGTTGTGAATGATAATTACTACAAACAGTTTGGCAGAGGACCTTCATTCCAAACCATTAGTGACTTTAAAAAGCCTCATCCCTTTATCATAGAGGAAGACCAGGGGGNNAAAAATGGGCCTAAATTTAATTGCAGGAAAGGAATCAGACACTGTTGAATTCAGAACCATTTGTCGGGATGGGAGTATACAGTGGCATCAATTTGTTTATCGTGTTTGGCATGATAGAACGGGAGCTCCTCTAAAATGTTATGGCATGATTGTACCAATTGACCAACAGATGAAGGAAATTTCCAAATTACAGATGCAAGTAAAAAAGGATTCTTTGACAGGTGCCCTAAATAGAATGGCTTTTGAAAACAATGTAAATTTATGTTTCGAGGAGCCTGAGTTGGCAAATAAAAGGCATGCCATGTTGCTCTTGGATTTAGATAATTTTAAACAAATCAACGATGGTTATGGCCATGCTTTGGGTGACCATGCCTTGATTACTACCACCGAGATTTTAAGATCCAATGTTCGCAGTAGCGACTATGTAGGTCGCCTTGGTGGAGACGAATTTGTTGTATTCTTAAAAAATGCAAATGAAGAACAAGCAGCTAAAAAAGCTGCAGAAATTTGTGAGGCTCTTGAAAGGGCAGAGCTAAAGTCTGATGAGGCAGTTGTAACTTGTAGTATTGGGGTGGCCTGCTATCCAAAATCAGGAATTAGTTTTAATCAGCTTTATGAGGCGGCGGATGAAGCCCTTTATAAAGTGAAAGGATCTGGGAAAAATAGCTATTCAATGGCAAATTGAAGGTAAAAGGCAAAGGAAGAGAAACTGAACGAAACCACTTTTTAAAAGAATAAACTTTTTTTAAAAAAATACTTGCATTGTGTAAAAATATATGTTATTATGGTCAAGCAGTTTTCCTTGCGGATGNNTCGAGTCCCACCATCCGCACTTTAAAAGCAGGTGTGAGTATTTAACTCACACCTGCTTTTTTATGGTATAATGATTAAAAACGTAGGTCGTTAGATTGCTGCTTAGGAGGTATGCTTTTGAAAAAGATCATTGTCATGTTACTTTTCATGGGAGTGTTTTTTTTGGCGGCTTGTCAAGGCAAAGATTTTGAATCGCTAGAAAATTCATCTGCTACTGAAAACAGAGAGAACTCATCAGGTGAAATTAAANNAAGATAATGAATTATCATTAAGCAAGCCATTCATGGAAAAAATGAATTTAACAAACATGGAAGAGTTTTATTTATCAGCGTTTACTAATGGTATGAATGCAGATGTGTATACGATTAAATTTGCAGGTGAATACAAAACTTTCGCCGCATCATTATATTACTTGCAGGATAAAACTTGGGTAAGGAAATCAACATTCAAAGGGGATATTGAAGATGAAAATAATTTTTTTGCCGTTGAATACTCAAATTTATTTTGTCCTAGTATGAGTTTTAAATCTGGAGGTAGTGGGAGAAATCTAGTTACGAATCCTGATGGTTTTACAAGTCAATTTAAAGAGGGAACGTGGGATATTGATATAAATGATTCAATTTTCCTTTCTGAGCAAGAATCGCCACTCATTGCTTATCGCAATTCTGATATAAATGGTGAACTTTATGGCGCCAATTTGAATGATTTTTACTCATTAGAGAATTTTATTTTTCGAGATAATGAAGAATATGCTATGTTAACGGTTAGGCTTACCAATCAATAATTCTTTGCTACATAAGCTCATCTTCCGTGACTATATTTAGTATTTTGGAATACTGGTGAAGGTAAAAATAAAAATAATCTTGTATTTTAACAAAAGAGCAACAAGAGTTTGTTCCAGAGGGATTGCCTTTTTTCTGATTTTATGTTATAGATATAGATAAAGTTAAATATATCTGCCACCGGGTAGAAATGCGTAAGGCATTCGTTTACACATCGTTAGGTCTAAGAAGATGTGTGGGCGGGTGCTTATTTTTTTGGAGGGTATATGAAGAATTTAAAATCTCTATTTCATTATTTTTCTAAAGGGGAGTTGATACTGTGGTTCGGTTCCGTTTTGGTGATTGTTGTTTCTTTTTATATTTTTGATCGAGGCAACTATCTAACTCTTTTGGCATCGCTAATAGGTGTTACCTCGCTGATTTTTAATGCCAAAGGGAATCCCGTTGGTCAATTTCTTATGATTATTTTCAGCTTGATTTATGGCATCATTTCGCTCACCTTTTCCTATTATGGAGAAATGCTTACATATCTTGGCATGACCATGCCAATGGCAATATTTGCACTGATTTCTTGGCTTAAAAATCCATACAATGGAAATAAGGCAGAGGTTAGGGTAAATCATCTGGCCCAAGAGGAGTGGCAGAGGATGTGGGTTTTATCAATATTGGTTACCCTAGGATTTTATTTTGTTTTGAAATATTTTCATACGGCAAACATTATCCCGAGCACCATATCTGTCACAACAAGTTTTATTGCAGTGTATCTGACATTTAGAAGAAGTCCTTATTATGCCATTGGGTATGCTGCGAATGATATCGTTCTCATTGTTTTGTGGACTTTGGCAACCATAGAGGATATTTCATATATGTCTGTTGTTGTTTGCTTTACTGCTTTTTTGATTAATGATGTTTATGGGTTTATTAGTTGGCATCGGATGGGAAAACGACAGGCTGAAAGCGAATAGAATGTAAGATTTCATTTTCATGCTTATGTGAAGAATGCGAATAAATGGATAGGATATGCGTAATTGCCAGGGGTAGCTTCCCTTTTGTTTGGCATCAAAACAATTGTATTTTTTAGAGGGTATAGTGACATAGAAAAAGGTTGCACATCAAACATTAATTGGGGTGACTTTCCATTAAGAAGGGGTTGTGCTCTGGCAAGTTGACTTATTATTCCATATGTGTTATATTGAAAAAAATTAAATATTAGCAGGGGAGCTTGTGTAGCAGGCTGAGAGGAAGTTTTAACTTCGACCCTTAACCTGATTTGGATAATGCCAACGTAGGAAGCGCGCTGCTATATACGCAGAAGATACCTAAATTAGGAATCTTCTGCTTTTTTAATTTTAAAAGATTATTTTATTATTAAGAAAAGAGGTTAACTATGAATTATTTTACTCAAATGGAAGCAGCAAAAAAGGGGATTGTAACACCACAAATGGAGGTTGTTGCGAAAAAGGAATTTAGGGATGTGGAATTCATTAGACAAAATGTTGCTGAGGGAAAAATTGTAATCTGTGGAAACAAAAATCATAAATGCATAGACCCTAACGGCATCGGCTCTATGCTAAAAACAAAGATTAATGTAAATCTAGGTGTTTCCAGAGATTGTAAAGATTATGATGTGGAGCTGAGAAAGGTCATGGAAGCAGTGAATATGGGGGCAGAGGCGATTATGGATTTATCCTCCCATGGCGACACAACTGGGTTTAGAAGAAAATTGACGACAGAGTGCCCGGCTATGATTGGCACCGTTCCTGTGTATGATTCGGTAATTCATTATCAAAGAGACTTGGCAACCCTTACTGCAAAGGACTTTTTGGATGTAATTAGGCTGCATGCAGAAGATGGTGTGGATTTTGTGACTTTGCACTGCGGTATTACTAGAAAGACCATAGACCAAATCAAATCACATAAGCGCAAAATGAATATTGTCTCCAGAGGAGGCTCCCTTGTATTTGCATGGATGTGCATGACAGGTAATGAAAATCCTTTTTATGAATATTACGATGAAATATTAGATATTTGTAGGGAATATGATGTTACCATTTCGCTGGGGGATGCTTGTAGACCAGGTTGTCTTGCGGATGCGGGTGATGTGTGCCAGATTGATGAATTGGTGCGCTTGGGCGAATTAACAAAAAGGGCTTGGGCAAGGGATGTACAGGTGATGGTAGAAGGACCAGGACACGTCCCTCTGGATCAAGTTGAGGCGAATATGAAAATTCAACAGACGATTTGCATGGGTGCGCCATTCTATGTTCTTGGGCCGATTGTAACGGACATTGCCCCTGGGTATGATCATATTACTGCGGCAATCGGGGGCGCTGTTGCCGCAATGGCTGGAGCAGCGTTTTTGTGCTATGTTACACCAGCCGAGCATTTAGCGTTGCCAAATATTGATGATGTAAAGCAGGGCATTATTGCTAGTAAAATTGCTGCCCACGCTGCTGATATTGCCAAACATATTCCCCATGCAAGGGATATTGATGACAAAATGGGTGACGCAAGACGTAATTTGAATTGGGAGGCTCAATGGGAATGTGCCCTTGATCCCCAATATGCAAAGTCAATACGAGATGACAGAACACCTGAATTTGATGATACTTGCTCTATGTGTGGCAAGTTTTGCGCTGTGAGGAGTATGAATAAGGCGTTGAACAATGAGTATATTGACATACTATAAGTTACATATACAATAGGCTGTTTGTAAGTCTAAAGATTATTTTTAATTGAAAGACACCATGCATTCCATATTATAAAAAATATTGCAAAAGTCATATGTGAGAAATGAAGCTCATATGTGACTTTTGTGTTTTAACCGTGGTATACTATTTTTGTTTGTTGTGGGAAATACTGGATAACTGTGGTGAAGGGTATTTTAAAGTTGGTTGTATGGATGGTTAAAAAAATGAAGCGTTTTAGCAAGTATTGCTAGAGTTTTAAATAGTAATGACATTATTTGGGCAGTTGGTGGCTCTTTACTACTTTTCTTTAAAGGCAGGGCCTATGCGTTCCATGATATCGACATAATGATTGATGAGAAAAGGATGCAGAGAGGCTGAAAGAACTTTTTTATAACAATGGGAGCATTGGCTCCACCATACTATAATAGTTAATCTAAATCAAAATACTTTTTTGAATTTAACATAAAACAAGTTGAAGTGGATGTAAAGGCAGGTTTTGTCATTGTGCGGGATAAAAAAGAATGTGAATGTTTTTTAAGGCCGGAGCGAATTGTAGAAACTGTTTTTGTGAATGGCGAGAAAGTGCCCCTTCAGTCATTAGAAGATTGGAAAAGATATTTTGAACTTATGGGAAGGAAGGAAAAAGTATTGATGATGAATAATTAATAGGGCTTGTCTAAGTTAAGGAAGATGAAACCAGTTTTGAACTATTTATAATGAAATCATAAAAGACTAGCAAAGGTATCAGGGTTGTTTTTTAAGGTTTTGTGGAGCTAAGTACCAAGGAAAACATTAAAAACATATTATTTGTGAACATTTGCTAAATAGTATAATAAATTAGTTTTAGCCACTTCGTGTATAAGCAAAAAAGCGAAATGAAGGTTAAAACACAATTAGGATAATTAGATTGGAGAAAAAATGAATGAATTTCTGTGTTAAAAAACAGATTTTTTTTCATAGGCTTTGTATGGCGGAATAGAACTAAATGTAGCGAAATTGGGAAAAATTTGCTATAATGATGTGGCATTACCATCAAAAGTAAATGTAGAAATTTACTCCTTTTGGGGTTTTGATATTCTGAAGTAAAAAAGTTGAGTTCGTCCAAATTTAGGATACGTAGTAATAGGTATCTAAATTTTTATTCTTAAAGAGAAAGAAGGGAAGTTATGCAAGGCGAGGCAAGCACCATAAAACGAATGATTTGCATTTGTTTGGCGATGGTTTTCCTTTTTTCTTTTTCAGCTCCTGTGTTTGGGCAGACTCTAAAAAAGGTTAGAGTCGGATTTTTTCAAAACGCGGGTTATCATAAGATGGATGGTAGCGGGGAGAAGTCGGGCTTTGGCTACGAAATAATTCAACATATAATTGGCTATACCGATTGGGACTGTGAATATGTGGGTTATGATAAAAGTTGGAGTGAAATGCTTGAAATGTTGGAAAATGGGGAGATTGACCTTTTGACCAACACCATTATGACGGAAGAAAGAAAAGAGAGGTTTGATTTCTCTAAGCGCCCCCTTGGAACCTCGGCAAGCATTCTTTCGGTGAAAGCGGGTAATAGTCAATATGCTGTCGACGATTATAGCAATTGGGATGGCATTCGAGTGGGTATGTTGGATCATAGTATTCAGAGTGAAGAATTCATGTCTTTTGCTAAGGAGAAAGGGTTTACCTACCGCCCTGTTTACTTTGAAAGTATCGACGATATTTTATATGCTTTAAAAACCGAAGAATCAATTGATGCTGCTGTTTCTAACAATTTGCGTACTATTGAGGGCGAATGGATTTATGCCGAGTTAAGTGTATCCCCTTTTTATGCTGTGGTGAAAAAGGGCAATACCCAGCTTTTGAATGACGTTAATCATGCTTTGGAGATGTTTTACCAAGATACGCCTTTGTTGCAAGCAGAAATATGGAACAAATATTATGCCTCCACGAATAGTGATGTTATCGGATATACAGCGGAAGAAATCGATTACATAGAACAAATGAAAACAAGTAAGTTGAAAGCGATCATTCATCCCGATTTGCTGCCTTATTCTAAGTTTGAAAAAGGACTACCAATTGGTATTAACAGCGAGCTGGTTAAAGAAATTATACGGCGTAGCGGGTTGAATATTGAATTTATACAATGCAAGGATGCAGATGAGTATCAGAGGTTATCAAGTTCCAAAGAGATTGATATTTGCCTTGATGCTCAGCAAAATTTTTCTTTGGCTGAGGCGAAAGGCTTTCGATTAACAATACCATACTATAAAGAAACGAACTCCATTTTGTATAGAAAGGGAGATAGCAGAAATCATCAGTCAGTTGCATTGTTAGATAGCTGGAACCTTTCAAAAGAGGGTGAACAACGCTTGTTTTCCGAATATATTGACTTTGTATATTATGATTCGGCGGACGAAGCGGTTGAGGCTGTATTAAAGGGAAAGCAGGATGCGGCTTACCTGTTAAGTGGTACGAGTACGCGGGCAGTGAGAAATGATATAACCAATCATCTTACCTCGGAGAAGCTTGTGGATGATGCTGCTTATTTTTGCATGGCTGTCAATGCCACTCAGGATACACGGCTTTACTCTATTTTAAATAAGGCGATTGCAAGCATTAGTGAGAACCAAAAGAGTCAAATCATACAAAAATACCCTTCTTATGAGGAAATTCCTTTTTCGCTTTTGGGATATGTATATGATAATCCTCTGCTCCTGTTATTTACGGTGATAGTCCTGTTTGTTTTAATTATACTGGCTCTTGTAGTGGTATATTTGAGTAAAAAAAGAATCCAGGAGAATGCATTACTAATAGAGGAAAAAAGAAGGAATCAGTTGCTCATTGATGCATTAGAGGTGGCTGAAAAGGCAGATGTGGCAAAAAGCCAATTTCTTTCCCGCGTATCCCATGAAATGCGAACGCCACTAAATGCAATCATAGGTTTTATTGGCCTTGCTCAGGAGAATAATGGGGCTGGGGTGAATCAATACCTAAATAATTCAGAAATTGCTGCAAAGCAACTCTTATCTGTAATTAATGATGTGCTAGATATGTCTGCTATTGAATCTGGCAAAATAAAAATTGCCAATGAACCTTTTCATTTTAAGCAGGTGATAGATAGCATTGGAAGCATATATGGCGCACAGTTCGAACATAAAGGGATACAGTTCGAGATTCAGATTTTATCTCCCTTGGATGAGTGGGTAATTGGCGATCAGCTTCGATTAAATCAGATTCTCCTAAACTTACTGGGGAATGCCATGAAGTTCACAGAAAAAGGCAGTGTAAAGCTGAAAATAAGACAACTAGTGCCTAAAACGAATAAAGCGTTTATTCGCTTAGAAGTAACAGATACGGGTTGTGGCATGACCAGGGAAATGCAAAGGCGGTTGTTTAAGCCCTTTGAACAAGAAAGTGCAATTACTGCGCAAAAGTTTGGAGGCAGTGGATTGGGCCTTTCTATTGTGAAAAACTTGGTTTCGTTAATGGATGGTGCAATTCGTGTTGAAAGCACAATAAACGTTGGTTCAAGCTTTATTGTTGACTTGCCTTTTACCAAAAAACAGGATGAGGTAAAAAGGCTCACACCCCAAGGGTTTAAAAAGCTTAACGTGCTAGTTGTGAACGCCGATGGGGCTGAGGGTTGTTATATCTCGGAAGTGTTGGATAGCTTTGGCATACGCAATACTTGTATGGTAGATGGGGAGGATACCTTTGTGATGCTGGAGTCAGGGGTAATTGCCGGTGATAAGTACAACGTTTGTATGTTAGACTGGAAAATTCCCATCTCCAGTCGGTTAGAATTAATTCGTGAGATTAGACGGGTTTTTGGCATGGAAACCTATATTGTAATATTAATGCCACCTCAATGTGAGCATGAAAAGAAAAAAATGAAGGCAGGCGGAGTGGATTTATTCGCCACAAAGCCCCTGTTTTCCTCTACGATTTATGATGTGTTTATCACGGTTTTAGAAAAATTTGATAGCGATGCGGCACAGCAACCCTATCAGCCAAAAAATATTTTGAAAAGCTTAGAGGGGATGCGTGTGTTGCTTGCAGAGGATAACACAATGAACTCCATGGTTGCCATTGGGCTTTTGAAAAAATTTGGGGTTGAATGCGATGTAGCTAAAGATGGAGAAATAGCTTTAGAAAAGTTTATCGTTTCAAATGCGGGTTATTATGATGCAATTTTAATGGATGTGCAGATGCCGAATATGGATGGATTTCAAGCCACTAGGAGAATTCGAGAGTCATCGCACCCTGATGCAAAGAAAGTTTATATTATTGCACTAACAGCCAATGCTTTTAATGAAGATATCACGAAATCATTTTCACAGGGGATGAACGATCATGTGTCAAAGCCTATTGACACAGATGAACTATATGCATCTCTATCGCGGGCGATGAACAAAAAAAGGGGAGGTCATTGAAATGAATAGTGAAATTTTAAAAACAGCAGGAATTGATCTCGATAAGGGCGTGGCTCGTTTCCTTGGGGACAGGGAACTTTTTGAAAGCATACTAGAATCTTTTTTGGAGGATGAAACATTTACGCGGGGAAAAATGGCATTGGAGAAGAAAGATTATAAAGAGTTGTATGAATGTATTCACACGCTGAAAGGGGTAGCGGGCAATACAGATATGACACAGGTATATCAAAATGCAAGTAGATTATGTGATTATATGCGTAAAAATGAGATAATAAATCAAGAGGAAGTGTCCTCGCTTTTTCTTGCTTTAGAAGGAGCATATCATTCTGTTTTAGCAGGCATTGTCGCCGCAAAGGAGGTATGACCAACAATGGATTTTGAGGGTATGAAAAGGACAATCTTAATTGCTGACGATGCAAAACCAAATCGCCTATTACTTAAAAAGATTTTTGGGAACGAGTATGACATAGAAGAGGCGGAAAATGGGGTGGAAGCCTTAGATAGATTACGCCACAATCCGGATATTGCGGTTTTAATTTTAGATATTATGATGCCTAAGCTAGATGGCTTTGGTGTGTTGGAGGAGATGCAAAAGGATGAATATCTCCGTACCATTCCAACAGTAGTTATAACTGCAAGTAATGAAGAGGACATTCAGATTAGGGCTTTACTAGGTGGTGCAACAGATGTATTAACAAAACCTTTCAGCTCACAGATTATTTTGCACCGCATCAAGAATATCATGTCCCGTAGGGAAACAGAAAAACTGGCGGAGCAAAATAGGGCTTATAAACGAGAGTTGAAACTGATGTATACTGATGAAAAATCGGGCTTATATAATAAAAATGCATTTCATCGCTATACGGCAAAAATGTTGGCAAAGTATCCTGAGAAAAAATTTGTTTTGTTCCGCTGGGATATTGATAATTTTAAGGTTTATAACGACTGGTTTGGAACCGACATGGGAGATGCATACCTAAAAAAAATCGGAGACTTTTTTCGAAAATACGGTGAAAAGAGTACAGAGAAAATGACCTTTGCCAGGTATGACGCAGATCACTTTGTTTGTTGCCAAGAAGCTGATACTTTTGAACCAGAAGCAATTACGAAAATTATTGATAACTATATGGCACGGTTAAAGAACTTAGAATTTGAATATACTCCACGAGTTGGTATCTATATGATTAATGATCCATCTTTAGATGTGGCATTAATGTGTGATCGAGCTTTGCTCGCATTGCGTTCCATCAAAGATAGTTATGGCAAACGCTATGCTTGGTTTGATGATTCTATGAGAGAGACTTTGATTGAGCAGCAGGAAATTGTAAATGAGATGGAGTTTGCCTTGAAGGATAGACAATTTAAGGTTTACCTTCAGCCGCAGTACAATTATGATACGGGCAAGCTCATTGGTGCAGAAGCTCTGGTTAGATGGCAACATCCTACAAAGGGCAACATCCTACCATATAAGTTTATTCCTCTGTTTGAGAGAAATGGCTTTGTCTCAAAATTGGATGAATATATGTGGGAGCAGGTTTGCATCTTGCTGAAGAAATGGAAAGATGCAAATATGCCCGTTGTACCAATTTCTGCAAATGTTTCAAGGCGAGATATTTATAATCCCCATTTAGTAGGCAATATTTTAGCTTTGCTTAAGAAGTATGAATTAGATCCCGAATTGTTGCATCTGGAAATAACAGAAAGTGCATATACGCAAAATGCTGAGCAGTTGATGAACACTGTAAACCTGCTACGAAGCCATGGCATAAAGGTACATATGGACGATTTTGGTAGCGGCTATTCTTCACTAAATATGTTGCAAAATGTATCGGTAGATATCCTTAAGCTAGATATGAAATTTTTGGGTAGCGATTATAAGGGCGAGCGAAGCGGCAATATACTAAACGCAGTTGTGCGTATGGCTGCTGCGCTAAAACTTCCCGTTCTTGCGGAGGGGGTTGAAACAAAGGAGCAAGCGGACTTTTTAAGGAGTATTGGCTGTTTGCTCATGCAAGGTTATTATTTTGACCGTCCAATGCCTGTGGAGGATTTTGAAAAACTATTGACTAGGGCGAAGTCTACCATTACATTGGAGGATAGTTATGTAGAAAGTATTGAGGGCTCTGTTGACTTTTTGAATTTTTCTGCTCAGTCGACGTTGCTGTTTAATAGCTTTGTAGGTGGGGCCGCGGTGGCAGAGTATGACATACGGAGTCAATCATTGGTCACACTTAGGATAAACGATCAGTTTTTAACGGAAATAGGGACAACCAGGACTGAATATATGGACAGAGGCCAAAGGGTTTTTGATTATTATGAAGGTGAAAATAAAACCTTGATAATTTCTATGTTGGAGGAAGCAATATCAACAGGACGAGAGGCATACTGTGAAGTTGAGTCAAGGACTTCCAAGGAGAATAATGAATATCGGTGGTTAAAGCTGAGATCACGCCTTCTTGTTTCACATTCAGCCAGACAAATACTATATATTGCAGTTGAGGATATTACAGAAAGCAAGGGGAAGGCCGCGGCAGATAAAAAGATGCTTCAATGGCTGGTATCCATAATGAATGGTGTGCCTAATGGAATTATTGTGGTTGAAGTGGCTGAATATCTGAATTTGGTTTACTGTAACTCCAAATTACCTCAATTGTATGGTTATGATCAGAATGAATATAAAAGCCTTTTTGCAGAAAATCTTTGTATGGCAATTCACCCAGACGACCGAGAAGTTGTACAAAGAAAATTAAAATCCGTAATAGACCAGGAACAGATGTCACTAACGATAACCTATCGCCATTGTTGCAAAGATGGGCAATGGCGATGGACGAGCTTCAGTGGTCAGATGATTCTAGGAGAAGATGGAAAGAAGTATGTTAGTGGCATTGTTATGGAGGGAAGGGAACAAAACCAAGAAGATTAGAAGCCAGTCATAACATCATATAAGAAAAGAATTGTTTCAAAAAACTTGAAATAAGGCAATAGAAAAACCGAACATCCCAATTTGGGTATGTTCGGTTTTTTATTTTTGTAGGTTTTCGATTATTATCTGTATCCCAGATACATAGATAGTCTTTCGCAAGTGCTTCTAAGTTTTGGCAACACTACATCAATTTTATTTTGCACCATGCGTTCGGACGGGCCGCTAATACTGATACCGGCAACAAGGTTGCCACTATAATCATATACAGGAATAGCCACGCAGATTAATCCTACATAAAATTCTTCATTATCAATGGAGTAACCGTCCTTGGAAATTTTGCTAAGCTCAGGAAACATTTTTTCCGCTGTTGTTATGGTGTTGTTGGTGAAGTTTGTAATTTCCGTATGATTGAAGTAATCCTTTACCTCCTGCACCGAGAGCGTGGATAAAAATAGCTTTCCGATAGCGGTACAATAAAGGGGTTCGTTACCACCAATGTTTACATTTGCTCTGATCTTGATGTTTGGCTCTGCCTTATATAGAATAACAATGCTTTTATTATTCATGATACCGAAGTTTATTGTTTCGGAACATTCATTACAAAGCTCTTCCAATAGAGGATAGAAGTTAGTATTATTCAGCGAGTGCTGAAAGGGGACGGAGCTACCGATATCATAGATACCCCATCCTAGCTTGTAAGAAGCGGTGGAGTAAGCCTTCTCCACGAAGTTATAGGCAAGTAGGGTGTCTAAAAGCCTATGGACTGTGCTTTTACCCATGTTTAAGTATTCACTTAATTCTGCAATGGTTACACCATCGGCAGAAGCATTATTTTTAATATATATCAAAACATCAAGAGCTTTGCCTAGGGTTTGCACGGGGTACTTAGGCTTGTAGCTTGAATTTTCCAAATAGTTAGACATATTTGTCACCTCAAAAAATGTTATTACATTAATTATAGATGAAGTTGTCTGTTTTGTAAACAAAAACCAAAAAAATATTATAATAAATAGAACATATTTTTAATAAATAGAATTAAAGCGTTTTTTGCATGTCTCGACCTGTTTTTACCATTTCCAGTATTAATGGGAAACGGTAACGAGTAATTAGAGGGCCTGAGGTTATTTAATTTCAAATGTGATGCAGAAATACTAAATTAATTTTAACATTAGAAAGCCCGTATTCATGGGTTTTCCTTTTTATTTTTACGTCATGTGTTCTGGAAAGAGGGGGCGTGTAAGGGGGTTTTTAGGCTGCAACTATGCGAAAAAATACTGTGTTTTTTCATTTTTAACAAATGACAACAAATTTTCCATGAAAAAATATAGTAAATTTTTTATCAGTTTATTATTGACTTATAGAATTGCGTTCTATATAATGAACTCATAAAAGTTCTAATATTTCAAACATGGTTCTGAATAATAGAACGAAGTGGTGTGACAAGAGAAAATTCTACCCATCAAGAAAGTGAGGCTAAGAAATGAACAGAGTTACCATTAACGAAGAAATTTGTAAGGAATGTGAGTATTGCATTACATTCTGCCCCAAAAAAACAATCTTAAAGAAAAAGGATACCCTTAACAAAAAAGGTTACTATGCTGCATATGCGCAAAACTTGGAAGATTGTATTGCTTGTGGCATTTGCGCAACAGTTTGTCCCGAAGCAGCAATTAAGGTTGAAAAGGACGTTTAAAAATAAGGAGGATTAAAATGGCAGAGAAAGTATTTATGCAGGGCAACGAAGCCTTTGCAGAATCAGCAATTAGATCCGGATGCAAATATTTCTTCGGATATCCAATTACACCTTCCAGTGAAATGCCTGAATACTATGCAAAAAAAGCACCTACTGAAGGTTTGGTGTTTGTTCAGGCTGAAACAGAAGTTTCTGCATTCAATATGATTGCAGGGGTTGCTGCAACAGGCAAGAGAGCAATGACAGCTACTTCTGGCCCTGGCTTTAGCCTTGGTTGTGAAGCGATGAGCTACATGGCGGCAGCTGGCCTTCCAGCAGTTATCGTTGATGTAATGAGACCGGGCCCCGCAGATGGTGATATCCTTGCCGCTCAAGGTGACTATTTCCAGCTTGTAAAAGGTGGCGGCCATGGTGATTATTACACCGTTGTTCTTGCTCCTTATTCCGTTCAGGAAATGGCGGATTTTGCTGGTTTATCTTTTGAGTTGGCAGAAAAATATAGAAATCCAGTTGTTGTAGCCAGTGATGGTATGCTTTCCAAAATGATGGAAAACGTGGAATTGCCTGAAAAAATTGAAGTGAATAATAATTTTGATTGGGGCATCACCGGTGCAAAGGGCAGGGAGCATAATGTAATCACAACTTGTGCGTTAGGACCGGAACAATGGGAGAGATTTAATCTGGATCTTCAGGCAAAATTCAATGCCATTGAAGAGAACGAGCAGAGATGGGAAGAATATGAAACAGATGACGCTGACATCATCATTGTTGCTTATGGTAGTGTGGCAAGAATTGCATTAACAGCAATTAAAATTGCAAGAGAAAACGGCATCAAAGTTGGTATGATTAGACCTATTACTTTATGGCCATTCCCTAAAAAAGCATTTGTTCAGTATCCAGATAAAGACTATTTTGTGGTTGAGCTTAGCGCAGGCCAGATGGTTGAGGATGTTAAGCTGGCTGTGAAAGATAAAGAAAGAGTTGAATTCTACGGAAGACTTGGTGGGATCACGCCAACTCCTCAGGAATTATTTGAAAAGATTAAAGAATTGTACATAAAGTAATCGGAGGTGAAATGATGAAAACAGTATATGAAAGACCTAAAGTTCTTACAGATGAATATATGAAGTATTGCGGCGGCTGTGGCCACGGTATTATCAATAAATTGATTGCTGAAATCATGGAAGAGGAAAATTTATCCGAAAAAGCAATTATGGTTTGGCCCATCGGATGCTCAGTTTATGCAGATAGATATTTCAATGTAGACTCTGTTTGTGCATTGCATGGTAGAGCACCTGCAATGGGCACAGGCATTAAACGTGCCATGGAAGATAACCTTGTTGTTGTTTACCAAGGTGATGGTGATATGGTTTCTGAGGGTATGGCAGAAATTATGCATGCTGGTATCAGAGGTGAAAAATTCACCGTGGTATTCGTGAATAACGCAATTTATGGTATGACAGGTGGTCAGATGGCACCTACAACTTTGATGGAGCAAAGAACAAGTACATCTCCTCATGGCAGAAATGCAGATAATGCTGGTTTCCCTGTAAATATGGCTGAAATCATCGGTAACTTGCACGGTTGCTATTACAGCGAAAGAGTGGCTGTAAACTCTCCTGCAAACATCAGAAAAACAAAAGATGCCATTAAAAAAGCTTTCAAATACCAGCTGGATGGTAAAGGCTTAAGCTTTGTGGAGGTTGTTTCCCCTTGTCCTACTGGTTGGGGTGTAAAACCTGTACGGGCATTGGAATGGATTGGTGAAAGTGTGTTGAACCAGTATCCACTTGGCGTTTTTAAAGCACCAAAGGAGGGTGAATAATGAAGAGTGAAATGATTTTTTCCGGAATTGGCGGTCAGGGTACAATTCTGATGGGTAAACTTGTATGTACAGCGGCAGCAGCAAAGGGCTTAAACGTAACTTTGGCACCTGCTTATGGTCAGGAAAAAAGAGGCGGTAGAGCAAGCTGTCAGGTTGTTCTTTCCAAAGAGATTGGCTCTCCCGTTATTTCTGAGGCGGACACAATCCTTGTTATGGATGAAGAATCCTTTAAAGATTATGAGAACAAGGTAAAAGCTGGTGGCACGCTTATTATCAATAGTTCCATGATTGGGCTAAAAACCGCAAGAACAGATATTAATATTGTAGAAATGCCTTTTACTGAGATCGCAACAAAGCTTGGTAGTGCAAAGTCTTCCAACATGGTTGCTTTGGGGGCAGTTGTAAAAACATTGGATATTGTTAGTCTTGACGATGTGAAGGAAGTATTGAAAAAGAAAATGAAACCTCAACTCATTGAAGTGAATGTGCAGGCTTTAGAAGCTGGATATAATTTTCAATAAGTAATTGAAATGATTAATGTAGAAAGTGGGAATTTTTCTATGAAAAAAGAAATGATTTTTACCGAAAAAGCCACCAAGCCAACATCTTGGTATACACAGGCAGTGAAACATGGTAACATGGTTTTCCTGGCAGGAGCCTGCGGTGACGACCCGGTTACAGGGGAAATTCTCGGTGATGGTGACATCAGAATTGAATCAAAAGCGGCTTTAGAAAATATTAAACATACAATTGAAGCTGCTGGCGGCACAATGGAAAATATCGTTAAAATGCAGGTTTATGTTAAAGATTTGAGCATGATTCCAGAGTTTAACGAAGTTTATAAGACATATTTTCCTGAAAACCCCCCTGCAAGAATTGCAATGGCGGTAAAGGATTTTATGGGTGGCGCAAATTTGGAAATAGATGGCATTGCTATCTTAGATTAATTTGGGGGGCTTACATAATAATTATATTGTGTATGACACTATAAAAAGTTTATTTATTTACAAGGAGGAAATTAATAATGGTAGGTAAAAAAGTTGTACATCACTTAATGATGAGTGCAAAAGATGCACATTATACCGGAAACTTAGTTAATGGTGCTAGAATTGTAAATCAGTGGGGCGATGTTGGTACAGAATTAATGGTTTATGCAGATGGTGACATTTCCTTATTCTTAGGCTACAAAGATATCGAATTCACAGCTCCTGTATATGTTGGTGACTTCATGGAATACCACGGCTGGATCGAAAAAGTTGGCAACCAGTCCTACACTTGCAAATTTGAGGCATGGAAAGTTGCAACTATGGTTGACATCACAGATCCTCAGAACACACAGGCAACAGCTTGCGAACCTCCAGTATTGTGTGGTAGAGCAACTGGTAGCCTTTTCATTGCAAAAGACAAGCAAAGAGGTCCTCAGGAATCTTCCTTTAAGGATGCGAAACACCCTCAGTAAAAGCCGTTTTTTACCGTTTGCAACATAAGTGTTAACTTATGGAATAAAAAACTTTAGACATTTGTTTTAAATAAAAGAAGTTACTTTTTTAGAGTAGCTTCTTTTTGTTTTTATGGTTGAATTTTTTTTGCCCTAAAAAATGTATTTTTCTTATAATTCTGTTGTCCTTCGCCAAATTTTTTCCTCTTTATGGATACAGAAAAATCTTGTTAAAATGTCTGATTTTCCAAGGGATTTGGGCATAATCAAGCAGAGGGAGGTGTTATCTTATTCAGAAAAACTTTAGGTTGCTCAAAAGAAAATGACGATATTTGCAAGGTATAAATTACCGTGTTCAGGGGGAGATTTTAATTATCTTCAACTGAAATGGTTTTGCCATTTCTGCTACCAAATTGCTTGATAGGAGTGGGCATAATGGGCTATTATGGAAAGGTAGAAATTAGCGGTATCAACACCTCAAATTTACCAACTTTAAGTGGAGCCGAGGCAAGAGAGCTATTCATTAAATACAGAGAAGGGGACGAATCAGCTAGAGAAAAACTGATTGAAGGAAATTTAAGACTGGTACTGAGTATCATCAAGAGATTTGAAAATAGAAATGAGAACATGGATGATTTATTTCAGGTAGGCGTGGTTGGTTTAATCAAGGCCATTGATAATTTTGATATAAATATGCAGGTAATGCCATCAACATATTGTTGCCCTATGATAATTGGGGAAATCAGAAGATATCTGCGAGATAATAATTCAATAAGAGTTAGCCGTTCTTTAAGGGACACTGCATATAAAGCCTTACAGGCAAAAGAAAGATTGATGGCAGAAAGGGAAAAGGAACCCTCCATTGAGGACATTGCAAGGGAGATGGGGATTTCCCGGGAAAGTGTAGTAACTGCTATGGATGCAATTCAGGATCCAGTTTCATTGTTTGAACCTGTTTATCATGATGGCGGAGATACTTTGTTTGTTATGGATCAGGTGAGTGATGAAAAAAATGGGGATAAGTTTTGGCTTGAGAACCTATCTTTGAGTGAAGCCATGCACCATCTTTCCGATAGGGAAAAGAGAATTGTATCCCTAAGATTTTTTGAGGGAAAAACGCAAACAGAAGTAAGCACAGAAATCGGCATTAGTCAGGCGCAAGTAAGCCGCTTAGAAAAAAGTGCGCTAAAGCATATGCGAAAATATGTATAAGTTAATAGACAAGCCGCTTAAAATCATGTAAAATAAAAGAAAAGTTTTTTGTTTTTTTGGTATATTCATTTGATGAAAAAGAATGGTTTGGATGAGTATATTAACAAAAATCAAAACTTCTCGCTACGGAATGAATGTAAATTGTAATCCGTAATATTAAAAGTACAGAGCAATTGTTGCTCGTTGATTTTAGGAGGAAATGTCAAATGAGAATTTATGCAAAAGATACAGCAGCCGTATTTATTGATTTTCAGGAAAAATTGGTTCCTGTTATTAGTGGTAACGAAGAAATCGTAAGAAAATCAGCTATATTGGCACAGGGTCTTACTCAAGTAGGCGTTCCCTATGCGGTATCCCAACAATATACAAAAGGTTTGGGCGAAACTGTTTCTGAAGTTGCAAATGTAATTGAATCTTTTCAATACATGGAAAAAAACACATTCAGTTGTTTTGAGTGCGAAGAAATTGCAGCTTGGATTAAAGCACAGGGCAAAAAGACAATTTTGATTTGTGGCGTTGAAGCTCATATTTGTGTTTTGCAGACAGTAATTGACCTTTTGGGTGCAGATTATCGTGTGTTTGTAGTTGCTGATTGTGTTGGTTCCAGAAATCCTTACGACAAAGAAATTGGTTTGGAAAGAATGAAAGCTGAAGGTGCGGTTTTGACCACCTGCGAAGCTGTGCTATTTGAACTGACTGGTGGCGCAAAATCCCCTCATTTCAAAACTATTTCCAAATTGGTGAAATAATATTGGCTTTGGCATGATGAATTGAGCGGCCGGGCGATGGCCTGTGCCGCTTTTTAACGGCCTTTATAATTTGTGCTAAAAATTAAGTTGTATTTATAGTTGATTTGTTATAAAAAAACTTATAGCTGAGCATAATTTATGAAGCAATTATTACGATATACCCAAAATTCCTCCGCCCATATTGGCGGGGGATACAACTTTTTGCAGGTGACTTTTGACTTGCAAAAAAAATTTGTCCAAAATAAAAATGATTGGCGGCACAGAACAGTAAAAAAATAATGTTGCCAAAATAAAGAGTTATATGGAGGCAGGTAGAATGAAAGCAATAGAGCACTTGAAAACGATTACATATCATAGGCATTTGGTTCGACAAAATTGTTTTCGGGTGGGGCTTTACTGGCAAGGTTTAACTCACGACCTTTCTAAGTTTTCACCAACAGAGTTTTTGGTTGGGGCAAAATATTTTCAGGGGGATCGGAGTCCAAATAATGCGGAGAGAGAAGATAAAGGCTATTCTAGCTCATGGTTGCATCATAAAGGAAGAAACAAACATCATTTCGAGTATTGGATTGATTATAGCAGAAGTAAGGAACGGTTATTGGCGGGAATGAAAATGCCTGTCCGCTATGTTGTTGAAATGTTTATGGACCGTATTGCTGCCTGCAAAACATATCAAAAGGAAGAATATACAGATGCTAGCCCTTGGGAATATCATAAAAAAGGCCGTCTTGTGCATGAGGTGATGCACGCAGATTCCTTACGGTTGTTGGAGCATTTGTTGCGAATGTTAGCAGAATGTGGTGAAGATGCCACGTTTGCATATGTAAAAGAAGTTTTAAAGCGTGACAGAAGGCGAGAATTTAGGAGACTATTGAGATTAGGGTAAGAAGGGAGCGGTCGGAAAAGTGGAGCATGAGAAGGTAATCGTTGGGCTTTCCGGTGGAGTGGATAGCACTGTTTGCGCTTATTTATTAAAGCAGCAGGGCTATGATGTAATTGGCGTTACAATGGATTTGTGGCCAGGTGAAAGTGGCGAAAAGGCAATAAGAGATGCAAAGATGGTTTCCGAAAAACTTGGAATTCCTCATCATGTTTTAGATTTTAGAGGGGAATTTAAAGAAAAAGTGGTTGATGACTTTATTGACCGTTATTTTAAGGGGCTAACTCCAAACCCATGTGTGGTGTGCAATCGCTACATAAAAGGGGAGGCACTTTCGGCAAAAGCCCATGAGCTTGGTGCAACCCGAATTGCCACAGGGCATTATGCAAGGGTGGATAAGCATCCTGTTACAGGCCGTTATGCTATTCGCAATTCAGCAACGGCTCAAAAGGACCAGACATATGCGTTATATCGTTTGACCCAGGATCAATTAGAAGCCATGTTGTTGCCTGTCGGAGAGTATACAAAAGAAGAAGTTAGAAAAATTGCAGAACAGATTGATGGCTTTATCGCGCAAAAAGGTGATAGTCAGGATATTTGCTTTATCCCAGATGGAGAATATGCCTCTTTTATCGTTGAACAAAGGGGAAACAGTGGGAAAGCTGGGGATTTTGTTGATCTAGAAGGGAATACTCTTGGGAAACACAAAGGTGTGATTCATTATACCGTTGGTCAAAGGAAGGGGCTTGGACTTGCCTTTGGAAAACCCATGTATGTCTATTCCGTAGATTCAAAATTAAACCGAGTTGTTTTATGTGAAAACGAAACGTTATTCCAAACAAAACTATATGCGGGTGAGTTGTCTTATATGGCTTTGGACAAGTTTGAGGATGGGATGCGCTTACAGGCGAAAATACGCTATGGCAATAAAATGGCTTGGTGTACCGTTAAAATGATTGATGAGGATACGTTGGAGTGTGTCTTTGATGAACCTCAACGAGCCATTACCCCTGGTCAGTCCCTAGTGTTATATGATGGGGATTATGTAGCCGGTGGTGGTATCATACTCCCAAAACAAGTTTGAGCATTCGACAAAATTTAACGGATTTTTTACCTAAAATTCATATAGATTCACAAAATGTTAAAAGCAAATAAAAGTTCATTGCGGTAGTTTATATGGTATGTTATGATTACTGTGGCTATTTTGCAGGTGTTAATGTTATATGCTTTTTAATGGAGGAAGAAATGGATTACGCGAATATAATCATCCCATTTATTGGTGGGCTGGCCATGTTTATCTTTGGTATGAACTATATGGCCCAAGGTTTACAAAATGCAGCTGGCACAAAAATGAAGTCAATTCTCGAAGCTTTAACGCAAAATAAAGTAATGGGTGTTGCCTTAGGTGCCTTAGTTACAGCTATTGTTCAAAGTTCATCAGCAACAACCGTCATGATTGTTGGTTTCGTAAATGCTGGCTTAATGAACTTAGGACAAGCAATGAGCGTTATTATGGGTGCCAATATTGGTACCACTGCAACAGGTTGGCTTGTTTCCAGTTCTGAATGGGCAAAAATGCTTAGCCCAACAACAATTGCGCCGCTGGCAGTAATGGGTGGTGTTATTTTACAGATTACTGGTAAGAAGATGAAGCATAAAGAAGTTGCTTCTATTATTATTGGTTTCGGTATTTTATTTATTGGTATGCAGATGATGTCTGATAGTGTGTCACCTTTGCGTGACTCTCAGGTATTTAAGGATGCATTCGTTATGTTAGGTCAGAATCCAATGCTTGGTATTTTGGCTGGTGCTGGTGTTACCGCAATTATTCAGAGCTCTTCAGCAGCCCAGGGTATTCTGCTTTCCCTTGCAGCAACAGGATTGGTTCCTTTTAACGCTGCAGTATTTATCATCATGGGTCAGAATATTGGTACTTGCGTAACTGCTTTGTTAAGTGGTATCGGTGCAGGCAAAAATGCAAAGTGCGTTGGTTATATGCACTTGATGTTTAATATTATTGGTACTATCGTATTCAGTGTTTTTGCAATGATTTTCTTTTCTTCCATCAACCCCGAGGTTGGTGCGGGAATTATTTCTCAGACACAAATCAGTGCAATTCATACTGCATTTAATATTGGTACAACTTTATTACTATTCCCATTCTCCAAATGGATTATTCGTGCAGCTATGCGCCTCAACGGTGTTGAAGAAAGCACAGCAGGGGATGAAGGACAGTTGCTCCACTTGGATAAGCGTATGTTGCAAACTCCAAGCCTGGCAGTAGAAGGGGCAAAACAGGAGACCATTCGATTGGGACATATTGCAAGAGAAAACTTGACTTGTGCTTTGGAAGCTCTTCATGATAGCTCTCGAGAAAAGATTGATGAAGTAAGACAAAGAGAATCAGTGGTGGATAGAGTTTGTGATGGTATTTCCGAATACCTTATTAAACTTTGCACATTGCAAATCAGTGATAGAGAAAATCAGATTGTAACTTCTCTGCTCAACACAATTAGTGATATGGAACGTGTGGGCGACCATGCCGAAAATATTGCTGAGTTGGCCGAAGAAATGACCACTGAAGATTTGGCTTTTTCTCATAATGCTATGGAAGAATTAGACGAAATGATTCGTGCAGCTCTTTGTAGCTACGATAATGCCCTGAAGGCATTGGAAAACGGAGATGTTGCTTCAGCTGCAAAAACAGCGGTATATGAAGAAAAGGTTGATGAGCTGGAGAAGAAATTGCGTGCAGGGCATATTGATAGACTTTCAAATGCGGAATGTAATGTTAACGCAGGCATTCACTATCTGGAGGTACTTGCAAACTTAGAACGTATTTCTGACCATGCTATGAATATCTCTCAGGTGGTTTTGAACGAGCATAGATATGATCGAAGAATGAATGAAGAAATGACCACACAAGCATAAAATTTTAAGGCATCCCTTAGGGGGTGCCTATTTTATTGGGCTTATTCGGGTTTTGAGAGTTGGATGCCATCAAAAACGTTGGCATGAGAAGAAAAAAGGTGGGGAAATAAAAAATAATAGACTGTATTAATTTTCATTGCCAAGCGGAGTAGAAGCAATTTGGTAGATGATTGTTACTTGTGCAAAATATGTATAAAGTATACAATTCGATCAATTCTTTTGAAGTTTTAAGAGATAAATATCCATTGCCGAAGGTCTGGGTATATAAAAATACCTCGTATGAATAAAAAAGTAAAAATGAATTGTCAAAACAATACAAAGATGAAAAAAAGATTGAATCAGATAACTGGATAAAAATTAGTTTATTATGCACAAAAACAGTGATAATGATTTATGCAATAATCATAAAAATATTTCTGTTTGGTATTGACATTCTTTTTTTTAGATGCTAAACTGCGTAAAGTAAAGCAAAGGCGCTGGGGAATATACTCCCAGTGCCTTTTTTAGTTAAAATTAAAAGGAGGTAATGTGAATGGATGCTTTAGAATTGTTTGAACAGGCGTCGTCCGATTTGTTTGGGATTTGGTTCTTAATGGGCGCGGTATTGGTGTTTTTTATGCAAGCGGGTTTTGCAATGGTGGAGGTTGGTTTTACCAGAGCAAAAAATGCAGGTAACATCATTATGAAGAACCTCATGGATTTTTGTATCGGTACAGTAGTGTTTTTGGTTCTTGGCTTCAACCTGATGATGGCAGAGGATATGCTATTTGGACTTATTGGTATTCCTAATCTTAGTATTTTTACTGACTTTGCAAATTTCCCTTGGTCATCCTTTATTTTTAACTTGGTGTTTTGTGCCACTGCTGCAACAATTGTTTCTGGGGCAATGGCAGAAAGAACAAAATTTAGCTCTTACTTGATGTATAGCGGGGTAATTAGCTGTATTGTTTACCCCATTGAGGCAGGATGGATTTGGAACAGCAATGGCTGGTTGGCACAAATGGGCTTTATCGACTTTGCTGGTTCCACTGCAATCCATATGGTTGGCGGTGTAGCAGCTTTTATTGGTGCAAAAATGTTAGGCCCTCGTATTGGTAAGTATACCAAAGGGAAGGATGGGAAACTGGTGGCTCGAGCTATTCCCGGACATTCCTTAACATTAGGTGCGCTAGGGGTATTCATCTTATGGTTTGGCTGGTATGGCTTTAATGGTGCTGCTGCCGGTGAGGTTGGTCAGCTGGCTCAAATCTTTGGTACAACTACCATTGCCGCAGGCTTTGCAACTGTCACAACAATGGCCTTTACTTGGCTGAAAAATGGTAAACCTGATGTTTCTATGACACTAAATGGGTCTTTGGCTGGCTTGGTTGCCATAACTGCACCCTGTGCAAATGTTGATGCCCTTGGTTCAATTATTATTGGTATTGTTGCAGGGCTTTTGGTGGTTATTGTAGTTGAGTTGTTAGACTTAAAGTTACATATCGATGATCCAGTTGGTGCCGTTGCGGTTCATGGTGCAAATGGTATTTGGGGAACTTTATCAGTTGGTTTATTTAATATTTATGAAGGTGATGTTGTTACAAGAGGATTGCTTTATGGAGGTGGCATACATCAGTTGATGGTTCAGTTTATAGGAGTTTTGGCAGTAGGCGCTTGGACAATTGTAACCATGTTCATAGTTTTTACAGCAATTAAAAAAATCAATGGTTTGAGAGTTACTGTTGCTGAGGAAATTGAAGGCCTTGACTCTAGTGAGCATGGACTGGCAAGCAGTTATGCAGATTTTATGCCTGTTACAAATTCCTATGGCGGTTTGGTTGGCAGTGCTCCTTCTAACGAATTGATAGGGGAGAGAGTATCCGTATCTATGGAGGATGCAATCCCTGTTCAGTATAACAATGCAGAGGGTGTACCTGTTAGTACGAAGATTTCCAAGGTTACAATTATTACCCGCCAGAGCAAGTTTGAAGAATTGAAAGTTGCCATGAATGCTATTGATGTAACAGGTATGACAGTAATTCATGTGGTTGGTTGTGGCTTACAGAAGGGGAGTAATCAGTACTATCGTGGTGTTCCTGTTGAAATCAACTTGCTTCCCAAAATTCAGGTAGATATCGTAGTAACCAAGGTCCCTGTGGAAAAGGTTGTAGAGGCAGCAAAAAAAGCCCTTTATACGGGTAATATTGGTGATGGCAAAATCTTTATTTACAATGTGGAGGATGTTATCAAAATCAGAACAGGGGAAACAGGTTATGATGCAATGCAGGGTGATGAATAACAAATTCAAAGGTTGAAAAGCCGTTGAAGATAATTCTTAACGAATAATTTCCTTTAAAAAGTGCCATCGGTAAAATAACTCCGACGGCATTTTTCTCATTGTTTGGCATTGTTGGGACATGGTAAAGCGTTTTAATGATGTGATTATAATAGGAGGAAAGAAAAATGAATGCCAAAACTATAATGCCCATTTGAATTACATCCCTGAAAAGAGGCATATCTATCATTGGCATTGATATTGATATAAAAGAGGGGGGTCTGACAAAAAATAAGCCTCCACAACATATTTTCTTTGTCGGAGGCTTATCATATTGTTTTTTGGTATTTCTCACTTTGGTCGGTTGAAAGCCACTTTGTTTAATGTAAATTAGTGAGTTAAGGTTACAGTTTTTGTTGCAGAATCCCAGTTCACTTGTTCACTTGGAATATCCATAATTTGCATCCAATCTCTTAAAGAAACAAATAATCTGTCATCTGCTACTTCAGCCGCTGTTGCCAAATCTACGGATTTCCCATCTTTCATCATCGTTTCTTTGTTAGCAACAATAGTGAAGATTTTACCGTTATAAGAAATGGTTGCTGTTTTGGATGGGGAGTCCCATTTGATATCTACATTAGGGTCGGAGATATCAAGCAAAGCTCTTAAGGGTAGCATGGTGTAGCCATTGCTGATATAGGGTTCCACGTCGGCGGTGTAAGCAACTGCACCATTTTTCAAGATGTTTTTATTACCGATGGAAATTGTGTAAGTATTTTTTACAACTTCTTCGGTTGGCTTGTCTTCAGGTTTTTCGGTTTCAGGCTTTTCGGTTTCAGGTTTTTTGGCATCAGCCTTTGACAAAGTAATGATTTCCTCGTCCTTATCGTGGGTTTCCTTGTAATCGAAAGTGATTGAATCAGGATCTACGCTGTTTTTGGTTACAACATAAACCGCATCTTCATCTAAATCATCTGGGAAGCTAATTTTTGCCTTTTCTGTCACGGAAACCGCTTCTTTGTTTGCTTTCAAGCCGTAAATATAAATTACATGTCTAGGAGAATCCACATTGATGTCAACCTCATCTTCAATGGATAAAACGCCACTATTTACATAAATTGCACTGGCACCTGCACTCTGGATTTTTACTTTTAGCTTTCCATCCCCAGCGATGGCCAAATCACCCTCGGCATAAATGCCATTACAGTGGTAAGAATTTGTAGTGATTTCATTGTTTTTTCCCTCTAACCAAAGGGTACTATCATCTGGGAGTAGGATTGCTGCGCTTTTTTCACGCACACCTTCTGCAACCGTGCCCTGGAAGTCCTTAAGGGTTAAGATTTTGTCGCTGGCATCCCAGTCCCAGTTATCACCTTGCTGATCTGTTTTTACCTCTCTAAAATCCATAGCCATTAGGCTGATTTCTGTTTTACCATCTCCCGCAAAAGCAACAGTAGGTAAAAGTCCGATTATGGTGGTACAAGTTAAAAGAAATGAAAATATTTTTTTCTTCATTTTTTATCCTCCTTTTTTTTCTTTATTTTACATGAAAAAATTGAAATTGAAAACCTCTATGACATTTGACGTGAAAATATTGGAAAAGTTCCAATTAAAGTTTGAAATTTCAAGGTGTTTCTTATGGCATCCGCATTTTATATGGTGTATAATAAAGGTCGATGAAAATTGCGATTGGTTAGAACTGGAGGATATGCATGAAATATATTAATGAATTAAGAGAAGGCGAAAGTGTAGTAGAACACTATCTGTGTAAAAGCAGACAAAGCCTCAAATCAAGAAATGGAAAGACATATTTGTCTCTTAAATTACAGGATAAAACGGGAATAGTTGATGCAAAGGTATGGGATATGAATAAAGATATCCAGAGCTTTGCAGAAAATGATTTTATAAAGGTGGATGGGTCCGTTACTATTTTTAACAACGACCTACAATTAAATATCAAGCGCATACGCCGTAGTATGGAGGGGGAATATGATCCTGCGGATTTTATCCCATCAACAGATAAAAATATTGATGAAATGTTTCAACAATTATTGGATTATATTAAAACCATTCAAAGTCCGTATGTGAAAGAATTGCTAGAGGAGATTTTTTTGCGTCATCCTTTAATTAGTAAAGAGTTCAAATATCATTCTGCTGCGAAAAGTATGCATCATAGTTTCCGTGGTGGCTTGGTGGAGCACACTTTGTCTGTAACTCAAATATGCGATTTTATGTCTAATAGATATCAGTTTGTGGATAGAGATATTTTAATTGCATCTGCCATGCTGCATGATGTAGCAAAGATTATGGAGTTGTCGGATTTTCCGGAGAATGACTATACAGATGAGGGACAGCTATTAGGGCATATTTTCTTGGGGGCTGAATTGATTAAAGATACAGCAGCGAAGATCAAAGGCTTCCCTAAGCAGTTGGAATCTTTGCTCAAACACTGTATCCTATCCCACCATGGAGAATTGGAGTATGGCTCTCCAAAGGTGCCAGAAACAATGGAGGCATTTATTTTGCACTGTGCAGATAACATGGATGCAAAGACAAAAATGATTGAAGAAATGTTAGTAACGGATAATACTCAGGGCAGTTGGGCAGGATTCAATAGAATGCTACAACGAAATATTCGTCGTTCTGATTATAAATAAGAGGAAAGTGTTATGGAAAGAAAGACAATATCTGCCCATGAGATCAATAAATATTCATATTGTCCCTATCAGTGGTATTATGAAAGGCTGTATGGAAGAAAAGAGTTGCGTCGACTGTATCATGAGAGAAATGAGGCCCTTGCCTTAGAAGATAGCATGACTGCAAACTTCAACAAAGGCTTAGAATTTCACAAGAGGGATTATTCCAGATTATGTATGCAAAGAGTGGTTTGGAAAATTGGTATCGCTTTAATTGTGGTTGCGGTGATAATAGGATACTTTTTTATTCGAAATGGGGCAAGTTTTTAATGTTTGGTAGTTTTGTTTGGGCTGATCTATTTTTTGTTATTTTATTGATAAGTTTGTTTTTGCTATTATATTTTCGTAGCCATAATTGGTCAATGAAAAAATTACCACCATCAAACAGAATGAGGGGCTACTGTTTGATCTATGCTGATCAAAAGCAAGGCGGAAAAAGTGAGAAAGATTTTGGCAAGCTCCTTTACTCGGCAGAGCACGAATTGCAGGGGAAACCTGACTATATCTATAAAAAAAGAGTTGGAAGAGGTGTTGTTCCGGTTGAATTGAAAAGCGGTTTGATTGGTGACGATCCTGTACCCCATAGAGGGGATTTATTACAGCTTGGAGCGTATTTTTTGATTCTTGAAGATGTTTATAAAGTTCGGCCAAAGTTTGGACGCCTTGTTTATCAAGACTATATGTTTGTAGTGAAAAATTCAAAGAGCTTGCGAAATGAGGTTCAAAAAACAACAAAAGAAATGCGTGAGATGTTAACATACGGGGTGGGAAAGGCGAATCCAAGTTTTCCAACTTGTAGATATTGTATATGTAATGGTACGGTTTGTACCCATTCGGGAACAGAAATAATTGGAGGAAAAGCAAATGAGTCTTCCTGTGGAGAAGAATAAAACATATGAAATGACCGTTGACTCGTTGGGAAGCAATGGTGAAGGAATTGGCAGAATCGAAGGGTTTACTATTTTTGTGGAAGGTGCGCTGCCTGAGGAAACCGTAAAAGTTTTAGTTGTTAAGCTGAAAAAAAGTTATGGGTATGGAAAGTTGGTTGAAATTATTTCTCCTTCCCCTTATCGTGTAGAACCATATTGTCCAGTGGCTAAAACTTGTGGTGGATGCCAGTTGCAGCACTTTTCATATGAAGGACAACTTGCATATAAGGCAAGAAAGGTTAAGGATGATTTGGAGCGCATTGGGGGCTTAAAGAAACTGGAGGATTTGCCAGCCTTTGGCATGGAAAACCCCTGGCGGTATCGAAATAAAGCCCAGTTTCCCGTGGGAAATGGGAAAGATGGGGCAGTGGAAGTGGGTTTTTACGCAAAGCGTAGCCACCGAATTGTAGATGCGCCTGTTTGTTATTTGCAGGATGTTGTTAATGATGAAATTACTGCTATTGTTCGCAACTTTATGGAAGAGTTCAGGATATCTGCTTATGACGAAGAAAAGCATAAAGGTCTTGTCCGCCATATTTTAACTAGAGTAGGGCGTAATAGCGGGGAGATTATGGTTTGTATCGTTATTAATGGTAAAGGTATTCCTAATAGCGAAGTTTTGGTGGAGAGGTTGCAACAAGTGGAGGGAATTGCATCTATTGTTCTGAATGTGAACAAAGAGCAAACTAATGTGATTTTAGGAAAAAAAATTATTACGCTATGGGGAAAAAGCACCATTGTGGATACATTGGGTGGCATTTCATTTGAAATTTCGCCTTTATCCTTCTATCAAGTAAATCCAGTTCAAACTGAGGTTTTATATAGTAAAGCGGTTGAAATGGCCAATCTCAAAGGCGATGAAACCGTTTTAGATTTATACTGTGGTATTGGTACTATTTCATTGTTTTTTGCAAAGAAAGCAAAAAAGGTTTTTGGGGTGGAAATTGTTCCCGAAGCGATTGATGATGCGAGGAAAAATGCAATTAGGAATGGTATAGACAATGTAACCTTCGAAGTTGGGGCGGCGGAAGAGGTGGTACCTCGTTTGTATCAGGAACAGGGGATTACGGCTGATGTTATTGTTGTGGATCCACCCAGAAAGGGATGTGACCAAGCTTTATTGGAAACAATTTCGTCAATTTTGCCAGAAAAGCTAGTGTATGTGTCGTGTAACCCTGCAACTCTGGCTAGGGATGTGGGAGTTTTATGTGAAAAAGGTTTTAGGGTAGTAGATGTGCAGGTGGTGGATCAGTTTCCGATGACAGTACACGTAGAAGCGATAATTTTGATGAAGTATTGTGGTGACAAGGCAAAAAACGAGGGTTAAACCACAACATATAGTGGTTTTGGAGCGATTTCGGGGCAAAAAAACAGGCAAAAATGTCATCTATTTGAGGGTGAAAAATAGGTCAAAATATAGATGACATAGGTAATTTTCGAGATTTTACTCATAAAACTGAATAGGAAGTAGTCAAATAGTCAGTGGATCATTATAAAATCCACTGACTATTTTTTCTGCTAAATAATTTCAAAATTGGTGATTTTAAAATGTCAAGTCTTTTTATAAAAATATTTTACAAGTATATTAAGGAGGTTTATTATGAGCTACAAAAGTATAACTGTTATTCCCCCAGTGTCTAAATTTGAAAATATTCTTGGAGTAAAAGATAGAAAAGTTAGAGCAGCAGCTTTTGTTCTGCAAGTATATAACCACTCTAATAAAGCAATGCTAGGTCGAATGAAGTTTCTAGATATTGTTGGTTTGTTTACAAGCGAAAAAGGATTTCAAAGAGGCAGCCATAGAATGAGAAAAATCTTTGATCTGTACAACAAAGGTGAGCTAGATTTGCTCATCTGTAATTCTAAAGATGATTTATTTAGCTACGAAAGCGGTCTGAGTAGTTTGAACAGATCTATCTTAAAAAATGATATTCCTGTTTATTGTGTTAAAGACTGCATTCTAATCAAAAATGGCCATGATATATCACTGCGATAGAGTTGAAAATTGTCACACACCAGTTAACCTACAAATGAATATAATATTGATAATTAGGTTAATATATGATATAATAATTATATTAAATAGTGAGGTGATAACGGATGTCAGCTATTATTATAGATGAGTATAAAGATCTTCTGCGCCAGAAAAATGAAATAGAGCAAACACTTACTTCCCTTCCTGAGGGATATATTTCTACGAAAACTATTAAGGAAAAACAATATTGTTATTTACAGAATAGAGTAAATGGAAAACTAGTGAGTAAGTACTTAAAAGAAAACGAAGTTGATATTATAAAAGAACAAGTGGAGCTTTGTAAGAAATATAAAGCTGAACTTCCTAAAATTGAAGTGCGATTAAAAGAACTGGAACAAGCAGCTAAACTAATTGATAAAAGTATTGCCAGACACCTTACTGTGCTTAAATTATCTTGTGGCATGGATTCGCTAAGTAGTCTACAAAAAGAACGTAGTACATCCTTTGCCAATGCACTAAATGCCATTGAGGGTGTGTACGCTAGTAAAACTACGCAACAGAATATTGATAAGTGGAAAACTGGGGACGAATCCTTCATTTCTATATTTCAATCCACACTAAATATGTACGGATTTGCTGCGGAGGTGTAAGATGAGGGATCCTTATTTATATGATGATGTAGATATATTAAAAAATCTTGCGAATATCAAAGACCATGATTTATTAAGTAGAGCGGAAGCAGATATCACAAACTTATCTATGCTTGCCGTCTATAACCAATATTATAAAGTGTTTGATACAAAAACAATGCAAGATATTCACTCAAATATTTTTGGACAAATATACGATTGGGCTGGTGAGTTTCGTACAATTCAAATTGCTAAATATGAAGATGTCCTAGGCGGAGACACAGTTAGATATACTTTCCCTAAACAGATCAAGAAAGAGCTTGATGCTGTAATGAAGGAAGTAAAGAAACTGAAAAGAACAGACAGCAATGATAAGGATATCGTGTTTCGCTTAGAGAGAATTATAGCAACAATCTGGGAGATACACCCCTTTAGAGAGGGCAACACTCGAACTTGTATTGTATTTGCTGTACTATTGGCAAAGCACCTTGGCTTTGAAGTCAATCATGAGCTCTTCAAATCCCATTCTGCTTATGTGAGAAATGCTTTAGTATGGGCATCTCAAGGAATTTACTCAAAACACCAATATCTTGAACGAATTTTTGCTGATGCAATATTAGGTGATAGCCCTAATGAGGATGATGTATCCGCTACTGTCGCTGGAAAATATGAAAGCATTGGTGAGTATAAGGTTAAAAATTATGTGGAGCGCCCACATGAGTACGTGAAAGAGAAGTAAATATGTAATAGTATGAAGGCTAAGTTATAGGTTGCTAAAAGATCTTTAACTTAGCCTTTTCATCAATGCAGTATTTTGTACTATAAAGATAGAAACATGAAATTTTGAATTTATAGATATAAAGTTAAATCAACTGTCAAATTAGTATCTGTTATATATAATAATGCATAATTTATTGGAAATATAATGAAATTTGTTGTATAATAAAGATATATAAAAGTTGAATTTCAGGAGTTGTATTTTTGGAAGAGTTTAGGGAATTTAACACGCCAGAGGAAGTAGCTAAATGGGTATCTATAAGTTTTTCTGATACTGTTATACAGCATTTTGATTTGAATAAACAGCCTCTGCTCAGTCCAGTGAGTTTATATACTGGTTCTATCTCGGGAAAAATTAACGCTTCACTTCGTAGAGGGGAGTTGAGTAATAGCTTTTCTCACTTTGAAGGGTTGCAATATGATTTGTGTCAAAATACAATTCCTGAGAACATCGCAGTTTGGAGATATATTACCTTTCAAGAAATGTTCTTGCTATGGAGGAAGACTGCCTTTGGAAGAACTTATGTTAATCCTGCGTTTGTAAGCACCACTCTATTACGTGAGCATTTCAGCGGTCAAGCTCGCAGTAATGGTATCGTTATTCGTATTGACGTACCTAAAGACACTCCAGGGGCATATATAACGGAATTAAATAATGCGGCAATCGCTGAATATGAAGTCTTGTTTCCACATCATTTAAAGTTTAAACGTACTGGAACATTTACATACGAGATTATTCCGGAGCTTCCGGCAGATAAATACCGAGGTGAATATTTAGATAAGTTTTGCTACGATAAACCATAATTGATTTTATAAGTTGGAAATTATGAGCTTAACATTATTGCGTATTGTAGCAATTATACGAAGTTGATCTAACGGTAGGGTATAGCAATGGGAAGTTTAGTTTCCGCCTATTAATAATGATAAAAAACTGAAATGGAGAGAAAAAATGAAATCCATTATTGAGAAGATAAAGGCAAAACTACCTTTAAAAAGGTGGAAAAATAAAGATAAAACAGAATTTACAGATTTAGCGCCTATTGATGAAATTCCAAATGGAGATGAGTATCTGAATGCTTTAGGATGGGCTCTGTATAATGACAGAGTAAAAAATATCGCTTTGGCTGGACCTTATGGAGCAGGAAAAAGCAGTATTATTGAGACTTATTTAAAGCGGAATAAGAAAGTAAAAAGAAAATCTCTTCGAATATCCATGGCTACTTTTATTGAGACTGCAATGAATGAAGATGGAACTCCCCGAAAGGTTGATATGGAAAGAGAAGAAATTGAGGTGGGGATTTTAAAACAACTTTTTTATAAAGTGAACTATAAAAAAATTCCCCAAAGCAGATACAGAAAGCTGCATAAAGTAGGTTGGAAGCGTATATGGATATGCTTAATTGGGTTAAGTATCATATTATCTTTAATGGCGTACATTTTCTTTCCTGTAGGTTTTAATTCTAGTATAAATAAAATTGTTACAGCTGGTTCTTCCATAAAGTTATCATCTTTATATTCCGTGCTATTGTTTGGAGCTTTAGTTTTAGTGATACTTGCAGTTGTTGCTATTGTGTATCGTTCGATTTCATCTCATTTTAAAGTAAAGGAGATAAAATTCCCAGTAGATGCTACTGTAAAATGTGAAGCAGACTCAAATGAAACCGTGTTTAATAAGAACATAGATGAAATTGTCTATTTTTTTGAAGAAACAAAATATCGTTTTGTGTTCTTTGAGGATCTGGATCGTTTGGAGGAACCTTCAATATTTGTTCATCTCAGGGAATTAAATACACTATTAAATAACTATGATGTCATAAAAGAACAGATCATATTTGTATATGCTGTCAAGGATGATATTTTTTCTGAGATTGACAGAACAAAGTTTTTTGATTTTATTGTACCAGTAATACCAATTATTAATTCAACAAATTCTGGTGAAATTTTTTTGGAAAAACTTGATGACTCAAGGAAAAAGGGGATATTACATGAAATATCTCAGGACTTTGTGTTGGATGTTTCTCCATATATTTCAGATATGAGAATTCTCCAAAATATCTATAATGAATTCGTTGTATATAAGAAAACTCTTAGAACAGGACAGGAGTTAAATTTGTTAGATGAACAAATGATGGCTCTGATTATTTTTAAAAATCTCTATCCCCGTGATTTTGCTGATATACAGATGGAGAAAGGCGTTATCAAGCAGGCTTTTATTGATAAGCAAGAATATTTGGAACTTAAGCAGACTGAAATCTTAGATGCGATGGATGAAATAGTAACAGCGTTGGAGGGAGTGCAAGATGAAGCACTTAAAAGTATTAAAGAATTGAAAATTTCGTTGTTATGTGAGATAACCGATTGGAAGGGAATTGCACAGCAAATTACTCCACAGGGAGCTTCTACTACATATGCCAGCAATGTTCTTAGAGATGATTTTAACTTATCAAAATGGAGTGATTTGGATGAATGCAGTGTTATATATAATAACTGGGACGGTGCCGGAGGATATAGTTTTACATTCCTCAAATTTTCTGAAGTGTGTACATCATATTTTGAACGAGAAAAAAGCATAAGGATAATTGAAGAGGGGAGAGTTGCAGAAGAACAAGAAAGAGCAAAGCAGCTTACTAAACAACTTCACGATATTTCAAGTTGGACAATTCAACGACTTGTTCAGAAATTCGGTGCCGAAACAGTACTGTCTGAGAATGTGAGAGAAAATAAGTTTCTTGTGTTTCTGCTCCGTAGAGGATATATAGACGAAAAATATGCAAACTATATCAATTACTTCAAAGGTAATAGTATTACCAAAGAGGACATGAACTTTATTCTTGCAGTAAAAAATATGGAATTGCAGCCTTTCAATTATAGTTTAACAAAAACTCCTATGGTTGCACAAAGACTTCAAGTGTATGAATTTGAGCAGAAACCAATCTATAATTTTGATCTTTTGGAGTGTATGCTATCATCCGACAGCCATAGAGAGAAGCTAAATACCTTCATTAAGCAACTGTCTGATGAGGATGAGTTGAGCTGGAAATTTATTGATGAATTTATGGATTTGACAGAGCATCAATACAAATTCATTAAAATGCTTGCTTACGCCTGGTCTAACATGTGGGGATATATAGTGAAAAATACGATGTTAACCTATGAAAGAAAAATTCAGTATTTCTCTCTGATAATTTCAAATGTAGGAATAGAGACAATCATTGCAATGAATGCTAATAATGAAATAAGTGGATTTATAGAGCGGAATGAAGATATTCTACAGAAGCTAGCCCTTATAGAGAGTGGTAAAGTTATTGATGTTATTAAAAATTTGCATGTTGTTTTTAGTAAGGTTAAGATTGAAGATGTGTCAGAAGAAGTTCTGGATTATGTGTTCGATAATAATTGTTATGAACTTAATCCTCTTATGATCGAGCGAGTTGTGGAATACAAAAACAAAACCTGTATTCCTGATTTAAAGGGTAAGAACTACACGACCATAATCAAGCTTGGATATGCTTCGCTAATTAAATATGTGAGAGATAATCTTTCACAGTATATTGAGAAAGTTATTTTTTCAGAGGAGCATAATTTTGATGAAAAAGAGCAGATTAATGATCTGCTAGAGAGAAGTATTGATGACCCTGAGCTGTGTATGCGGATAATTGATCATGCGGAATTCTACATGGAGGACATTACATATTGTTGCAAGCACATTATAGATGAAGTGGGATTAACTGTCACAACAGCTACAACAGTAAAACAAATATGGAATTATTTGTTAAAAAGTAATAAAACTTTTCCATCATGGAAAAATGTAAATAGCTACTGGTCAAAGTTCAAATTCACTCAGGATTTGAGGGATTTTATTGCAAGCCATACAGAAAATTTAGTAAATGCAGATAGTCAATGTATCGGTGACGATTTCATTCGAGAGTTCATTTATGATGAGATTGATGATGAAGTATTTAAAGTTCTATTGCCATGTATTCGAATGGATAACTTTAATATTGTATTGGACTCTGTTACCGAGAATAGATTATCTATTATGATTGAATGTAGGTATTTTGAATTCACAGTTGAACGTTATGAAGAGATTAAAAAGTCGTTACCGGATTTGTGTGTAGAGTTTATTTTGCAAAATCAAGATGATTACATTACAGTAATTGATAATATTCAGATGGAATCTAAGCTCCTAGAAAGTCTGTTGTTCAGTCGTAGGCTTGGAGTAGAAGTAGCTCAAAAAATTCTTTACAGTTATGGTGCTAGCTATATGACCAACAGAATAGCGGTTGATTTGCAATCAAGAGGATTAACTATTAACTTGGAGATCTTTAATGCAGCCTGGGTATGTCTCGATGAAGCTGGTAAGCAAAAATTGATGCTGGAGCATCTGGAGCTTTTAGATGCTGATGCTTTACATTCCTGTTTTGTCGAATTAGAGAAGTTGTATTTAGATTTTCTTGATAGAAGTAAACAGCATGTTGTTAAACTTGCAAATACATCAGATAATCGGAAATTAGCTGAAAGGTTAATGGAAGTAAATTACATTACAAGTTGTTCATATAAAGAAATAACAGAAAGTGAAATGGCAAGGGAAGTTATTTTATGCAGAGTGAAAGCAATCAAATAGTAGCATAGAAATAATGAATTAACTGCTTAAAGGTTACACAATGTAATTAGGATAGGGGTACGCAGTAGTACCATAATAGGAAGTTCCATGGCACTGAAAATATTCAGTTGTGGTATTTACCCAAGAAATTGATAAGAAGGTGTTTGTTTTTAAAAGCAAGAAGGATAGGAAAGGAAACAATGTACAATGGAAAGAGGAAATGTATTAGTTATTGGTAATTCAGGAGTTGGCAAATCAACTTTGATTAATGCTGTTCTTGGTGAAGAAAGGGCAGAAACAGGATGGGGTACAAAAGGAACAACAGATAAACTGACAATATACGAAAGTGAAAAGATACCTTTTCGTATAATAGATACAATTGGATTTGAACCTTCTTTTATAAAAGAATTGAAGGCTATTAATGCCGTGAAAAAATGGTCGAAAGATAGTGCAAAAGAGGGTCACGAAGATAATCAAATTAATTTAATTTGGTTTTGCGTGGATGGAACATCAAGTAAGTTATTTTCGAAGACATTAAAAGACCTTTTAAGTGCAACATCAATGTGGAGATCAGTTCCTGTGATTGTTATAATTACTAAATCATATTCTGTTCCGGAAAGAGAACAAAATATTGAAATGGTATACAACGCATTTACCAAACAGAAACGTTATTCTAAAAAATTGCGTAAAGTAATTCCAGTTGTTGCATCTACATATGTTCTGAATGATAATGCTTATGCGGCACCTGAGGGAATTAGTGAACTTGTTGATGCCACAAATGAAGTGCTGCCAGAAGGACTAAGGGCTGGAGAAATAGATATTGCTGAATTCAAACTCAATCGGAAGAGAGCTATGGCGCATGGAATAGCCGGAGTGTCAACCACGGCAGCGGTTGTAGTAGGAGCAGTTCCGATACCATTTGCTGATGCCATAATACTCTCACCAATAGAAATAGCTTTGGTTAATGCGCTTGCTCAAATATATGGAGTTGGTAAAAATGAAGAATCAAAAAGATTCTTTAATTCGATTGTAGAAGTTGGAACAGTAAGCGTGGCGGCAAAATCGGCAATAAGTGGATTAAAAGCTATTCCCGGCATAAACTTGGGTGCAAGTGTAGTAAACGCAATAATTGCTGGTAGTATTGTGGCAACTCTTGGCGAAGGAACGATATATGCTTTTGAACAAGTATACTTAGGCAAAAAAAGTGTCGCGGATATTGATTGGGTAAAAGAAATGATGGAATCAAAGTTGTCTTCACAATTTATAGACATTGTAAAAACTATAGTAGATAAATCGACTAATAGCACTGATGTAAAAGCCATTGCAAATATTATTGAAGATACATTTAAGTACTCATTCAGTGTATCTGACAGTAAAAAAGTATAAATGCTGGTTTGTCGGCAAATTATTGAACTTCGCTTAATGTTTAAAAGGAGAATTCAAAAATGGCAAACAAAACTGGAGAACAGCCAGATATAAAATTTTGTCCCAGGTGTAAGGGAGAACTTCGCAATATTGTGAGAAGTGAAATGAAGAATAAAGGTTATGTTCGGAAAGATGGGTCGGTATCAGAATATACCCATACATATGAATGCTACGTATGTGGAACACGCTTCGAGATTAATCAAGATCGCTGAATTTTCGTGTGTGAGTGAACTTCCCAGTTTATTTATGGGATACTTAAGCTTGCAATTACATGACTTGTAACGAAGGGGATTTAAAATGGAAAATGAACTGTTTGGAAAACATTGTGCAAAGGGTTTAGTTGCAGCATATCAGAATAAATATTGGCAATGCCAGAATCCAGAAAACGCGCAGGTGATTTTCCTTGGTTTAGATGCCAATTGGGAAAAGGATATAGAAAGTAATGAGACAGGCATTTACAATGATATATTAAAATATTTAGATGATGGAGTGGCCTACTGGATAGAAGTTGGGTTTCATCACCCATTCCTACTCCCAAACTATAACAAGGGTGGGGGTTATAAATATCACTCAAATTTTGCAAAAACTAATATTTCAAGTAAATATGCGGACAAAGTTTCATTTGTTGAGCTAATCGGAATTCCCACATATGGGAGGTCATCTAAGTCATCAAGCTTGTTTGATAAAATGATAGATTTAGAGTATTTAAAGGTTCTAAATAATACTATTTTTGACAACAAACCCAAGTTACTATTCATCGCAAAATCTGTTTATGACAAAATCCAAAAAGTAAAACATAAAATGAAGACTAATGATTTATTTGATTTTGATATGGAACTTGGATCAAACTTTTGTAATAGGTTAATGAACATTCATAGTAGCAATAATACCATTGTATTTGTTCACACCCATTTTTCCGGTAATATTACAACTAATCATTTGCAAGATATTGGAAACATGGCAATATCTTTTATGGACCACATGAAAGATAATTCCTGGTGGAAAATAACCTTTGCTAAAAATGGTAACAACGACCAGCATGAAGAAGTTAGATATCTTTGTGCTAAGGATGTATTTTGTGTTATTGATATTATTAGTAGGAATATTGGAGAAAAAAGCATTAAAGATTACTTCAATTATTTAGAGATAAAAGTAATTAATGATGATGAAGTTGATGAACATTATATGTTGGAATGAAGAGTAAAGGAGCACGAGATTTAAGTTACCCCTGCGATCAAACTTCTCATTATGTTTATAACTAGTAGTAAACACAATTGAGTAGTTATGGTATAAAATATATTTTTCATTAATATTTCTTTTACCGACCACTATACATAGTGGATTTGACTTTCAAAATTTATCGAATAATTACTTTCAAAGTGATGCTTTTGAAATGTATTAAGTAACGAAATTCGAAAATATTCAGAGTAAACTACTCAACCAACCCTTGAAGCGATAAAACAGATGACATTAAATTATGTCAAAATTGCATAAAAGACTGCTAGAATTTGGCGTATTTTGTGCCAATTATTGTAAAAATATACTAAAAATCCAGTTGATATGTTTACTAAAACGAGGCACGTTGAAGCGATAATAATGATGACGTATTGTGGTGACAAGGCAAAAAATGAGGGTTAGACCACAAGATATAGTGGTTTTCGACCGATTTTGGGGCAAAAAAACAGGCGAAAAAGTGCCGTTTTTAACCCCTGAAAAACAGCTAAAATATAGATGACATAGGGTTTTGGAACAGATATTAAGCTAAAACTGAATGGTAAGCAAAGAAAATAGGCAGTGGATGATGTATAAAATCCACTGCCTATTTTTTATGCCTAAATATACATGAAAGGAGTTTTTGAAATGTCAAGATATTTTTTTTACGGCACAAAACTTTCTGCTTTTGAGCAAATGATGATGTCAGTGCCAAATTTTGAACGAAGGAGGAAAGGTCTGATTGTTATGGCAGGAGCAAAAATCTTAAAAGTCAATAGCAGTAATCAGTTTACAGAAAAAACATACAAGCAATTGTTAGAAAATAATTTTTCAAAGTTTCATAACCGTAAGTTAGATAAGCGCCTACAAAAAATGATGAGTTGTTTGGAAGGCAATTGTTTTCTAACACCATCTCACAGGTACAGATTTTTAAAATATTATCGAGAAACATTCTCCAATCAAAGCTGTGCTGCACTGTATCTACTGAGTGCAGATGAAATCTTATGGTATCGTGCTTATAGTCATATTTTCACAGATGAGATTTCTGTGCAGAATATTTCACTTCGAGGAATCAGTACAGATGGCTATGCCCTATACCAAACAGCAAAGACAATTACTACAGGAAACACACATATATATATTAATGAAATCGCCGATGATAAACTCATTGGCGATTTTGCATTTAGGGCAATTATTCTTGGTATGCTGATTGCGAGGCATGGAGCAGATATCTTGAATTTCGGGCAAGAAAAAAGAGCCTATGTATAAAATAGACTCATCTTCCTTACTTCGTATAGTTCATCAAATCACTGACGTTACAGTCTAGCACATAGCATATGCGAGTGAGTACATCAATGTCCATTCGTTCAATATTGCCGTTATACCATTTGTCAGCAACTTCAAAGCGAACATCGGCAAGTTTAGCCAAAGCACTTCTTGTCAAGTTTTTGCTGTCCATAATTTCTTTGATATGAAAGGAAATTTTTCCGTAATCCTTTATTTCAAAAATAGAATTTGTACTGCTCATAAATCATCACCTCTCTATATATAGTCTATCTAAGATGTTACTACTTGACTATTTACACATATATAGATACTATATAAATAGTATATTAAAAAAGGAGTGAAATTATGCAATCAAAAGAAACTTCCCTCTGTTTTACCGGGCACCGCAGTGAAAAGCTCCCACAGACAGAGGAAGAAATGAAAAAACTAAAATTAAAATTGTGGGAAGAAATTGACAAGGCAATCGAAAATGGTATTGACACTTTTTACATGGGTGCTTGCTATGGCTGGGACTTGCTCTGTGCTGACATTGTAGTGCAGCGTAAACGAGTGATTAAGATGAACGACCCAAAGAAAATCAAGCTCATCGCTGTGGTCCCATTTGAGGAACAAGCGAAAAGATGGAAAGAGTCAGACAGAGAACAGTATTACAGCATTCTTCCTATGTGTGATGATGTGGTTACATTAAACGCACATTACCGACAAGGCTGCTATCATGAGCGTAATCGATATATGGTAGATCGATGCAGTAAAATGCTTTGCTACTATGACGGTGGTAACGGTGGAACAGCATACACAGTTAATTATGCAAAAACAAATGGTTTGGAAATTACAAATCTATATGAAAGCTAATACAATGAGTCACTTCAAAAAATGAGGTGGCTCATTTTTTGTGCCTAAACCAGAAACGGAGGAAAAAATGAATATTAGAATTAAAACAAAAGACAGCACCACAGGATTTACTATCCCCTGCAATGAAGAACAAATTGACAAGCTTTGTGAAGTTCTCATCATCCCCAATAACAGTCAAGCTGTAATTACAGTAGACAGTGTATATATGGATGAGCGAGCTAATACTCTGCTGGGAAATAAAACGGTGAACCTTGATAAGCTAAATTATCTCGCAAAAAGGCTTGACAGCTTTGATGCGAAGGAAATGACTACATTTTATGCAGTGGCTTACGGTGAAAAGCTTGATCATATCGACAGCCTCATCAATCTCACATTCAACACCCACTGTGCCAGCGTTGTGAGCGATTTCAGCAACCTTAATGCTATCGGTAAGGATATGTACCTCACCGAGCAAGGAGCAACAACCATGGAGGAATTAGACAACTGAATGGCGAAAGCTACTTCAAAAAAGTGCTTGCCGATAATCTAAATCCCATGGTCACACCTTACGGCATTGTCTACAAGAATAAAAATGAGTATGAACAAGTCTATGATGGTGTTCATTTCCCAGAGTATCACTGGAAAGAGAACTTTGGAACGGCAACGATTCACTATAATGGAGAGCAGGAGTACCTCTACTTCCCCTTTGAAGAAACGGAACTGAAAAAGGCACTGGAACGACTTGGTGCAGAAGATATTAAAGGCTGTGAAATAGAGCTTGACAGTGAAGTCCTTACTCATAAAATCCTTGCTTCCATTACCGAGGGTGAACCTGTCCAAGAAAAGATGCCAAACATCATAGCCTTTTCCAAGCGATTTGATGAAATAGGAATCCGAGAGAAACCACACCTAGACTTCCTTGTGGAACACTTAAATCCTAAGACAGAAAAAGATTTAAATATCATCATGGACAGTATGTACGAGTTTGAAGTCTTCCATGGCATTCGCTCTGCTGAAGAATATGGCAGATATATGATCTGTGACAGTGGTCATTTCGAGTATGATGATAACCTCTTTGACTATATCGACTTTGAAAAATATGGTGCGCATAGACTTGCAATGGAAAACGGAGCGTTTGTAGATGATGGCTATATTCTCTACCACGGCTATAACATGGAGCTTGGTGAGATGCTTGAGGAAATTGGCATAGAAGTCGAACCACAAGAAACGCAAGTCCTCAAGCTGTATATGCCGCTCAAAGGCAGCACCTACTATGATGAAAATGATTATGGGGACCTTTATCAGACGGATTATGAGATGGAGGTGTATCCCGAAGAACTTGCCGAATATGAGGATGCAATTTCAGAAGCCTTAGAGAAGAACAGCCTCCCCGAGGAAAAGGAACGAGGGTTAATGAAATACTATGATAGTGCAGACTCGGTCAATGCCAAGGTAAAACGCTATGATTTCTCAGTAGAAAATGTAAGTGGCAAGCTGATGGGTGTTGCCACCTTACAACTGAATGCACCCCTTGATGATAATGAGCTTGAAAAGATAAAGTCGGAGATTTCAGGACAAGCCAGTGACGGCTGGGGCGAAGGGTTTGAGCAACGAGAAATTAACTGCAATGGAAAAGAGATTTATGTGAGCTTTTGGCAGAGTAAAAATTGGAGCTTACAGACTGCCGAGGAACTGGGTATTGATACTCCAAATCAAGAATTGACCATGGGAGGGATGTAGAATGAGGGTGCTTGTGCAAAATGCAGAACTACCGGATAAAAAGGACTGGTTTCACCTACCGATGGGAAAACCAGATGAACATATGGATGAAACCCATCGTCTCATTCGTATCAGCAGAAAGCCAGGTGGATATTTGGCATCCCTGCTCATAGCCGATGTGGAAAGTGATATACCAAATCTTAAAATCTATGTCCCACCTGATACTTCTCTTGAAAAACTTGACAAGTTATCGGTTGAGCTTTCCCAAATGACAGAAAAAGAAAAGCAGCAGTTTGCAGATAAATTAAATACAGAAAACCCCAAAGCCATAGAAGATGTGATTGCTCTTGCAAAGAAAATGACCACACCAACTATGGCTTTTGGCATGAACGGAGGAATGTAAAATGCGTGGATTTCCCACACAGAAACAGGTAGAAAGAATCAAAGAGCGATACCCCATCGGCACAGTCATTGAGCTGACTGCAGATATGGAGGACAACTACAATCCAATCCCAAGGGGTATGCAGGGCGAAGTTATCGGTATTGACGATATCGGCACCTTGCATATGAAATGGCAGAACGGCAGTGGGTTAGGTGTGGTTGTTGGTGAGGACAGCTTCAAGGTTATCAGCAAACCCGAACCCGAAATTGCAGAACCAATACATGAGATGGGAGGAATGAGCCTATGAGAATTTTAAAAGCACAGGTATACAATGCAGAAAACGAAGCCTATGCAGATATTGAACTCCCAGCGAGTTATGAGGAATTACAGGACATCTTGCAAATGGTGAATTGCAGCAATGAGAATTGTGTAGCAGATGTCCAAAGTTTTCACGATGACTTTTACTCCCTTGCGCATAAGACGATACAGCCTTGTAGCCTATATGAGCTGAATTATTTTGCGACCTTGGTGGACAAGTTGGATGATTACCGAAAAATGCAGTTTGCCGGTCTTGTAGAAGTGGAAAGCTCGGCATATCCTACAATGAAAGAACTCATCAACCTTGCACTTAACGCTCCCACCCTCGACTGCTATCATGCACCGGCCACCTCCGATAAGGACTTGGGTGAGTTCTATATTGACAATGAACTGCTCCCACAGCTTGCAGAGCTAGACAGCCTTTCAGATGAGCAGTATAAGTGGGTGTGTGAATACTTAGATGGAGAAAAAATCGGCAGAGAAATGCGTGAGATGGAAAAAGGTGTGTTTACCTGTGTCGGGTACTTTATAAAAAATGAGGAAGTCAAACAGCTTTATGATGGAAACCCTATCCTCCCCAAGCCTTGCGATTACATCTTCCGATTGGAGATTGCCCTCATTCCCGAGGGCGATGAGCCAAACGACCAAAACACACTGAGCCTAAAGCTCCCCTCTGCCACGGCTGATATTCAAAGAGTCTTGGAAGAAATCGGTGCAAAAAGCATGGAGGACTGTTGCTTCTATGGCTATGAAAGCTTAGTAGTTCCACAACTCTCTGACTGCTATGGTGACAATGCAGAATTCGACACCCTCAATCTTCTTGCCAATAAAATCAATCGAATGAGCGGTAATGAAATTGCACAGTACAAGGCAATGCTTGAAGCTGTGGAGTGCAAGGACATCGAAACAGCCTTATCTGTCTATGAAAAAATGGAGGATTTCACCCTTGACAGAAACTGTATGACCGCCTCTGATTATGTGGACAAGGTATTAGGAACCCTTGACCTACCACTTAAGGAGCAATTCGACTTTTACTTATCCAAAGATGGATACGGCAAAGCACTGATGAAACATAATGGAGCAGACCAAACCTCATACGGAATGTTAATCCCCAATACAGGGATCAAACTCTCCGAACAAATACAAACCCAAACTGAAGGCATGGAGATGACCATGTCTATGTAAAAATGAAATAAGAAAACTGAAGGCCGTCCGATTGGTGCAGATGCACCGATGGGGCGGCCTTTTTTTGTTTTCACAGAAAGGAAGATAGAAATGCATGAACTGAAGATTTTTGAAAACGAAGAATTTGGGCAGATACGAACACTGGTGGATAAAGATGGCACGATACTTTTTTGCGGCAGTGATGTAGCAAAAGCATTGGGCTATGGACAACCACATAAAGCTATTGAGCGACATTGTAGGTATGGTATGAAACGTACCATACCTCATCCACAGAATATAACTAAGAGCATAGAGATGCTTTTTATAAAAGAATCAGATGTCTATCGTCTGATTATGAAAAGCAAGTTACCATCTGCAGAGCAGTTTGAGAAATGGGTATGCGAAGAAGTCTTGCCCGCCATTCGCAAATACGGAGCCTATGTCACAGCACCAAAGCTTGCAGAAATCATTGCAAATCCCGAAAGCTTGGAGCTTCTGCTAAAACAGCTTCTAGCAGAAACGCAGAAAAACAAAGAACTGGAGCAGAAGCTAACAGAGCTTGTACCCAAGGGCGTCTACTATGACAGGTTGATTGAAACAGAAATGCTCACCAATTTTCGCATTACTGCACATGAACTTGGCATCAAGCCTATGGCATTCACGCAATTTTTGATTGACAACAAATATGTCTATCGGGATAAAAATCAAAAGGTGCTACCCTATCAGCCCTATGTCCACCATGGTGTATTTGTGATTAAAGATTTTCTCAAGAACGGTTATCATGGAAAGCAAACGCTGATTACCGTATATGGAAAGCTGTACCTGTTAGAGGAGCTACAAAAGAAAAAGCACATTTAAGGCCGATTGTTTTGCTGTTGTTACAGCCAAGCAGTCGGTCTTTTTTATGCCATTTTCATCAAAGGGGGTGATACAAATTGATAAAAAGCATTATTAGCTGGGTGGGCGGAAAAGCAAAGCTCATGTGGCTGATTAACCTATTGGCACCACCGAGGTACGAACGAAGTGTAGATGTTTTTGGGGGCAGTGGAACGGTGACCTTAAACCTCGACTGTCCCCCTAGCACACTCAAGGTATATAACGATTTCAATGCCAATCTTGTAAACCTCATGCGTTGTGCCAGAGATAAACCCTTGGCACTCATGCGTGAAATCGGCTTTCTTACGCTCAATTCCCGAGATGACTTTGAGGTGTTCAAAAAGTTTATTGAGAAAGAAGAATTCAACGAGGAAGATTTGAAACAGGAACTGCATCTGACCGAAATTATGTTTTCCCCACCAAAGGCAGACGAACTCAAGAAACTGCTTTTAAAATCGGCAGAAGAAAAAGATGTGAAACGAGCAGCCATTTACTATAAGTTGCTTCGATACAGTTTTAATGCCAATGGCGAAACCTATGGTGGAAAGAAATGTGATGTCCGCAGATTTTTTGTGGACATCTGGCGATTTAACCGTGCCTTTGCCGAAGTCACCATTGAAAATAAAGACTTTGAAAACCTCATCAAGCAGTATGACCGACCAAAAGCCTTTATCTACTGTGACCCACCATATTACGATGCCGAAGGGTTCTATGCAGTCATTTTCCCTAAAGAGGATCACATCAGATTGCATGATACCTTAGCAAAGGCAGAGGGATTTGTCATGGTCAGCTATAACAATGCACCTGAAATTGTGGAGCTGTATCAAGATTTCTATATCTTCTACACCACAAGAGCCAACAGTATGTCCCATAAGGAGGGTGAAGTCTATGAAGAACTGATTATGACCAACTATGATCCACGGCCATACATCACGCAGAAAAACCATCAAATGAATCTCTTCTCATTCCTAAGTGTTTTGACAGAGGGAGATTATACACTCATTCATGAGCCTAAGGCACCTCTTAAACACCCTTAACGACAGGAAACTCTATAAATCAGGGCATCTACTGCGTTGAAAATCCTCGAAATACGTTAAGTATTTCTGCGTTTTTCGCCTTGTATCTGCTCCCGATTAACGAGTTTCTATTTGTTTTGGATGTTCAAGATGTACCTACAGGCTTTGAAAAAATAAAAGATAATAGAAAGAGGTATGCATTATGAAAAACAATATGGAAAACAAAGGACTTCTTGTCACAAATGAAATGATTGAAAAGGCAAACTTGGGTGATGAAATCACGCTAACAGCTACCGACCACCTCATTCTCCTTACCAAGTCCAAAATGACGGCCATGGATTTAATTCAGACCATCGACTCCCTTGCTGAAATTACCCAGGCGTATTTGGAGATTTTGGAAAAGAACTGCGGTGGTTGTGAGGATTGCGGCCACTGTGAAGATTTGGAACGAGAAATCATTCAGTTGCCGGAATATCTCCTTGAAATCGCAGATATCCCTGCGGATGCAAAGCTCTGTGCCTATGTAGAGGAAGGCAGTGGCGTTGTCCATGTAGAGCAGGCTGATTATGAACATGACATTGCCGATATTCCTCCCCATTTGCTTGCACTGTTTGAAAACTACGGTATCTGCATTGGGGAGTTGGATGCACTGCTTGTAAAGGGGGAACTTCTGCATGGATAAGAAATATGTCTATCCCTACAGCATGAGTGAAGCCAAACGAAATGGCGAACTTACGCAGTACCGAGAATCCTTTCAGGAAAACATCCGCTGTGCAAAGGCAATACAAAATACCATCAACAAAAACTTTGACGGGATGCATTTAGGCAAGGATGTTGCAAAAGAAGTGATTGCCGAGTTTGGCTATGACCGAGTGAATTTTGTTCTTGCAAATACGATGCAGGAGTTAAAGCACGATGGCAGATTTTCTCGTGAAAACAAGGAATGGGCAAAGGGTATCTATATCCCCAAAAACAAGGTGAACGGCATCAATATGAATGTTGAATTTGTAGTGACAAGCCACCCTGCAGTCCTTGATGGTTTTGTAAACCAAGCAAGAAAAGAATATCAAGATTTGGAGCTATGGAACCACACCCACTGCAATGATAAGACACACCTTGACTTTGTCGGTAAGGTCATGGTGCTAGACCCCACTTATCTAAAAGATGAGTACAAAACACCTCGTGATCAGCTTATTCTCTGTGAGGGTGGTTTCGGCTGCAGTCCAACCGCAAGTGGAAGAAAGGTGTTTGGCAGATTTCTCTCTGACGGTGAAAAATGCCAATATGACCGCTCAGATTTTATCGGTGAGCTAAAGGAGGAACTTCTCCCACAGTGGGCAAGAGAAAAAATACAGGAGATGACCGAGCAGAAACAGTCCTCTCCTGATATGGGAGGGATGCATATGCAGTAAGGAGGAACTCATGGAGAGCATTAAACTCAAAAACAGTATCATCCACTATTACGGCAGCCCATCGGGATATCTAAAAGACGGCAAAGCTACAGTCGACATCATGTTTGAATGTGAGGAACTGAAAGACTGGTGTAAAAACAGACAGTATGCTGTTACCTTTGCCGATGGTATCTTTGACAGGTTGGCGAGAAAGGAGAATTTATTGGATTCACAAGAAAATGAAATATCCTTAAAGAATGTCCGAATTTGGCAGCTAAATGCCGATTCGGACTTTTCTATGCGCTTTATTTCATTTGATGAATTCGAGAAAAAGTTTGGTGAGCCATCTAAGGATCACTATGATGTTATCTATGACGGCAATCTCTCCACCAACAATCTCGATGAAATCTATGAGATTTGCAACCTGAACCATCCCACAGGATACAAAGGACATTCCCTATCCATGTCAGATGTGGTGGAGCTGTATGACGAGAATGGCAGTGAGTTTCACTATGTAGATCGGTTTGGGTTTCAGCAAATCGACTTTGAGCAGTCAGAGCAAACACAAGGCTTTGATATGAAAATGGAACTGTAAGAACGGAGGTCTTAAATGAAACAGAACAACAATTTAAATCTTGATGTAAGAGTCAACACCATCGAAAATGGTGGCAATGTCAAGGCATATGCTTCGGTGAATATCGGCGGAGCATTTGCCATTAAAAATCTTCGCATCATCGAAGGTAGCAAAGGACTTTTTGTGGCAATGCCCAGCGTGAAAAACCATAAAGGTGAGTATGATGACATTTTCTTTCCCATCACAAAAGAGAGCCGTGCAGCTCTTAACGATGCGGTGATTGCTGCCTATGAGCAGAAACTGGAAATGGCAGACAATCATACACAGGAGCAAAAAGATGCTCCCGAATTATCCATGTAACCCAAATCATCAATCAAAAAATATTGGAGGAAAATACTATGAAAATTTTTAAGAACATGATCACTAAGGCTAAGAACATCACCAAGAAGGCTATGAATTTTGCAAATGAAACAGCTATCAAGGTCAGCACCTTTTTTGCCGTACAGAAGCACAAAATGCACCTAACACTGGCGAACAACAGCGGTGAAAATTACGTTGACTCGGCCGTCAAAATCCTTATCGCTGTGGTTTTGGGCGGTCTGCTCCTTGCCGGTCTTTACGCATTGTTCGGAGATGTGGTTATGCCTACGCTCAAGACCAAAATTCAGGAAATGTTTAACTACGCAGGTTAATGGAGGCAGAGTATGAGAGAAAAACTGAAGAAATCAGCCTCTCTGCTCCTCATCCTTTGCCTTGTTCTCTCTGTTATCGGTGGCAGCGCCTATGCTGCCCACCGATACTTTGAGGATGCCAAAGGACACTGGGCGGAGGACGCTATTCAAAAGCTAACAGAGCAAGGAGTCATTGCAGGATATCCCGATGGTCTTTGTCATCCCGATGAAATGATTACAAGGGCAGAATTTGCGACACTTCTTGCCAGAACCCTAACAGAAAATGTACCTACAACAGAAAACAAGATGGTATTTAGCGATATTAGCGGTCATTGGGCAGAGAGCAGTATTCGCTACCTTTTAGGAGAAAACATCATTGTACCCGAGGAATATGAAAACAATCACTTTGAACCAAACAAGTTGATTACCCGCTTGGAAATGGTAAAAATGCTTGTTCGTGCTTTGGGTATGGATTGCCACAGTGAAGATTGTCTATGTGATTTGGATTTCACCGATATCAGTCTCCTTGAAAAAGAGGATCAGCTATATCTCTGTATTGGTAATAAGCAGTTTATTATTAACGGCTACCCCGATGGCAGTGTCAAGCCAAATGATAATGCTACCCGAGGGGAAGCCTTTGAAATGCTTGTAAAAGAGGAAGAAGCCAAGGATAAACTGGAACAAGAACAGCAAAAACCGCCGGTTGTCAAGCCGGATGAAAAGCCGTCCGGTGGTGGCAATGGCGGTGGTGGTTCTTCTTATGTCCCGGCTCCACAGTTCGCTTTTACCATTCCCGAAAACTGCTATGTGGGTGATGAATTGAAAATCGCCCCAACAAGCAAATATGTAAGCACTGTTTCTTGGAGTATCACTAAAGATGAACTTCCTGTGGAGCTTGCCAAAGCCTTTGAGGGAGAACTCACCAAGGACGGTGGTACAGTAAAAGCAAAGGAAATTGGCAAGTATACCATCACTGCAACGGCAAAAAACAGTCGTGGAAAAGAAGTTATCCATAGCCAAACCGTAACCATCTATCCCGTGGTTGGAATTCACTTCACCTTGCCCGAAACAGCCCATACCGACACAAGCATTGCAGTGGATTTGAAAACCGAGAATCTAGGTGCGTACCCCGTTGTCTGGACCGTAACAAAGAATGGTGAAACCGCTGACCTTGCCAAAGTCATTACAGGCAGTCTCGGCAATACAGGTGGCACCATTCAGTTTAAAGAGCATGGCAGCTACACCCTAACGGCTGCCATCACCGATAGCCTTGGAAAGGTATCTTCGGTTTCCCAAAGCATTGTGGTCTATCCTGTGGTGGAAGTGAAGCTAACACTGCCAAATCTTTCTCATACGGATAAAACGGTTACTTTACAGACAGAGAGCAAAAATGCCGAGGGTTTGACAGCCGATTGGACACTGACAAAGGATGGTGCTCCTGTGGGGATTGAAAGCCAGATTGAGGGCAATGTGAGCCTTGCAGACAGCAATATCCGTTTCAAAGAAAAAGGAGTCTATCAGCTGACAATTACCCTGACAGATAAGACCGGCAGAGCCTTTACCGATACTGCAAAAATCACTGTTTATCCTGTGGGTGCTGTTGGATTTTATCTCCCCTCTATTTTGCATACCGATGATACTGTAAAGGTAGAAACAACCCTTGCGGAAATCGGTGAGAAACAAGCTGTTTGGACTGTTTTTAAAAATGGCACAGAGGTATCCTTGGAAAACTGTATCAGTGGAACACTCTCCAATGATGGTGGCAATATCCGTTTTAAAGACAAAGGCGAATATATGCTGAAGTGCTCCTTTACCGATGAGGGTGGCAGAAAGTATGCCTACGAACAAGCGGTCAAGGTGTATCCCGTACCAACGGTTACCTACACACAGCCAAAGCTCATTCATACCGATACCGAGGTGGAAATCAACACGACTACCACAGACTTAGATGACTTGACATTGGAGTGGCTTGTGGACAACACCTTTGGGTATCAGGACTGGAACACCTTCGTAACAGGAAAGCTCCATAACGAGGGTGGTAGTATCCACTTTAAACGAGCAGGCATTTATGAGCTTGTAGCAAGAACCACCGATGAAACAGGCAGAGTATTCCTCTTTGAACCTAAGAACAAAACAGAGGTACTTCCTGTACTCACCCTTGGTTTTACACTTCCCGAAATCGCCTATACAGATACGCAAATCAACATCAGAACCAGTGGTCATAACAATACTTTGCCCGTAGAGTGGACACTTACCAAGGATGGAAAAGAAGTATCTGTCGTACAGGCTCTTGATGGAACCCTAAATAAGCTAGGTGGCAAAGTCACTTTCAAGGAGCATGGCAACTATGTTCTAACTGCTACCATGATAGATCTGCTTGGCAGAAGTTATGCCCACAGTGAAACCATCACCATTATGCCTATTTTTGACTTTGCTTTCACCATGCCGGTAGAAGTTCATTACGGTTCAGAGTTTGCTGTAACCGTAGAAAAGGCAGAATACATGGAAAATGTGACGGTTGCATGGACACTTACAAAAGATGATGTGCCGGCTAATTACACAGGAACACTTACCAAAAGTGGTGGCACAATCGCTGTGGCTGATACAGGCACTTTCACACTAACCTCTGTTGCTACGGATGGTTTAGGACGAGAAAGCCGTCACAGTCAAAACGTCAGCATTACCAATACCGCACCTATGGTAACAAGCATAACAGCAACCCCTACAAGAACAGTAAAAGATGGCAAGTTCCTTGTGAATATCACAGCAACAGCCAATGACACAGATGGAGATACCACTACCTTGAAATGGGAAAATAGAACCGCAGATGACTATTACGCTGTAGGTACTCATACCATCAGAGTCCGTGCTAAAGACATTGCAGGAGCATACAGTGAGTGGTCGGAAAAGACCTTTACTATCCAAAATTCTGCACCTACTGTTACATTGACGGCAACCCCTACCAGAACAGTGAAAAATGGCAAGTTTCTCGTGAGTATCACGGCAACAGCTAATGACACAGATGGAGATGCCACTACCTTGGAGTGGGAAAACAAAGCAGCAGATAACTACTATGCTGTTGGCACCCATACCATCAGAGTCCGTGCCAAGGACAGTACAGGCTTATATTCCGATTGGGTAAGTAAAACCTTTACCATCCAAAGTTCTGCCCCAACACGACCTGTCATTACTCGAACACCAAACAGCAACAGCGTTGCACCGGGAACAGCAGTTACCATTACCGCTAAAAGCACCGATGCCGATGGAGATGCTATCACCTATGTATGGGAAAACCGTCCAAAGGAAAGTCATGTATATCCTCTTGGCAAAAATGTGGTGCGAGTAAAGGCTGTTGATGCAACCGGTGCAGAATCTCCGTGGGCAGCTATTGTGTTCTTTGTGGCTGACGGGAGTGGCAGTGGAGGTATGACGCTGACAGGTCCCGACTCTACCATTTTAGAAAACGGCATTGAGGGAGCAACCATTACCAAATACACCTTTACCGTACCACCTGTCAGTGGACACAGCGGAAATGACTATGGCAGAGTTCGTGGCTACAATGTACTAACTAAGCAGTGGGATCAGCTTGATTATGGAACAACAAGTAATGGTATTTCCTTTGAACGAAGCCTAAACAGTGGGCTGTATTCCAAACTGGAGTTTTACTATTTCACCAACCACAACTGTATGTATGGGCTTAGTAACATCACATACAGCGTGGAATATTTCTTTGAGTAATGGCTGTGGAGGTAGCTGTTCAAGCAGCTCTGCTCACTGTCTTACTCATTTATGCCGCCCTAAGAGATGTGAAAACAAGAGAAATATCTCCCTATCTTTGCATGGGAGTGGCACTGTTATCTTTGCTTGACTTTCAAGCAGAAAATCTCTTAGGACTTGGTATTCCCCTCATTCTATGGCTGACAGCAACCTATATCTGCCCCGAAAAATTAGGTGGTGGAGATATTAAACTATCCGCATCTGTCAGTCTTGTCATCGGCTTTCCCGCCACAGCCTATGGCATTATCATCGCATTTTCTATTGTGGTGCTTATCTATTTTTCTCTCAAACCATTCTCTCAAAAGGGGGAGGTAAGGAATCTGTCCTTGCCTCTTGCTCCTTTCTTGGCGGTGGGTTTTTTAATCACATACTTTATGAAAATAGGAGGCTATATCTTATGAGAAAACTGAACAACAAAAAAGGGTTCACAGCAGTTTGTATCCTTGTACCTGTAGTGACCATTCTCGCTTTTGTACCGAAGATGGTCAAAGAGCATCGCAGAAGAAAATATACATCAGCATCCATTTAAGGAGGAACATAAGCTATGAATTTTATGAAAAACAGAACAATGGTGGGTATCCTTTGCATTGTATTGTCCCTTGTGGTTTGTTTTGGCATTACACCACTGTTTAACAAGAGCATCAGCCAAAAGACGGAGATTGTCCGAGTGGCAAAGGAAATTAAAGCAGGAGATGAAATCACCAAGGACATGGTGCAGACAGTAGAAGTCGGTGGATATAACCTGCCTGAGAATATTATCAAAACCAAAGATACGGTTGTTGGCACCTATGCGGTAGCAGACCTATCTGTAGGTGACTATATTCTAAACACAAAGGTATCCCAAACTCCAGCATATGAAAATGCCTATCTCTATCACCTTGACGGCACAAAACAGGCAATTTCTTTGACACTCAAGACCTTTGCCGGCGGTCTTTCGGGTAAGCTGCAGAGTGGTGATATTGTATCGGTCATTGCTCCCGACTATAAGGAGCAAGGCATGACGGTCATTCCCCCGGAACTGAAATATGTAGAGGTTATCTCGGTAACTGCCCCAAGTGGTTATGATGCAAATACCGGCGAGCAAATTGAAAACCAAGATGAGCGTGAATTGCCATCTACCGTAACCCTTTTAGTAACACCCGAACAGGGCAATATCTTAGCCGAGCTTGAAGCTGAGGGTAAGAGCCATCTGTCCCTTGTCTTCCGTGGTGACAGTGAGAAAGCAAAGGAATTTATCACGGTTCAAGAGGATGTTATCAACAAGCTCTATCACCCGGAAATCACTGCAAACGAGGTTGAAACGACTCCAGAATCTGAAACAGCAGAACAGCCACAAAATCCCGAAACTGAGGAAAGGGATGGTGAGTAATGAACTTTAAGAAAAACTCCATATTCAGCAAAAACAGTAAGGCTGAGCCCCCACAGGAGCAAGTGCTCCATGGGGGCGTTCTTGCTGTTTGGGGTAGTCCCGGCAGTGGAAAGACTACCGTGGCTACCAAAATTGCAAAACATCTTGCCGATAAAAAGAAAAATGTAATCCTGCTCCTTTGTGATATGACAGCACCCATGCTCCCTTGCATCTGCCCACCATCAGAACTGGAATGTGAAAAATCCTTGGGTAGCATTTTAGCAGCACCCCATGTCAATGAATCGTTGGTGAAGTACCACATGATCACTCACAAAAAGATGGATCACCTCACCATTTTGGGGATGCTCAAGGGCGAAAATGAGTACAGCTACACAACATTTTATGAAACACAGGCAAAGGAACTGATTGACTCCCTTAGAAAAATTGCTCCCTTTATTGTCATTGACTGTGGCAGCTACATTGCCAACGATGTGTTGTCAGCTGTGGCTCTCATGGACAGCGATGCCATTTTGCGATTGGCAAACTGTGATTTAAAGTCCATTAGCTATCTCTCCAGTCAGCTTTCCATCTTGCAAAGTGCAGGTCTTGACTTTGATAAGCAGTACAAGTGTGCCTCAAACATTAAGGCAAACCATGGCATTGACCATATGAGTGGTGCAATGGGAAGTCTAACCTTCAAGCTTCCGCACTCTCCCGAAGTAGAACAGCAATACCTAGAGGGCAACCTTCTTGCCGATTTAACCCTCAAGGATAGCCGAGAGTTCCGCCGTGAGATTGAGAAAATCGTGAAGGAGGTGTTCGGCTAATGAAACTAGGTGAAAAGCGAGGAAACTCTATTTTTGAAAAGCAATTTAAGTTGCCAGCACCTCAAGAAATCTCTGAAAGTGAGGTTGCTGAAGAAACCGAAACTACCGTGGCTGAAGATGGCACAGTAGAAGAACCTACATTACATCACAGAGTCGATGAACTGATGACGGCAGAAACAGAAAATGTAGTGCCGGTGGAGCTGGGTGTGAAGAAAAATGCCCACTCCTTATTTTTTGCCCCGGAAACGGAAAGCAAAGACTTTTCTGCAGTCCTAAAATCGGTTCAGGAGTACATCTCGGAAAACTATGCCCAGCTAATCACAGATAGTTCCCTTGAAGATGCCAAGGAGCAGATGAAACGCTACATTTCCAAATTTGTCATGGAAAAGCGAATTGCAGTGAAAGGTATGGATGGCAATGAGCTTACATCAGCCCTTTATACCGAGATGGCGGAGTATGGCTTTTTGACCAAATATATCTTTGGCAAAGGTATTGAGGAAATAGACATCAACTCGTGGCAGGACATTGAGGTACAGTATTCTGACGGTCGCACCGTAAAACTGGATGAGCGTTTTGACTCCCCTGAACACGCCATTAATGTGGTGCGAAGAATGCTTCATGTGTCGGGCATGGTGCTTGACAATGCCAGTCCTGTTGTCCTTGGGCATTTATCCAAAAACATTCGTATTGCAGCCATGAAAACACCCATCGTGGATGAGGATGTAGGTGTGGCAGCCTCCATTCGTATTGTCAATCCTCAGAGCATGAAAAAGGAGGATTTTGTAAGGACAGGTACGGCAACCGATAGAATGCTTGATTTTCTTTCGGCATTGATTCGCTACGGCGTTTCAGTCTGTGTTGCCGGTGCCACCTCAAGTGGTAAAACCACTGTTCTTGGATGGCTGCTGACTACTATTCCCGATAACAAGAGAATTTACACCATTGAAAATGGCTCTCGTGAGCTTGACCTCACACGCTTTGCCAATGGAAAGGTAAGCAATTCAGTAATTCATACCTTGACCAGAGATAGCGATATCCAAAGCCAATGCATAGATCAGATTAAGCTCCTTGATATGGCACTGCGATTTAACCCTGACTTTGCTGTTATCGGTGAGATGCGTGGCCCCGAAGCCAATGCAGCACAGGAAGCCGCCAGAACAGGTATTGCAGTGATGACTACCATTCACGCCAACTCCTGTGAAGCCACCTACCGAAGAATGGTATCTCTTTGTAAACGTGCTGTAGATATGAGCGATGAAACCCTCATGCAGTATGTCACCGAAGCCTATCCCATTATTGTATTCTGCAAGCAACTGGAGAATAAGCAGCGCCGTATGATGGAAATTATGGAGTGTGAAATCCTGCCGGACGGCACACGAAACTACCGCACTATCTTCCAATATGTGATTACAGAAAACCGCATTGAGGACGGCAGCTTTATCATTGATGGTCATCACGAGCAAGTGAACACCATTTCTGAGAGCCTGTCCAAGCGACTTTTGGAAAACGGTATGCCTCTTGCACAAATTAACATTCTAAAAGAGAAAGATGAGGTGAAGTCAGCTTGAATTTGATATTACTCCTTGCCTGTGTCGGAATGATTACAGGCTTTTTTATTTTGCTGTCCATTTCGCCTGCCGAGTTTACCGATGGCATTTTTGCAAAACTACTCTCAAACTCCACAAGCTTAAAGGCTGAAATTAAAGAAAGCACCAATCGTAAAAAGGTTGGTTTTTTCAAGAGAGAAATCAAAGAGGTACAGGAAATCCTCAAAGTCACCGGTAGAAGCAAGCAGTTTCCATTTCTCTGTCTGCTGTCGCTGGTACTCTTTGCTGTGGGAGCCTCCATTGCCATAAGCTTCGGCAACTTCTTTGCGGTACCTGTCCTTGCAATTGGGTGTATGATGTTGCCCTTTTGGTATGTGCGCCTCACCCAATCTCATTTTAAGAAAGATATTGCCTCAGAGCTTGAAACGGCTCTTTCCATTATCACCACAGCATACCTGCGAAATGAGGATATTGTAACAGCCGTAGAGGAAAACATCGGATACTTAAACCCACCTGTACTGTCGGTCTTTAAGGCTTTTACCTACCGCATTAAGATGATCAATCCCGACATTATAGCAGCATTTGTGGCTATGCGTGAACAGATAGATAATGCTGTGTTCCGTGAATGGTGCGATGCCATGATTGCCTGTCAGCACGACCGCAGTCTGAAAAGCACCTTGACGCCGATTGTGACTAAGCTTAGTGATATGCGAGTGGTGAACGGTGAACTGGAAAACTTGGTCTTTGAACCGAGAAAAGAGTTTATCTCCATGCAAATCCTCATGCTATCTAACATCCCATTGCTGTACTTCTTAAACAAGGATTGGTACGGCACACTCATGCATACTGCACCGGGGCAAATGGTTCTTGCCGTTTGTTTTATCATCATGTTTGTATCCATGGCTCGTGTCATCAAGTTAACACAGCCCATTGAATACAAACGCTAACGGAGATGACCAGCGTGACGCTGGTCCCAATTCGCACACGAAACCGATTGCCAATGCTAGGTTTTGTGCCTGCGATAAAAATTCTGCGAAAGGAGAACCAAATGCAATTTTTAATTTTACTTTTTGGCACATTGTTTGGAGCAGGACTATTCTTTATCCTTGCCGATGTGCTGAAACTACCAAGCCTTCGGACAGGCAAGGCAATGCTTTCTGCAACAAAACAAAGTGGTGAAAAAGCCAAAAGCATAGATGCCTTAATCAGTGGATGGGCAGTAAAGCTTGCCAAATATCTGCCTATGGATGAATACAAAAAAATTCGTATGCAGAACACCTTAAATGCTGCAGGCATGAAAGAAACCCCAGAGGAATTTATGGCGAATGCCATCTTAAAAGCAGGGCTGATTATTCTTGCAATATTCCCTTGTCTTTTGGTGTTCCCACTTCTTGCTCCTGTGGTGTTGTTCCTTACGGTGATTGTCTATTTCAAGGAAATTCGTAAAGCTGATGAAAAGCTATATGCAAAGCGAGAGAAAATTGAAGTGGAACTACCACGCTTTGTAGCCACCATTACACAGGAGCTAAAGGCGAGCCGAGATGTCCTCTCTATGCTTGAACACTACAAGAAAAATGCAGGCGAGGACTTTGCAATGGAGCTTGATATTGTCACGGCTGATATGCGTTCCTCAAGCTACGAGGCAGCTCTCACACGTTTTGAGTCAAGACTGAATTCTCCCATGTTATCTGACATCACAAGAGGTTTAATCGGTGTACTTCGTGGCGATGACGGGGGTATGTACTTTCAAATGCTCTCCCACGACATGAAACAGCTTGAACTGCAGCGACTAAAAGCCGAAGCCATGAAGATACCACCAAAAATCCGAGTGTTCAGCTTTCTCATGCTGATGTGTTTCCTCATGATGTATATGGTGGTCATTATCTTTGAGATTATCCGTTCCCTTGGCGGAATGCTATAGGAGGGCCGAGAGCCTCGGCACGCAATTCGCACACAAAATTTATGGAGAACTTAAATTTTTGTGCCTGCGACTCAAAAAAATTGAAAGGAGAGCAGATGAACAGATTACGAAAGTCATTAAAAAACAACCGTGGCGAGGGATATATTGATGTGGTGGTGCTTGTTCTTTGTGCAATGCTCGTTATTGCCTTAGCTGTTAAAGTATTTCCAGCCTACATCGCCAAGCAAAAGGTAGATACCTTTGCCACCGAGCTTGTTCGTGAAGCTGAGATTGCAGGTCGAGTTGGCTCTGAAACAGCAAGGCGAGAACAGCTCCTTGTAGAAAAGACAGGTATCAATCCAGAAGTCACTTGGTCTCGCACGGGACGTATCCAGTTAAACGAGGAAATCTCTGTTGTGGTAATCTATCGTATGGATATTGGACTGTTTGGTGAGTTTGGCTCATTTCCTGTTACCCTCAGAGGTGAAGCCATGGGAAAAAGTGAGGTATACTGGAAATGACCAGCGTGACGCTGGACCCAATTTCGCACACATGAATTGTCTTAATTTATAACGTTGTGCCTGCGACCGAACTTCGTGGAAAGGAGAAAAATGATTAGAAAACTAATGCACCCACTGAAAAACAATCATGGCAACGGTTATCCCTTAGCCGTTGCCATCACACTTATACTGGTTATGATTTTCACAGGCATTTCTGAATACTTTCGCCTCATGATTGTGGCACAGGGTGTGCGTGATGCCTTGCAAGATGCAGTCATTTCAACGGTGGTAGAGAACTATGATGATGTGTACCATGGTGTACGAGAGGGGTATTCGGGTGGTTACCAACCCATTGCCGAGGACTTTGAGGAATCCATTGATTATGGCGATATTTATGATAAAATAGATAATATACTAGGTCTTTCGGTAGAGAATGGTTATCACATCAAGCGTGCGAGCGATACTACTGAAATACAGTTTCGGATATGGAATCTGAATGTAGATATTGAGAATGCACCGCTTGCCACAGCAGACCGTGCCGGTGACAGGTTCAAAATTGACAGCACCATAGAGCTATCCGTTCCTGTCTCCTTTGGCGGAAAACTTCTGCCACCGATGCGGATTAAGGTGAAAAACAGTGCCGGTTATACACCGAAATTTTAACATTCCCTTAACTTCTAAATCTTTCAGTAGCTATTACTTGCTTTCTATGGTAATGTGTGGCTTAACAAAAATACAGGAGGAAAAAGCCTATGAAAAATATGAATGACAAAACAAAGAAATGGTTGGCAGTTGCAGGAGGACTTGCTATGAGTGCGGTTCTCATTGCAATGATTGCAGGACAGTTCAGAACAGCACCAATAAACGATGTGGAGATTCCACCTCAAAACAGCGATGGGCAGAATGTGGTGGTGGAAACACCGGATATCACAGAGAAAGAAAATGACATTACCGTGCCTGACATCAAAGTTCCCGAGCCATCCGAAAATCCAAACGGTGATGACACAGGCACCGACCAAACCATCCAGCCCAATGTACCTGAAAAGCCTACCTACACCGAAGAAGAACTGACCAACCCAAATCAGAAACCCAATGGTGACCCCGTAACGGAAAACGATAAGGTGCAGGATCACGATAAGGTAGAAAAGCCCGTTACACCGCCAAAAGATGATAATCAGCCTCAAGGTGGAGATGTAAATAGCAAAGGAGAAACCTACCTACCCGGATTTGGATGGATTGAGAATAGCGGTGAAAATCAAGGCACCGTTGCTGATGATATGTACGAGAACGGAAATAAAGTCGGCATTATGGACTAAATCATAAATAGGCAAAGAAAATGCACTGCAAAAAGCGGTGCATTTTTTCTTTGCAGAAAGGAGAGCCTCTATGAGAAAAACATTAGCCTCACTATGTCTAATCCTCGCCATTGTATTTTGCTTTTCTGTTCCTGCATTTGCTGTTGGGGATGGAAATTTGGATGGAGGTGGCGGTGGTATGGGAAGTGGGACAAGCACCAATGTGTGGTCACCGGGCAACGATGGTGTTCGTGTAACAGTGGTGAAAGCAGATACTCATTCCCCAGTAACAACCCCCATTGATTTGACAAATAAAAAGCCTCCATCTACACTGTTCCACTTTGGAAAGGTGAGTAAGATTCAGTACAGTAACGGGAGTGCGTTATCACCCAAACAAGGAACCTACGGTTACACGAATCCCTCGCAAGCATTGCCTCGTATTGTAAGCACCAATGGTAGCAACAACATTGCAGCAATCAAAAGCTATTTTACCGATGAGCAAGTGATTCGCTCCATTGCAAATCTAACCGGCATGAACTACGATGTGTTAATCGGTGGAGATTACAAGTTGTTGCTTGAACCATTCGCATTTTATAAGTTTGAGGGTGTAATGATTGCAACCACCGCTACCGAGGCCGCAATGTATGACGAACAAGTGAATGGTCTGCTCCGTAGACGAATGGTTTCACTCAGTCATAAAAACCTCCCCCTTGCCATGTTCCTTGAAGTGTCAGACCTTGGATATCCTGCATGGGGCGGTAGCACTACCAAAGCAGCCTCCAACGCAGATATTAAATCCTCCCTTGGACTTGGCATTGTGCGATTTACTGAGCAGCCGGAACCGCCTGTGGTTTCCACCTATGACTATGAATACCGTGTCAATACCGAGGTCATCACATCGGTGATGGTCAGTGGTGGTCAGTCTGATCCAGACAATCCTACAACCGTTAGCTTTCATATTGACGGTAGAACTTACAATGTAGGTAATGTTTACTACCCCGAGGGTGACAGTCAGCTTGCTTGGGTGAAGTGGACAACACCCGACACAGAGCAAGATATGGTAATCAATGTATCAGTACGAGGCCCCGGTGGAACGGACAAGACAACTATCAATTGTAAGATCGTTGACCTTGATAAGAACCCACCTCCAAACCCTGTTGCAGATGACCGAAATGATGGTTTTCGACAAGAGTCTGTTCCACAGAGAGCAGAAAAAACAAGGGCAGATTGGAGTGTTTGGGACCCATGGTGGCAGGAGTATTGGGTGCGCCATGGCAACAGTGAAGATGGATATTGGTGGTGTGACCATGGATGGTGGGAGTTCGATTTAAACCGCTATTATGCGACCTTTTCCGCTAATATGAACATTACTTGTGACAGCAAAAATCCAACTGCCAGTGGGCGTGTGATGAAGTCGGGATACGGCATCAACCAAAAGGTATCGTCATCTGTCAGTACCAATCAAAGCTCTGCTGTCAGCAAGCCACAAAATGCGGTCAGCTATTTCCCTGAATTTAACTACAAAACCTATTGGAGATTGTTAGAGCGTATGGGTAGTGGGCAATTTGAATTTCAGAAAAACCATTATTCCACCTATAAGAATCGGACACATTTTTCACCCATTTGGATGCCAAACGGAGCTTATGAAGTCAATACATGGGTAATAGATAGTTGGACACCGGTAGGAATGCTGTCCTCCAATTTAACCGACAGTTTAACCGTCCGTGGCTCATTATGGGATGACTGGCACGTGGCACCTCTCAATCCGTAAAAAGGAGGAAATTTATGGCTTACGAACGTATTGCAGCACCACAGTCAGAAGTATATCATTATACGAAAAAGGAGAATTTGGGTAGTATCCTGTCGGATGGTAAAATCCGAAAATATGGAGATAAGGAGTGTTGGTTTTGTGCTTCCTTGGAAGATACTCTGCGTTTAATGGAGCTAACGGTGATGAACGAGGGCAGTCTGTATATCGGTGTCAATGGACTACCCATGAGGTATCCAAAATTCGTTCCCGATGACTTTGTTATTTTGAAACTTACACCCAGGTATCAAAATGGCGAATGGGTAAAGTGGAATCAAGAAGTCGACAGTGGATGCACAAATGAGCAAAAAGCACTGGCAGAAGAATTCAGTAGCTTAAAGCTTGGATACCGTGGGGATTTGAAGTTTCAGCAAAACCCCGAAATATTTGAAATAAGTGAAGCCTTGCAGATGAGAGTAATCAATACTCCTACCATGCAAGGCTTTTGCTATTAAACAGAAAGGTGGAATTAAATTTATGACAAAAAACAAGAAGTATGTACTTTGCCTTGTGGTTGCACTGCTTGTGTGTTTTGCTTTTAGCACCACAGCATTTGCCACAGGGACAGGAGATGTTGCAGGAGCGATTGAAAGCACTTGGAATGATGCCTCTGGACAGATCAAGACAGTGGTAAACAAAGTGGTGTTCCCCGCCATTGACCTCATTTTGGCGGTGTTTTTCTTTGCCAAACTAGGGCTTTCGTATTTTGATTATCGGAAGTCAGGACAGTTTGAGTGGGCAGCTCCGGCGATTTTGTTTGCCTGCTTGGTGTTTACATTAACGGCACCGCTGTATATTTGGCAGATACTCGGGGTATAGCAAGCAAAGGCACTGTACTAAAACAAATAGTACAGTGCCTTCTTTGCGTAATTAGATAGATTTTGTTGGGTGGGTAAAATTAGTCACTGATGGAGGGTGTGCTCATACCCTTACACAATGTTTTCACCCAAAATAATTTTTGGCATAGTGGTTAAGCATCTGTTCCACCGCTTGTAAAAATGCTCTAACCCTAACTTTGACACCCTTGCGTGAGTTTCTTCATCTCTAACAGTCCAATGTAAAACATAAGTGACTTTGCCTACATTGCGTGTGAGGCGAACAGGCAATGCCCCTTCTTTAACGGCATTAAAATCTGTTTGGCGGTGGGTGCGTTTGATATATCTAACTTCAATAACACCATCTTGCTCCATATAAAAGGCGGCAACCTCTTTCATAAGTTGCTCAATTTCCTCTTGCTTTTCAATCTTTGCCTCATAGATACAAATTTCATTAAACATTTATTGCACCACCTCGCACATTATATAAATTCGCTCCCTGAGCGTTCAAATTCAATACTACCGCTTCAAAAAAGTTTTGTTCGGTAGCTATATAGTATAAGTTTACCATATTAAAGTATCCAATTCAACTGTCAAGTTGTGAACAATAATCCATTCGTAATTTAATCTGAACCCCAAAAACACTGATTTATCAAAATGATAGATTGGTGCTTTTTATATATTATAAAGTTTGAAAGGAGATTATCTATGGCACTAAAAAATTACAGTAGCTTTCCACTTTTGGAGGAATACCTTAACTATCTGACAGTTATTAAAGGCAGAAGCCAAAACACTGTCATAGAGTATCGTACCGATGTACTCATGTTCTTTTCATTTTTAAAAGAGCAGCACAATATTGATGGGGACAGATATGATTTGGCTTTTGTTGACTCTGAATTTATCCGTAGCATTACTTTAAACGATATGTACGCCTTTATCTCATATTGCCAAAATCAAAAGAAAGCCACTGCAGGTACAAGAGCCAGAAAAATTGTGTCTATCCGCCAATTTTGGAAATACTTAAAGACCAAGGCAAAGGTGATTGACAACAATGTATCAGAAGAATTGGAAACACCAAAAATCCCTAAGAGGATGCCCAAGCACCTAACTTTGGAGGAGTCTATTCGGTTGCTTATTGAATGTGAAAATAATCCTCGTGACCATTGTATCATTACTATGTTTTTAAATTGTGCATTGCGACTGTCTGAATTAACCAGCATCAACATAGAGCAAGTAAGTGCTGAAAGCCTAAGAATTATTGGTAAAGGCAATAAGGAACGAGCCATATTTTTAACTCCTGCAACAAAAAAAGCCATATCGGACTGGCTTGCAGTGAGGGAATCTGTCAGCACCTCTGCTTTATTCATTACAAAAACAGGAAAGCGAATGACCGGTCGAGCAGTGCAAGATGTTGTGAAAAAATACCTTGCTAAAGCAGGTTTGGATATTAAAACATTATCAACCCACAAGCTTCGTCATACGGCAGCAACACTTATGTATCAGTACGGGAAAGTGGATATTCGTGCTTTACAGCAGATACTGGGTCACGACAGCATAGCTACTACGCAGATTTATACCCATGTATCAGGAGAGCAACTGGAACGAGCTGTAAATTCAAATCCCCTTGCAGGAATGTTTGGAGTTTGAATAATCTTTGATGAAAAAATAAACTTCGTTTCTTGTTGGTATTTGGTATAGCTATTACTTGCATTATAGGGTATGCTTTGCTTGCAAAATCAAGACAGGAGGAAAAGAGATGGGAGAAACCAAGAGCCTATGTGCAAAAATCCCTGTGGAACTGCACAACAAGGTAAGAGAAAAACAGGAAGAAAGTGGAGTAACCTTAAATCAGTATGTAGAACAGATTATCACTGAATATTATGAAATGAAGGAGATGAAATCCATGGCACAGACAAGAACACTGGCACTGCAAATCAGCGAGGAGCTATTTTCACGAATCAAAAGATATGTGGATAACACTCCACACCTCACACAGAAAGCATTCATCACAGAGGTCATTACCAAGGCACTGGATGAACTGGAGCAGTCAGAAAATACAAATGAATAAATCAAACTGAGAGAGGGTGAGAAATCGTCCTCCCTCTAATTTTATGGAGGTAAGAATATGAGTTTTTTCACACAGGAACTAATGAAATGCACCGAGCAGTTTGATGGCAGAAAGTGCATCGGCAACGCCATGTATATTCCCTTGGGCAAGAATAACCGACTGAAACTGCATTTTTCTACACTTGGTTACGCAGACCGTTATGAAGCACTGAGCCTTAATGTAGTAGACAAAAATAATGGAGTCATTGATAGAATCCGAATTAACTTCAAAGATATTTGGGGTAAAAAGCAAGTGAGCAATCCAAACTTCCAAGATGGCATTATCCCATACATTTGGAATGACGGTAACAAAGCTGATTGGTATGTATATAAACCTACCCCTCGTGACATGGAAATACTCTCCGAGCAAATCAGCGATTATGCCGAACTGTTTATGGAGCAGAGTATGGAACTAAAAGAATCAGATTACCCCACAATGTCGATGTAAAACAATATACAGTAGTTTTCGTTGATATTTGGTATAGATAAATTCTACATCTTGTGGTAATGTGTTGTGCTTGAAAGAGAGGTGAGAAAAATGCAGAAAAAGAAAAAAGTACTTAGTGAGCTGTACAATGGGAATATAACACCGCAATCAAGACCCATTGAAAATGGCAGTAAATATCAAGAGTTGCAAATCAAGATGGCTGAATTAGCAGATACCCTTGAGAAAAAGCTGTCTGATGAGGAAAAGAAGCTCCTTGATGAGATTATATCTACATGGGGTAGCATCAGTGAAGCAAATGGCGAAGAATGTTTTACCCTTGGCTTCCGATTGGGTGCAAAAATGATACTGGAAATCTTTGAAACAGATGACGAGCTGTTAGACCTAAAATAGGTTTAACAACTCGTCATTTTTTATGCCAATCCAAAAGGCGTATCGTGAAAACGGTAGGCCTTAATCTTTTCACAGGGGGTGATTATCAATTGTTTATATGGGATTTTATTCTTGGTGATGTCATGGATCAGCTCATCGATTGGCTATATGGCCAAGTAGTTGGATTTTTGGGTGCATTCTTTGCCCAAATGGGAAATATGGGTGTGGAGCTGTTTGAGATGACATGGGTGCAAAGCATCATACTGTTTTTCTCTTACCTTGCATGGTCGCTCTATGTCGTTGGTCTTGTGGTTTCCTGTTTTGAAACAGGCATTGAATACCAAAGTGGCAGAGGCAGTGTTAAAGAATCCATGCTCAATGCCCTAAAAGGCTTTATGGCAGTATCTCTTTTTACCGTTGTTCCTGTTCGGTTGTTTGAACTATCCGTCAATCTCCAAAGCAGCTTAACCGCAGGCATCACAGGATACGGTACCAGTTTTGGAGAAGTGGCAAAAGACATTATCTCAGGACTGTCTGTTACTGATGGTATTGAAAATGCTATGGGTTCAGGTATCTTCGGTGGACTAAGTGCTATCACAAGCCCAATCCTTTTGCTGTTTATTATCATCATGATGGGATATGCAGTTATTAAAGTGTTTTTTGCCAACCTCAAGCGTGGCGGTATTCTGCTGATACAAATTGCTGTTGGCAGCCTATATATGTTCTCTGTCCCACGAGGATACTATGACGGTTTTATTCAGTGGTGCAAGCAGATTGTAGGACTTTGTCTTACTACCTTTTTGCAGGCCACGATTTTAACTGCAGGACTGATGGTATTAAAAGACCATTGCTTATTGGGGCTTGGACTTATGCTTGCAGCAGGAGAAGTACCGAGAATTGCCGGAGCCTTTGGACTGGACACCAGCACCAGAGCCAACATGATGAGCGCTGTCTACACGGCACAAGCAGCAGTAAACACAACAAGAACGGTGGTGCAGGCGGTAGCACCAAAGTAACTATGGAAAGGAAGTAGCCTATGAAAATCATATATGTAGCATCCCCTTATGCCGGGGATATTCAAAAGAATACTGAATTTGCAAAGACTGCGTGTCACCATGTTATGGAACAGGGACACGCAGTCTTTTGTCCACATTTGCTCTACCCTAATATTTTAAATGAGCATAATCCAAAGGAACGACAGCTTGGTTTGGATATGGGACTTGCTATGCTAAAGAGCTGTGATGAGCTGTGGGTATTTGGCAAGCATATCTCTCAAGGTATGTCAATGGAAATCGAGAGAGCCAAGGAACTTAAAATGCCCATTGTATATCAAGAACTGGATGTTGTTCAAAATGTAATTCCCGCTTTTAATCCTAAGAATTTTGAGGTAAAGCGTAAGGACTATGGAAACACAGGTGGCAACTGTATGGTAGGCACGATACAGTTTTATCTACCGGACTTAGACAGAATCCTATGGGTAAACTGCAATGATGAATCGGCTTCAATCACAACGGCTGATTATATGTGGAATACCGATGGGAGTGAAAGTTGGGATTGCTATGAAGATGTCCTAGTAGCAAGTTTTTCCTTTGATGAATCGCCGGAACAGTGGAGCCAATGGCTTCCCATGGTACATGAAACATTGCTGTATACCATTGAGCAGGAAACGGCATATTTTAAGAAACCTTTCTCACTACCTGTGGCATGGTTGCCTGACACGATTCGAAAGAATGCAGAACCGGGATATCTTGAATGGTTACAGTCAGAGGGCAAGAATGCCGAAATTGAGGCACAAGGCCGTATCGTTATAGATGAGGCATATCCATGTAGTGAGCAAACCCTATCCGGCATCGGAACAATGGGGTACCAGTAATGATGACCATGGGGAGCCTCTTCGATGGGATCGGTGGCTTTCCTCTAGCAGCCATTCATAATGGAATTGTCCCCGTGTGGGCAAGTGAAATTGAAACCTTTCCCATTGAAGTGACGAAAGTGCGATTTCCCGATATGCTTCATGTCGGGGATATCACAAAACTAAATGGAGCAACACTTCCTCCTGTGGATATCATCTGCGGTTGCTCACCTTGTCAAGACTTATCTGTTGCAGGCAAACGTGCAGGACTGGAGGGAGAACGCTCGGGACTTTTTATGGAGCAAACACGCATAGCAAAGGAGATGAGAAAAGCCGATGAACAAAGAGGTATGCCAGCTCACCTTGTTCGACCTCGATACCTCGTTTGGGAGAATGTCCCCGGAGCTTTCAGCTCCGCCGAGGGCGAAGATTTCAGGGCGGTCATCGAAGAAATTATCCGAATTAAGTACAGCACCTGTGATGTGCCTCGACCTGACACCGGGAAATGGCAATCTGCTGGGATTGCCGTTTTGGGAAACGAATTCAGCTTGGCTTGGCGTGTCCTCGATGCTCAATACTGGGGAGTCGCCCAGAGACGCCGTCGTATCTTCCTTGTCGCAGATTTTGCAGGAGGCACCGCCCCAGAAATACTATTTAAGCAAGACAGCCTGTTTGGGAATTCTGCGGAGAGCCAAAGCGAGGGATAAGGAACTTCCGCCACAGCTGAAAACAGCACTTGAAATACAGGCAGGACTAAGAGAAACTGCCCAATCAGAAGCGGATATGTCTGAACTGAAATCCTATCATATCAACCAGCGAAACGAAGGAATTGACCTTGAAAATGTTTCGGGTGCATTGATGGCAACACAAAATATGCAGATGCAGACCTTTGTGAAAGAGCCATTAGGGCAGAAAGAGAAAATCGGATACGATGGATATGCCGGTGACATCACAGGTCAAGTAGCCGCTACCCTTGGCACAAATTGTGGAGGTAGCACCGGCAGAAATGGAGTCATAGAACCCACTATCTGTCTCAACGACCAAGGCGGCGAAAGAATGGATGTGACAGAGGATATTACTGCAACACTCCGTGCAGGAATGGGTGGCAACCAACCGATTGTTATGGCTACACAGCAAGGTGGTGCTGAAATTGCCGAGGGTGTATGCCCAACGATTACTGCAAGTGCAGGTATGAGTGGAAATAATCAGCCGGTGTTATTTGATAATCACGGAAAGGATTGTCGCTATAACGGACCACTAAAGGTTGCGCCCACTGTGGCAGCTACTTATGGAACAGGCGGAAATAATATTCCGTTATTGTCCCAGCCCATTGCTTTTAGTCTTGACAGCAAAGACAGCAACTCCATGAAATCGTCAAACCCACATTCGGGATGCAGAGAAACAGATAAGTCACGAACCCTTGACACCTTTAACCCCGATCCAAGCAAAAACCAAGGCGGTGTGGCGATTTTACAGCCACAGGAAAGCTATTGCATTGCAGCCAATACCATCGACCGACAACCTCAAAACGGTGGAAACGGCCAAGGTGTGCAGAAAGATATCAGCTACACCCTTACCACCAGTGACATTCATGCAATCTATACCCCCGAACCCTACCAAGAAGTGGTGGGAGCTTTGATGGCTCGTGACTATAAGGGAGTGAACACTGTCTATGTCAATCAAGACAAATGCATTGTGGACAGAACCTACCAAGAAACAGTGGGCGCCTTGTGCAATGGTGACCACAAAGGGATTGGCAATCAATATGTGTCACAGGATAAGTGTATCATAGATGATGCTTCGGCAGTGTTCGGAGGTACCGGTTATGCCGATTTTGCTGAGGGTATCAGTACCCTCAGAGCCAGTGGAGGCACCAATGGCGGTGGTAGTGAAAACCTTGCTGTCAAACGAAACCTTGTTCGTAGGCTGACGCCCTTGGAGTGTGAAAGGCTTCAAGGGTTCCCCGATGGGTGGACAGCCATTGAAAAAGCCGCCGATAGCCCAAGATACAAGGCTCTTGGGAACAGTGTAGCAATTCCATGTGTTGACTTTGTCATGCGTGGGATTGCTTTCTTTTTGAAACAACAGAAGGAGGAAACCTAATTGGAATATCTATATCCTGACAATCTAAAATCCAAGGCAACTCTATGGCTGTGGGAATTGCGTGACATTGGTATCATCAGCATCGGATTGCTTATCTCTGTTTTTGCGTTATCGCAGACAGGTCTGCTATTGCCCATCGTCATCACTGCCGTATATGCCTTTTTGTCAATTCGATTTGAGGATGTAAGCATCCTTGATTTTATCAAATACGCTGTGGCTTTCTTTTTCTTAAAGCCACAAATTTATGAATGGAGCCAGCGTGACGCTGGACCCAATTTGCGTTCATAGCAAGGTTGAACCTATAGCCTTGTGATCGTAATTATAATTTATTTTAGAAAGGAAGTTGTCAAATGAGTAAAAAAGAAAAGGGTTCTGTGTCCACACAGAGCCTCATGAACATTGAAACCATCACCGATTACAGCCTTGTAACACCTCATGGGGAGCTTGTGTATTTCATCATTCACCCCACAAACATATCGGTCTTGTCCGAAAGCAGTGTCAGCAGCAGAATCTATGCACTCATGACAGTGCTAAAAGGTATCGCAGAAATTGAAATGCTTTGCTTAAACTCCAAGGAGAATTTCGATGATAACAAGAGCTTTCTGCAAAAGCGTTTGGAGGAAGAACCGAATCCAATTATCCGCAGTCTGCTCCAAAAGGACAGCCAAAATCTTGATAGAATGCAGGTTCAGATGGCAACAGCAAGAGAGTTTTTAATCATCATTCGCCTTAGAAATGAAAAAGAAAGCGATGTGTTTCCCTATCTCTCACGCATTGAAAAGAGCCTAAAAGACCAAGGTTTTACCACAAGACGAGCCGACAATGCCGACATCAAAAGAATCCTCGGGGTATATTTCGAGCAAAATGTCACAACCGATAAGTACGAGGACTACGATGGTGAACGTTGGGTGGTACTTGGGGAACGGTAGGTATTGTGATTGAAAATCTCCTCTAAAAGTGGTATACTAAATAAAAGGTGAGGTGTTATGATATGAAACTTGAAGAAATCATAAAAAAGCAGCAACAATATGCTGACTTTGTCAATAAAATAAATATTGATGTCAAAGAAAATCATGAGCAAGCATTTGAAATAGAATATGCCCATAACTCCACCGCCATAGAGGGAAACACCCTTACCTTGATAGAAACAAAGGTTTTATTAGAGGACGCTCTCTCTATTGGTGGCAAAAAGCTTCGTGAGATTTATGAAGTAGTAAATCATCAAAAGGCTTTTGAATATGTGAAAAAATGCGTATCCGAAGGACTGCCTTTGACTGAAAAAATCACAAAAGACATCCATGCATTGGTCAATGAAAATATCCTAATTGGTGGAGTTTACAGAAGCGAGCCTGTATCTATCACCGGAGCAAAGCACAAACCTCCTGTGGGTCAAAAGATGTTTGAACAAATCAAGAATTTTTTTATGGATTTGCCCTATAAAAATGAGATGAATCCCTTAGAGCTTGCAGCATGGACTCATGCAGAATTTGTAAGGATACATCCTTTCATAGACGGCAATGGAAGAACCTCCAGACTTATCATGAACTACCAACTTATGCTTTGTGGTTATCCTCCTGTGTCCATACCTGTTGCAGATAAGCTCCACTATTACGAATGTTTGGAGGCCTATGCAGTAACAGGAGATATCAAACCCTTTGCAGATATGTTGGGCGTACTTGTTTCTCAGAGATTGGATGAATACTTGGAAATTATTCAGTCAATAAAGATGAATGCTTCGGATTTTGAACAGAAAATGATATAATGCTACAACTCAAACCAACCTTACGAGGTTGGTTTTTTCATATTTAAAGCAGAGAAAAAATGATGGAAGTGATCACCGACAGATGTGGGGAGTTTGATAGAGAACGCTTAGTGGAACTTTTGAACGATAGGCATTATGATTGAAAATCTCCTCTAAAAGTAGTATAATAAATAAAACATAGCTTGATAAAGATAATTTTTCCGAAAAGGAAGCTGTCTTAAAATAGAGAATGTTTATTATTTATATAATAGGACGGTGAAAATATGGAGATACTACCAATAAACAACCAAAATTTGAACGATGTGATAAATTTGGTTACTCATGTTTTTATGAAGTTTGAAGCGCCTGATTATTCTGAAGAAGGAGTAAAAGCATTTTTTGATACAGCCTTAAATAACCAAGAGTTTATGAGCCAACTTGCTATTTGGGGAGCTTATATAGACAAAGAACTGGTAGGTATTATTGCGACGAGGAACAAAGGTAATCATATTGCGCTGTTTTTTGTTGACGGTAAACATCATGGGCAAGGTATTGGGAGAAGGCTGTTTGAAACTGTTTTGAGAAATTCTTCATCCCACGAGGTGACTGTAAATTCGTCCCCTTATGCCAAAGAAGTTTATCATTGCTTAGGATTTGAAGATACTGATGTCGAGCAAGTTGTTACGGGCATACGATTTATTCCAATGATATACACAAAATGAGCAATACCTCACCTAAGCAAAAAAATCACAACCGAATAAAATCTAGGTTACCCTAAAGCAACTTCATTCGTGAGGTTGCTTTTTTCATTTTTAAAACAGAGAAAGGAATGATGAAATCAATGAAAAAGCAAAATGCTGACTTTATTGCCGACAGCAAAATCAAAACCTATTTAGATATGATTGCACCTGCGGTGGTGAAGTTTAACACCGATCACTATATCTGTGGCAACACTTTTCGATGTGTTTATGCCCTTAGAGAATACCCAACAAGCACGCAGGAGCAAGCAATCCTCCGTCACCTTGGCGAGAAAGATGGTGTAACACTACGGATTTATACAAGGCAAGTGACACCCACAGAAGAAAAAAGAATCATTCACAATGCAACCAATAAGAACCGCATGAAAACGGCAAATACCAATGACCTTAAGGAAACGGTTACGGCCGAAAGCAATTTGCAGGATGTGGTAACACTGGTGTCCACCATGCATCGTAACCGAGAACCTCTCCTCCACTGTGCGGTGTACATAGAGCTCACAGCCAGCGACTATGACAGCCTAAAACTGTTGCAGACCGATGTGCTGACAGAGCTTGTACGATCAAAGCTCAATGTGGATAGGCTTCTGCTCCGTCAACAGCAAGGCTTTTTATGTGTCGGCCCCAGTGGACGAAATGTCTTTGGCAATCAATATGAAAGGGTGTTGCCTGCAAGTTCAGTTGCTAACCTTTATCCTTTTAACTACTCCGGCAAGACTGATAGCCACGGCTTTTACCTTGGGAGAGATAAGTTTGGTTCAAATATCCTTGTGGATTTTGATAAAAGAGATGATGATAAAACTAACCCTTGCATCCTAATCCTTGGCAACTCAGGGCAAGGCAAAAGCTATCTTTTAAAGCTGATTTTGTGCAATATCCTAGAGAGTGGTAAGAAAGTTATCGTTCTTGACCCTGAGCATGAGTTCGCAGAGCTTGCCGAAAATTTAGGTGGCTGTTTCATCGACTTGATGAGTGGACAGTACATGATTAACCCTCTTGAACCTAAAAGCTGGGATGATGGTGGTTCTCCCCAGGATAAGGATGCACCCATTGCATTTAGACAAGCCACAAAATTAAGTCAGCATATCTCATTCCTAAAGGACTTCTTCCGTTGCTACAAGGACTTCACCGACAAGCATATTGATGTTATTGAAATCATGCTCTCAAAGCTCTATACCAAATGGGGCATCAGCGACAGCACTGATTTTACTGCATTACAGGCAGAAGAATATCCCATCCTATCCGACCTCTACACATTGATTGAGGAAGAATACAAAGGCTACGATAGCAACAAGTATCAGCTTTACACTGCAGAGCTTTTGCAGGAAATCCTCTTAGGATTACACTCTATGTGTATGGGTGCGGAGAGCAAATTTTTTAATGGGCATACCAACATTACCTCAGACCGCTTTATTGTGTTTGGTGTGAAAGGACTTTTACAGGCAAGTAAGAATGTGAAGAACGCTCTGCTTTTCAATGTGCTGTCCTTCCTATCGGATAAGCTTCTCACCGAGGGGAACACCGCCGCTGCCATTGATGAATTGTATTTGTTCCTCACCAATCTAACAGCAATCGAATATATTCGCAACTTCATGAAGCGAGTGCGAAAGAAAGAGTCCTCTGTAATTCTAAGTAGTCAGAATTTGGAGGACTTTAATATTGAGGGCATCCGTGAGATGACAAAGCCCTTGTTCTCTATCCCGACACATCAATTCTTATTTAACGCAGGAGCCGTGGACGCCAAGTTCTATATGGACACCTTACAGCTAGAAGAAAGCGAATACAAGCTAATTCGTTTCCCACAGCGTGGAGTTTGTCTCTATAAATGTGGTAACGAGCGATACAACCTTGCTGTTCATGCTCCCGGCTATAAGGAAAAGCTGTTCGGAAAGGCAGGTGGCAGATAATGAATCGGACAACAGAATATGAGCAGATTTTAACGGTCATTCTTGATGATTTGCGTGTGTGTTTAGCCTATACACCCAATCGTGAGAATGACCTCTTGTGTTTTATGGAGCAGTATCTCAAAGGAAACGGCAATGACCGACCTCGTATCTTGGAACAGCTTCGTGCCTGCATGGACGGTGAAGAATACCACAATCCCTATCTTGCCTATCAGCATTATGGCATAGAAGAAATAAAACAATTGGAACAGCACCTTCGTGGCTATGAGGAAGATATGAAAACTTCTGAGGATAAAGAGCTTGTGCTTAGAAACCTCATCATAGCCATTAATGAGATGCAGGAGAAATGCTTAGGACAGCTACTTGACAACTGGCGCCGAGATCACTTGACACAATTTCTAGTTTTGGTGGCAAAGGAGTGTTCCTGTGATACGGCACTTGCTGTCATTGACCGTGAAAATAGATGGTGAGGTGGTGAGAACATTTGGATTTAAGAGAACAAAACTTCGGCATAGAAATTGAGATGACAGGCATTACCCGCCGCCGAGCAGCCGAAGTCATTGCTGAATATTTAGGTACACAGCCTACCTATGTTGGTGGTGCGTATGATGCCTACCATGTGTCAGACAACCAAAACCGTAAATGGAAAGTGATGAGCGATGCCAGTATTATGTGCCAAAAAAAGGATGGCAATCGTAAGATAGCAGCCACGAGAGAATACAGCGTGGAGCTTGTCAGTCCTATCTGTGTCTATGAAGATATTGAAACGGTACAGGAAATGGTGAGAGCCTTGCGTAAGGCAGGAGCATTTGCCAATGCCTCTGTAGGCATCCACATTCACATCAATGCAGCTCCCTTTGAGGCACATCAGCTTCGCAACCTTGTCAATATTGTTGCAGCCAAAGAGGATATGATTTACAAAGCATTACAGGTGGAATCACGCAGAGAACATCGGTATTGCAAGAAAATCGACTCCGACTTTTTGGAACGGCTGAACCAAGAAAAACCTACTACCCGTGAACACCTCAAGAGCATTTGGTATAACGGTGATGATGGTAGCCATCGGCATTATCACGATAGTCGCTATCGCTGTCTCAACCTTCACTCCGTATTTCAAAAGGGTACCATTGAGTTTCGAGCCTTTAACTCAGGTGACTCTAGTAAAAAAGGCACCATTCATGCAGGCAAAATAAAAGCATACATTCAGTTTTGTATGGCAATTACTGCACAAGCTTACAATCAAAAGTATGCAAGCCCTACGAAAACGGTATCGGAAAATGAAAAATACACTTTCCGAGTGTGGCTGTTGCGGTTGGGCTTGATTGGTGATGAATTCAAAACAGCACGAACCCATTTGCTAGATCACTTAGAGGGCAATATTGCTTGGAAAGACCCTGAACAGGCTGTCCTCCAAAGGGAGCGACTGCGAAAAAAGCGAGAAGAAGAATTACAGCAGGAACAGAGAGAAGAAATAGAACATATAGGCATAGAGCAGGAGCAGCCCCATGAGGACTTCCCTGCTTTTTCTATGTCCATGACCATGTAGGAGGTGCAGTTTGAATAAAGAAAAAATCTATATTGCCTATGGCAGCAACTTGAATTTACCGCAGATGGCACAGCGATGTCCCTCAGCCAAGGTGCTTGGAAAATCGGAAATTAAGGATTACGAGCTGTTGTTTCGTGGTTCAAGGACAGGCTCCTATGCCACCATTGAACCTTGTGAGGGTAAGAATGTGCCGGTTCTATTGTGGAGCGTAGGTCAGAAAGATGAAAAGGCATTGGACAGATATGAGGGGTATCCTATTTTTTATGAGAAAGAAGATATGACACTTTCTCTTGATGGAAAAGAAGTGAATGCCTTTGTATATGTGATGACCGAGGGGCATCAGCTTGGTATGCCCTCCCAAAGATATGTGGACACCATTGCCGAGGGATACCAAACTGCAAGCTTTGACCTTGCTATTTTAGAGGATGCCATTATACAGACCGAGCAGCGAATGGAAGAAGAACCTAAACAGCAAAATCTGTTTGGCTTTGGGAGTATGAAAGGCTGGTGATGTAATGGAAAAAGACTTCGAGAAACATTTAAGTCCCCACTTGCAAAAAGCGATTGATGAGCTAAAGCAAGGTGAAAAAGATAATGTTTCTTACTTAGACTGCCTTTGGGGAGAGGTGTATGGCTCTATCAATTGGGATTTTTGGAATGGCTGTCTTACAGAGGAACAGGCAGATTATCTTCGTAAAAAATATCTGTTTGGTGAACAGCAGGAACCTGAAATTGAGATTGATGGAATGAAAGGTTGGTGATTATTTGGCAGAACCAGTATCAACCACACTGCTTGTGGCAAAGGCGGCCGCAACTGCTTTATCTGATGAACGACTTAGAAAAGGCGTTGCATGGACAATTGGTCTTATCCTCTCGCCTGTTATTTTAATCGTTGTGTTAATCTGTGGACTGCTCTCCGGCACAGCAGATCATAACAACACTGCCGTGGGATTGTGCTTTGATGGGGGTGTGATTTCTGGAAATGTCCCCGAAGATTATAGAGGATACATCGAAGATATGCGTAGCAGCTTTACTCTGTTGGATGGCACAATTGCATCGGTAAACAGCGAAATGGAAGATGGAGATAGCCTTGATTCAGTAAGAGTCAAGGCTATTTTTTATGCTCTGTTTTTCGGCGCTGAAAGTCCATCACGAGTGGAACACAAGCGTTTTGTAGATGCGTTTGTCACCTATGAAGAACGTACACGAACTATCACTACCACCGATGCAGATGGCAATGAAACAACAGAAGAAGAAACCTACATCGTGGCAGTTCCGATAAAGGAACTGCCCGTGGTATACGCAAACATCTCCTCTGTGATGGGGATAACTGTCACCACAGAACATCAAATGAACGCCACAGAAATTTATTATCGGGTGTTATATGGCAGACCAGCTCCCACCTATGGACAAGAGTTTGACGATTGGTCTAATGGATTGCCAACTTCAAATGCACCGTTTATCGGTGCAGATGGTTTCTGCTCACCGTTAGGTGAGAATTGGCGGAGCATGGTCACCTCGGAATTTGGGTATCGAAAAGACCCATTCACCGGGCAGACAAAAGGTCATGGTGGTCTGGATATGGGCGCACCCAAAGGCACACCCATTCGCTCTGCACTGGACGGAACCGTCTATGTGGTTCGCTACTCTAACACAGGATATGGCTACCATGTCATGGTGGATCATGGCGGTGGCTTCGTCACATTGTATGCCCACTGCTCTAAAATCCTTGTCAGCGAAGGACAGCAAGTGAAAGCCGGTGACAAGATTGCAGAGGTAGGAACCACAGGCAGAAGCACAGGCAACCACCTACACTTTGAAATTCGTATTGGTGGAGAGAAACAAAACCCAAGAAGTTATTTACCGTAAAAAAGGAGGATTTTATGCTATCAACAAATGCAATTTTTGAAAGAAAGCGATCGGTAATAGAGCCGAAACCCTGTACCATTGAGGCGATTTATGAAATGGACAACGAAACCTTTGAACATTTCTGTGATAGCCTCATGGAAAATCACAGCTTCATTTCAGACCTAAACAAGTATATGTATGTAGACTCTGCAGGTGTTATCCATGGTCTACTTGCCCTCAACACAGAAAGCGGTGACGGCATTTTAATTGACAGCCAAGGCTACGACTACGCTCGCTATACAGCGTTTATGCCTAACGCAAAAGAATATGTGGAGAAGCAAATTTCACTGGTAGCCCAGCAGATTGTAAAGGATGCCATCCAAATGTCAGACGAATGTGAGTATGCCTTTGACTGTGAGAGTGCAGAAAAACATTATGGTTTGCCCGTTACCGATGACAACGGCATCGGTGCAATTCTCCTCCGCAAGCTTCAGGAACGTGAGGAATTTTCAGATATTGAAATTGAAGATGATGTCTTTTATCTCAAGCTCAAGGATGAATTTAAGATAGAGCAAACTATGTCCGAACCCACAATGCAGATGTAAAGGAGCGTTTTAAAATGAAAGAATCTATGATGAAAGTGGTAAAGGTGGAGGTCGGTGAGCCTCCCCAGGTAAAAGAAATTCAAAATGAACTTGCAGCCTTGCAAGCAGAAGTAGGCGGTCTGATTGAATGTATTTATCTTGAAGATGGTTGCCTTGCTATCATCAATGAGGAAGGTAAAATCAACGGTATGGAACCCAACCGTAGGATTGAAAACGATATTATTTGCGGTCCGTTTTTCCTTTGTGGTGATACGCCCGATGGCGAGTTCACCTCTTTGAACGAGGAACAAATCCAAAAATACACTCAGCAATTTTCTGATGTTCCAACCTTTACAGGAGAAGAACCAGAGCTTGAGCCTCGCATGACATTCATCGGATTTGATTATTAACAGGAGGATTGAATATGAAAAAAGAAACTGTTTCGGTACAAATGGAGAGCGAAAAGCTCCGAGCCACTAAGCGATATATGGAGAAAAAAGAGGTATCCTTGGAACAGGAGCTTGGGCGTGAACTGGTAAAGCTCTATGAAAAATATGTCCCTGCACCTGTCCGTGAGTACATTGACGAAGCCTCTGAGGACAGCAAATCTACAGCAAAAGCGAAGAAACCTAAAGTAGCAGAACCATCCGTCAGTGGAAACACCATGTGATAAAACAGCAGACTCCCTCGTATTGCCCCCTGTTTGCCCCTGTGTGCGATTTTATCGCCATGGGTAGGATAACAACACCCATAGGCACAGTCTAGGGCAATTTGAGGGCGATTTGGCGAAATGAAAAAGTAAGCCCAAAACCTGTGAGAAAAACGGTGGTAAATAGAGCTGATTTGGGTGGAAATTTACCGTTCGATTTTGGTGCGGGATAAAGCAAGGTGCTGTAAACAGCCCCTTGCGGTTACAGCGGACGGCAATGCCGACCGCTTTTCTCTTAGGAAATACAGAGTATTCCAGACACCACCTCATATTGGGAAAAGGTGCTGTAAATGGGCATTTTGGTGGTGCAAGGTGCTGTAATACCATCAGTTCCCCACCAGCCCCCCGTTTGTAAGGTGCTGTATAGGGTGATATAGAAAAAAAGGAGAACATCATGAAGCAAAAAAGCAATGAAAATAAAGAGCGAGTAGTAGCGTGGCTCTACCCGGAAATGATTGAAAACATGAATAACCTCATGGAGAATCACGGCATGAAAAACCATACAGAGTTTATAGAAAAAGCCGTAGATTTCTATATCGGATATCTTGGTAGTCAAAATGCAACGACCTATCTGTCCAAAATTTTATTGGAAGCCATTGCAGGCACGCTGAAAGAAAATGAAAATCGTCAGTCAGCAAATCTGTTTCGCCTGTCTGTAGAGATGAGTATGATGATGAATATTCTTGCTGCAGGTCTTGAAATCAGTGATGAGGATATGCAAAAGCTCCGTGGCAGATGTGTACAGGAGGTCAAACGTAACAAGGGCAGAATCAATATGGAGGATGCCGTAAAATATCAGCAAGGATTGATTGACTAATGCCAAGAGTCATTTTGAAGTGTCCATATCTTAAAAGTGGCAACACCACTCATAAGGAAAACCTTGTAAAATACATTGCCACAAGAGATGGTGTACAGAAAATCAGTGTGCGAAACAAAAATTGTCCTTCCACTAGGAAGCAAGAGCAGCTCATTACACAAATTCTAAAGGAGTTTCCCGATACCAAAAATTTATTTGAGTACGAGGACTACCTCCAAAATAAAACCATGGAAAATGCATCGGAGTTTATCACCATTGCACTGGAACACAATCTTGATGTGGTAGCTAAGAAAGAAAACTATGTGGACTACATTGCAAACCGTCCTCGTGTAGAAAAGTTATCTTCACATGGATTGTTTAACGGTGGTAGCGATGAGATTGTGTTGTCCAAAGTTGCAAAAGAAGTGGCAGAGCATGGCGGAAATATTTGGACGCCAATTATTTCTCTTAGGAGAGAAGATGCAGTCAGCACAGGATTTGATAATGCACAGCGTTGGAAAGACTATCTCGCCTCCTATGCTCCAACCATAGCAGAAAGCCTAAAAATCCCCTTAAAAGAATTGCGTTGGTATGCTTCTTTTCACAACGAAAGCCATCATCCTCATATCCACATGATTTGTTACTCCGAAAACCCCAAGCATGGCTATCTTGATAAAAAAGGGATTGCAAAAATGAAATCGGGTTTGGTGGCTGGGATTTTTAAATCAGAGATGACAGAAATCTATTCGGAGCAAACCAAACGCAGAGATGTATTAAAAGCAGAAAGTAAAAAGGCGGTGGAGCAACTCATCCGTGAAATCTCTCTGGGCAATCTGCAAAACACACAGGCAGAACGATTGCTGTTAGAACTTGCGGAGCGACTCAAATATACCAACGGCAAACGAGTGTATGGATACCTCCCACCAAATATCAAACAGTTGGTAGATGCCATCACCGACACACTTGCTCATGAGCCAATCATTGCAAATACCTATAAGCTATGGATGACAACAAGAAACGAGGTCATCGCAAGTTATCGGGATACGGTAGAATCTATGCTTCCTCTATCTCAGCAAAAAGAATTTAAGTCTATCAAAAACCATATCATCGCTGAGGCAGATAAGCTGTCTAAGGGTGAAATCAGTTTGAGTGAGCTTGATGAAACAGAGCAATCCGAACCAACAGTCTTTGATGAGATGGATCAGACGGAACCTCCACAGCAAAATGCAGAGGAAAACTTGCCCGAAGATTTTGCGGTACCTGCTGAAGTCATTACCGATGATGAACCAAATACGGAAAGCATCTCACCCTATGTGAAATGGACGGATGACTATAAACAGGCTCGTATCTTTTTGTTTGGAACAGAGGATACTGAGCCTGACTTTGAAAGTGCCTTGGAACTACTGCAAGCAGAATCCCAAAATGGGAATATGCTTGCAGTTTTTGATTTAGGGCGAATGTATGCAGATGGTCTTGGCGTGGATATGGACACTGAGAAAGCACAGGAATATTATGCACAGGCTCTTGATGGGTTTGAAACTTTAGAGTATCGGAAGCCTTGGAAATACCTCGAATACCGAATTGGAAAAATGTACGCACAAGGCTTAGGTACAGAGCAGGACTATGAATTGGCTGCTGAGTGGTTTGAAAAATCAGCAAATCAACAGTATAAGTTTGCAGAATACTCCCTTGGTGGTTTGCATCATCGAGGGCAAGGCGTGGGGCAAAGTGACAAACAAGCCTTCGCACTGTATCTGCGAAGTGCAAAGCAAGGATTTCCCTATGCAGATTTTGAAGTGGCGAAAATGTTTCGTGATGGTGTGGGTACTGAGAAAGATGACCGGCAAAGCGAGGTTCATTTTAAAAAAGCCTATATAGGTTTTGTTGCTTTGGAGAAACAAAGCCATGATGATAAAATCCAGTATCGTCTTGGTTGGATGCTACAAAATGGTATCGGCACTGAAAAAGATATTCCCAAAGCAAAAGAATACTTCGAAAAGTCGGCAAAGCTCGGCAACACCTTTGCTTGCTATGCATTGGCGAAAATCATTCTATCTGAAGATGAGCCAACAGCAGATGAAGTCAAGCAAGCATTGGAATATCTGCACATTGCCTCAGAGAACAACAATCCATTTGCAGAGTATGCCTTAGCCAAGCTGTATTACCAGGGCAAGCATATCAGTCAAGATATGGGCAAGGCAGTCAGGCTGTTTACCCGTTCGGCAGAACATGATAATGAGTGGGCAGCTTATACCCTCGGAAAAATCTATCTAACAGAAGAAAGCCATAAGGATGTCCAAAAAGCAGTAACATGGTTTGTAAAGGCAACCGAAAAAGATAATCAGTTTGCACAGTATCAGTTAGGAAAACTCTATCATGTAGGAAAGCATATTCCAAAGGATATAGAAAGAGCAGTGAAATATCTCACTGGCTCTGCAAGGCAAGAGAATCAATTTGCACAGTACCAGCTTGGGAAACTCTATCTTACAGGTGAGCATATCCAAAAAGATCTAGCAAAAGCAGTAGGATACCTTACAGCAGCCGCCGAACAAGGAAATCAGTTCTCACAATACATTCTTGGAAAGCTATACCTCATGGGGAAAGATGTGGAGCAAGACAAAGAAACTGCTGTCAAATGGTTTACACTCTCGGCAGCTCAGGGCAATGTGTACGCACAGTTCTTCCTTGACAATATGGATAAGTGGAAAGAACCATCGGTATCTTTTGCAGTTACAAGGTTAATGCATCACATGAGCCGTATTTTTGAAAACAATCAGCCACCTCAAAAGTCCTCAGTGGATTTACAGATTGACAGTAAGCGAATGAAAAAGCTCAGAGAAAAGAAAATGGCACAGGGTCATAAACGAGATGACCATGAGCAACGTATGGAATATTAAAAAGGAGTTGTAATCTATGAAAAAAGCGAAAAAAGAACCGTACAAGAAGGTCTGTAGCAATCAATTCAATATCCCACAGAATGCAAAAGGCTACCCCATCAAACGGGTAGCCTTTCATCGTAAAATTGGCAAAAACAGATAAGGAGGCACCTATGGGAAAATACATTCACTTCACTGAAGAAGAAAAGGAACGAGCAAACAGTGTTGACCTTGAACATTTTTTGTTACAGCAGGGCGAACGGCTATTAAAAAGCGGCAGAGAAAAACGACTTGCCTCAGATCACAGCATCACTGTTCGTGGCAATGAATGGTACGACCATGCAGCGGACCAAGGTGGATATGCCATTGATTTTGTAAAGCATTTTTACAACCTGTCATTCCCCGATGCAATGACCATGCTACTAGGTGGTAGCTGTGGAATAGTTTATCGGGAGGCCCCAGAAAAGACAGATGAACCCAAGAAGCCATTTGAACTGCCTCCTCAGAACAAAGATATGCGTAGAACCTTTGCCTACCTCATCAAGCATCGAGGAATTGATGGAGAAGTGCTGTCGACATTTGCAAAGGAAAAGCTTCTCTATGAGAGCCTTGAAAAATCCAAAGACGGCAAGAATGAATACCACAATGCAATCTTCGTTGGCTACGATGAACATGGCGTGGCTCATCATGCACACAAGCGAGGGATTTACTCTGAGGGCAAAAGCTACAAGGGCAATATTGATAGCAGTAATCCTTGTTACAGCTTTAATCGAAAAGGCACAAGCGACAGGCTCTATGTTTTTGAGGCACCCATTGACCTATTATCATTTATCAGTCTTCATAAAAATAGCGACTGGCAAAAGCACAGCTTCGTTGCCCTTTGTGGTTTATCCGAACAAGCAATGATGAAGCAACTTGAAAATAACGAGAATTTGAAAACCGTTGTACTTTGTCTTGACAATGACACTGCTGGGCATAAAGCCGCTGATAAGTTTGAAAAATTACTTACAGAAAGAGGTTTGACAGCAACAAGGATTGTGCCAGCGCTGAAAGATTTTAACGAGGACTTGCAAGAGCAGCAAAGGGAGCCAAAGCATAGTATGGAATTAAAAATGGCGTAAAAAGAGCCGAGAGCGATAGCCCGGAAATTTTTGTGTAAAAGCAGAACCTCAAAGTCAAGAATATCTGCTAATAAAGTGGATTTGCGCTACAAATCAAGGCATTGGGCGGCCTTGGTGACCGCTTGACCCGGTCGGCGGAATGGTATGCGCACCGCAGGTGGGAATGCCGTTTCGCTGGACGGGTCACCCTAAACAAGAGCCGCATCAGGTGCTGTGCCGGCCTTCGAACATGACGTTTAGCTGCGCCAGAACCATGTCCCAATTTCGACACCTGGCCGTCCAATGCTCAACAATTTTTTGACTGGCCAGGTACAGCATTTTGCGGAGGGAATCATCGTTTGTAAAGCTGGGCTTGTTCTTGGTAATCTGCCGAAACTGGCGATTCAGGCCTTCAATGATATTCGTCGTGTATATGATTCTTCGAATTTCCGGCGGATATGCAAAAAATGTGGAGAGGACATCCCAGTTATTCTCCCAGCTTTTGACGCAGGACGGATACTGCTTACCCCACTTGGCGCCAAACTGCTCCAGATGCGCCAATGCCTCATCCTCCGTGACCGCCGTGTAGACCTGCTTCAAGTCGGCCATGAGCGCCTTGATGTCCTTGTAGTTGACGTACTTGGTGGAGCTGCGGATCTGGTGGATGATGCAACGCTGCACTTGTGACTTCGGGTAGGCGGCGCTGATTGCTTCAACGAAGCCGCTCAGCCCGTCCACGCAGAACAGATAAACATCCAAAACGCCCCGGCTTTTGAGCTCGTTGAGCACGTTCAGCCAAAATTTGCTGCTCTCATGTTCGCCAATCCACACGCCAAGAATGTCCTTCCGGCCGTCCATTGTGATGCCCAGCACCACGTACGCTGCCTTTGTCTGGTACTGGTGATTTTCCTTGACCTTGTAGTGGATTGCGTCCATGAACACGAAGGGATACACCGCCTCCAGCGGCCGATTTTGCCAGGCTGTGACCTCCGGCATAATCTTTTCGCTGATTTTGCTGACAAGCTCCGGAGAAATTTCCACATCGTACAGATTTTTAATCTGCTCGGCAATGTCCCGTTGGCTCATGCCGCAGGCATAAAGCGCCAAAATTTTCTCTTCCATACCGTCTGCATTCCGGCCGTATTTGCCGATGATCTTGGGTTCATAGCTGCCGTTGCGATCCCGCGGGACCTTGATATCTACTTCGCCCAGTTGTGTCTTAACGGACTTTTTGGAGTAGCCGTTACGGTAATTCTTCGGCGCGGATTCGACAGCCGAATCTGACACGCGTGCGCTTTTTTCGTAGCCGAGCTCCGTGTCCAGTTCGCTTTCCATGACCTGCTGAATCACATCCCGGAACATCTCTTTCATGGCCTCCATGATTTCGGTTGTGCTGGTGAAGTGCTGACTGTTTACAAAAGATTTGAGCAGTTCTGTTGGTGTGGCTTCCATAAAAATCATCCTCTCTGTGTTGTTTGGTTTTTGCTACCATTCTTGACAGAGAGGATTGGTTTTATTCACTTTTACACAAAATTCTACGGGGTCTCCCGAGAGCATTTTGGTATTTGCTCTCGGCTATGAATAAAATATTTATTCGCTTATTGTTCGATGTATGATATGCGTAACCCGCACAATGCTCATTTTCTCTTTTTAAACTTTTCTGTGGAAAGCTCATAGGCTTCTTGAATAAGAGGCTTTAGCTTTTCAAATGTTTCTGCTGATGGATTGAGAACGCTAACCCATCCCATCCATGCATATACAGGATGAGGAAGAATGACGTCAGTTGCTGTAAAATCGTAATCCATCTCGACAATGCCACCTGCGGTAGGTCGTGCAGGTAACGTACCAAATAGTTGTTTAAAAGTAGGCTTTCTCAAACCAATATTAACTCGATATATGCCGTCACGATTAAGATTTGAGCCTTTATCATTATCTCCATCTTTTTCTTTTATTGTTAGAACATAAACCCCACGCTTTAGAACATTGTTTGGATTATAAAAAACACCTGTTTCGCCCCAACTATTCACGAGAATTGTTCCATCAAAGGTATCAAGACAATATTCGATAATTTTCTGTGCGTTCATTTTCTTATCACCTCTCATTATATAAATTCGTCCTATCACTCTCTAAAAATCATTATTTCGAGAGAATGAAGATTATCTTTAATACTGATAGCATATCTGCGATATGGTATCGGTTAGTGTATATATAATACCATAAAAAATTGAAAAAGAAAGGAGCGTTATTCATGAACGATCCAATTATAATCTTAGTAACAGTGGCCGCCTTGATGTTTCTTGTCATAGGCGGTCTTTCTATGCTTGCTCACTTTTATACCCTCAACGGAATCAAAAGCAAAACCGTTGGTGATGGTCAGCATGGCGTGGCAAGGTTTCTCACCAAGAAAGAAATCAAAAAAATCTATAAGCCAGTAACTTATGATGTGTATAACTGGAGAAAGGGTGAAAATAGACCAACAGATCAAGGATTGGTTGTTGGTTCACTTAGCAAAAAAGGAGCTGTCACAGGTATTGTGGACACAGGCGATGTTCACTGTTTAATGATTGGTGCAGCCGGTGTTGGTAAAACTGCATTCTTCTTGTACCCCAACTTAGAATATGCCTGTGCTAGCGGCATGAGCTTCATCACAACCGATACCAAAGGAGATTTGGCAAGAAACTATGGAGCGATTGCCAAGGAGAACTATGGATACAACATTGCTGTCATTGACCTGCGTAACCCCACAAAGAGTGATGGCAACAATCTATTGCACCTCGTAAACAAGTACACGGACATCTATCTTGCAGAACACAGTAATCTTATGGCAAAGGCAAAAGCTGAAAAGTATGCCAAGATTATTGCCAAGACCATTATTGCAACTGATGGGGATAACTCCTCTATGGGGCAGAATGCATTTTTTTATGATGCGGCTGAAGGTCTACTCTCTGCTGTGATTTTACTGCTTGCAGAGTTTTTACCGCCCACAGAAATTGAGGATCAAATGGTGGAAAAGCGACATATCGTATCGGTGTTTAAGATGGTGCAGGACTTAACAGGACCATCAAAAGTAAAAGGCAAAAGTCAATTCCAAGTGCTGATGGAGATGCTACCATCTACCCACAAAGCCAAATGGTTCGCCGGTGCAGCGTTAAACTCAAGCGAGGCAGCCATGGCATCTGTGTTGTCCACAGTGCTATCAAGACTCAATGCGTTCCTCGACACCGAGATGGAGCAGATCTTGTGTTTTCATACTGCAATTGATGCCGAAACATTCTGCAAAGAAAAGTCAGCAATCTTCCTTATCTTGCCAGAAGAGGACAACACTAAGTATTTTATGGTGTCTCTATTCCTACAGCAGTTTTATCGTGAAATGCTTGCAGTAGCAGATGAGCATGGCGGTAAGCTTCCTAACCGAGTGGTAATATATGCAGATGAGATTGGTACAATCCCTAAGATTGATAGCTTTGAAATGATGCTATCTGCAGGACGCTCCCGAAGAATATCAGTTGTACCAATCATTCAGTCGTTTGCCCAGCTTGATAAGAACTATGGCAAGGAAGGCTCAGAAATTATCACCGATAACTGCCAACTCACTATTTTTGGTGGCTTTGCACCAAACTCCCAAACAGCAGAAACCCTATCCAAAGCACTGGGTACACGCACTGTGATGAGTGGTAGCATCAGCAGAGGAAAGAATGATCCAAGCCAATCCTTGCAGATGATGGAGCGTCCGCTCCTAACTGCCGATGAACTGAAGTCGCTGAAGAAAGGTAATTTTGTGGTCATGAAAACAGGCGCCCATCCTATGCAGACAAGGCTGAAACTATTCCTTGATTGGGGTATCACCTTTGACAAGACCTACGAAACAGAAGAACGCTCCCACCGGAAGGTATATTATGCTGATAAGGAAGAATTGATGGAAAACATATTAAAGTCCATGGATATAAAGAACAATGAAGTTAGCACACCAATCGTCAGTGAGGAACGAAAGTCATATGGCGGTATGAACCATGCTCCCGAACCAGAGCAGGAACAAGGCGAACAGCAGTCAAAAACGAAATTCAGACCGTAGGAGGTTAACGATGAGTTATTTTGGAACACTTTATCAAGAGGATTTGCCACCAAGGGCAAAGACTGTCTATATGTACCTAAAGGATCGCTCCAACCATGAGGGAGAATGCTGGCCAGCAGTCAAAACCATTGCCAGGGACACCTCGTTGTCTGTGAGTACCGTAAAAAGAGCCATAGCAGATTTAATCCGTTATGGCTCTTTGACTAAGGAGAGTAGATACCGAGAAAACGGTAGCCATACCTCTAATTGCTATTTTATTAAGTGAGCTACTCTGCAAAAATATATATTTTACACCAAGGGGGTGGTTTTGCTATTTCGTGAACGGAGGGGCGTATCATGGTGAACCGCCCAGAAGGTATCACTCTAAGAATACTTATCACAGAGAAGAAAATATATAAAGCTAAATCAATTATATTTAGAGATATGGAATTTCAGCTCCCAATAGATATCCTTTATGAACAGTAAGACATACATAAAATTAAGGTCATAAAGATAGACTAGTATGGCTTATTTTTTTTTGCTCATTTTGTTTATACTTACGAATCATATTTCTAAAAGCACTTATTGTTACCCCCATTGCCTTACTGGCTGTTTCCAATGTATATTCTTGATTTTGCCACTTTTCATAAATAGGATAAAACTCATCAGGAATCGGAGTAGGAAATCGTCCAAGATGTTTTCCCTGTGCCTTTGCTATCGCTATTCCTTCAGCTTGTCGTTGTCTAATATTTTCTCTTTCCGCCTGAGCAACATAGGATAGCAGCTGGAGAACAATGTCGGAAATAAGTGTACCAATTAAATCTTTATTTGTTCTGGTATCAAGAATAGGCATATCCAATATGACAATGTCAGCCTTTTTATTTTTGACAATTTCACGCCATTCCTCTTGTATATCATCATAGTTACGACCTAGTCTATCAATGCTTTTAACTACAAGAACATCGCCTTCTTTTAATTTTTTCTTTAGGCGTTGATATTGAGGCCTGTTAAAATCTTTACCAGAAAGTTTGTCGCAGTAGATATTTTTATCTATGATTCCCCACTTTAAAAGTTCAACTTTTTGGCGCTCAATATTTTGTTCTAGAGAAGATACTCTCATATAACCATAAAAATTTTTCATAAAAAACCTCCTTCCATAATTAGTATGGCAGGAGGAATCCGTTTCTATCCAACAAGTCGAAAAGGTACACCTT
>DFWH01000008.1:0-25565 GCA_002380805.1 Clostridiales bacterium UBA4139 | reverse complement strand
AAGGTGTACCTTTGTGAAATATTTTGGTAAAACCGTTCAAAAGCGGTGACACAAAGCTACAGGGACTTCACTTTCTAAAATTTTATTAGAAAGAAAGTCAGCCAGTTGCAGACGACAGCCGAATTGGCTGTTTATTCGGTAGTTGATTTTTTTATGTAAAGGAGTTTTAATATGAGTGATAAAACTATATTGACCCCATATAAAGCTGATTATTTGACATTTTTATGCAAATATAAAATTGGTGATATGGAGTGTTTTAAATGTGACAATGAAAAATTTCAATATGATAAATTGTGTATGATAAAAATTGAAAATGCGGATTTATTATTAAGCTTTTTTGGAGATGAAAAGTACTGCAGACATTTAGAAAAATCATGTATGCAAATCCACAATTATATGAGAAATAATGGTATTAGCGGGATTTTAAGTCCTTATATGATGGATAGGAGCACGTTTTTGATTGCCGGAAAACCGGATGTTAAAGAAGAACTATATTTTAGCATTATTAAAAAGTTATACCGAAAGTTTCACTTTGTAAAACCAACTAAAACAGATCCTCCAATAGTTGTTAGGTTTTGTGTGGTGCTTAATAATGAAAACATGTTGGATTGTGCTATTAAACAATTAAATGCCACAGAAAATGCGCAAAAAAATTATATTATTTGTAATAAACAGACGAACAGTTCTAAATCTTTAAAACAAGAGCTCAAGGTACTAGATATTATCCACTGGGCTATCCAAAATAATCAAGTTGTTCCCTACTATCAAGGAATTTATGACAACAAGAAAAAATGTATTGAAAAATATGAGTCTTTAATGCGAATTATAGATTCAAATGGCACGGTGCATTCCCCAGAATCTTTTATGGGTACGGCAAAAAAATATCATTTATACTCAAAGCTCAGTGAAATCATGATTTCTCGTGTCCTCCATGAGGTGGATGACCTTAATATGGCGGTATCAATTAACCTTTCTGCATATGACATAAATTCAGTTGAATTTAAAGAGGGTATACTTAAATTATTAGAAAATAGGAAATCTAAAGCATTACTTGTTTTTGAAATTTTAGAAGATGAAATATTCAAAGATATTGTATCTCTTCAAAATTTTATTCAAGAGGTTAACAAGTATGGCGTAAGAATAGCAATTGACGACTTTGGATCGGGATACTCTAATTTAGCAGAGATTGCTCAAATATCCCCACATTATATAAAAATAGATGGCAATATCATTCTTAAAATGAATGATTCATTTAATAATAGAGCAATACTGGAATCCATTGTCTCGTTGTGTAAAAAAACTAATATATTTACTGTTGCGGAGCATGTTGAAAATAAAAAAATTCAAGAATCCATTGAGGAATTAAATATAGATTTCTCACAAGGCTATTATTTTGCGAAACCCGTCCCAATCACAGACTTAAAACTAAATTAAAATAGAACAAAGGAGAACTTAGATGTTTAAATATAAATCTTTAAAGAAAACACTGATATTAAATTTTTCAATCATTCTTGTTGCTATTTTGATGTTGGTAATGGTAATTGCCTTGGGTATTGCTAACGTTAATGTAGGAAAAGACACAATTATGGATGAATACAATCATGCAGAGAAGCTCTATGAGGCAGAAATAGCACACTATAAATGGAGTGATAGTTTAAATTCTGCTATTAACTATGGAACAGAATTTACAGGTAGTACCGACCCCCGAGAATGTGATTTTGGACAGTATATTTATGGGGATAGTATGCAAGATGATGAACATTCACTTAATTTTTTAGCGGAGATTGAGCCTATACATAATTTTATACATAATGCAGCTCAAACTGTTTTGTCACAGATAGAAATAAATAAAGAGCAAGCTACATCCACCTATTTAAATCAGGTTGTTCCCAATATAGATAGCCTAATTTCAAAATTAAATGCATCTATAGATGAGAGAAGTATATTGATCGACCAGGCGAACCAAAAATTCATACAGATTCTAATATTTGCAGCGGTAGCATGTACAATTGTCGTACTATTCGTCCTAATGATGTGTATACGATTATATTTATTCTTGCGTAATGAAGTGGTTATTAATCTAAGTGGTATTAGAAAACAAGTTCAGAGATTGTCAAAGGGTGAATTAGGTCTGGAGTTATCTACCACATGTAAAACTACAGAGATGATAGAAATTAGAGACTCACTTGAATTCTCGGTAAAAGAGTTATCTACATATGTAGATGCCATTGATTATGGGATGACTGAGTTTTCCAAAGGTAATTTTACTTGTGAATGTCCGATTACTTTTCTTGGAGATTTTGCGCATATTCAAAAATCTATCGAAGAATTTCAAGCTAAAATCAACGATACCTTAGTTGAAATAGAAATGGTGACATTGCAAGTGAGTGCAGGGGCTAACCAGGTAGCGGATGGTGCACAATCTCTTGCCCAAGGAGCAACAGAACAAGCGAGTAGTGTTGAAGAATTGTCTTCTACAATAGCAGAGGTTTCCATACAGATTACAAGTAATGCTGAGTACTCAAAAACAGCCAGTGATTTGGGAAAACAAGCAGGAGAGGTTGTTAAAACAAGTCAAGCTGAAATGAAACAGATGATGTCTGCTATCAAAGATATCGCATCGGCTTCTGAAAATATACAAAGAATCATTAAAACTATTGACGACATTGCCTTTCAGACCAACATCCTTGCCTTAAATGCGGCGGTAGAGTCGGCTCGCGCCGGTAACGCCGGTAAAGGGTTTGCTGTTGTAGCGGATGAGGTACGCAACTTAGCTCAAAAGTCTGCCGAAGCCGCCAAGGAAACACAGGATCTTATTGAAAGGTCCCTAGAATATGTTGTAAATGGAGAAAGATTAGCAATTAAGACAGATAAAGCATTTGATGAGGTAGCTAAAAATGCTAAAGAAATTTTAGAAATGGTAGAAAAAATTGCAGATGCATCACATGAACAAGCAATTTCCGTCGGTCAAATTTCTCAAGGTGTAGATCAAATTTCAGCTGTAGTTCAGATGAATTCTGCAACATCAGAGGAAAGTGCTGCAGCCAGTGAGGAGTTAAGTGGACAGGCATCTATAATGAAATCACTTATTGATGAATTTAAGTTAAACCATAGAAACAATTTAGAATTAGACACAGATAATTTTCGTGAAAATGAAGAATCTAGCAACAGATATGAAGCTAAATATTAGAAAAATTAAAGATGGGCGGGTATTTTTACCTATCTTCGTCTAAAAGTATAATAATGCTTTTTGAAATCTAATTAAGGAGATGAGATGATGTTTAAATTACTGAATACAGAAGATGAAAATATACTGTAACCTATGATTCCAATGGTGGAGAAGGCTCTATGGAGGATACAAATTCTCCCTATAAAGAAGGAACAGTTGTAACCATATTGGAGAATGGCTTTACTAACGGGAGCAAAAGTTTTATAGAGTGGAATACCCAAGCGGATGGTAATGGAACTGCATATCAACCAAGTGATTCATTTACAATGCTGGCTGAGAATGTAACGCTATATGCCCAATGGAGCAGTTATGATGGGGGGAATACAGAAACTCCTCCTGAGATAGACTCGACAGGTGGTTTTGATAGCAATAATAAACAGCCAAAGCCACAGAAACCAATAAATGGTCCACAAACCAGTGACAGTTCTGCCGCTAGTTTCTGGTTTATCTTATCTTGTGTTTCTATGATAGGATTACATCTACTCAGACAATCTAAGAAAGAAATACAATAAAAAATTACCGTATAAATGGCAGATAGATCATTCTATCTGCCATTTGCAGTTTATACGCTAAAGGGGGCTGTGTATGGATAGAAAGCAGATGTTATCTATCGGATTATTTATAATTTTAGTTGTATCGATACTTGGATTTACAAAAGAGGTGATGAAAGGGATAAATGAAATCAATCAGTTTAGAGAATTATCGGAGTCTGTTAAAAGCAATCTCTCAGATGAAGAAACTGTAATTAATCTCTTAGAAATAGATACCGTAACGACAGAAGAAACCATTAACCAACTAGAAGTATTGCAAGAATACCAAGAGCTTTACGAGGAAAACAAAGATCTCGCAGGATGGATAACAATTGAAGAAACTCAGCTTAATTATCCTGTAATGTTCACTCCTAACAATCCTGAATTTTATCTCCATAGGGCATTTGATGGTAGTAGATCGACTAGTGGTGTTCCTTTTATCGGAAAGGGGTGTGGTTTAGTTCCTCGCACAGATAATATTATAATTTATGGTCATAACATGAAAAACGGAACAATGTTCTCCCGTCTTTTATCCTACAAAGATGAGAAGTTTTGGGAACAGCATTCTACAATACAGTTTAATACACTGTATGAAACGGCAACATACATAATATTAGCAGCCTTTAATATAGATGTAACCTTAGATAATGGACACTTTGAATTTTATAATTCTACAGACTTTGAAACTGAAGAAGAATATACAACCTTTGTGAAAGAGTGTAAGCAACAAAGCATTTATGATACAGGTCTTACAGCAGAGAAAGGAGATTTTTTAATTACTTTAGTAACCTGTAGCTATCATTCGCAAAACGGAAGATTTGTTGTAGTGGCTAAAAAACTGGATATTAATGAACAACATTAATTAATGTTAACGGCAGTGCCGGTGCTTGAGGATATCATGCTGCCGTCACTGTTTTTTTATTTTATCAAATTTCTCAATAAAATGAGGAATTATGACGGCCATATGCTAGATGACCGCCAAAGGCAGGAATAGCTCCTCACAAGGAGGTATTCCTATGCAACAAGCAGATAGACTGCCGATCATTTTATTATACATACAATTTTATAATAAGCGAAAAGACGCCTCAGCTCTTAATGGTAGAGTTGGGGCGTCTTTCTGCTTATATGTAGTAACTATTCAGATGGGGGCCCATCACTGCCGTTCCCCTCCGCTTCTGACATTTTGAAACAAAATCAAAATTCAGAAATTGGAGGAAACTCAGATGACAAAACAATATTACAGAAAGAGAATCCCGTATTCAGAAAACCAAAATATTGAGTGGATAAAAATGAATGGTAAAGAGTTTTATCGTTTTATTAAATCTCAAGAAGGAAAAGGCCATTACTTTATAGATTTCGATGATTATGTAATTGAATCCACGAAAGAGCAATATGAAGCTTGGAAAAAGGACAAAAACCGTAGCTATTATCTAAATAATCAAGCGAAAGAGTACAGTACAGTGTCCTTTTATAGTGATTTTTTTGGAGATGGGTTGAATGCTGAAGATGTAATTACAGATACAAGTCAAAATACAGAACAGACTGTAGTAAATAAAATTTTATTAGAGCAACTGCAAAGTGTAGTTTGCCAACTTTCATTAGAAGAACAATGGATCATCCAAAAGTTGTTTTTTGAGAAAAAGACACTGCGCCAACTCAGTTCAGAAAGCGGTATTCCTGTCATGACATTATGTGACAGAAAGAATTCCGCAATTGCAAAATTAAAAAAACTTATAAATTTATAAAAAAATTCCGTACAAATCTTAAATAATTCAGCAATACAAAGTAAGAGGCAAAATTATACCTCTTCTTGCTCCTTGACAACTTAATATCAGATTTCATAAATACGTTAACTGATGAGCCAGAGATGGACAAGCAACCTAGGTAAGAGCGCTAAGACCACCTGTAGAGAAAAAAGATGAAATGCGAAGTAACCTACATTTTCAACAGTTCGTTCAGACTTCTTTGTTCTCTATAAAAGCGGTCAATATAAGGTGCGAGCGGCCCCTCCTGACCTTAAAACAATTTGTGGTGAATTGTTTTGCCATAACCTCATCAGCCTACAATGATACTTCTGTCCCGTCCTAAAGTCGAGCGTTGAAGCCATAGTAATATGGTGATCCGTCGCAACAAAGGAGGGCAGCCCGGAGAGATCCTCGGGGAGGTGAAAGTCCTATGACGAGAGCTAACCACTCTCGGTTTATGAAATCTCCATTAGCACTTAGGAAGTAGTGTCGAGTTAAGTGCAAAAAAAGACTTGATGTCAGAAGCAATGGGGATTGCTCTGAATGTTAACCTTGTCTATCATAAATGTATTCAAGGAGTACAGATAAAAGAGCAGTCCCTATTTTTGTGATATTAAGAAAGCTAATTATAAGAGGAGGAAATACCTATGAATTTTGATATTATGGAAATTGGTGCTGAAATTGCTCAGGAATTCCGTATGGATACTGCACAGACAACAAAAGAAGTAGAATATAAAATGTCTATAAAAATGCTTGAAATACTGAAACGCAGAGGTATTGTGACTGATATCGAGTATGCACAAATTGATGAGCTAAACCGTCAATCCTTCTCTCCGGCGCTTAGAAAAGTATATGTGTAAAAACACTAGCTATATGAAAAAGCTTGTGGTATTGTATGTTACTAACAGGAGACAAGCTTCTGGGAAAGGAGGATAAATTGATGGCGAAAAAAGTGAGAACCATAGAGCCAGTCAGACAAAAAGTGCTTGAAGAACTGCAGCCGAAGAAAAAGGTCTGTGCCTACTGCCGAGTAAGTACAGATTCATCAAAGCAACATACTTCCTATGTCGCACAGACTGAATACTATCAGCAGTATATACAAAGCCGAGAAGATTGGGAATATGTCGGAATCTTTGCTGACGAAGCAAAAACCGCAACCAAAGTAAAAAATCGTAATGAATTTTTGCGGATGATAAAGGAATGTGAAAGAGGCAATATCAACCTAATTATCACAAAGTCCGTTACAAGGTTTGCAAGAAATACTGTAGATAGTATAGAAACTATCAGAAAGCTAAAAGCACTCGGTGTAGCAATCTACTTCGAAAAAGAGAACATCAACACCATGTCAGAGCAAAGCGAACAAATGCTGACGATTCTAAGTTCTATCGCACAAGGAGAATCAGAGAGTATTTCTACCAATAACCGATGGGGTATCCAAAAGCGATTCCAAGATGGTAGCTATAACATTGGTTGCGTAGCATATGGATACACCAAGGATGAAAATGGCGAGCTGATCATCAATGAAGATGAAGCGGAAATCGTCCGCAGGATTTTTAATGAATACCTGAATGGAAAAGGGAGCTATCTTATAGCCAAGGGATTGAATAGCGATAACATACCCACCATTCGGAACGGAGAAAAATGGAATGATAGCGTAATTAAGGAGATTTTACAAAATCCCATTTATGAGGGTGAACTGCTCATGCAGAAAACCTATACCACAGAGGGAGTACCCTTTACCAAAAAGCGAAATAATGGCGAACTTCCCATGTATTCTATTAAAGAAAATCACCCACCTATTATTACACAGCAGCAGGCAGAGAGAGTGCGAGAAATTTATGCCTACCGCAGACTACAGATGGGTGTTGATGATAGTGGCAAATATCAAAACCGCTACGAGTTCAGCAGTAAGATTATTTGCAAAGAATGTGGAGGCACTTTTCGCAGACAAAAAATCTATATCGGCAAGCCTTATGAAAAAATACAATGGTGCTGTATTACCCATATTGAAAACAGTAAGCAGTGTCAAATGAAAGCAGTAAGAGAGGATATCATCAAAAATGCTTATCTCACCATGTGGAATAAGCTGGTCAGCAATTACAGTGAAATCCTCTATCCCCTCTTAGAGTCACTAAAAAATCTCAGAACAAGCAAAGATCAGGAACAACAAATTTTTGAGCTAAACAATAAAATAACAGAGTTAACAGAGCAGAGTCATATCCTAAGCAGAGTTGTGCAAAAGGGATATATTGACTCTGCTATTTTTATGGAAAAGCAAAATACCCTAAATATCCAAATCGAAGAATATAAGAAGCGGCGAAATGCCTTGCTTGATGACAACGGATTTGAAAAAGAAATTGAGGGAACAAACAGACTACTGCAACTCATCCGATATAATCCTGTCATCATGGAAGAATATCAAGAAGAATTATTTATCCATACCGTAGATAAGGTGCTTATCGGAAAAGACGGCGATATCACATTCCGACTTATCAATAACCTTGAACTGATGGAAACCATTACAAAGGGGTGAAAAAATGCAAACACACTTACCGATTGGCTATAAAATGGTGGAGGGTGAAATTCACATCGACCAAGAAAAAGCCGATACTGTAAAGAAAATCTATAAGGAATATGTGAATGGGACATCCATGCTCGCAATTGCAAAAGAACTCAAAGAAAATGAAATACCTAATGCCAATCATAAAACAAGCTGGACCCACGGTGCAGTGGGAAAAATCCTGCAAAATATCAAGTACATGGGCGATGACCTATATCCCCCTCTTATCAGCAAAGACTTGTTTCATAAAGCACAGGAAAAACGAAAGGAAAAAACAGCACAGTTAGGAAGAACGGCACAGCTTAATAGCATGAATAACCACCATGCCTTTACAAACAGAATATTTTGTGGAGAATGCGGAGAGCCGTATCGCAAGTATGTGGAACATTGTGGCAAACCACAGGAAAAGGTGCGGTGGAAGTGCAAGTGGTACATTTTCAACAACAAAGTCCAGTGCAGAAACCTGTTTTATACCGAGGATGAGATAAAGGCTGTTGTAACATCGGCAATCAATAAATTACTACGGAAAAGAAGTCTGCTAGACAAGTCCTATCGAAAAGAACCACTGAAAAAGGATATGGAGCTAAAGGCCGTAGAAAGTCAAATCGAGGAATTAGAAGAACAAGAACAGTTCTCCTCCCCCTACCTTGCATCACTTATCTTCAAACGAGCAGAGCTTACTTACAAGGCTTCCAAAATAGAGGACTGCCCATTCAACACCCAAAGGATAAAAGAGAGTATAGAAGGTCTTGAGGAACTGACCGATTTTAGTGAAGAACTGATGATGCAAATCGTAAAGAAAATTATCATCTATCAAGATGGAAAAATAGAAACAGAATTTATCAATGGACTGAAGTTCAGTGAAATCATAGAAAATAAACGAAAGGATGAGCATAATGGCAATACAGAAAAAGAATGTGGCAATCATACCGCCACAGATGAAATATGATACACAGATTCGGGTAGAGCAAAAAACTTTGCGTGTAGCCGCTTACTGCCGAGTAAGTACCTTACTTGAGCAACAGGAAGGTAGCTACGAAGCACAGTTAGATTACTACACCAATAAAATTAACAGCAATCCCAACTGGAAATGTGCAGGCATATTCGCTGATGATGGTAAGTCAGCAACTCAAACCAACAAACGCGATGACTTTAATGCTATGATTGATGCTTGTCTTGCGGGGAAAATAGACCTAGTCCTAACCAAGTCGGTGAGCAGATTCGCAAGAAACACAGTAGATTCCCTACAGAATATCCGAAAACTCAAAGAGAAAGGTATCCCCGTCATCTTCGAAAAAGAAGGTGTTAACACCATGGAAAGTGGTGGTGAACTGCTTATCACCATCTTAAGCAGCCAAGCACAGGAGGAAAGCCGTAACATCAGCGAAAATACAAGATGGGGTGTGACACGAAGATTTGAAAAAGGAATCGTCCAAGTCAACCACAAGAAATTTTTAGGATATACCAAGGATGAGAATGGAAACCTTGTAGTAGTGCCGGAAGAAGCCGTCATCGTAAAGAGAATTTTTAGGGAATACCTTGAGGGCAAAAGCATCATCAATATCGCACGAGGGCTTGATGCCGATGGCATACTGACAGTAACAGGACTTGACCACTGGCACCCCGGAACCATAGATAAAATGCTCTCAAACGAGAAACTGTGTGGGGATGCCTGTATGCAGAAAACCTATACCGTAGACTTCCTCACCAAGAAAAAGGTCAAGAATGATGGATATGTTAGACAGTACTACATCGAAGATAATCATGAAGCCATCATACCCAAGGAGCTGTTCCACCAAGTGCAGGAAGAAAAACTACGCAGAGCCTCCCTACACAAGTCGGCAGTAACCCGAAAGAAAAATAAAGAGGAAAAAGAGAAAAGCAAATACAGCTCCAAATACATACTGACCGACCTAATGGTATGTGCTGAATGCGGACACGCCTACCGTAGACAGATATGGTCCAAGTATGGAGATAAATCGGCAGTGTGGCGATGTGAGGATAGGCTCAAACAAGGCAAAAAGTCAAGATGTCAAAATTCACCTACCTTAAGAGAAAAACAGCTTCACGATGCCATCATGACTGCCATAAACAGCGTAGTGGAAAATACAGGTGAATTTATAGGAACCTTCCGAGAAAATGTAATCAGAGTCATCGGCAGCTACAGCACTCAAGGCGTTACAACCGAATATGATGAGCAGATTGAAAAACTGCAACAGCAAATGCTGATACTAATCGAGAACAATGCAAAGCAAGGTGCAGTCAGCGAGAATTTTGACACAGAATATAAGCAACTATCTGAGCAAATCAATGAGCTAAAAACATCAAAAATTCAAATGGTACAGGCACAGAAAAAGGCAGAAAACTATAAAGAGCGTGTGGATCAGCTTAACAAGGTAATCACCACGGTAAATCCACAAGTGAGAGAATTCGATCAAGACCTTGTAAAACGGCTCATATCCTCCATCAGAGTGCATAAGGGTATGAAACTGGAGATACAATTCCACTCAGGGATTGTGGTAAAGCAGGAAGTAGACTACTATGAATAGGCAGTAAAATAGGAGTGGGGGGTGTTCCCTGCTCCTATGATGGAATTGTTAAGATTAAAGTCTTTGGTAGATGCCAAGGGTTTTATTGTTAGTAATTAATATTAAGTTGAGAACAAGCAAAAAACTATTGAATTCCCCTATGTGTTTCAGGGACTATATTGACATTATAAACTTTTTAGTTTATAATTAAAATGGTTAATTTTATAGATAGGGTGATAAGCAAATGACATTATCGGAGCAAATAAAAGTTTTATGTGTTCGTTCAAATATAAGTGTTGCGGAGTTGGCAAGACGAGTAGGCACATCTCCGCAGAATTTTAATGCAAAGTTAAAAAGAGAAAGTTTTACCGTAGGTGATTTGGAACAGATCGCCTACGCTGTTTCATGTAAATTTGAAAGAAAGTTCGTCATGGATAATGGCGATGAAATATAAGGAGGAGCAAATATAATGGAATACGAGAAGTACTCCTCTAATCGGGATGTAATTTCCCTGTTCTCTGGTGCGATGGGCCTTGATATTGGTCTTACTCAAGCTGGTTTAACCGTAAAGGTGGGACAGGATTTTGATAAAGCTTGCGTTGAAACGATGCGAGCAAATGGGCATAATGTGATACCAGGTAATATACAAGAAATCGAACCGCAGCAACTTTTGGATATGGCCGGACTTTCGGTAGGCGAGCCATTTCTTATCTGTGGAGGACCTCCCTGCCAGCCATTTTCTACAGCTGGAAAGCGACTGGGCATCAATGATCCTAGAGGTAGCTTATTTATGGACTTCATTAGAATGATAAGCTACATTCGTCCACGTTTCTTCGTAATGGAGAATGTTAAAGGGATTATGTCTGCACCTTTAAAGCATACACCTATTGCAGATAGAAGCAAAGATAGCATGGAATATGAAAATCAGTTGGGTACAGTACTTGACGTTGTTCTCAATGAGTTTAAAAAATTAGGATATACGACTATTTATGGTGTTCTTGATGCTGTGAATTATGGAGTCCCTCAGTTTAGAGAAAGATTTGTTCTTATCGGTAGTCGTGACCATGAAGATATTTATCTGCCAATGCCATCACATTTTCAAATGCACCAAAATAAAGATTTGCGTTGGAATACGCTGTATGACGCTATTCATGATATTGAAAATGATTATGAAGAATGCACTTCATTCAGTGAAGAACGTATGAAATATTTAAAGCTTGTACCACAAGGTGGCAACTGGCGCAGTTTACCGGAGGATGTTATAAAATCAGCAATGGGAGGTGCTTATGAGTCTGGTGGTGGTAAAGTGGGATTTTATCGTCGTCTTGATTATAAACAGCCTGCCCCTACCTTGGTTACTTCTCCAGTACAAAAGGCATCTATGCTCTGCCATCCTACACAAAATCGACCATTAAGCGTAAAGGAATATGCTAGGATACAGCAGTTTCCTGATGACTGGATATTCAAGGGTACGATTGTTGCAAAGTATAGACAGATTGGCAATGCCGTACCAGTTGGACTTGCACGAGCATTAGGGCAGACACTACTATCCGTTGCCAATAATGATGCAATAATAAAGACAAAAAGAGTTCGAGGGACTGATGTCCATAACAGAATAAAAAATGCTATAGAAATGGGGTACAATTATGGCGATAAATGAAACCTATAACGAAGAAGAAATTGTTCAAGCTATTGCGCTAGCTTTAGATAACTTCTATACCAGCCTTATTTCCAAGGTTGATGCATTAAACATAAAGAAGGTTTTAAAAAGAAAAAATCCTTATCTTTTCCGTGCGAAAGCAATGAATGGGGCTTCTCAGATTGTTGAAGCTATCTTAGCGGCATTTGTTTCTTCTTCGGAAGAAACAATATTCGGAAATGTATTTTTCGAGCCAATTGCAACAGCAGCTGCTCAAGGTCAAAAGGCACTGGCTGAAGGTGTTGATATTATGGTTGAAAGAGATAATACAATCTATGCTATTGCTGTTAAATCAGGTACTAGCGTATTTAATGCTGATAGTCGTAAAAAGCAAGAACAAAACTTTATGGCTGCCAGCAAATTGGCACAACAGGCTAAGAAACGCTTTGTACCTATTATCGGATATGGTTACGGGAAGAAGAAAACAACTAATCGTGGCTTGCCTAAATTCTATGAAGAACTAGCTGGCAAAGATTTTTGGGCTGAACTCACAGGCGATGATGAGTTCTACATAAAACTGATTCGCTTTATGGCCGAGCTTCCAGAGAAGTATGTTGCTGATTTCGATGAGTCCTATCAAAAGGCTGCAAACCGTTTGGTAAAGGAATTTACAAACGAGTTTTGTAATGAGGACGGCAGTATTGATTGGGAGAAACTTGTTGAGTTTAATTCGGGCAATTAGAACATTCAAGTTTTTTAATAGAGGTAAAATTAGCAGTGAACGAGGTGAAAAATTTGGCCCAATTATCTTTTATCCATCTTTCGGATATTCATTTTGTAAAATCAAGTAATGATCCATCTGACATAGATAAAGACTTGCGTGATGCAATAATAACTGATTTAGAAATAAACGGAAGAGAAAACTTGGAAAATGTAACAGGAATATTAGTTACAGGAGATATTGCTTTCTCAGGTAATAGGAAAGAATATGAAATTGCAAAAGAATACCTTAACAGAGTTTGTAGTGTTTTTCATATTAATCCAAGTGATGTATATTGTGTCCCAGGCAATCATGATGTTAACCAGAGCGTAGTAAGTGGTTCGGATTTAATTTTTGCAGCACAGAATGCTGTTGATGAAAAAAAGACTATTGATGACGCTGATAAAACCTTTAGTAAATATATTAGTGACAATAATTTTAATGCACTATTTAAACCTATAGACGAGTACAATGAGTTTGCTAAAAGATTTGAATGCGATATTTCCTCAGATAAAATATTTTGGCAAAAGGATTTTATGCTTGAAGAGAACCTTAAGCTCAGAGTTGTTGGGATAAACTCCTCTTTTTTATCTAACAGAACGGATCATCAAAAAGATAAACCGGATCGTCTGATGTATATTGGACAAGCTCAAATTCCTTGCTATGAAACAGACGTAGCTACTTTATTGATGTGTCATCATCCGCCTCAATGTTGGAAGTTTAAGGATGATATATTGCAACGCATAAACAAAAGAGCTGACATACAGCTGTATGGACATATGCATTCACAATCTGTAGAGATTATGGATGAAAACGCAATACTATATTCTGGTGCTGTACATCCCACTAGAACTGTTGATTGGTTACCTCGGTACAACTGGATTACTATAAGCAGCAAAACAGAAAATAATGAACGGATATTGAAGATTGAAATCTACCCTAGGTGTTTAACTGCTGACAGGGACTCATTTACCATAGATAGTACCAGCCCGTTGGGGGAAAATCATATATTTCACGAAATAAATATAGACCACAAACGTAAATCTGCATTGCAAGATCGTAAAAGAGAAGTGTTTGTTAAAGATGAGATTGATTTATGCACACAAAGCATATCAGTGACCGAAACTTCTGAGTCAATAGATGAACGTAAAATTATTTACGATTTTTATGAAATATCTTGGATTGATCAAATAGATATTCTTACACAGCTATCGCTAATCACAAAGGAAACTTCGACCACATTGGACTCGAAAATGATAGGAGAAGCAATAAATCGTGCAAGAGAACAAGACAAGCTTCTTGAGCTACATAAAAAAATATTAAATAAAATGGAGGAAAACTTATGAGAAAGCAATTTGCTGAATTATATTTGAGAGTATGTGCGGAACCAAAACCTGAGCAGTTAGAAAAAAGATGGCAAGGAATAGAGGAATATTGCAATCAAGATGAAGTCGACATCTATAATCTTGTAAAAATGGCATATTCATTAAGTCCTACTGATGAATTTAAAGATGAGTTTACTATGATATTTCAAAATATTGATATATCATTTCAGGTTAGCTTTATAAAAGAACAGGAACTTCTAGCATCTATTTGTTTAATGAAGCTTATGGGGGACTCAGAGATAAGTTTACATATTGCACTTGCAGTAATATGTGTATCTAAGTATAATATTCAAATTTTAGTTCCTGAATTAGGGGTAGCAGCTTATAAGGTTTTCGGTGAAGCATCGGCTGAAATAAGAGAGAAGTCAATAGATTTCAAAAAATGTTCCAATGCAAATTCAAACAAACTTATTGGATCACTAAAAGAATTAACCGCACTAGAGCAAACTCATATAACCGGGCTTTCGAATGCCTTAACGGAAATAGTTAAAAACATTAATACTATCATCCAAAATCAGAATCAAACCCTTGGTATTATAAACATTTTACAGGAGGATTCAGATATTCTATCTTGGATAACCGGAAGCTGGAGCAACGAATTAGAGAAGCCAATTACGAAGGGAACTTTACAGAAAGATATTGCTTTGCTTTTGGCAAAGGAATTAGCTGATTTTGTGAAAGTAATCCCGGGTCCCTATGCGTTTGAAGCATTTCTAAAGAAAATGTTGGATAACTGTAAGAAAGAAACAAAAGAGTATTCGCTTGTTATAATGGTAGATTCGATTGACGATGCACATAAATCAGAGATTCTTTCTTGTTATCAAATGGATGGTGTTAAACAGGAAAATACCCCAATACTATTTTCGATAAAATGTGCATTAGATGCAAAGCAACCAGATGTATGGAAAAGTACTGCAAATAATAAGCTTTCTATTAATGTTGAAACAACAGAGCATGAAGCATTAGAATGGGCTAAATTGCTATATTTTGAGTGCTTGCTTGTTAAAACAGAAGGTTGAGAATAACTTATGGAAAATAACAATACGGAAAATAAAATGCCAACGCTAGAAGTTGAGCAATCATCGGATATTGATAAACTTATAAATGATGATATTGAAACATCAGATTCAGACGGAATTCTTGAAGAAGATGGGAGAAGCGGATTTGTAAAGTTACCACACGGACTTGCATTAACAGTAGCAGAAACATACCCCATTACGGCCTCAGAAGTTAGCAAAACAATTATTCTTATAGGCCCATTTGACAGTGGTAAAACTACAATTGAGACAACCATATATCAATTGTTTCAACGAAAGCCTTTTGCAGGGTTATATTTTGCGGGTTCTCAAAGCTTATTTGGTTATGAAGAAAGATCATTTTACACTCGGTTAGAGTCTAAAAAAGAAACAGCAACAACGCCACGAACAAGTAGATTTGCTGACGAGATATTTTTGCATCTCAAGTTGTATGATAGAACAACAAAGACAAAAACCAATTATTTATTTGGAGATATCTCGGGTGAGGAAATTTATTCACATTTAGGTAATGTAGAAACAATTTCTGAAAAAATGCCCTATTTAAAATCGGTAGATAGTTATGTTTTTATTCTTGATGGAAAACAACTTGCTGATAAAAATAAAAGAAATGGCGCAATAGATCAAGCTTATACTATGGCACGAACGATATTTGATGCTAAACTATATTCGTCATCTACAAGGGTGCAAGTTGTGATAAGTAAATATGATATTTTAAAAACGAATGATGACGCTAATCTTGAAACCACGATTGATAAACGACTTCAATGTATAGTTGATCTGTTAAAGAAATATGTGAGTGAAGTAACCGTTCATAAAGTAGCTGCTATGCCAGAGCCAGGTGATCTTGAAGTTGGTTATGGTCTTGAGGAACTGCTTGGCACATGGAATAAACCACACACTGATAAACAAGTTGTTGAATCGTATATAATTGACAGTCAATTGGATTCAGAGTTTAATAAGCTTATTTATAAAATGCAAGGGAGGGTAAGCTATGTATAAAAAATGTTTTATAGCAGGTTTGCCCAGTGCGGGCAAAACTACTTTTCTTGCAGCTTTGTGGAATCTTATAAATCATGACCCCGATGCTAAGTTAAAGTTGAACAAAATTGAAAATGGACAATACCTTGCGAGTCTTAGCAACAAATGGGCTAATATGGAGCCTTTGGAAAGAACCGTGCCATCTGGTGAGCAAGCAAATATAAGCATTAAATTAGAGCTGCCTAATAAGACTACTTTTGATTTGCAACTTCCCGATTTGTCTGGAGAAACATTTCAAAGTCAATATGAAATGCGTGAAATTTCGGAAGAAGTTGTGAAATATATAGAAGATGCGGATGCAGTACTTTTCTTCATAAATGTGAATAGTATTAAACTTTTGGGATTGATTTCGGAGCAAACTTTTCTTCGCTCAAGTGTTCCAGCAACTAATAACGATATTGTAAATCGCAATCCTAAAGAAGATGATCCTATTCAAATACAAGTGATTGAATTGCTACAGTTTATTCTATTCGTACGAAAAAACAAGATGCTTAAGATAGGCTTCATGTTTTCTGCATGGGATTTAATAAAATCTAATTTGAATGATATTAAGCCAGAGCAATTTCTTGAGAAACAAATGAATATGCTGTGGCAATTTTGCCAATCAAATGATGATATTATTAAATATCAAACTTGGGGAATTAGTGCCCAAGGAGGTAGTTTTAATGAGAAAGATTTACTGTTAGAGAAGGAATATCCTTATGAAAGGATTTTTGTAGAAGGGAATGATGGCTATCAAGGCTGTGATTTAACACTTCCTTTATATCTATTAATGGGTGATATGGAATGAACGAAAACAATATAATTATTCATCAAACATTACATGGATACTCTAATGGTCACCATTTATTAGAAGCATCTATTTTATTATCGGATGACTCAAAGAGAAAAATGGATATTTTAAGCGATCTTTCGGGAACGGATGTTATAGATGGATTTGATTTTTACTATTCTGGATACCTTCTTGAAAACGAAGAACTGGTAGTATTATCAAAAACATGGTACGCACCTGAAATGTCTCGGCCCGGATGTGTATGGACACACTCGCTATTAATACCTATTCAGGCCGTGGCATTTTGTGCAGCAAATATCAATGTGTTATTAACTACATTCAAACGTCCTAGTATTAGTGAGAGTCAAACAAGATATTCTGAGTCATTAGTCATTAATACACGCGAAAGTATATTACAGGAATATGATGTTAAGAAAATTCAATATCTAATTTGGGTTATGATTGGGCAAACTCCACCTAATTATATTGTAGCAAAAGACTCGGAAGAATTTATCAAGGAACTTTTGTTTATTTGGTTCACATGCTACAGTGAATTAAGTTATGACTATTCCTTTATTACAGGAACAAGCTTTATAAAAAGTGATAATAGCAATTTAATTAGCTTACAATTCTGCTCAAAGCAAGTTCGGAATAAATTAAGCCATTTATCAAGTAATATTACATTAATGAAAAGCATAGATGATGTGCAGAAATTTCCACAATGGGTGGTAAATACACATGAGATCTTGGTGAATGGAGAGTGGAGTAAATTTTTAGCGTTTAAAGAACTATTATGTGATAGAAGTTTAAGCCAAGCAAGCCTTACATCCTTCATAAAATTGTATTCTAGCTTTTACAATGGAAAAAACTCTATTAATATCTATGCTTCGCTAGAGTTAATAGATAAACTTTTTGAAGAAGACCGGTCAATAATCGGAAACAAATTACTTGAACTATATTTTGAAGGTGCTTTTCAAGAATGGGGTGCTTATACTGCGTATTCGAATATAGTTATTGCAACAATAAAGTTTCACTGGATCGATGTGCTACCAGAAACTTTAGAAATGCTAATTCAAAGAGGATTTTCTGCGGATTTTATTGGTTCTAAAAAAATAGTGCAATATCTTGTGAAAATTGATGATTCGCCACTACAAGAGAAATATTTACCTATATACGCCAGTCTATTGTCTCCAATTTCTTTTGAAACTTTCTCGGATATGGATTACAGCGTTTGCAATGTCTTGATCGCAATTAATTCGAAATTAGCTGAGTGTGATGCCATTTGGAAGCAATCCAGGGGCTTTCAATATGGAATATTAAACTCTTTGGAAATTTGCCAAAAGGAAAATAGGCTGGATAATAAAGTACTACGAATCATTTTGGATACTAGTGAGTTCGATTTTTCTAGTGAGATATATAATATATGGGGCAAAGCATCCATATCTGTTTTTCTAGAATATTTACTGGGCATAAAACATCTGCAGCATAATGATACTTCAAAAATGGTTGAATTATGTAAGCAATATTCCTATATTGCAGCAGATTTGTTTGAAAAGGATTTAGAACGACTTAATCGTGAACAAATATTTGAATTAATAAAGATAGTCAATCCATTTACAGATAAACTCACATCAAAAAGATTGATTTCAGCATATTCTCTATTTGATATAAATAGCCTAATGGAATATCAAAAAAATGAAATAGCAGATTTTTATCTGCCATTCATAATATGTAGCAAGAATATGTTCCCGTATGAAATTGTATCATTTGCTGTGACCAATGTTCATGATCGTTTATCAAAACTTGCCTATCCTGAGGAAAAGTGGGACAAACTTCAAAAATCCTTACCATCAGTAACTGTGTTTAATCAATGGGATAGATGCAAAAGGTTAAGAAAGGCGATTAAGAAAAAGGGATACGATATTAAACAATTAAATAAATATAACGATAATGAGTTGGATATTCACTTACTGTAGAACAGTTATAGTATACTCCTTAGATTTGATTTTGTATAATAGGATGGCATAATCAAATCTGAGGAGGTATTTTAAATGTCAGAACAAAAAGAAATTACAATTATTCCACCAAACCCAAAACATGATAAACATGTAAGAGTTGAGCAAAAACAGCTTAAGGTGGCTGCCTATTGTAGGGTAAGCACACGCTTTGAGCAACAGGAAAACAGCTATGACGCTCAGGTAAAGTACTATACTGAAAAGATAGCTGCTAATCCTAAATGGAGCTTCGCTGGAATATTTGCTGACCAAGGTAAGCCGGCAACCAGTACCAAAGAAAGGGATAGCTTCAATGATATGATTGCAGACTGTTACGCTGGTAAGATTGATATGATCCTTACCAAATCCATCAGCAGGTTTGCAAGGAATACAGTTGATTTTCTGAGAATTATTCGCGAGCTTAAAGAGAGACAAATTCGCATTGTTTTTGAAAAAGAAAACATTGATACTATGGACAGCACTGGCGAGTTGCTGATTACCATATTGAGCAGCCAAGCACAAGAAGAAAGCCGTAACCTAAGCGAAAATACTCGTTGGGGTATTGTAAGAAAGTTTGAGCAAGGCATTGTTCATGTCAACCATATGAAGTTTATGGGGTACACTAAGGACACTGATGGAAAACTGGTTATTGTGCCGGAGGAAGCTGAGATTGTCAGAAAGATATTTGATTTATATTTACAGGGTTTAGGAACATATCGAATTGCAAAGGAGTTAGAAAGACAAGGAATAAAAACAACCACTGGAAATGTGAAATGGAGCAGCGGAACCATCAATAAGATGCTAAAATGTGAGAAATATATTGGTGATGCCATGCTGCAGAAAACATATACCATGGATTTTCTAAGCAAGAAAAAAGTTATAAATGATGGGTTCGTAAAACGTTATTACATCAAAAATAATCACGAGCCAATCATCACCAAAGGGCAGTATTATCAAGTGCAGGAAGAGTTAAAACGGAGAAATAATAAAAAGATGGAAGGCACTAGATACAGTTCGAAGTATCCGTTTAGTGGGCTAATTGCCTGCGGTGAGTGTGGGAGTAGGTATATAAGGAATATTTGGGGAAAGAGAAATGGTGAGAAAATAGCCGTTTGGAGATGTAAAGAAAGGTTAAAAAGCGGCATATCTAACTGCAATAAATCCCCGACATTAAAAGAGGATACAGTCTATGGCATTTTAATAGAAAGCTTTCATTCAATCTTTATTTCTGATATTGAGGAATCTTCGGCAATGGTGCTACAGACGAAAGCTGCTATGGTAAAATTATTTGGTAGCAAAGAAATTGAGGTTAAATCAATTGAAAACATTAGATTGAGTGATATAATAGATTCAATCACTGCTACAACAGAAGGGCAAATAGATATTAAATTCAAAACTGGACTTGTACTAACAAAAGACTTATGCTAACAATTAAATAAATTGTTCAGAATAAAGCCTTCAAATCACTGTATATAGTTTGAAAGTTTTATTGCGTACAATTTTAACTTTACGATAAAATTGTGCAGGCTCAACGGCCGATTGAGGGTAGAAAATCACTCAAGATTTTCAAGAAAAATAGGTGCCGCCAAGGAATTACTAGGCATCCATCTCTGCTTTTCTGTCACCTCAAGGCACGTTGAGACGTGCGTACTATTGTCCCACAAAAATTCGTAAACATCTCCACCGTCTTTATAAACCGGAAAATTGAATAAAATGGACTTTAGGGGCAACTCTGAGTCATCACATGGGAAAATCTCTATTTCTTTGATTAATGAAGAAATTAGGGATTTTCTTTCTTCATCGCTGATTTTGTCATACACCTTTTCAAAGTTTGCCAACAAGGTGTAGATATTCTCTAAGGTAATGGCATCCTGCTCGACAGCCTTGCGGCGGAGCTTTACATCTTCAATTTTTTCTTCAAGCTCAACGATAACATCATATAGTCCATCAAGGCGGAGGGTCATATCATGGAGCTTGCGTTCTCTAAAACGGGTATCCTCCGGCAAGCTGTCAATTTCATTTTCAAGGCGAGTTTTATTTAAGTCTACTTCCCGAAGTTTGACTTCATAATTTTTTAGCTCTCTATCGAGGGTAGAAGTGTCAATTTGCTTACCTATCTTTGATTTTATTTCGGCTGCAAAATCCTCATTTTGGATAAGCTCCCTAATTGCTTCAATGACAAGCGGCTCTATATCTGTTTTCTTGAGCATCGCTTTATAGTCACAGTTTTTTCCTCTCGCTGTCCGAGCCTTACTGCACACATAATAGTGAATTTCCTTGTATGTACCGTCTTTGTTCGTCCATGCGTGTTTATTTGTATACATCGGACCGCCACATTTCGGGCATTTCAATATGCCACTTAACAAATGTGCTCTATCCCTACCTATTTTCGATGGGGATTTTACACCTGTTATCTCTCGCTTTTCATGAGCTTTATCCCACAATTCCTCGCTTATAATTGCTTCGTGCTGACCGTCAGCAAGGATATATTCCTCTTGGTGTACTTGACGGTATTCATTTTTACTGCCCTTGACTTTTTCTCTTGTACGTCTGCCAAAAGCGATTTTTCCCGAGTATACAGGGTTGTCAATTATCATTCGTATAAAATGGGTACTCCATTGCGTTAGTGTTCCGTTATCCCGTTTTACTTTTTTGATGCCCTGCAAGTTAAGATAGTTGGCAATTTTATAAAATCCCATATTGCCATTAACAAATTTATCGAAAATAATGCGTATCGCATCGGCTTCTTCCTCTTGAATGTAAAGCTGTTTATCCTTTAGGTAATATCCATAGGGAGCAAATCCGCCATTCCAACCACCTTGACGAGCCTTTTCCTTTCGTCCGTTCATTGTCTGCTCAATAATGTTTTCACGCTCAATTTCAGCCACGGCAGACAATACAGAGATAAGAAGCTTGCCGCTTGTCTGCGATGAGTCAATTCCTTCTTCAATGCAAATCAAATTTACATCAAAGGATTGAATGTGTTCTAAAGAATTTAGAATGTCGGCAGCATTTCGCCCAAAGCGGGAGAGCTTATAGACTAAAACATAATCAATGCCTAAACCGTTTTCAATGTCACTGAGCATTTGCTTGAATGCAGGTCTGCCCTCAATGGACTTGCCGGATTTTCCAGCATCTTCATAGATATTTACAACTTCCATTTCTTCTCTATCTGCAAATCTTGTTAAGCTGCTTTTTTGCCCATCCAAGCTAAATCCATCAACCTGCATTTCTGTACTTACACGGGGGTAAAGCACACATTTTTTTCCACTCCTATTCATAGTCATACCTCCAATATATTATTGGAAAACATCAATGCACAAGTGCGTTTTTCAGTTCGCGCGATTTATTTCACCTAAAATCTCTGCACCGTGTTTTTCAATAATTTGAGAAAGCACATTGATGAAGTCTTGATAGGCTTTTGTTTTCTCAAATGTTTGATTGGGAGCAGGAGCTTTGGGAGCATTGTTGGATGTTTCCTTGACATTTTCCATTAGCAATCACCTCCAAGTGCGTTGCTTACATAAAGTATAAGCAATTTTGTTAGTTATGAAAAGTTTGTCACTTTATTAGAAACAGCATAATATATGCACCGCAAATTTACATTCAATAAAAATGCGGTGCGATTAAATTCACCTGTTTGTCGTATTTGCCACGCACCCCGACAAAGGGGATATTTTGAGTTGCTGTTGGCACAGCCATCATAGTCTCACAGCACACAGTAGCTTGTCCTTTCAAAAGCCACGCATACTGCAGGAACTCCCCCTGTTTCTATCGTCTTGGAGGCGAAACGTCACGAAGTATCATTATCCCTTATGTGGGTCATGGCGGACGAGTGTGCCACACTCGGTCTAACAGTCCATTTTATCGCTCGGGCGGTATTGTATTCACCTCCTTATACCGAAATCTTGGCGATGTCTGTTAAGTCGCTTTGCCTTTCAGCTCACATAAGTAATGTACTCAAAATATCGTATATTCAGTTGTCAAAGAGCAATTTTTGCTGTTTTGTGTATGAGAGAAATAACCTCCTCTCATATACCTTTAGACATTAAAGGTCAAACGACGTGATTAATCAAAAATTATTTTTTAGATACTTTTCTAAATTGCGTAGCCCACGGCTAATTGCGTCTTTTACACTGCTTGCTGATGCACCTTCAGCTCTAGCTATGTCTACTTTACTCATACCTAAAAAGAAATGAGCATAAATGCGTTTTGCCTGCTTGTCCGGCAATGTGGCAATGGCAGCGTGGAGTTGCTCGGTTGTCAGCTTACGCTCGTAAATCTCATGAGGTGATAAAGAAACAAACAATGCTCTATGCTCAATACCGTCATCACGATCAAGAGAGTAGTAGGCTTTGTGGTAGTGTATCTTGCTTTGATAGGCTTGCTCGGATTTTCTATATGCTTCAAATATGTCATACACTTCATCGGGAATATCAATATAGGTATCTATGCTTATATGGTCATAGTAATCTTTTAAGTTTATTTTTTCCATGGCTATACCATCCTTTCAAATTTTGTTAAAAACTGAATTTGAAAGGACATTGGGAGGTGAACGACAGCGATGGTCTATGTACGAAAAAATGCCCGACTGAAATTCATAAAATCTCAGTCGGGCATAGCAAGCTACATATTTAATTTGATGAAATATGTAGCTTGCTATCTTTGTTGTATTAATAGAAATACTGAAAAATATAAAGAAACTAAGTGTTTTTTATTCATAAAAATATCTCCTTCACTCATTCGTTGTTTTAATAACTAACGAATAAAAGAGGTTTTTTGTGACACGCTTTATATTACTTGTTTAATTGTAGATAATTTTGGCTTATTCTTTATAAGACGATTGCTTATATATTCGATAAATCTGTTTTTGCCTATTTATTACAAGAAAAATTCATGCTTCCGGATTTTGTTCCCAATATACTTTTCTAATTATGCAAAATCCAATTAAAAAAAGAAAAAGTGACTATCGACATTATCGTCGATAGTCACTTGGTGATGTTAGCATAGTTTTATTTATGTTAATTTTGTGTAGGTAGTTGATTCTGATGATTTCTATACAACACTTAATAAAGAAATTCACCAATGTTAACAGGGATTGACAGCAAAAGAAAATCCTCAACATTTCATAAGTTTTTCTTATACGCAGCCATTCCTCGAAATCCCAATACAAGACCTACGAGGGCTATCAACAGAGAAACAACTATACTTTTAGTAGATTCGTTGTTATAAATTAAAATGAAAAATGCAATAGCAGCTAAGCATCCTGTAATAATTTGTAGTATAGGGAGAAATAGAGAAGTTACTTTATGATTCATTCAAACACCTCCTTAAGTAAGCATACACTAAATATGTGGGTATATTCAAGCGTTTTAATGATGCTTACTTAGTATCTCGATACAGAAAGGCTTGTTGCGCTCCACCCATATACAGAATAACCCTCTTTGTGTAAATATGTTTCAGTATATTTTAAACCAACAGTTAATTGAATTCCCGCTTTTCCGCTAATTGCATTAGCCATTGCTGCAGCACTTAAAATCCAACTTGCAACATTTAATCCAGGAATAAAATTTGCGCCTAATTTTGCAGCAATCGCCTTTGCAGCAATTTGTGCCGCTTTTTTCTTTGCTGTAAAGGATAAGGCACCAGCTGCTAATGATGGCATTCCCATTGCTTCATTTGATATTTTAACTGTGTAAGAACGTTTTTCGCCAACCTTAGCTGTTGGAGAAAAACTCCTTGGCGTAATTCCGTTATTATTGGAAACATAGATGTTTTCTGTTATAGTTACAGGCACTATATTTCCTTCACCATCATCTACATATACTACATCTTCATTAGTTATAACTCTACTGTTTGTAATAACTCTATCACTGCTACTAGTAGTTGCTGCAAAAGCACTGAAACTTGTTCCGAGCACCATGATTAATGCTAAACAAACTGATAATGATTTTTTAAACATAATATTTCCCTCACTTTCTTAATGTTCATCTAATTTTATTTTTTGAATAATTTGAGTAACAATTATAAAACCATTGGAATCACCCCCTTTAAAATCAGAGTTTCATTAATAGGCTGTACTGCTGCTTGTAACTGTTCGAGTTTCACTTTTTCCGTTATGTACTGCTGTTGAGGTTACTACAACTCGGTATTTGTATCCTTTGGACACTCTATAGGTTTCATAAAGGCGAATTCTATGGGAGTTGTCCGAATCGGAAAAAGTAGTTACATTAGACCATTTTCCATTTTTGTATCTTTGTAGCTCTGCTGAAAGGCTTACTTTAGATGTAATACTTTTGTATCCATCTACAGAAGCAGTGACGGTCGCTTTTCCTTTTGAATCAATAA
>DFWH01000020.1:235445-235583 GCA_002380805.1 Clostridiales bacterium UBA4139 | reverse complement strand
ATGCATCCACAAAGCTTGAAGGGTGCAAAACAGCTTTAGAGGGTATGACTGATAACACGAAAAAGACAACAACGTCAAGCCCAATTATGGGGACATTTTCTTCAGGAGCGACGGAACAGATTTTTGGAAAGACTGGCG
>DFWH01000020.1:234931-235346 GCA_002380805.1 Clostridiales bacterium UBA4139 | reverse complement strand
CTGTTGCTAATTTAAAGCCAGAAAACATAAAAAATGGTGTTAATATAGGTGGGGTTGTAGGCAACGTATTACCTTTAAACAAAGGAGTGCTGACCTATGATGTATACAATGCGGCTAGTAACTATGCCCCTACCATAGTTGATGGTTGTGGCAATAGGATAACCGATGGTACTGGCGGTTCGGGTTCAATAAGAGGCACAGGGAACTATGTAGGTAACGCTATATTTGTTATGAATACAATGTATGCTAAATATTGTTCTTTATCTGGACCAGTAATAAGAGTCAATACTGTACTTACAGACTCTTGGGCTTTTGTTGTATATGGTAGTGGTGCTATTTCTATCACCATTTACAAATAAACTAATTATTTATAAGGAGGTAATTTTAATGCAAAAAGCTATTCATGTAGAAGACA
>DFWH01000020.1:214157-234689 GCA_002380805.1 Clostridiales bacterium UBA4139 | reverse complement strand
ATACAAGGAAATCACAGGTGAAGATTTAGCAGTATAAACGTATATAACAAGATGAGGAAAGGTCGGAATATTTTCTGGACTTTTTTTATTGGAAGAAGGAGTGATTAAATTGCGCAAAGGGGTGAAGTGCGTGGATGTAGTAGTTTTTGGCATGATTCAAACTTTAGTAACATCAATGGGGATTTGGTTAATACAGCGTAGCATTAACAAGCGCGATAAGGCAGCAGAAAGGCGAGAAGAGGAACGGGTTAAAGCTACTGAAAAGCGGGAACAGAGGCGGGTTGAAGCAACTGAGAAGCGTGAAAAAGAAAGGGAGGACATGGAGNNACAATCTTTTAACGGCTGTTAATGCTTCTATTGCTTTGGGTGAAGCTACGGCAAAGGCAGTACAGCGTATTCCTGATGCCCATTGTAATGGGGATATGACCGCAGCATTGCAGTACACCACAACAGTAAAACATGATTTAAAAAACTTCCTTAACCGGAAGGCGGTGGAGAAGATTGTCTAAACGACAAAAGCGCAAACGTTTTCGGATAAACGATGATACTATGACAACCATTGTAGTATGGTCGTTATTATTTTGCGTTGCGGTGGTTGTGGCGGGTATGGTTTTAGCTTTCTTCGGGGTGGACGTTTCTGTCATTGTAGGGAATGCCTTGACGGTATTTGGTACGGAGTTAGGGATTTGTGGTGTTATGACCATATTTAACCGATGGGCGGATAGACAGGACAAGCTTGCAGAGAAGCGACAGGAAATAAGAATGCGAAGGGAGGAAATAAAAAATGAAAGAGAACGAAACGAAAGAAGTACAGGGTGAATTATTAGAAAGTAAAGCACGATTAAGCGAAGGAACAAAGATTTCAATTCAAAATTTACTAACAGTAAAATCGTTGGTTACTATCCTATTGACGTTTGTCTTTGGCTGGTTGGCTTTAAAGGGACGAATTAGTGGAGAGCAGTTTTTGACTATATTCAGTGTGGTAATTGCTTTCTATTTTGGGACTCAGTATGAAAAAGGAAAGGGTGGTGGAGACGAATGAAACCAGTTTTGTATATGCAGAATGATCCAAAGTGGGCAAGTCATGACTATTCTGCACCGGGGGAGAAAACAACAATTAAGGCTGAGGGGTGCGGTGTTGCCTGTGCTGCAATGGTAATTGCAACTTTGGCCGACAAGAACGTTACACCTGTGACAACGGCTGAATGGTCCAAGAAACATGGATATAAGGCGAAGGGACAAGGTACATATTATTCCTATTTCAAGCCCCAGGGAGCGGAATATGGTATTGAAATTACAATGCTAAATGGTACCAGTATTTATGGTTCTCCTGCTTCTAAATATCACGAAATGGCAAAACAAGCCATTGAACGTGGTGATATGGTTATCGCTTGCATGGGAAAAGGAAACTGGACAAGCAGTGGCCACTATGTATTATGGTACGGTTTGGAAGCAGGGAAAGTTCTAATCAATGATCCCTGGTCAAATAAGCCCGCACAAACCAAGGCGGACTACAATTTGTTTAAAAGTCAGGTGAAATATTATTGGATTGTAAAGGTACCAGAAAAATTCAAGGGGGATGATGAAGTGGTAACAAAAGAAAAAATTATTGTGAATGGTAATGAATATGAAGCGGACATGATCCGCAAGGATGGAACAACGTACATCAAAACAAGGGACATTGCGGAGCTTCTAGGCTTGAAGGTTGGCAGCAAGGGTAAGGTACCTGTGATTGATACAAAGTAATTAAGTAAAATTTTCATACTTATTTAGCTTAGCCCCTTATTCATTTAAGGGGCTTTTTAAAAGAAAAAAAGAAGAAAAAAATAAAACAAAAAATGAGTCGGTATCGGAATTAATTTAAATTTATGGAGGTAGACTTATGGACAGTTTTATTGCTTGGGTAGGCGGAAAGAAATTATTAAGAAAAGAAATCGTGAAAAGATTTCCCGAAGATGGTATTAAAAAATATGTGGAAGTGTTCGGCGGCGCAGGATGGGTATTATTCTATAAAGAAAAACACGCAGAAAAAGAGGTCTATAACGACATCAATTCTGAGTTGGTAAATTTATTTAGGAATGTAAAATACCATCCTGAAGCGGTGGCCAAAGAATTGGAACTTACATTGAGTGCAAGAGAAATTTTTGAACAATACAAGTCGGCGGATGTTAGTCAAATGACGGAAATCCAGCGAGCGGCCAGATATTTGTATTTGATAAAATTATCCTATGGTGCAACGGTTCGTTCCTTTGGTTGCAGGGCAAGAAATGCCGTGGATATGGAGGCTTTGCAGCGGGTGAAAAGCCGCTTGGATGGAGTACTTATTGAAAATAAAACTTTTAAAAAATTGATTTCTGCTCAGGATGGAGAGGGAACCCTTTTTTACTGTGATCCACCCTACCATAATACGGAAAAGTATTATGATACAGGGGAGGATGTTTTCAACGAGGAAATGCACATATTATTGAGAGATACATTAAAGGGAATCAAAGGGAAGTTTGTTTTGTCTTATAACGATGATGAATTTATCAGAGAGCTTTACAAGGACTTTGTTATTGAAGAAGTGGATCGGTCAGATAACTTGAAAATGGCCATGGGTGAAGCGGGTAGTCGTTATAAAGAATTAATTATAAAGAATTTCTAATTTTTTTTAATACTAAATAACGATATAGGTTATTTTTTTACAAAAGTTGATACTATATTTTTATTACTTTAAATGCAGCATATATCCAGTAAGAATGGAGGCAGACAGGTGATAAAGATATACTTATCAACTATTTTGGAAAGGGATGGCATGACTCAAATAGAACTTTCAAGAAAAACGGGGATTCGGCCAACCACTATAAATGAACTTTATAATGAAAAAATAGAAAGAATTAATTTGGAGTATTTAAGTAGAATATGTGAGGCTCTTGATTGTCAAGTGGAGGACTTACTTCAATATATACCTGATGAGGAATATTATCAATTTAGAAGAAGGCCGCAGAAAAAATAGATAAGGAAAAATAAAGTTAAGTTTAAGGTTTGATAAATCCCTCTTAGAGGGTTTTATTTTTTTTGTTTAAATTTGTCGGAAATTTGGCATAAATAATATAAAAATACTTAAAACGGCAAAAAATATTGTAATTATGGCGAAAATACTGGAAAATAATTTACAAAAGTGTATAATTATGGTTGATGAAAGGTTTTACTAATTGTGTTTATTTGGAGAACTTGTCATAGCAATGACAAAAAAATCGCTTGAGGAGTGAATGCAATTTGAAAGTACAATTAAAAAACTGTAATAATATCGACTATGGAGAAATTCAAATAAAAGAAAGTAATCTTAACATTAAATATGCAATTAATGGAACTGGGAAATCTACAATATCGAATGCAATTGAAGGATTAATACAGGGTTCTTTGGATACATTAATCCCTTTTAAATACTATGGGGAAAGAGCTAATGATGCATTGCTGGACGAACATAAGCCTATAGTAAAAATTTATACTGAGGGAACTGGTTCTGTAAAAGAAGATATAACAATCAAATCGGTAAAAATATTTAATGACGATTATGTGAATCAGTATACTTTTGTTGGCGACGATGTTGTGTCAAATAGTTTTGAAATATATGTAAAAACTTCGGGTTATGAGCAAAAAATGAATGAAATAGACTTTTTGATTAAAGAAATTAAAAGGTTCTTTGAAAATAATGAAGAGTTGGACAATATTATTAAAAGTTTTGAGTTATTCCTAAAAAAAATAGTTAAACCAGGTAAACAAAAAGCATATAGCACAACAAGCCCTCTATATAAGGCATTAATTGGAGGTAATAAGACTATGGATGTACCTCATGAATTTATTGAATACAAAGGATTTATTACCAGACCTGACAGTGGACAATGGGCTAGTTGGCAGCAAGGTGGAAATGATTTTTTTGATTGGGAGGGAGATCATGCACATTGCCCTTACTGTGCAACGACAATTGAGTCACAACATAAACCAATAATAAGAAAACTCTCTGAGGAATTTAGTAGCGCTTATTTAAAAGACTTGAGATCAGTTTTAGAAGCGTTTGAAGGAATTAAAGAGTTTTTCATAGATTCTATTAAGGAAAAAATTGATCAGCTTGGTGCTAGCCCTGTTGCATTTACACCTAATGAAGACGATCTAATTCGATTAGTTTGCGATCGTGTAACCGCTTTATTGAAACGTTTACAGAACGCAAAAAATATTAGCTTTGAAACACTGAAAGAAGGGGTGGATATTATACCACTACTACAAAATAACATAATTGATTTGGATATATATACAGAACTTAACTCTGAAAAAACGCAATCAATTGTTAATGGGCTAAATAGTTCTATGCAATATACAATTGATAAAGCAACTGAATTAAAAGTTGCTGTCGACGAGCAAAGCCTTATAATTCGTGAAACAATTGAAAAGAATGAAATCGGAATCAACCAATTTTTAATAAGGGCAGGTTATCAATACTCTGTGTCTATTGAAGAGGATGCTAGCGAGAAGAAATACCGGATGTTGCTAAAATATCATAACGGAGATGTTCAAGTAAAAGACATTAAGAAGCATCTAAGCTATGGTGAGCGAAATGCATTTGCACTAGCACTTTTTATGTACGATGTTATAAAAGAGAAACCAGATTTGGTAATTCTTGATGATCCAATATCCTCTTTTGATAAACAAAAAAAATATGCAATAATGGACATGCTCTTTTGTGACGAAGATGTAACATTACGTGGCATGACAATAGTAATGTTGACCCATGACTTTGAGCCAATCTCAGATGTATTAAAAATACATGCAGATGCATTCACATGGAAAGAAGGTGAATTACATCCTGGAAAGCAGTTTGTGCAAGCTGCATTTTTGCGAAATATTTTTGATAATACAACAGATAGTATTTTTTTGGAAGAAAAAAGGATTTTAGATTCTAATGTTAGAAACTATTTAGATATACTACGTTTGAATTGTAAAGCAGCAGATAATCCCATATCTAAACTTATATATTTGCGCAGATTGAAAGAATTGGAGATGGATAAGACTGATATTTGGAATGTATTATCTTCTTTTTTTCATAAAAACACCTCGGTACCAGTAGAGTACAATAGATCAACCAGAACTTATGAAACAATAACGGATGTAGATAAAATTTCACAAGTGGAAAAAAGTATTACAGATTTAATTGAAGAAGATTTCGTTTACACAAGAGATTATGCAAAATTTTGGGAACCGTGTTATATGCTTCAACTTTTTAATGAAACAACAAAGGGATATGAAAAGTTGCAGCTATTTCGATGTATAAGTGATTATTTTGGATACGAAGAAAGTGAAATGACCGATAAAGTGTTTGCAAAATTCATAAATGAAACATATCATTCTGAAATGGATTATATTTTGCAACTTGACCCTAGGGAGTTTGAAATAGTTCCTTTACATATTCTACTTCGATGCGAAGAAAAAGTGAAACAATTTGAGTCTATGTTAGATATAAAAACTACCACAGCATCTTGAATTATAAAGTCAACAATTTTTAGTAGGGTCCTAATTGTGGTATATAGCTTTTTTTCTAGAAAGCGGAATTGGAGGTTTTGATGGAGGTTTTTTCAAAAGGCATGAAATTTCAAGATAGCTCGTTTTATAAAATACACAAATACAACTCTGGTTGGGAAGTGCCTATTTATAATATTGGCAGCTATAATGGTCTAAACCAAGCCATAGGGTATGCAAAATATATTAATTCTGAGTCTTCAATTTTTTATCGTGGCGAATGTAGGTTGAATTTAACGATGCAACCGAGTATTTTTCGAGGGATTATATCTCAATGTACTCGTGATAATGCGAAATCTAGACTAAACAAAATGATAAAGAATGCTCTTGAGGATGAAAAATTTAGCAGATTTATTAAGCTTGATAGAACTTCATTTGGTTCTGAACACATTATGGAGTCTGTACTGCAACATTATGGTATTGCAACTCGTTGCATAGATGTAGTTGACAATCACTGGGCGGCTCTTTGGTTTGGACTAAATGAATGTAAAATGAATAAAAATATAAATGAATATTATCAATATAAAAAGCGTACAATTCGACTATTAGACACCTTACATACTGATGCTAATGACGAAAGATTTTATCAATATATAGTTTTAATAGCAACAGATTTTCTTTCTAAGGATTGCTCTGGGATTGTAATAAATGACAACGTTATTACTATTGATTTGCGTGCTGCAATACCGTCTGTATTTTTACGTCCTCATGCACAACATGGTTGGATTTTAAAGAAGAATGACAATAAAAATAATGCTGATTATGATTTGTCTGAAAGTGTTATCGCTATTTTACGTATTAGAGTAGATTTGGCTGATGAATGGCTAGGTGCTGGAGAACTCCTATCTGTTGACAATATGTTTCCGATGCCTGGGATTGATCAAGGATATGATGTATTACTTACTCGAACTGACATTTTTAAAGATTCAAACAACGCCATAACAAGATTTGTATATTGATTGTGTATAGGAGTCCTTACATATTTGTACCATAATGGGAAGTTTAAATTATCTCGAAATAAATTGCATAATGTAGGATGGTGGAAAGTGAGAGACTGAATATCACTTATAAACACCTTTACATTTTTAAGGAAAAGAGAATTAAAATTTTTAGGAGGATTATTTATGGAATTGAGTATCCAAGATCAATCTTTTCTTGACTCTTTTGAGCATGTTAAAGAGTATGATATTGATGAATATCATAAAAACAAGCTTAATTTATTTATGCTTCGTGTTAATGCAAATGAATTTGATTACAATACTCTAATTGACAATTTGCTAGATCCTGTAATATTTTATTCTGTTTCACGAAATGTTCAATCAAAATATGCTAATAAGCCAGGGACGCTTCACAAAAAAGCTGTAAGCAAATTTGTTGAGTATTGTAAAAATACAGGAGAATTGGGTGAATTGCTTTTATATGCTTTTTTAGAGTGCCATCTCAAAGCACCTAAAATTCTATCCAAACTTGAACTCAAAACGTCTACTAGCATGTATGTAAACGGAGCGGATGGCGTCCATTATTTAAAATTACCCAATGGAAATTATCAGTTAATATTTGGTGAGTCCAAAACAATTGAAGGTTTACCAGATGCAATAAATTCAGCATTTAAATCAATTTATGAGTTTAAAAATGAAATTAATTCTAAAGGTAATGAAAAAAGTGGAATAAACTATGAGAAGTCTTTAATTAGCGATAATATTATGAAAGAGTCGTTCTCAAAAAAAGATATTGACTTTATAACTAAATTAATATATCCATCAAGAGATTCGGATTTTAGAGTAGACGATGCATTTGGAATTTTTATTGGATATGAAGTGAAAATATTAAAAGAAGATAAAAAACTTCCTAATGATGAATTTGTAGATAAATTAAAGTCTAAGATTGAAGAGGAAGTGGAAAGAAACATTGGAAAAATCATAAAAGAGATTGATAAAAACGACCTAGTTGGACATTCGTTTTATGTATATGTGTTGCCTTTCACGAATTTAGATGCAAGCAGAAAAAAAGTTATGGGGGGAGTAACTTAATGAAATGGTATGAAGATTTAGTGCAAAAAGCGCTAAATGACGATTATCTTGATGAACTAATTGTAAAAGCGGAGATGCTATATACATATACATTCTTATCCTATACTAGCAATGATATAGAGCGAACATACTATTTATCAGAAAAAGAATTTGTAGATCTTATAAAATTTGCTGACATATTATGTAGAAGTGAATTGTCTGTTGCAAGAAATAAAGCATATAAGATAATCAGTTTGATTTACGATAGCTATAGAGAGGATAAGTATTTTTTACAATGTGCAGATATAGTTCTAACTAAATTAGGTATATTTCCTACATTAGGGCTTATAGAGCATCAAAGTGATAGTATTTTTTCTATTGAAAATAGATTAGAAAAGGTAGTAAAAGAAGTTTATCAAGAATCTCCATTCGATGGAAAAACTTTTACAGATGCACAGTATAGACTTTTTGAAAGGTTGAAAAACAGCAATCATTTTAGTTTTTCTGGACCCACATCATTTGGCAAATCATTTGTAATGGAAGCATTTATTCATCATATTATACAAGAGCGGCATGGGATAGATAATATTGTTATACTTGTACCAACAAGGGCGCTAATAAATCAAGTGAGCAAAAAGCTTGAAAATGAGATTAAAACGCAGAAATACAAGGTTCTAACCCACCCGGTTGTACCGAGGATGTTTAAAAGTGATAATAATAAATATGTATTTGTATTTACTCCTGAACGTTGGATATCATATTTATCAAATAAGGATAATCCGATAGTAACGTATATGTTTATAGATGAAGCTCATAAAACTGTTTCTATAAATGATACTCGTTCTCCGTTATATTACCATGCAATTTTACTGGCAGAACGAAAAAGTATTAATTTGTACTTTGCATCGCCCAACATTCCAAATGCTGAGGTGTTTCTGCAATTATTTGAAAAAAGTAGCGATGAAACTATGGTAATTGAAGATGTATCAGTATCTCAAAATAGGTATTTTATTGATTTAATCGAAAAAAAAGCCATGCTATTTTCAGATACTGGAAAGGAAATATCGTTTTATTATGACTTTAGCATAGAAAAAGGTAGATTAACAAAATTGCTAAATAGGTTTGGTGAAGGACATCAAAATATAGTGTATTGCAATACTGTTGATGACACAATAGAATTTTCTATGAAATTTGCAAAGACACGAACACTTAAAGAGGATAAAAGAATAACTGAGCTAATTTCATTAATTAAATCTTTCGTACACAAAGATTATTATTTAATTGATTGCTTAAAATATGGAGTTGCTTTTCATTTTGGCAGATTGCCACAAAGAATTAGAGAACGAGTTGAGCAATTATTTGTTGATGGGGTTATTGATTATGTCTTTTGTACATCTACTTTGTTAGAAGGAGTAAATCTACCGGCCAAAAACATCTTTATATTTAGTAATGCTATTGGATTAACTAAGTTTAAGGATATTGACTTTTGGAACTTAGCTGGTAGAGCAGGTAGACTTAGCAAAGAAATGAGTGGCAATATTATTTGTGTTAGGGCGTTTGATAAAAAAAATAGGTGGGAAAATCCAGAAAAAGATTTAGAAATAGTTCGAAACAAGTCAATAAAACCTATAGAACCTACTATAATAAAAGGCCAAGGGAATTTTTATAAGAATATAGGAAATGTGATGCAGAACAAACCATTTACTAAAGCGAAGCCGACTGAAAATGAGCGGGTTTTATGGAATCAGTATTCAAATATTTTATATGTCCATCAAACAAGTAAAAGTGACTCTATATTAATGAATACTTTTCTAAAGAAAAATGCTGAGGCAAAAAAAATATTAGACAGTGTTTCCAAAAATAATAAAATACCTGTATATATTCTTGAGCAATCAACAGCTATAAACCCAAAGTATCAAAACAAATTATGGTTATCGGAGGAGATAAAAGCATTCCCAAGTGAAGTTAGTACGGATTCATGCGAAATGATATTAAATATTCTTTATGATGTATATAACTGGAGGAATGAAGAATCTGGCGGGAGAAATCCTATGGTAAAGAATAAACCAAGACTTAAATACTTTGCTGTACTTATGAATTCCTGGATTTCTGGTTATCAACTCAGCATGATAATAAAAAATACTTTGAATTATTTTGAAAAACGAGGATTTATTTATGAATATGGGCAAGAAATAGCATTTGTTAAAGATAATAAATGGCATGTTAATAAGGTTATTAACGACTTAATGTCTGATATTGATAATGTTCTAAGATTTAAAATAAAAAACTATATGTTAAATTATTCCTTGCTTTATTCTGAGAAGGCAGAGGACACAAGTATTTCTAAATGGATAGATTATATTGAATACGGAACAACCGAAAGTGCAGTTATAGCACTTCAAACAATAGGGCTACCTCGTCATTTAGCTAATTTTATTATCAAGTATTATGATGATTGTATGGTCATAGAGGGCAATGAATTGATAGAGATTAATAGTGATAAATTATTAAGTAAAATTGATAGAGAAAAGTTTGTACAAGAATTTGAAGAGCTTACAAAATTTTTAAGAAATATATAGCATAGTTACTTGATAGAAATTTCTGATACATAACCACTATCAAGCTAATGATACAGACAATCGATTTATTAAACCGCTGGAAAATGAATTTGAAGATTTACTCTTTAGGTCTAGGAGGTATTATGCAGAAAACGATTACATATTTGTATCCAGATGAAAGAAATGCAGCTAATCTAAAAATGTACCAGGATCGTACGAATCAAATTAAAGCGTTTTATTTCACACGAGAAAGTTATAAACAAGTTTATGAATTACCTTGTTCGCTGAACTATGCGATATACTTTCTATTTAATGATAGTGAAGATGAAAACCTTGTTTATGTTGGACAATCTATAAACGGAATACAGAGAATTGAAGATCATATTAGGGGTAAGGATTTTTGGTCATATGGAATTTTGTTTGTTACGGACAATAATAGTTTTGATAAGCTGTCTATTGATTATATGGAATATGAATTTATCCAGAGGTTTAAGAAAAGCAGCTATGTATTAACAAATAGAGATGTGAGACCTAATAAACCCAATATTAGTGTTTATGATTTTCCTAATCTTGAAGCGTTTATTACTCAAATTGAATTCCTCTTAAGTGCAGAAAGTATTGATATTGATGAGCAAGGGGATAAGAACGAATCAATAAAGTACTATTATCCGCCAATGAAACATAACGCTAAGTTATTTGTAAAAGACGGGAAATTTATTCTCGCAGCGGGAAGTGAGGTAAAAAGACCTTCAGAATCAACGCAAGAATGGAAGGACAAAAATCACTTTAAAAGAGGAAATGCAATAATAGATAGCTACATAGAAAATGAAAAGGTTATAGAAATAGATGGAAAGCTTATAACTCAGGTAAACTTGGCGTTTAAGTCACCGTCTGCACCTGCAGATCTGATTACCGGATTATCTGAAAATGGTTGGAAGTTTTTTAAGGGGTTAGAGGAACTAAGAGGTAAATAGTTATATTTTTCCCATCTTATTAATGATTATAATAGACAGGCTTCTTATAGAAATGATGGGGAATTGAGGAAAGAAAGGGATTTGTTTTGAAAAAATTAGAGATATTTACTGCAATATTTAATGATGTTTTTTGTAAAACGTTTAGCGAATCCTGCTATGTGTTTTTGTGTGGTGGCGCGGGACGGGAACATATAAGAAATAAAATAAGAGTTTATATAGAAAATAATGGATTTCAAGTTCTCTATCCAGAAGATTTATTCATGGATATGCTTAACAGAGACAAGAAGGCAGATTTATTAGAGTATGAAAATCTTTTAGCAGATAATTCTGATATAATATGTATAATCTGTGAAAGTATAGGTTCTGCCGTTGAATTAGGAGCTTTTATTCAGAATGATAGAATAAAACAAAAAATGATTGTAGGAATTAATCAAAAATTTTCTCGGGATAAAAGTTTTGTTATGATGGGACCAGTTAAACATTTACAAAAAACAAACAAAGACAATGTAATCATCTATAAAAAAGAAGAACCTGAAGTGTTTGGGGAAAATTTAATTAAGGTATTTCATCATTTTCATAAGCACTCAAAAAGTAATAAAAATCAATCATTTAATACTCTATCTGCATATATTGCATTTATTCCGATGGTTATTTATTTTTTTAAAACAATCAGCAGAAGGGAGCTCCACAAAAATTTGAAAGAGTTATTAAAAAAACAACAAGTATTTCCTACAAAGTATAATGAGCTATTTAACGCCTCAATTAAATACTTGATTAGGTCAGGTGGTATTATCACAGAATTTGATACTTCTGAAAAGGATGAAACATTATCTCTGTCACCTAAGGGGTATTTCGAAACTCATAATTTATTGAAATTTTCATATGCGTCCAATAAAACGATGTTGTATGATAGCATAAGATGTGCTATACTCAAAGGACAATTAAATAATTAGTCGCTCCTTTTAGTTTATACATATTGCAATTGCAGTGTGTTCGGAAGATGTTTCTATCTTCTTTGGTGATTTGTCACGCAGTATTCCTTAACTTTATCCGTTTATTCCACACCGAGTGAAATAAACAAATAAACTTAACGAAAGACTTATGGTGAAAGGAGCGACTTTTTCATGTCTAAAAATACTAATACAAAAAATACTAATACACTATTAATGGATTCTTTAAATTTGCCCCGATTTGAAACAATAGAAGAGTTATCTGAACTTACTAGGCTAAGCTCTCGTTTGTTATATTGTCTATCAATGAAAACAGATAAATTCTATAAAAAATATTCTATTACTAAACGTAGCGGAATGCCTCGTGAAATCTCAAGTCCCTCATATACCTTGCATATTATTCAGCGTTGGATATTGATAAATATATTGAATAAAATATTACCCTCTAATCGTGCAATGGCATTTAGAAAAGGAGATCGTTTTGGACACAAACAAAACGCATTTTACCATGGGCATACCCTATATGGATTGTCATTAGATTTAAAAGATTTTTTTCCAAGTATAACAGCAGATAGAATATATACTATTTTTTCTAGTATAGGGTATGGTAAATTTGCCGCTACTATACTAACAAATTTATGCACTTTAGAAGGAAAACTGCCGCAAGGTAGTGCCTGTTCTCCTGCTATTTCGAATATCATATGTATAACTCTGGATAAAAGACTTATTGGACTATGTGAAAAACGTGGAATAAGGTATACTCGGTATGCTGATGATATGTATTTTTCGTGTGATGACAAAGCTTTGTTGTTGAAAAACTTTCCGATAATAATAAAAATTATTGGAGATGAAGGATTTGTGATCAATAAAAAAAAGACACACTTTCATACGCCCTCAAATAAAAAGCAAATTACAGGAATAACAATAGCCCCTATAGATGCTGGAGATATGATTGAGTTAAAAGCTCCTAGAAAACTCAAACAAATAATACGTGCTGAAATATATAATTGTGTTATTTCTGGAAAATATGAAAAGAAAGAACATATTTTAGGAGAAATAGCCTATGTCAATTTTGTAGAAAAAGAAAATAAAATAAAATATATCACACGTATAAAAAATTACATTGATAAATTGACAGACAAAATTAAATTTTTTCCGGAATTGGTGGAAGCGTATAATAAAAATAAATTTTTTAGTGACTCAAACTCTATTAAAGTAATGAACATAGAATATATTGAAGAAGATGAATATATGTCTTATAGACGTTTTTTTCAAGCTAGAAAAACATTACTTAAAAAGAATGGATTAGAAGATATTTGTAAATATACTGGTTGGGATGAAATAATCGAAAATGCAGAAGAAAGTACAGAAGAACATTTTACTATAGATATAGATTTTTAGTATCCTTTTTAGTGTCACAAAAACATAATTAATTGTTGAGAGACGTGCCATTGATTTTATTGCTAAAACAGCTCAGAAAGTTTTATGAAATGGAGTGAAAATTCCCCTTATAGTTACACATCGTAACAAGCTTGATGTTACACAGTTATACTACATTTAAAAAATACTTATATGGTTATAGAATTTAAGAAAAAACTAATAGAGATACAAAAAATTAAATACCCGCAAATCTTTTAGTTTTAAAGGTTTAGCGGGTATTTTACGTTATGCTAAGCGGCAGCTGAAGATGAATTAAAATAAAAGAGCTTGTTGGTTTATAGAGTAAATATATAATAAAATCAAGGTTATATGATATCAAACTAAAAAAGCACGACATAAATGTTTGACTAAGGTAAAAGACCTTGTTTTAAAGAAAGCAATTGAAGAAAAGAAAAAACGTGACGCTGCAAGTGAAAAAGAAGGCGTCTCATAAATTGTACCCCATGCTTATTTGCATGGGGTTTTAAAAATTCATAAAATTTTTAGTAATACTGAATGGATTAACACATAATAAAGGTTGAAGAAAACCGAAAGAAAAGGTACGTTTTCTTTTGTGAAAAATTAATTGAAGTGTTTTCTTCATAATTTGTTAAAAAAGACGATAGAAGTGTCATTTCAAGTATTAAAGCTTGTTGAAATGAAAAATAGTAATGAAAAAAGCAAAACGACTGTCATTTTATATGCATTTTGGTTTCCGATAATAAAAAATTCCTACTAAAAACAACCAAAAATTTGAAATATTGTAGAAAATTTCACTAAAGCTATTGTTTTTATTACGGAAAGTGGTATACTGAAAGTGCAAATAGGTGGGGAAGAAACAGTTATTGTGGGATTATTGAACAAGAAATGAAATTTATTTCATTCATCATGTTTCGATAAAATAATTGTGGATGAATTACCACCAGTTTTATAGCGCAAAAATAACGATGAAAATGATGAAGGAGAAGTGAAGAACAATGAAATTATCTGACAGAGTACAAGCGATGCAGAATTCCCCTATCAGAAAATTTAACCCTATGGCTGCAGAAGCTAAGGCGCAGGGGACTAAGATTTATCATCTGAATATCGGTCAGCCTGATATTGTAACACCTTCTGTATTTATGGAAGCAATCAAAGATTTTGATCAGAAGGTTCTTGCGTATGCAGAATCTCCCGGTCTTCCTGAATTGCAGGATTCTATCATTGACTACTTTAAAACCTTTAAAATGGATTTAGAGAGAAAAGACATTTTAATTACCAGTGGCGGTTCCGAAGCTTTGACTTTGGTATTCTTGTCCTTGATCAACCCTGGTGATGAAGTAATCGTTGCTGAACCTTACTACACAAACTATTTGACATTCATTCAGGCTGCTGATGGCGTTATTAAGCCTGTTACAACATACGCTGAAGAAGGTTACAAATATGCTATCATGGAAAGATTGGAAGCTGCTGTAACTGACAAAACAAAAATGATCTCTATCGTTAACCCTGGTAACCCTACAGGTTGCATCCTTTCCAGAGAAGACATGAGAGTAATCTGTGATTTTGCTAAGAAACATGACCTTTGGATTTTGGCTGACGAAGTTTACAGAGAATTCGCATATGATGGCAGAGAAATGACATCTTTCGGTCAGTACGAAGATGTAGCAGACAGAGTTATCATCATTGACTCCGTTTCTAAGAGATTCTCCGCTTGTGGCGCTCGTATTGGTTGCTTAATCTCCAAAAACCAAGAACTTATGGCAAACGTTATGAAGATTGCTATGGGTAGACTTTGCTGCCCTACATTGGAAATGGTTGGCGCAACAGCTCTTTACAAATTGGATCCTTCTTTCTTCGGCGACGTTAGAGCTGAATATGAAAAGAGAAGAAACGTTTCTTACGAAGCACTCAAAAAAATCCCTGGCGTTGTTTGCGAACAGCCTGGTGGTGCTTTCTACATCACTTGCAAAATGCCCGTTGAAAATACGGAAGACTTGTTAGTATTCTTGTTGAAAGAATTTAGAGAAAACAATGAAACAGTTATGTATGCTCCTGCTGAAGGTTTCTACGCTACTCCTGGTTTAGGCAAGAACGAACTTCGTATTGCTTACATCTTGAATGCTGATGACATGGCAAGAGGTATTGAATTATTAGGTAAAGGTATTGAAGCTTATAAGGCTGCAGGCCACAAATAAGATTTACCTTCATTTAACCGAGAAAGCACCCCTTAATGGGGTGTTTTTTCTATGTTTTAAGAACGATGGATTTTGTCCCTGCATATACTTTTATGGCAGGGGGTGATAGGGTTGAGCTCGATTGGTGTATATTTGACATTAGGGGATGAAGAAACACTTTCCCAATGTCTAGCAATTATTAAGCCTTTGGCAGATGCGATTATACTTTTGGATCAAAGGGAAGAGGAAACGGAGCAGAGGGCAATGCGCTGCCGGCAACTTATGGGGCGGCTGCGTGGCGAGGAGCTTGATGAGGAAGGATTCCAGCTGTTTTTGTCATGTGTGGGCGATGAGTCACCAACGTTAGAGGTATGCACTAGCCTGGGGGAATATTTTTATAAAAAGAAAGCTTGGAAACAGGCTATTTTTTGGTTTGAAAATGCATTAAGGTTGGATGGTGGCGAGAGTAGTTTTGTTTGTTTTCGATTGGGAGCTAGCTATGCCGAAATTGATAATTTAGAGGCAGCAGCTACTTATATGAAACTGGCAGAGATGCTAAAAACCAGTAACGGTGCACGAAAAAGTTAAGTATTCCTGATTTTTATAAACTATAATTATTTTGTATGACAACTTAAAAATCACCGTATTATAAGAAAGAGTCACAAAACAGTATTGTTTTGTGACTCTTTTGGGGNNTTTATGCCCTTGGTGTTAGCAATAAATGATTTTGTTAATTAAGCAAAAAGGTTTTGCTTAATGCTACAAATTCTTTTTGGTTTGAAAGCATAGCGGGATGCCCCCCTTTTGAAAAAATGAAATAATCCCCATGGCCGATTTTTTCAATCATTGCCCCATAGGTTTTTTCAAAAAAGTTAATGTCAATATTACAAACGAATTCGTCACCTTTACTTCCTGTTAGAAGAAGAGGCGGGAGAAGGGACTGTAACGGTTTATGAAAAAAACGACCGATTTCTTTCCCGTGATTCAAAATTGCGAGGGTGTCGCAATCCACCACATGTGCCCAGTCATCCCCATGCATAAAGGAATAAAATCCTATTGCTCCTTTATCTTTTTTAGATTCTTCCCTTTGTTCTACGATATTTGCAGTAAACTCCTGAATGGGGGTTTCACCTTCAAAGCTATCAGCAATGACCTTGTGTACCAGATCAGGTCGTTCTAAGGCTACATTAATGGCAACTAGAGCGCCGCCGCTACTGCCGATCAAGTCAACTTGGGTATATTTTTTCTCCTCTAGAAATTGGATTACCTGCTGTGCTTCAAAAAACCATAAATCGTTGGGGAATTCTTCTAGGCGTTGGGATTTGCCATGGCCTAGAAAGTCTATTAAAATAACTTTGTGCTTAGGTAAATATTGTTTTACAATTTCTCCAAACATATTGGAGGATGCAGTGTTTCCGTGAAGCAATAATAGAGGTGTACCATCCCCTAATTCCTGATAGTAAACCTGTTTGTTTTCAAATGTAAAATATGACATATTAGCCTCCTAATAGTATAATTTAGTTATATTAGCAAGGCATGCCAAATAGCCTTGCCTTTAGTTATTCATAGTAATCCACATGATTTCACCCCTCAGTGTAGTTTTATTCGTTTGCCAATTCCTATGACGGAAAAAGACAAAGCAAAGAAATATTTTTATAAAAAAGGCGGCTACCTAGTTCCTTAGGTTACCGCCTATTTATAGTTTGCTAATGAATTATAAAAGTGCAATGCCAGCAGCACTACAAGCATCAATGGTTTCCTGATCCCAGATGGAGGACTGCACTTCACCAATGTGTGCTTTGCCTAAAAGGAGCATACATAAGCGGGACTGACCAATGCCACCGCCGATGGTGCAAGGCAAGACGCCTTCCAGCAGCATTTTGTGATAGGTAAGCAGACGACGATCATCACATCCCGCTTTACGTAACTGCTGATCCAACGCTGTTGCATCAACACGAATGCCCATAGAGGAGATTTCTAATGCGCTTTCTAAAACAGGGTTATAGAATAAGAGATCACCATTTAACTTCCAATCGTCATAATCGGGGGAGCGCCCATCATGAGGCTTGCCAGATGCCAGCTTATCACCGATTTGCATGATGAATACGGTTTTATGCTCTTTGGTGAAAGCATTTTCTCTTTCTTTTGGAGTCAAATCAGGATATTTATTTTCCAACTCCTGAGAAGTGATAAAAGTAACTTCTCTGCAAAGCTCAGTTGTGATGCGAGGGTATTTCTTCTTTAATACCTCCAATGTATCACAAATGCTGATAACAATGCCCTGAACTGTAAATTTTAGTTCCTGTAAATTTCTCTTTTCAGGTGTGATTACTTTTTCCCAATCCCACTGGTCAACATAAATAGAGTGAAGGTTATCCAACACTTCGTCCCTACGAATTGCATTCATGTCTGTATAGATACCCTTGCCGGGGCGGAAATCATAACGATACAAAGCCATACGTTTCCATTTTGCTAAGGAGTGAACAACTTCAGCCATTACGCCTGTTGCAGGCACTTCGAAGCTAACGGGGCGCTCAACACCGTTTAAGTTATCGTTCAACCCTGTTGCAGGGTCTACAAACAAAGGTGCAGACACTCTTTTTAAGTTTAAGGTTTGAGTCAAATTTTCTTCAAAAGTATTGTGAATCAAGCCAATTGCATTTTGAGTTTCATATAAGGTAAGAGCGGACTGATAGCCCTCAGGGATAAATGTTTTGCCCATAAAATAATCCTCATTTCCTAGTTTTTTTACTTAGTTAAGGATAACACAGAAACTATGTTTGTTCAAGTAAAATGATACTTGACAACAAACTCCTACAATTGTATTATATACCAATAACATACATTTGTAGGAGTTGATAAAATGAAAAAACTAGAGGAAATTCCACGCTTACCTGATACAGAATTAGAAATTATGAAAGTCATTTGGAATGAGGAGAAAACCCTTTCTACCTCGGAGATTAAAGAAAAATTGGAAGAAAGACGATCATGGAATATTTCCGCCCTTCAAACCCTCCTAAATCGCCTCATAGATCGAGGATTCTTGGATTCATACAAAGAAGGAAAAAATCGCTTTTACATAGTAAAGGTGGATGAGAACTCTTATTTGGCCTTAGAGAATCGGTTGTTTTTGAATAAAGTGAACAACAATTCACTGACGAAGCTGGTTGCATCCCTTTATGACAGCAGAGCAATTTCCGAAGATGATTTAGATGAGTTGGCGGCATATATACGGCAAAAAACAGGGGGTGAGGATTGATGGATAGACTGTTCCAAAATGTACTGGAAATATCTATCTTTACTTCCGTTGCAATTCTTATTTTTGGTACTTTTTCACGTACTTGGGGTAAGCGCTATGGTGCTAAATGGAAGTATTTCGTGTGGATGATTCTTGCAATTCGGTTGGTTCTACCCGTTCAAATCACTTTGCCCCAGCCAATTATAAATATTCCGATTTCCCAAGTACAGGTTTCATCAGCTGGTACGCAAGAAAACGCGTCAAACAAGGTGGAACTGGAAAGTTTTCCTTATTCCTCCCTTGAGAATGAAACGATAAAACAAAGCAATATAACTCAGTCTACAAAGTCGGTGAACAATTCATTTCTTTATGAACCCCTATCTGAGAGGATATATGCAAGCCTTGGATTTTTGTGGATATTTGCAGTACTCCTTTATTTTATTTATCAAGGCAGAAAATATCAGTTATTTTTGAGGGATTTAAATAGAAATAGCTGTTGTATTCGGGATGCTCAAGTACTGGATATTTATTATGAGGTTTGTGGGGGAATGGAATTAAAAAAGCGCCCCCAAATATTCTATTGTGGCATATTACCCAGCCCTCTTTGTGTAGGTTTCTTTCAACAAAGGATATACCTAAACGTGGAGGAGTGTAGAGGCGAGCAACTTCGTTATATTTTAAGGCATGAACTATTGCATTGCAAACGACGAGACACATGGTATAAGGCGATGCTAATGCTTGCAAAGGGGATCCACTTGTTTAATCCATTTGTGCATTGGATGGTTCGTTTGGCTGAGCAAGATATGGAGTATTCCTGTGATAGCTTGGTGTTGGAACATTGCACGTTGGCTCAGCGGCAAGACTATGGACTAACCATTCTAAATAGTATTCGACAAGGGCAGAAGGCCAATTCTTTCTCAACAGCATTTCACGGTGGCAAAGAGGAATTAAAACAAAGAATTGACCATATTTTTGATGTCAGCAAGAAGAAGCGGGGAGCCTTATCTCTATTGGCTTTGGTATTGGTAGTTTGGGTAGGTACGGCTATTGTGGGTTGCACAGCAAAGACGGAAGGCACTGCTAATAATGAAAGCATGGCAGACTTGGTAAGCACTCTCTATCAATGCAAGTTAGACTATATTGGAAACCATAGTGGAGTTGGGATGATTTTAGGCAATTTGACTTTACCAAAAGGGCTCACTTATAGCGATGAGGGGATGGAGTTATTCACGACGGAAGAGCCTTATGGTGCAAGGCAGTATTTAACGCTGGAAGGGGAGGAGGAGATTCTTCAGGATGGGTGGTTTGAAAAAAACGCCATGATTTTCTTAGCTCTTGTCAATAATGCATCTTATTTTGAATATTCCATAACCAATCAAGATGGTAAGGAACAAATTCTTCATTTTAGTCGAGAAGATGGGATGAAATATTTTGGGAATACAGATTTAAGAACTTTGACCTCAGATGAAGAAACTTTTAGAAAATTTATGCAGGAATTAAATGCATTGTTTTCGCAAGGGGAGGACGCTTTTGCCCTAAAACAAATCCAAAGCGGTGTATTGCTTGATGAGATTTCAGAGGAAATGGGAGAGTCGTTTTCTTATGCAGCTTTAAGAGAAAACCCAAAGTATGAGGAGCTTTTAAAGCTTGGAGATGCGGCACTATCAACCATGCT
>DFWH01000020.1:0-214152 GCA_002380805.1 Clostridiales bacterium UBA4139 | reverse complement strand
GCGTCCTATGTGGCATTAGACTCCACTATCGTAGAACCTTTTCAGTATGACCAACAGCGGTATACCTTGGATTTAGAAAAGAGGGGTCTATTGTCCATAAAAAAAGGGACACAGGCAGGATTGATAACGAGGCACAGCGATGTGCAAAAGGCTGTCTATGAAGTGCTAGGACAACGGTTTTCTTCGGAAAGGGGAAACCGAGAATTGCAAATTTATGCCCCTCTTATTAGCCATATTTCAGAAGCGGAGGATAGGCTCTCCGTTTATGCTGTGATTGGAAGAACGGATTATTCCTTTGTCCGCACACCAAAAGTTGGGTATCAGTTAATCGAAGGTGGAGGAAGTTATATACCCGCTCGCTTGGATTTTGAAAAGATAGATGGTAATTGGGTTTTGAAAGAATGGGTAGAGGCAAAGGATGGTTCAGAGTACGCACCCTCAATAAAAGATATGTGTAAAGGTACTCTTGGTGTTGCCAATGATTTAATCTCCTACGATACAAGGGAAATGCAGATGCTATTGATGCAAAACCTTATTTTTTATTTAAATGGGAGGACAGACATCACCGTTTATGGTGTTTCTCATATGGATGAACAGGACATAGCGGCGGTTAGTCAGTTTATTCCTTTTGTGCAAACTTAAGGTGGAGTTAGTGTAGTAAAAAAATGAGGTTGGATAAGGGGACGGTTATCCTCAGCCTTTACCATCTTTGTGTGTGTTTATTTGAACATAAAAAGCAGTGGCAAAAGAAATTCTTAGCCACTGCTTTTTATTTTTAAGAAGGATGTTATAGGTAGTTTTAATCCAAGATGCTTTTGATAGCAAGAGCAATATGTAGCCTTGATCTAGTTTCGATGTGAGAAAGGTTACATCCAAGCATTTCTTCGATCTTTCTGATTTTGTAATTCACCGTATTTCGATGCAAAAATAGGGTTTTAGCCGTTTCATTAATGCTTCCGTTATTTTGCAGGTATAGCTTCAACACTTCAATATAGTTGGTATTTTTCCTGAGGTCATGTTCCTCTAAAAGCCCTAGGCAATCAAGATAATATTCCTCAAGGACACTGGTATTTTCTAAAGCGAAAAAAATCTTATATAACCCCAATTCTCTGTAAAGGCAGAACTCATTTTTCTTACCTTGTTTTTTGTTAAAATTCATCATTTTTAGTGCCTGCTTATAGCTGGTGGAAATATGGTCTAAGTTTTGCAAATTATCACCGATACCTAAATAGAATGTATTCCAATGGGTGCGAAGGGCTGTCATGACACGGTTTATTATCTTTATAATCGCATCCTCCCGATAATTGCAAAATAACAGAATAAACTCACCCTCACTATTGGTTACAAAGGATTTATCCCCTGTGGACATTAATATCCGTTCGATAATTTGTACCATCTGTTCAATTGTGTCTGGGCTTGGCCGTAGTGCGTTAAAATCAGGCTTGATAATGCCTAAAGTGTAAAAACCATTTTCTAAAAATCCATATTGAAATAGCGTATGGGCATACAAATCCTTATGATTTGGAAATGCAATTGCATTTCGAAGAGCAGAACCTAGTTCGCCATCAGCCTTTTCCACGTTTAACAGAAGGTTGCTAAAAAGCTTCATGATATCAGGGATGCGTACATTCCAGGGGCAAACCATTAAGGGGTAGTCATTTTCGTTACAAAGATCAATCACTTCTTGAGGAACCTGTGGTATATAAGGTCCTAAGTTTAATAGAGAACCGCTAGCTTTTTGCTTAATTTGAGTGTCAATCAGGGTTAGTAGGTCTAAGTTTTCATCAAGGGCAATACCAGAGGTGAACACCAGACTCCCTTCTTCAATAAATTCAGCAAAAGCCATATTTTCTACCATGTGAAACCAATTTACACCTCGGTTTAAACCTTTCTCTCCGGCGATAAGGCTCACATGGTATACATTTGCTTTTTGTAACAGTTTTTCTACAATGATTGACATTTGTTACCTCCAATTCTAATTTACGATGAAGCAATTTTTCTCTCTCGGGCTACATCCAAAAGGGTAGGCCCCAGAGCACCGAAGACTACAATAAATGCACCGATTACTTGCAATGCCATCATGTGCTCGTGGAACACGACGATGCCTACAACCGCCCCGATTACAACTTCTAAGGCTGATAGAATGCTTACTGTTGTAGAATCGATATATAGAGTGGAATTTACCACAGAAACATTGGCAACCATAGTGCAGAGCACGCCGATTCCAAAGATATTGAAAATATTTAAAGGAATATTTCCTTGGGTAAAGCTTGCGCCGATGACAGAAAAATCGGTGAAAAAGGCTAGACCCACGGCAGTACCCAAAAAGCCGTAAAGTAGCATGGTGTCCCGCTGATAGCGGTCAGCAAAGTATCTGGGTACCATAATTTGGAGGGCGACCCCAAATCCGTTAAATGCGCCGGCAAGAATGCCTAACATATCAAGGCTTTGACCCTTAACACCAACAACATTAGATACCAGGGCAGCTCCTAAGATGCAGACAAAAATTGTGATTACTTTGTCCTTTTTCAATTTCTCCTTGAAGATAACTAACCCAAGGAGGGCTACCCAAATGGGACTCATAAACATAAGTACAGTTGCCACCGCGATAGGAATACGTTCTACGGATATGCCATAGCTTGTAAAGCTTAAACCATAGGCAACTAAGCCGTAGAGGCAGCTAATGATAAGTCCTTTAAAGTCGATTTTTAGAATCTGTGGATTTTTGACTGCTTTGATGATAAAAAAGACAACACCAGCACAAATGCATCGAATAAAGGATGTATCAAAACTGGAATAGCCGATTGACGAAAGCTCGCGGACAAAGATTCCCATAACGCCCCATAGAGATGCACCTAAAACAACCAGTAATATCCCCTTCATTTTGTTGCTCATATAATCACTCCCTTTTCCCCGAAAAATAGAAATCCAGCCCCCTGTGTATGTTGGATTGTTTATTGTCAAATTGCTTTTATGTATTTGTGTTATAACACATTTGTGTAAATGAACAAAGTTAGGATTTTTTCTTATAGGTTATCATAACAAGGATAGGAATGATTTATATCATTTTTATGGAAAAACCTTTGTTTATTGGGGATTTGTAAGAAAACTCTATAAGAAATACCATGTGACAAAATTGTGTTCTCTGTTATGAAAAAAATGATACCATATACAATAATTGGTTGCAATGTAATGCATACTAATTATTTATGTGATGTAGCACAATAACAAAACATCACCGGAGATGAATTTTATTTTGTATAAGCATGGATTTGGTTTTGCTTTTTCATTATATTTACTATGGCGAAGGAGGAAAAAGTGGGATTATATTCAACCGGCAAGAATAGATTTTCGGGAGCAGGATAGGAAAACATTTGATTCTGTAAGCTAAAGTTAATGCTTGCATGTGGAGAGTTACATATTATTTTGTTCAAATAAAAAGGACGCCCAGATTTTTGGGCATCCCTGTTTTTTGATTATGAAGGTCTTTGGTAGCAAATTAAATTTGCTTGGTGGTCCATTCTTCGCAGTTCCACACATGGGTGGCAAGGCCGGTATAAAATTCAGGCTCATGGCAAATCAGGAGGATACTACCTTTATATGCCTGCAATGCTCTTTTCAACTCTTCCTTTGCCTCGACATCTAAATGGTTTGTGGGCTCGTCCAGAAGCAATACGTTGGTTTCCACATTAATTAGTTTGCATAAGCGAACCTTTGCTTGCTCACCACCACTTAATACCTTCACTAGGCTTTCAATATGTTTTGTGGTAAGGCCGCATTTTGCCAATGCACTTCGTACCTCATATTGTGTATAAGAAGGAAATTCTTTCCAAATTTCATCAATACAGCTGATATTTTCTGTGTATTGTTTTTCTTGTTCAAAATATCCAGTGTATAAATAGTCACCCAGTTCGGTGGAGCCGCTATAAGGCTTAATCTCACCGATAATGCTCTTAAGCAGTGTGGTTTTACCGATACCGTTAGCACCAGTTAAAACAACTTTTTGACCTCTTTCCATTTGAAGGTTCAAAGGTTTGGAAAGGGGGGCGTCGTAGCCAATCACCAAATCATGTGTTTGGAAAATATATCTGCCTGATGCTCTGGCCTCTTTAAAGTTAAACTCTGGCTTTGGTTTATCCTTTGCTAACTCAATTACTTCCATTTTATCCAGCTTTTTTTGTCTAGACATTGCCATATTTCTGGTGGAAACACGAGCCTTATTACGAGCGACAAAGTCCTTCAAGTCGTCGATTTCCTGTTGTTGCTTTTTATAAGCGGCCTCCATTTGGGCACGCTTCATGGCATAAACTTCTTGGAATTTTTCGTAGTTGCCAACGTAGCGGTTTAACTCCCCATTTTCCACATGATAAATCAGGTTGATAACGCTATTTAAAAATGGAATGTCATGAGAAATTAGGATAAATGCGTTTTCATAATCCAGCAAGTAGCGCTTTAGCCATTCAATATGCACTTCATCCAAATAGTTAGTAGGCTCGTCCAATAATAAAATATCAGGTTTTTCTAATAATAGCTTACCCAGCAAAACCTTTGTACGTTGACCACCGCTTAATTCGGTTACATCTTTGTCAAACCCGATATCCTCAAGACCCAAAGCACGGCCAACTTCATCTACCTTCGCATCAATGATATAAAAATCATGAGAATCTAAAGTATCCTGAATTTCACCCAATTCCTCCATCATTTTTTCCAATTCTTCAGGGGTTGCTTCCCCCATGGAATCACAGATGGTGTTCATTTTTTCTTCTAAGCCAAAAAGGGGGGCAAAGGCGCTTTTCAGTACGTCTCGAATGGTCATGCCTTTTTCCAAAATGGTGTGCTGATCTAAATATCCAACAACAACATTTTTGCTCCATTCAATTTTGCCCTCATCAGGCATTAGTTTGCCTGTAATAATATTCATAAAGGTTGATTTACCTTCGCCGTTTGCGCCGATAAATCCAACATGTTCTCCTTTTAATAGACGAAAGGATACATTGTTAAAAATGGCTCTATCGCCAAAGCCATGATTTAAGTTTTGCACATTTAATATACTCATGCCGCTCTCCTATGTTCTTAAAATTTGCATATGGAACTATTTTATAATGGAATGTGGAAGATTTCAAGGGAAACAAGTTTTCAAACCGCTTTTTTAGGGAAAAAATAGAGAAATGTTTTTCTTGTAGAAAAAAATGGAAAGTGATATATTTATGCTGTAATTATACTTAAAATTTATATATTTATATAAAAATAACCCATACCTGTTTTGGTATGGGTTCAATTAGCCTTAGGTTTAGCATGCCCTAGGTGGTTGTAAACTTTGCCTGAGTCAAACAAAACTGGGCTGTTTCACTCTTTTGGCAAATGATTTAAAATCCAGCTGGTAATGTCCTCATAAACTTCTTGGCGATTGAGTTCATTAATGATTTCATGGCGTCCTTCGGAATAAAGTTTTAGTGCTATATCCTCAAAGCCTTCAGATATGTACATATCATAGAGACTTTTGGGGCCTTTTCCCCAGTCCCCAACGGGGTCCATATCGCCGGAGGTAAACAGGATTGGTAATGAACGGGGGATGAGGTCAAAACGAATTTTTTTAGTATCATATGAGATGATAGAGAATAAATCTTTATAGGCTGAAACTGTAAAGAGGAAAGAACAGTGTTTATGGGCAACATAGGCCGAAACAATTTCTTCATCCCTACTAATCCAGTCTTTATCAGTCTTTGGGTTCTCAATATGACGCAAATAGCTAGCAAAGGCTAGTTTTGCTAAAATTTTGCTGCGGTAGTGGCTTCCGTGCTTTTTTTCAAGCATAATTGCTAAGTCTTTTCCGATTCTAGTAAGGGCGATAGGCAAATCACCAGTGCCCATCAAAATTGCCCCCTGGATTTCATGACCGAAAAAAGTTAAATACTTTCTTGTGCAGAAGGAACCCATGCTGTGACCCAAAATAAAGTGAGGGACATTAGGAAAGCGTTGTTTCATTTCTTTTGTAACCTGATACATATCTTGAATCAAAAGATTTCGGCCTTGGCTTTCATGGAAAAAACCTAAATCCTCATCGGATGAGGCACTAAGCCCATGGCCAAGATGGTCATGCCCAATAACTGCAATATTATTTTGGCACAAAAAGGTGGCAAATTCATGATAACGGTCGATGAACTCTACCATCCCATGGACAATTTGCAAGGAGGCAACAATAGGGCCGTCCCCTTGCCAAGAAATAACGTGTAGCTGGTGTTCCTTATCGGTGGAAGGTATAAAAAATTCTTCTTTTTTCATGATATCCTCCTTGTTTTTGTAAGCTAGCATTAGCATATCATAATTTGAAAATTTTTGCATCACGAGATTCAGGTTTATATTGTTGTAAGAATGGGGACAATAGGGACATCTTAATACAATCTTAATGCAGCGGGGGATATTTTAATTCCATTTTAACTGCGCTTAGAGTATGCTAGGATAGATGTTTTCTCTGGAAATAATGGGAGGTGTTTCAAATAAAAGACAAGTTAATGAAACATTTATTAGATATATCACCAATGAAGGTCATTTTATATGGCTATTGTTTTATTATTTTGTTTGGGGCTTTGTTATTATGCATGCCTTTTGCAAGCCACAACGGGGAACCGACGGATTTTTTAACAGCCTTTTTTACTGCAACTTCTGCAACGTGTGTTACGGGTTTGGTTGTTGTAAATACATACACCCATTGGTCTTTTGTGGGTCAAATAATTATTCTATGTTTGATTCAAATTGGCGGCATTGGGTTTATGACATTTTGTATTACTGCAATTAGTCTTACAAAGAAAAAAATTGGTTATATGTCTCGTTCCTTAATGCAAAATTCAATAGCTGCACCTCAGTTGGGCGGCATTGTGCGAATGACAAAATTTGTGTTGTATGGTACACTCGTGGTTGAGGGAACAGGGGCACTATTGCTTTCTTTTTTTTATTGTCCGATTTATGGACTGGGAAGAGGGTTGTGGTATTCCATATTCCATAGTATATCCGCCTTTTGTAATGCGGGATTTGACCTTATGGGTGTGCAGACGGAATTCGTTTCCTTTACATCTCAGGTTGGAAATCTATACGTAAATTCAATCTTAATGTTATTAATCATAGTTGGTGGACTTGGCTTTTTTGTTTGGCAGGACCTAATCGAGTCAAAATTTAGATTTTCTCGTATGCACTTGCATACAAAATTGGTAATCTTTTTAAGCTGTATTTTGATTTTTGGCGGTGGCCTTTTATTATTTATCTCTGAAATGGGTGGCGCTGAATATGAAAAACTGACCATGTCAGAGCAACTGATTGCATCCCTCTTTCAGTCTGTCAGCTCAAGAACAGCAGGTTTTAATACCGTCGACATAGGCTCTTTGACGCAAACAGGTCAGTTCCTGATCATTTGTTTGATGATTATTGGTGGCTCGCCTGGGTCAACAGCGGGTGGTATCAAAACAACGACCTTTGCCGTATTGGGGCTAAGTGTTCTCACCACTTTTTGGCACAAAAAATCAATTGAGGTGTTTGGGCGTAGAATGGAAGACGGCATCACTCGCTTGGCATCTTGTGTATTTATGATTTATTTGGTTATGGTTTGCTTCGTTGCTATGATCATTTCTAGCGTGGAGGGATTACCATTGCTGGATACATTATTTGAAAGCGTGTCTGCCATAGCTACCGTTGGCTTAACAACGGGAATTACAACAAGTTTGGGGAATGTATCTTTGGTTTTATTGGCTATTTTGATGATTATTGGTAGAGCGGGATCTTTGACCATGCTTTTGGCATTTTCGTCAAGAAAGAATCCTGTGGTTTCTACCTTACCCTTGGAAAAAATTCAAATTGGCTAATTATTAAGGAGGAAGGCAGTAAAATGAAATCAATATTAATTGTTGGGCTTGGTCGTTTTGGTAGACATATGGCGCGAAAACTGGAGGAACAGGGTAACTCAGTTCTGGCAGTGGAAAGAAGCGAAGAAAGAGCAGACAACGCCATCAATATTGTGCCGAATATTCAGATTGGTGATGCTGCCAATGAAGTGTTTGCACAGTCCTTGGGGGTAAGCAACTTTGACCTTTGCGTGATTGCCATTGGTGACGATTTTCAAACTTCTTTGGAAATTACCGTACTCTTCAAAGATTTGGGGGCGAAGTTTATTCTAGCTCGTGCCAGCCGTGATGTTCACCGCAAGCTTTTGCTTCGCAATGGTGCAGACCATGTGGTTTATGCAGAACGTGAGATGGCAGAACGCTTGGCGATTAAATATGGATCAAAAAACTTATTTGATTATATTGAATTAACACCGGAAGCGGCGATTTATGAAATGAAGGTTCCTGAAAGCTGGTATGGGAAGACAATTTTAGAAAAATCTGTTCGAACCAGATATCATATCAGCATTTTGGCAACAAAGAAAAATGGTACTATATCCCCATTGCCCCAGCCAGAGCATGTTTTTTCGCCAGAAGAAACATTAATTGTATTTGGTGGAAAGGATGCAGCGAGGGATTTGCTAAAATGATTTTTCTTAGTAGTAATAAACCTGTTTTTTATGGTAGAATATTGTTGAAAAGAAGCACAGACAATATTGTTTGTAAATAAAAATCAAAAGCATTATAAAGTTTAAAAAAAAGCCCATACAAAGGGCTTTTTATATACATAAATTTAGGAACAACAAGATTTTATTATGTAGAGGGTTTCAAAACAGTATGAAAAAATTGTAGAAAAAGGGTTTTGATTCACCAATGGAGAGGGGAAGGGTGAATGGGCAAAGCAGAAAAAATGAAATGGCAAAATATTATATGGACAATTGTGGTGCTGATTGGGACAACCATCTTAGGTGAAGTTTTTCATTTAATGGGATTTGAGGCATCAAATATTATTATGGTTTACATTTTGTGCGTATTGCTTACGGCAGTTTTAACGGCTAATAGGGTGTATACTGTTATTTCTTCCATGCTAAGTGTTTTGACCTTCAACTTTTTTTTCACTGAACCTGTGTTTACTTTTTCTGCCTATGATACGGGGGATACCATCACATTTTTAATCATGTTCGTAGTTGCTTTTATTGCTGGTAGCCTTGCTGTAAAAATCAAAATGCAAGCGGAACAGTCGGCAGCCATGGCTTATAGAACGAAAATTTTGTTAGAAACAAATCAGTTGTTACAGCAGGCGGAGAATGTGGATGGCATTTTGGATGAAACCGCAAAACAGCTGGTAAAGCTATTAGAAAGAACAGTTGTGTGTTATCATGAAGAAAGATGTGGCCAGTTATCAATAGGGGAATTATTCCTTAAAAGCGATGAAAAAAACGTGTTCTTATATCTATCGGAGAAGGAAAAAAAGCGGCCCAGTGGGCTTATGAAAATAACAAACAATCGGGGGCGGGAACAGCCCATTTTGGTGATAGTCTTTGTAGGTACTTAGCGGTCAGGAGTAAGGGGCAGGTTTTTTGCGTATATGGCATTTCCCTGAAGGGGAAACCATTGGAAGCTTTCGATACCAATTTGTTACTTTCTATTTTAGGGGAGTGTGCATTGGCTCTTGAGAAGGAACTGATGAGCCGAAAAAGGGAGGAAGCCGCCTCCCAAGCAAAGAATGAGCAGCTGCGGGCGAACCTTCTGCGGGGTATTTCTCACGACCTTAGAACGCCGCTTACTTGTATCTCTGGAAATGCGGCGGTACTTTTAAATAATGAGGAAGCCCTTGACGAGGTGCGCAGAAAAAATCTTTATTTAGATATCTACGATGATTCAATGTGGCTAATAAATTTAGTTGAAAATTTGCTGTCGGTAACAAGAATTGAGAACGGCACGATGCAATTGTATATGCAGGCAGAATTGATGGACGAAGTAATTACGGAAGCCATGCGCCATATTGATCGTAAAAAGTCGGAGCACATTATAACGGTGGATGAATGCGAAGAAATGCTTCTTGCAAAAATGGATGCTCGATTGATTATTCAAGTTATGATAAATTTAGTGAATAATGCAATTAAATATACCGACCCTGGCTCGGAAATTGAAATTGGCATGAAAAGGGTCGGAGATAGGATTCAGGTTTCTGTGGCGGATAACGGTAAGGGTATTCCAGATGCATTGAAGGAGAGCCTTTTTGAAATGTTTTATACTGCTAGCCGCACCATTTCTGATTCTCGCAGAGGGTTAGGGTTGGGGCTACCACTTTGCAAAAGCATTATTTTGTCTCATGGAGGGACTATTACTGTAACGGATAATGTTCCTCATGGTTCTGTTTTTACCTTTACATTACAAGCGGAGGAGGTACCTTTTCATGAATAAGCCATTTATTTTAATTGTCGAAGACGATGGCGCAGTTAGAAACTTGATTTCTACCACGTTGGAAACCCAGGATTATAAATATCATACAGCAGCAACGGGGGCTGAGGCACTGTTGGAGGCTGTTTCTCAAAATCCAGATATCGTTTTGCTAGACTTGGGCTTGCCAGATATTGATGGGGTGGAAATTATAAAAAAAATACGGTCTTGGTCTAATATGCCTATTATCGTAATTAGTGCAAGGGCTGAAGATCGGGATAAGATAGAAGCGTTGGATGCAGGAGCTGATGATTATTTAACCAAGCCTTTTTCTGTGGAAGAGCTTTTGGCTCGCTTACGGGTTACGTTAAGAAGGTTAAGTTATACCCAGGGAATCGGTAGAGAGCAGATGGAGTTTATAAATGGGGAATTGCGGGTGGATTATGCCTCTGGCTGCGCTTATTTTGCGGGGGCGGAGCTTCACCTTACGCCTATTGAATATAAGCTTTTGTGCTTGCTTTGCAAAAATGTGGGGAAAGTGCTGACCCACACATATATTACCAAAGAAATTTGGGGAAGCACTTGGGATAATGATATTGCATCATTACGTGTGTTTATGGCTACTCTTCGTAAAAAAATCGAGGAAAATCCGGCACAACCGAAATATATTCAAACCCATGTTGGGGTAGGGTATCGCATGTTGCGTATCGAAGAGTAATTGAAACCATAGAAAGCCAAAAATTGGTGTTATGAAACTGTGAAAAATACCCTATGGTTTTCTATGGATTTTTTTATTATTTTATATTTTTTACCAGAATTTACAAATCGTTCTCTTTGTTTAAACATTATGAAAAAAAAGTGTAAGAAAATTGACAGAGTTTCCTAATAGTTTAAACATAAATTAGGTGTATACTTATTAAGTCAGGAATTGTTTAACGTATAAGGAGGATTTGGAATGAAAAGAAAAATGTTGGCTCTTGCTTGTGTGGCTATGATGGGCACTTCTGTGGTACCTGCTTTTGCTGCAGAGAATATTAAGGTGTTAGTAAACAATTATGAAGTTGTTTTTTCTGGGCAGCAGCCAGTAATTGTGGATGGATATACGTTAGTTCCTGTTAGGGGAGCTTTAGAAGCAATGGGCGTTCAGGTTGTTTGGAATGCAAAAGATCAATCTGTTTTGTTGACCAAAGATGGCAAAGAAGCAAAGCTCGTAATTGGTGAGAAAAGCTTTGTAGGAAGTAAGGAACAGTTGGAGACACCTGCTCAAATTATTGGTGGTTCCACTATGATTCCCCTTAGAGCTGTTGTAGAATGTTTTGAAGGAAAAGTAGCTTGGAATGGCGAAAACAAAACAGTAGCTATCACTATGGATCAAAAAGAGGATGCTTATTCTGCCGTTACATACAAAAAAGATTTAAAAGATGAAAGCGGTAAGGTTTTGATTACAGGCACTGTAAAATACCCTCAGCTGAGCACTTCTGTTTTGGGTGAAAAAGTTGCAGCTATTAATGAAAAGATTGCTGCTGAAGCAAAGGGAAGCTTAGAAACTTACCTTGCGGATAACAAGGAAGCAGTAACAAAGAGCGCAAAAGAATTGGGTGCGGATTTTAAAACCTATGATTTTACAATTGGATTTGAGACCCCTTACTATGATGATAGCACTTTCTCTTTTTATAGCACCCAGTACATCTACACTGGTGGTGCCCATGGAAGCTCCTTTGCAAAAGGTGCTACTTATGATTTAAAGACCGGTGCAGAGAAAAAATTAGCAGATTTTGTTACATTGGAAAATGGCGTGACAGAAGAAGCATATATGAAAAATGCAATCAAAGATGACATCAAAAAAGACTCCTCCAAGTATTTTGAAGGTGCAGATAAAATGCTAGATGAAAGCAGTGCATCTTTAGGATTTTTTGTGAAAGATAAAGATGAAGTAGTGGTATTTATTTCTGAAGCAGGTGTGGTTTCTCCTTATTCCTCAGGTATAATTCGTGTTGAAAAAAGCATGAAATAAGAAGAAAGTAACGAGCTTTCATTAAGCACGATACTGCCCCCAGACCAACTGGATAAACAGGAAGTGCTTCTACTAAGATAAAGAATTTTGCCGCCGAAAGGTGGCAAAGGATTGTTACATCGTAACCGAATATTGAAAAAGTATAACCGCACGGGATAATGACTGTGCGGTTGTTTTTTACTGTTGCCTTTTTTAGAAGAAAATGTTGCTTAGGTTAGTGAAGAGAACCATATATATTAAGATGCTTTGCATCATGATAAGTGTGATGTTTGCATGAGAGAAAAGGGGAATTAACCAGGGGAGGTACACTATCCTAACAAAATCATCGAGGTGATGTATCATATCATTTGTATAAGGTAAAGCCATTTTTCGACTAGATATAAGCGATACTCCTATTTTAACAGAAAAAAGAGTAAAATAAGGGAGAAAATTGTAAATTTTGTGTAATATATGAATTAAAAAAATGTCAAAATGGTTCCATTTTTTCTGATAAAGTGTTATCATCATGATGTAACATATTTCCATTATAAAAAGGAGGAGTACTATGAAACACGGGAAAAAGGTTTTATCTTCTCTGTTGTCTTTGACGATGGTACTGGGTATGTCAGTTCCTGCATTTGCAGGGGAAATGGATGGTAAAGTTGTCTTAATCCATACAAATGATATGCATGGTTATTATCAAACAACAGAAACAAGCATTGGTATTGCAGGCGTTAAGGGCTTAAAAGACTACTATACTGCCCAAGGTGCAGATGTGGTTCTGCTGGATGCAGGTGATTTTTCACAGGGAACAACCTTAGTTAACCATGAAAAAGGCTTAAAAGCGGCTGAATACATTGTTTCAGCAGGCTATGACGCAGTTTCTCTGGGAAATCACGAGTTTGACTTCGGTTTTGAGCCTCTTAAGGATATGTATGCCGTGTTGCAGGCAGGAAAGGTTCCTGTTGTAGATGCCAATATTCTGAAGAAAGGGACAGATGAACCTTATTTCGGTGAATGTGTTGTATTAGAAAAAGGCGGTATGAAGATTGGTGTGTTTGGCTTAGATACAGCTGAAACACAAACAAAATCTAGCCCTAGCAGTGTAAAAGATTTAACTTTCTTGGATGGGGAAGAAATGATCAAAGCTGCTCAAGCTGAAGTTGATGAATTAGAATCAAAAGGCTGCGATTATATCATTGCTTTAACACACTTGGGGGTTGACGACGAAAGCGTTGGTAGACGCTCCACTGATGTTGCAAAAGCAGTAAAAGGTATTGACTTGGTGGTTGATGGCCATAGCCATACAGTAATGGACGGTGGCGAAAAGGTTAACGATACTTTAATCGTAAGCACAGGTTCTTACTTGGCAAACGTTGGCACTGTTGTGATTGATAAGGATACAAAGCAGGCAACTGCAAAACTGATCAATGCGGCGGATTATGCAACTAGCATTGGCAAGTACGACGAAACATTAACTAAAATGGTAGCTGCTGATAAGACAGAAGTTGATGCTTTCTATGCAGGCACTTTTGCAAAATCAGAAGTAAATTTGAATGGTGAAAGAGACCCTGGTGTTCGTACAGAAGAAACCAATTTGGGTGATTTCTCATCTGACGCATTGTTATTCGTTGGTAAGAAGTATGCACAGGAACAGAACTTAGGTATTAGCGTAGATGTGGCTATCTCCAACGGCGGTGGTATCCGTGCAAGCATCCCATCTGGGGATATTTCTATGAATACTTTGTATACCGTATTCCCTTATGGTAATACAATCGCTTTGGTAACAGTTACTGGCACACAGCTTCTTGAAATTTTAGAGGCTTCCACATTCTGTACACCTACTGCTTTGGGTGGTTTCCCTCAGATTGCAGGCGCAGAATACACAGTAAACACAGCAGTTGAATATAAAAACGGCGCACAATATCCTGATTCTACATACTATGCACCTGCTGATCCTGGTAGCCGTGTAACGATTACAAGCATTGGCGGAAAAGCATTCGACCCTAAGGCTAACTACACAGTAGTTGTAAATAGTTTCCAGGCAGAAGGCGGCGACACATATTATGCATTGACACAGGGCTCCTTTAAACAGGATACAGGCATTGTGGATGCAGAAGCACTGATTCAGTATGTTGACTCTTTGGGTGGCGTAATCGGCAAAGAATATGCACAATCTCAGGGAAGAATCAAGTTGGTATCTGAACCTGTTGTTGCACCTGTAACTCCTGAAGTTAAACCTGAGGTTCAGCCTGAAGTAAAACCTGAACAGGAAATCGTGAAGGAACCTGTAAAAGTAGAACCTACAACAGAAGCAGATCAGATTGTAGCTGATGTTTACAAGGTTGCAAAAGGTGATAGCTTGTGGAAAATTGCAAAGAACCTTTTGGGCGATGGCACTCAGTGGAGAACAATTTACGAAAACAATAAAGACCAGATTAAGGATCCTGCAATGATTCAAGTTGGTCAGGAATTAATTATTAAGAGATAATCCCAAATAGCATCTGCAAAAGCAGAAATATTTCGGAAGAAAAAGGCAGCTGTCGTAAAATTTACGGCAACTGCCTTTTGTTTTAGGAATAAGAGCAAAAATTTACCCTTTCAATTTAGTAGGAGCAAAGTTACATAAATAAGAGGCAAAAAAGGTTGATAATCCGCCTTAGGGAAAAAATCTGGGGTAAAGTCCTCAAAAGCCATAGGCCTACCTAGGATTAATTAAATGAAACATGGACCCTATTATTTTCCTTTTAAGTTAAAAACTGCAATACTGATAATTATGAGTGCCCCTCCAATAAATGTCCCCATATTGGGTATTTCTTTTAGGATGATAAATCCCATGACTGTGGATAAGAGTGGGGTAACAAACATAAAATTGGTTACTTCGCTAGTACGATCTGCCAAGGACATTGCTTTGCCCCAGAAAAAATAAGCCGCTGCGCTGGGAAAAGCCCCCAGGTAAATAAGGGCTGATATATGTTTTAAGTCGGAGGCTAATAGTTGTTGAAAGCCCTGTATAGACCAAAAACCGAGCAATATTGAACCACAAAGCATACTATAAGTGACGATTTCCAATGAGGAATAACCTTTTTGAGAGAGTTTTCTGCTTAGGATGTTGTACCCACAAAATACTAGGGCGGCACAAATCGTCCAAACCAGGCCGATATTTATGGAAAAAACACCTTCCCAAAGCAATAGTATTAAAACCCCAACAAATGCCATTAAAATTGCAAGCCAACCGATAGGCTGGATGATTTCATTATAAAACTTTGTTGCTACAATTGCCGTAAGGATAGGTGTAATGGCAATTATAATGCTAGATGTTGCCGAGGTTAACGTTTGTATGCCAGTATTAAAAGTAATCATATAAAGGGTAAAGCCTAGCCCACCTGAAAGGAAGAACCAAGGAATATCCTCTTTTTTTGGCTTATGTATATGACAGAGTTTCCCGATAATTAGAAGCAAAATTGCGGCAATACTGCAACGCAAAAAGCCCAAAGGGTTAGACGTAAATTGTTCTTGCACAATTTTTGTGAGAGGGAAAGCAGATGCCCATAAAAATACGGTTAAAAACCCTAGCCCCCATACTTTTTGTTTATTTGTCATGGTGGATCCTCCTAAAATATTCTTTATTTACTATACCATTTTTCATTAAGAAAACAATAGGATTTGGAATGAATTTACTGAATTTGTTGGAAAGTATTTTGCTTCAAAATATAGCGATAAGAAAAGGCCACCGTGAGGGGCTTTTCTGGAAGTGGATTTAATTAAAGTGAGGGGTCCTTTTCAGAATTGCCCATGGTCTGTTGGTTTAAAAAGGGTTTCAACTCTCGATAAGAATCTCCGATTTTCAGCGGATTGTTGTTGATTAATAATGGAAATAAGCACGTTGGGTTGTTGCATTTTTTAAATTGGTATGATATAATGGCAAAGATGCATTTTGCATCCTTTTTCTTTTTTTGCATATGTAGTTTGAAACAATTTAATATGCTACTGTGGCTCAATGGTAGAGCATCTCACTCGTAATGAGAAGGTTGTGGGTTCGATTCCCACCAGTAGCTTTTTAACCCCTAATATTTAAATATTGGGGGTTTTTTGCTATGTATTTTTATTCTATCGTGCAGGTATAACGTCGGGGTAATATCAAAGTAATCACCAACTGCAATTTTTGCAGGAAGAAAATTTTGTGTTTATAAATAAGGAGAAATTTTCAAATTTATTATTGACATATGCCATTTATAGCCGTACAATTATCCATAAATGGCATATGACGAAAACTATTTTGTGTGGTTGAAAGCTGTATAGAATCCAGAGACTCATATGCCAATTTCATTTCTGATAAAAGTAAGATGAGAGGAGAAGTTGATTATGAAGATTGCTATCCCTATGAATGAAATGAATATGGATGCAGAGGTTTGTGTTTCTTTTGGCAGAGCGCCATATTTTCTTATTTATGATACGGAAAAAAAGGAAGTTCTGTTTTCTGCCAATAAGGCTGCATCAGCCCAAGGGGGGGCTGGAATTAAGGCGGCACAAGAAATTGTGGATCAAAATGTGCAGGTTTTGCTCACTGTGCGTTGCGGTGAAAATGCAGCAGAGGTTTTTAAAGCAGCAGAAATTAGTGTATACAAAACAACGAAGGTTACTGCGAAAGGGAATATTGAAGCCTTTGAGAAAGGAGAGCTTGCAGTAATGACCCACTTTCATGCAGGCTTCCACAAAAAGGCATGAGGGTAGCAGTTTTAAGCGGAAAAGGAGGAACCGGAAAAACCTTCGTTTCGGTTAATCTGGCTGTTACAGCAAAAAAATCAACTTACATTGATTGTGATGTGGAGGAGCCAAATGGCAGGCTGTTTTTAAAACCACAGGAGGTAAATACGGCAGAAGTTAACAAACTTTTACCCCAGATTAAAGAGGATGATTGCGTTGGATGCCGAAAATGTGTTGATGCTTGCCGCTTTAATGCCTTAGGTTTTATTAAAAGCAAGCCTATGGTTTTTCAAGAGGTTTGTCATTCTTGCGGTGCATGTAGCTTTGTCTGTCCCAATAGCGCAATACAAGAAATACAGCGCCCCATTGGTGTTGTTGAGGAAGGTTATTACCATGATGTGCAGGTTGTTACGGGTGTCTTGAATGTTGGGGAGGCAAGTGGTGTTGCAGTGATTCGAAAGGCACTGGAAGCTGGAACTCAGGATAAATACCTTACTGTGATAGACTGCCCTCCGGGAAGTGCATGCACAGTGATGGAGAGCGTGCAATCAGCTGATTATTGTGTTCTTGTGGTGGAACCCACGATTTTTGGTCTTCATAATTTTCAGATGGTGTTTGAGTTGGTGTCTCTTTTGAAAAAGCCTTGCGGTGTTGTGGTAAACAAAGCGGAAGATACTTATCCACAGTTGGAAAGCTTTTGTATAATTAATAAAATCCCCATACTCTGCTCCATCCCTTTTAAAGAGAATTTGGCCCAGATTGGAGCAAGGGCTGGCATTGCCGTTGGGGAAGATGAAGAACTCAAGGAACAATTTAATATGCTTTTGGAACGAATCAAAAGGGAGGTGGCAAAGTGAAAAAACTCCTGATTTTAAGTGGTAAGGGTGGTACTGGCAAAACCACAACCGCCGCCGCTTTTATTGATTTTTCAAAGGCAAAGGCATTTGCTGATTGTGATGTGGATGCCCCCAATTTACACTTGGTTACTGGAATTACGGTTGAGCCAAACAGAAGAGACTATTATGGCTCGGAGAAAGCCAAAGTGGATTTTTCAAAGTGTGTGGGCTGTGGGATCTGTTTTGAAAACTGTCGCTTTGATGCAATTTTACCGACGGGTAATGTTTTTACAATAAATCCTTATGCCTGTGAGGGGTGCGGTGTTTGTATGTACAGCTGCCCGGTGGGTGCGGTAAACATGGAAGACGATATTGCGGGGGAAATGATGCTTTATCAGGAGGAGGGTGTGTTTTCCACTGCTAAGTTAAAAATGGGCCGCGGAACCTCGGGTAAATTGGTGTCAGAAGTGAAAAATGAACTGGAGAATAATGCAAAAGCAAATGAGTTTGCAATTATCGATGGCTCACCCGGCATCGGTTGCCCTGTGATTGCCTCCATTAGTGGTGTTGACCTAGTACTGATTGTAGCGGAACCTTCTCTTTCTGGCATCAGTGATATGAAAAGGATTATAAAAACAGCGCAAATATTTCAAACAAAAACCGCTGTTTGTGTTAATAAATTTGACACTTGCATTGAAAACACGAAAGAAATTGAAGAGTTATGTTTACAGGGGGGTATCCCTTTTGTGGGGCGCATCCCCTATGACAAGCAAGCATCTATTTCAATTAATGCAGGTCACAGCTTGGCAGATGTTGATTGCCCGGCAAGAGATGGACTGCTAAAAGTCTTTGAAAATACTTTCAAAATTTTTTGAGTCAAGGAACCAACTGTACCTTTTCTATATTGAGTTTTAGATACGCGAAGAGAGGTTTTTTGGGCAAATGGGAAAAAGAAAATGCAATTGAAGATATTAAAATATGAAATGAAAAGGAGAATGAGTTATGAAAATTGCAGTAGCATGTATGGGGGAAATGGTAGCACAGCACTTTGGTCATTGTGAAAACTTTTGTCTTTTTGAAACAGAAGATGGGAGAATTTCGGAAGTAAAAAGCATTGCAAACCCTGGTCACAAGCCTGGATTTTTGCCAAACTTCTTAGGAGATATGGACGTGAATGTAATTATTTCCGGTGGAATGGGCGGCGGTGCCGTAGAAATTTTTAATGAAAGAAAGATTGAAGTTATCATTGGTGCAACTGGTGATGCCCACAAAGCAGTGGAGACTTATTTGAAAGGTGAGCTAATTTCCACAGGATCTATTTGTCATGAACATGAACATGCACACGAGTGTGGCGGACACTAAATATCAGCTGATTTAAGTCATGGGAAACTTTTTATATGAATAGCCAATAGAAATAATGAGAGGGTTCTCCAGAATTGGAGGATCCTCTTTTTTGCTTCATGGATAAGGCGTTTATAGTTATACAGTATTTCCATTGCAGCTAGGCTTGAGGTGGCTTTGTTAGCATGTTATAATAGAAAAAATTGGAATCAGTAAAAATTGGTGCTAGGAGGATTTTTATGGACATTGAAGAATACCTAGAAAACATGAGGAGAAATTCAATTCGACTGCACATAGATAAAAAGGAAGAGTATATTTGTGGTGGAACCAGATTTGGTGGCATGCCCGACGTTCCGGCAGATTTTGTGTGGCCAACCTTTGAAACAAATTCGTATAATGATGATGAGGTAAAACCAAGACCTCTTAGCTTTATTGCCCAGTTTAATTGTGGCGATATTTCCGCTTTTGACACAGAAGGTTTATTGCCAGATAAAGGAGTACTTTCCTTTTTTTATGAGATGGATTCCCAGCTATGGGGGTTTGACCCTAAGGATAAGGGATGTGCCCGTGTGTATTGGTTTGAGGATGTCTCATTATTATCATCTGCAAGCTTTCCTTCGGATTTGGATGAATATTATCGTTTTCCTATGCTCCAGATTAGGACTTCTGAGGAAAAATCCGTACCTTCTTTTGCAGATTTTTATCTGGACAAAAATAGAGTTTCTGATAACTATGATGATTATGATTTATATGAGAATGTCTGCAAAGATTGTGGATATGCAATTCCAGAAAATTCTTCTAAGCTCCTTGGATGGCCAGACATCATTCAAAATAATATGACCCAAGAATGTGAGTTGGTTTGCAAGGGCTATTATTTAGGAAATGGATGGGAGGATATCCCCAAGGAGGATATTCAGGCGGCGGAAAAGACTTCATTAGAGGAGTGGAGATTGCTGTTTCAATTAGATACGGTGAATCATGAGAATTTTGAGTTGATGTTTGGTGACTGTGGGCGTGCATATTTTTATATCCGCAAGGAGGATTTGTTGGCAAAGAAATTTCATAAGATTTGGTTCATATTGCAGTGTTATTAAATTAAAAATGATTTAGGGTGACATCGGTTTAAGATGCCACCCTAATTTTATTTGGAAGAAGCAATGAACTCTGCTTTTGCGTTTTAAAAAGGCTTTGCAGCTTTTACCCCACGGATAACAGCTTGTTCCGTTACCTTTGCTGCCATGATTCCCACCAGGTCCACTGGTGCAGTAGGTAGTTCAATTTCCTCTGTTGAAAGGCAAAATAGGGTATCTCCATCCAAAGTGGTATGGATGGGGGAGATGCATCGGGCAAGACCATCATGGGCCATTCCAGCCACTTTAGCTGCTTGGGCTTTGCTTAATTTTACGTTTGTTGCAATGACACCAATTGTGGTGTTTTTGCCGCTAAATGAAAGGGTTGAGCCAAGGTTAATTATACCCTGGGCAGTATCCAAAAAGTCTCCGTTTTCATCCTTAGTACCTGCAATAATTGTCCCTTTTTCCAAAACATCGCCAAATGCATTGACTGCAATCAAAGCGGCAACGGTGATGCCATTTTCTGTGGTTTCAGCCCAGGAGCCGATGCCGCTGTTGCACCAACCTTCGGTGCCTCTAAGCTTTCCTATGGTTGCGCCACAACCGGCACCAACATCACCTTCAAGCAAAACTTCCCTCGTTGCATTTTCGCAGGCCTGTTTGCCCATCTCCTTATCTGGACGGCAAAAGGCATCTCCGTTTTCTAAGTCATAAAGAACAGCGGCAGGAATAATGGGAACCTTAGTTACTCCAACGTCAAATCCCATGCCCTTTTCTTCCATATAATCCATTACCCCACAAGCGGATTCTAGCCCGAAAGCAGACCCACCAGATAAAACAACAGCATTTACCCTTTCCATGGCATTTAAGGGGCTCAAAAGGTCAGTTTCTCTTGTCCCTGGGGCCGCCCCACGAACATCTACACCACAAACGGCACTGTTTTCAGCAATTACCACAGTTACCCCGGTTTTGCCATCAAGGTTTTGTGCATGTCCAACTTTAATCCCTTTTATGTCTAAAATGTTACGCTTCATCCCATTGTCCTCCATGGTTTTTTCTTACATATTACAAGGTTTTTGTTTTTTTGTAAACACGATTGCAAGTGGATATGCACCAAAAAAAATGTCCTTCTATACAATGTGGGTAAGATGCTTTTTGGAGGGATCAGCATGGGGTATTACTTGGTTGAGGGCGGAAAACCCATTGGCGGAGAGTTTTCGGTGAGAGGAAGCAAAAACGCTGCCTTACCAATTTTAGCAGCAACACTTCTTGCGGAGGATGAAGTGGTGTTGGAAAACTGTCCGTTGATTCGGGACTTTTATCTAACGTTAGATATCCTAAGGACGTTAGGCTGTAAGGTGGAGCTTACAGGTAGGACGGCAGTTATTGATACAAGGGTAATTCATGACGTGGAAATTCGGGAGGAAACGGTGCAAAAGATGCGTTCCTCCATCCTTTTTTTAGGTGCGCTTTTGGGTCGGGAGAAAAGGGCAATTTTGGGTCATCCAGGTGGATGTGCCATCGGAAAACGGCCTATTGATATTCATCTTAGCTCTTTTGAAAAAATGGGCGTGGAAATTCAGGAGGAAGATGGATTGTTTTATTGCTCTGCACCCCACATTTTGGGGTACCATATTTATCTCAACTACCCTAGTGTAGGGGCAACGGAAAATATTTTGCTTCTGGCTGCAAAGGCAGAAGGGGTAACCGTGATTCATAATGCAGCAAGAGAGCCTGAGATTGTTGCATTGGTACGTTTTTTGCGTGCTTGTGGGGCTGAAATTTATGGGGAGGGAACACCTTCGATTATGATTGAGGGTGTAAAGAAGCTCCATGGAGCATATTTTTCCATACCTTTTGACCGTATAGAGGCAGGTACATTTCTGTGTGCATCGGCCATGACGGGTGGGGAACTTAGTTTATTGGGTGTTGAAAAGAATGATATCGAAACGACTGTGGGAGCACTGGAAAAAACAGGTTGTAAGTTTCGGTTTACCTCCGATTGTTTGTGGATGAAACCGCCAAAAGAACTTAAGTCTGATTTTTCTCTTGTAACAGGGCCTTTTCCTGGATTCCCCACAGATATGCAGCCCTTGGTCATGAGTCTATTGACATTGGCAAAGGGAACTTGTATGATTAGTGAAACGGTATTTGAGGCTCGTTTCCGCCATGCAGAAGAACTATGTCGGATGGGGGCGGATATTGTTGTAGAGGATAGAATTGCGCGGATTAAAGGCTGTGCAGGGCTACATGGAGCGGAAGTTTTTGGTCACGATTTGCGAGGTGGCGCTGCCCTTTTGATTGCAGCGTTGGCAGCAGAAGGTAAAAGTGTGATTTACGGTTCCCAATACGTTGAACGTGGATATGAAAAAATCGAGGACGCCTTTTCATTNNTTTTCATTATTGGGTGGCAATGTGCGGCTGATGGAGTGAAAAAAATGCCTAGGAAAAAAAAGAAACGTATAGATAATGTGGAATTATTAGATGAACTAGAATATTATGAGCGGCCCAAAAGAGGGCAAGGAATCAATTCCAAATATATTATTGGTTTTCTCCTGCTGGTTATTGTGATTGCAGGAATTTTATTTTCTCCACTTTTTGCAGTGAAAGAAATTCGCTCAGAGGGAGCAGAGCACTTCACTACCACCGAATTGGCGGTGTTGATCTCTCTGTCTCAAGGGGATAATTTAATTTTATTTGGAAAAAGTAAAGCAGAAAAAATATTAGAGAAAGATCCTTACATTGCTCAGGCCAAATTAAAAACTGAGCTGCCTAGCACCATGGTCATTGAGGTGAAGGAGCGTAAGGTAAGAGGATATGTGCCTTATATGGGTGCATACCTTTACATAGATGAGGAAGGCCGTGTTCTGGAAACGCAGAATGCATATCATGATACGTTACCTCTGGTAAGGGGGCTTAACTTTGACAGCTTTATTTTAGGTGAAGTGCTACCTGTGGATAATGCAGATGCCCTTCAGATTGTTTTGCAAATGTCACAAATGATGAAAAAGTATAACCTTTTGGATTTGGTAGTAGAAATTGATGTTACGGATCCAAAAGACATCTATGCATATGTTAATAAAGTTGAAATTCGCCTTGGCGATATGAAAGATGCTGATCAAAAGGTTCGTATTATGGGTGAAATCGTGAAAACAATACCTAAGGAAGATAGAGGAACACTTGACCTTAGAGATTTAAGTAAACCCATTATTTTTCAATACCTCACATAATCCGTTAAGAAAAAAGGGGACAGGCTATGGGGAAGAATCATCATTTTGTTGCATTGACATTAATTTGTGTGTTGTTAGGTGTCATTATTGGTGTGCAGTATAACACAGTAAAGAAACAAAATAGCCTCACAGAAAACCAACGTCTGACTGAACTGACTGCAACCCTAAAAAAAGTGCAGGAGGAAAATAAAGCGCTGGAAAATCATTTGGAAGAAAAGGAAAAGATTATCAAAGACTATGAAAACGGTCTGAATTATGGTGCTACTCTTTCAAACTTGCAAAGTGAAATAGAGCAGTTACGTACTTTTAGTGGCCTTACAGAAATAACAGGCTCAGGGGTTGTTGTAACTATGAATGACAGTAGCACGAAAAAAGGTGGTGACAGTAATGCTTATCTGGTTCATGCCGAAGATATTCTGTCAGTGATTAATGAGTTAAATGTGGCAGGTGCTGAGGCTGTTTCCATTAATGGTCAGCGTATTGTAGGTACAAGCAGTGTTAGTTGTGCAGGTTCTATTGTTATGGTCAACGGGGAACGGGTTGCCGCTCCTTTTGAAATAGCAGCAATTGGCGATGGTGATATTTTGCAGTCTGCATTAAAATTTCCTGGTGGCGTTGTGGATAACTTAGCACCATGGGGCATTGAAATTACCATTCGCAAAGAAGCAAGTGTTGTGGTTCCACCATATACCCAGACTGTGCTTTTCAAAGCACCAGGGGTAGAACAGGAGGTAGTCGGATGATGATTGCGCCTATTGTTGGTGTACTTTGTGGTGTGCTAATCGGAGTGGCTAGCGGGGTAGTAATTCCCTATGGCTATTCAGGTTACGTTGCCATGGCTATTTTGGCCTGTTTGGACTCTGTTTTAGGGGGAATTTATGCCATCTTGCAAAAGCAGTTTGATATTAAGGTTTTTACCACAGGATTTTTTTGCAATGGGATACTGGCTGTTGGCCTAGTTTGGCTGGGTAATCAGCTGAATATGGACCTTTCCATTGCGGCAGTGGTAGTTTTTGGTTCTCGTATTTTCAATAATTTTAGCCAGATTCGCAGATTTTTATTGAATAAAACCGAAAAACAGATTATAGTAATAACGGAAAAAGAAGAATAATGCGGTAAAAAAACCAAAATTTTTCTGAATTGTTTCCTTTTACTATGGCAAGAAAGGTTGTTTTCGTGTATAATCATATATTATTATGTATTTCTTGATAATTAGGAGGGGATTTTTTTGCTCGAGTTTGATATCCCAATGAGCAGTATGGCACAGATAAAAGTAATCGGCGTTGGTGGCGGTGGCAACAACGCTGTTGACAGAATGATTGAAGACGGTTTAGATGGCGTAGAGTTTATTTCTATTAATACAGATGGACAAGCTCTGACAAAGGCTAGATCAACAACAAAAATCCAAATTGGTGAAAAATTGACAAAAGGTCTTGGCGCAGGCGGTAACCCTGAAATCGGCGAAAAATCCGTTGATGAAACACAGGATGAAATTGCACAGGCTTTACGTGGTTCCGATATGGTATTTATTACCGCTGGTATGGGCGGCGGAACAGGCACTGGTGCAGCTCCTAGAATTGCATCTATCTCCAAAGAATTAGGAATCTTGACAGTTGGCGTGGTTACAAAGCCTTTTAACTTCGAGGGCAAAAAAAGAATGAGCAACGCTGAAAAAGGTATCCTAGAATTAAAGAAAAATGTAGATACTCTGGTTATTATTCCAAACCAAAGATTATTGAGCATCATTGACAAAAAAACAACTTTGACAGAAGCTTTCAAAAAAGCGGATGAAATTTTGCGTCAAGGTGTGCAGGGTATTGCTGACTTGATTTCTAAGCCAGGTGTAATTAACTTGGACTTTGCCGATGTTCGTACTGTTATGGCAAACAAAGGTGTTGCACATATGGGTATTGGCCATGCTAGTGGTGAAAACAAAGCTGAAATTGCAGCAAAAATGGCAATTCAGAGCCCTCTTTTAGAAACAACTATTGAAGGCGCAAAGAGTGTTTTGATTAACTTTAGTGGTGATATGAACCTTGGTTTGATGGAAACAGAGGAAGCTGCTGACTTGATTAGAGAGGCTATTGATCCCGATGCTGAAATCATCTTCGGTACAACAATTAACGAAGAGTTGGATGATGAAGTTATCGTTACTGTTATTGCAACAGGTCTTGATGGTGAAATGCCTGTACCTGAGGTGAAGAAACCTGAACCCACAGTTGCAGCAAAAGAGGAAGAAAAAGAAGAAAGCCAGGAAGAAGAAGTACGTCCTAGAAGATTTGCTGATTTGGACGATTTTGAATCCGAAATTAAGATTCCTGACTTCTTAACAAGAAAAAAATTCTGATACATACAATTTTAGGCAGATGGAAAAATCCACCTGCCTTTTTGTATGTCTTTTTTAATAAATGCTTGAAATCTTGTGGAGGTTAATCTACTTCAGAAACAACGTCGCTTAGACTTAAGTAAGATACTCTGTCAGTTATTTTAAACAAAGCAAAAGTTTCCCAATCCTCTGGTTTAAAGATCTTTTTTAGTTTGGGACAGGCATCCAGCATTGCCTCTTTATAGCTGTTTTCAAATACCTCTTCTGCTTTGCCCAGAACCCTAATCCAATCCCTTGTGTCGTGTTTTAATGCAACAACTTGGATGTTTGGGTTCTTTTTCATTTGGAAGTATACATCCTTTGTATTGCCGGTGGATAAGTAAAGTTCTCCCTCGTACTCCATCACTGCGTCAAAAGGCCTCGCAGCAGGCAAATTTTCATTCACGGTGGTTACGAAGAAAACTCCACAGTCATTTAAAAATTCAAATGTTTTACTCATTTTAGCCCCTCATTTCATTTTCGTTTGTAGGATTCCTTTTAAAATCCATTGTATCAAAAATTTGGTAGAAAAAAAGGCATTTTTGAAAATATCAGTTTTAACATAGGATGATAGGCAAAATATAATACCCCCCAGAAATATAGATACAATTTATTTCTGAATCTTTTAAAACATCGGATTAAAAACTTTTGGGAGGTTATAAACCAATGGGGGATGTGATTTTAATTTTTAGGAAAGATGAGAAATGCTATTTCTTTCATTCAAAATTGTATTCATATATACACTCCATTGGCTTTATAACATGGATACCATGTGCAAAAGAAATCTATTTAGATTCCTTCTTTTTCCCTTTTTAGAGTAGGCTAAGCAAAAATGGGAAAAATAAATTGAAATGTAAAGTGAAGGGTAAACCTGTTAAATCTATAATAAACGGCTCAAAAAACACAAAAATTCGTCAGAAATTGATATTTTACATAGATTTAACATAGGGATGATTTTTCATTTAACATTATCTATGTATACTTTGTTTGTATCCAATAATTGTGTATAAAAAGGAGAGGTAAATAATGAAGAAGAAATTAGGCTTAGGCTTGGTTATGTTGATGTTAACAAGTGCATTGGTAGGTTGTGGTGGCTCTTCCGATTCAGCAGATAGTAGTGCTGATGCAAACGCAGGTGCAAACACAGCAGCAATTTCTGTTGTTTCTAGAGAAGACGGTTCTGGCACAAGAGGCGCATTTATCGAATTATTTGGTATCGAAGAAAAAGATGCAGACGGCAACAAAGTTGATTATACAGCTGACACAGCAGAAATTACAAACAGCACAGCAGTAATGATGCAGACAATCGCAGGTAACAAGGATGCAATTGGTTATATTTCCTTAGGATCTCTGAATGACACAGTAAAAGCTTTAGAAATTGATGGTGCAGCAGCAACTGTTGATAACATCAAGAATGATACTTATAAAATTTCCAGACCTTTCAACATTGCAACAAAAGACGAAGTTACTCCCGCAGCACAGGATTTTATCAACTTCATCATGAGTGCAGAAGGTCAGGCAGTCGTTGAAAAAAGCGGTTACATTAGCGAAGGCAACGCAGGTGCTTATGCAGCAAGCGATGCTGAAGGAAAAGTAACAGTTGCAGGTTCTTCCTCAGTAGCACCAGTGATGGAAAAATTGAAAGAAGCATACGCAGAAGTTAACCCCAACATTACAATCGAAGTACAGCAGAGTGACTCTACAACAGGTATGACATCTACAATCGAAGGTATTTGTGATATCGGTATGGCTTCCAGAGCTTTAAAAGATAGTGAACTTGAAAAAGGCCTTACACCTACTGTTATCGCAATGGATGGTATCGCAGTAATCGTAAATATTGATAATCCTGTAAATGGTTTGGCAACTGCTCAGGTAAAAGACATCTTCACAGGTGTTGCAACAGATTGGAGCATCGCTGAATAATACGAAATAACAACAAAAGTGAAAAGTATTGATAAAAACAAAAGATAAAATGAAGTTTTAAATTCAAATCTAGAAGCTTTTATAGAATGGAAGCACCCGGGAAAACAAACACTCCTTATTCTTTTTCCCTTTATGCTTTGAAATCTATAAAATAAAAAAATTTCCTTGTTGCTCTATATCTAAATAAAAGCTTTTAGATTTTGTTCCATATACGGCGGGCCTACAAGTAGGAACCGTCATTTTGTGCAAATAATAAAAAACGCTTCATTGGATGATCAAATGATTGATATGAAAAGCAAAAGTGATTTCCAGGCGTTTACAAAAAGGTTCAATTCCTTTTTTGGTCGAGGAGGACTTATATGAAAGAAAAAGCAATGCAATGGGTTTTCTTGGCAGCGGCCAGTATCTCCATTTTCGCAGTAGCATTAATCTGTGTTTTCCTGTTTGCCAATGGTGTGCCAGCAATTCAGGAAATAGGTGTTTTTGATTTCCTAACTGGAACAAAGTGGAAACCATCTAACGATTTATACGGCATTTTCCCCATGATTTTGGGCAGCATTTATGTAACAGCAGGTGCTATCATCATTGGTGTGCCTTTGGGAATTTTATGTGCCGTGTTTTTGGCTCATTTTTGTCCACAAAAGCTGTACAAAGTAATTAAGCCAGCAATCGAACTTTTGGCGGGCATCCCTTCCATCGTTTACGGTTTCTTTGGTTTGGTTGTGCTTGTTCCCATTATGCAAAATTTATTTGGTGGAAATGGTAAGGGTGTATTTACAGCATCAATCCTATTAGGAATCATGATTTTACCCACTGTTATTGGTGTGGCTGAAGCTGCAATTCGTGCCGTTCCAAAAACATATTATGAAGGCGCATTGGCCTTGGGCATTACCCACGAAAAAAGTGTTTTTTTCACTGTGATTCCTGCGGCAAAACAGGGTATTTTTGCGGGTGTTGTTTTGGGCATTGGCCGTGCCATTGGTGAAACTATGGCGGTAATTATGGTTGCCGGTAACCAGGCAATTATTCCTTCCGGATTATTCAGTGGTGTAAGAACGTTAACAGCAAACATCGTTATGGAAATGGGTTATGCGGCGGATTTGCATAGAGAGGCACTTTTGGGTACAGCGGTTGTGCTGTTTGTATTCATTTTGATTATCAATCTTAGCTTCTCCTTCTTAAAAAGGAGGGACTCCAAATGAAAGCAATAAATAATGTTTCATATAAAGAGAAAATAAAGGGATATAAAAAAGATCCATTCTCAGCTCTACTTTTGGTTTTGGTAGTTTTAGCAGCAATTGTCACTGTGGGTGTTTTGATTTCTTTGGTGGCTTATATTGTTATTAAAGGCGTACCTAATATTACGCCAGAGCTATTTGCTTGGGAATATAACACCGAGAATGTTTCCATGATGCCTGCAATAATTAATACGATAACCATTACGCTTATTTCTTTGGTTTTTGCAGTACCCATCGGTATTTTTTCTGCAATTTATTTAGTAGAATATGCAAAAAGAGGGAATCGCTTTATCCCCGTGGTTAGACTTACAACAGAAACTTTAGCAGGTATTCCTTCTATTGTTTATGGTTTGTTCGGCTATTTATTGTTTAATATTCACCTTGGCTGGGGATATAGCATTTTGGGTGGTGCTTTAACTTTGGCAATTATGATTTTGCCTTTGATTATGCGTACAACAGAAGAGGCTTTGCTCTCTGTTTCTGATATGTATCGTGAAGGTAGCTTTGGCCTTGGTGCAGGTAAGCTACGTACGGTGTTTAGAATTGTTTTACCTTCTGCGGTGCCGGGTATTTTGTCAGGTGTTATTCTGGCAGTAGGACGAATTGTTGGTGAAACTGCTGCGTTATTATATCCAGCAGGTACAGCACCTGTTGTACCCGATGGTGTGATGGAGTCAGGCAGAACTTTGGCAGTACACATGTATGCGCTGCTAAATGAAGGTTTGTATACGGAGCAGGCTTATGCAACAGCCGTAGTTTTATTAATTTTGGTTATTGGTATTAATGCGCTTTCAGCGTTTATTGCAAAGAGAGTAGGGGTGAAGGGATGAGTAAAATATCCATTTCCGATCTGGAATTATATTATGGAAATTTTAAAGCATTAAAAAATGTAAACTTAGAGATTCCTGAAAATGAAATTACTGCATTTATCGGTCCTTCTGGTTGTGGTAAGTCTACATTATTAAAATCCTTAAATCGTATGAATGATTTGATTGAGGGATGTAAAATAACAGGAGAGGTAATGTTGGATGGGGAGGACATTTATAATGGAATGGATATTAACCTTTTGCGTAAGAGGGTAGGTATGGTGTTCCAAAAGCCAAATCCTTTTCCTATGAGTATTTATGATAACGTAGCTTTTGGTCCTCGTACCCATGGCATTCGTTCCAAAGTTAAACTGGATGAAATTGTTGAAAAAGCTCTGCGTGATGCAGCAATTTGGGATGAGGTGAAAGATAGATTAAAAAAGAATGCGATGGGCATGAGTGGTGGCCAGCAGCAGAGACTTTGCATTGCCCGTGCTTTGGCGGTTCAGCCGGAAGTTTTACTTATGGATGAGCCTACAAGTGCCTTGGATCCAATTTCCACATCTCGTATCGAAGACCTTGCCTTGGAACTGAAAAAGGAGTACACTATTGTTATGGTTACTCACAATATGCAGCAAGCGGCACGTATCTCTGATAACACAGCATTCTTCCTCTTGGGCGAAGTTGTTGAATTTGGCAAAACAGAAGAATTATTTTCTATGCCAAAGGATAAGCGCACAGAGGATTATATAACAGGGAGGTTTGGCTGATATGGTTAGAAGTCGTTTTGATTCACAGTTAGATCAATTGAATGTGGAAATGATAAAAATGGGGGCTTTGTGCGAAGAGGCAATTACCGCTTCAATGAAAGCGTTCCTGGAAAACGATGATGTTGCTGCATTAATCGTTTTTGAAAAAGACAATGAAATTGACCGCAAAGAAAAGGACATCGAAGCATTATGTATGCGTCTTTTGCTTCAGCAACAACCTGTTGCAAGAGATTTGCGTATGATTTCTTCCGCGTTAAAAATGATTTCCGATATGGAGCGTATTGGTGATCAGGCGGCAGATATAGCGGAGATTACGGCATTTATCAAAGATAATGACACAAAGAGTAAAGTGCATATTCGGGATATGGCTTCCGCAGCAGTAAAAATGGTAACAGAAAGCGTGGATTCTTTTGTTAAGAAGGATTTGGAGTTGGCTAAAAGCGTTATGGCATATGATGACGTTTTGGATAATCTGTTTACCGAGGTTAAACAAGAATTGATTGATTTAATCAGCAAAGACCAAGCGTATGGAGAACTTTGTATTGACCTATTAATGATTGCAAAGTACTTGGAAAGAATTGGCGATCATGCAACAAATATTGCTGAGTGGGTAGAATATTCCATCACCGGATATCACGTAAAAATGGAATTGGAAGTGGGGAAAAATGATAACTTACGAAGAAATTAAACAAAACGATGGGATTCGTACTTATATCAAAAAAGCAGACGAATCCTTGGCAGCCCTTGGTTATACAGAGCATTCCTTTGCCCATGTTACAAAGGTTGCTGAGTCGGTAAAATATATTTTAGAAACTTTAGGCTATACGCCCCATGAAGTTGAGTTGGGGCAGATAGCCGGATTCTTGCACGATATTGGCAACCTGGTTAATCGTGTAGATCACTCTCAGAGTGGCGCTGTTATGGCCTTTCGAATTTTGGATAATCTAAACATGGAGCCAGAAGATATTGCTACTGTTGTAACTGCAATTGGTAATCATGATGAAGGTACGGGCATCCCCGTAAATGCCATAGCAGCAGCCTTGATTTTGGCAGATAAATCCGATGTTCGCAGAAGTCGTGTTAGAAACCAAGATACAACTACTTTTGATATTCATGATAGGGTAAACTATTCTGTAAAAAAGGCTGTTTTGAAAATCAATGAGGAGCATAGTATCATCAAGTTGAAATTAACAGTTGATACCCACTACGGCTCTGTTATGGATTATTTTGAAATTTTCTTAGGACGTATGATTTTATGTCGAAAGGCAGCAGAGAAACTGGGCTTGCGCTTCAAGCTAATGATAAACGAACAATCTTTGATTTGAAAGGATGTTATGCTTTGATATATTTAGTTGAGGATGACAACAGTATTCGAGAGTTAGTTGCCTATACATTACATAGTGCAGGTTTATTGGCGGAAGGATTTGAGAAACCCTCCGCTTTTTGGGATGCAATGGAAAATGAAATCCCCTCTCTAATATTGTTGGATGTAATGTTGCCGGAAGAAGATGGCATTAGTATTTTGAAAAAAATCAGAGCTTCCGCAAAAACAAAAAAAGTGCCTGTCATATTGCTAACAGCGAAGGGTAGTGAATATGATAAGGTTATGGGGTTAGATAGCGGTGCTGATGATTATGTAGCGAAGCCATTTGGTATGATGGAGTTGCTTGCTAGGGTGAAAGCCCTTCTACGCCGAACAGAAGGGGAGCCGGAGGTGGCAGAGCATGTTCTTGGGGAGTTATGCGTCAGCCAGTCCCGCCACGAAGTAACCGTTGGTGGCAACGAAGTAATACTAACCCTGAAGGAATTTGAACTTTTGAATTTGCTCTTAGAAAACAGGGGAAGGGTTATGACCAGAGATCAGCTACTAAATAGTATTTGGGGGTATGGTTTTGATGGAGAAAACCGTACCATTGATGTGCATATCCGAACACTTCGCCAAAAATTAGGCTCTTGTGGACAATATATCGAAACTGTGCGAGGTATTGGATATAAGATAGGAGGAAATCAGTGACAAAGCGAATTTTCCGGGCTATTTTTGGATTGGCTATGGTCATGATGCTTGCAGTTGTCGGGTTGGTTCTTGGGATGATGTACGATTACTTCTCCGCAGAGCAGCGTGATGAATTGCGGAGTCAGGCCGTTTATGTTGGTGCAGGAATCCAGGCAAATGGCTTGGATTACCTTGTTCAAATGGATCATCCTGGTGATCGTATCACTTGGATTGATAAAGATGGCGTTGTGCTTTTTGATTCAAAAGCAAACCCCGCTAATATGGATAACCATAAGAAACGAGAGGAAGTTATTGCTGCGTTTCAAAATGGAGAAGGCTTTAGCGAAAGATATTCAACCACCCTTTCGGAGAAAACGGTAAATTATGCGTTGCAGTTGGAAAATGGCACAGTCGTGCGAATTTCCACGGTAACAAATAGCCCGATCACCTTATTTTTTACACTTACACAACCTTTGGCGATTATTTTAGTTGCTGCAATTCTAATCTCGGTTTTTCTAGCTTTCCAAACTGCCAAAAACATTACAAAACCAATCAATAGTATTGACTTAGAACACCCAGAAATGGCTGTTGTTTATGATGAATTAACGCCACTTTTGCGTAGAATTGCCGTTCAAAATAAGCAGCTGTATCAGCAGATGCGGGAGCTAAAACGTCAAAAGCAAGAATTTGATACGATTACTTCAAATATGCAAGAAGGTATTTTGGTTTTGGATGCCCAGGGTGATGTACTATCTTATAATCTGGGAGCTCTTCATCTTATGGGTATTGAAGCACCAAAAGAGCAGGCAAATGTGTTTAGCTTAAACCGAAGCGAAGGATTTCGACGTTGTGTGGAATCTGCTTTGACAGGTACCCATCGGGAAGAAAACATCCAAGTAAGGGGTAAATTCTTTCAGCTTTTTGCAAACCCCGTTCATCAGGATGATACACTGGCAGGGGCAATTTTGGTTTTGTTTGATGTGACTGAGCGGGAAGAACGGGAAAAGCTTCGCAGAGAGTTTACAGCGAATGTGTCCCATGAATTAAAAACGCCCTTGACGTCAATTTCAGGCTTCGCTGAGATTATGAAAAATGGCATGGTTGGCGCGGATGATGTGCCAAGGTTTGCAGGTAAAATATATGATGAGGCACAGCGGCTAATACAGATGGTCCAGGATATTATTAAATTATCTAAGCTGGATGAAAAACAGACTGGTATGGAGAAGGAAACAGTAGATTTGGAGCGCCTGATTCGAGATGTGGTAAAACGTTTGGAACCCGTTGCCCAGACAAAAGGTGTTTCTATGACGGTCAGTGCTGAACCTGCGTATTTTATGGGAATAAGCCAGGTGTTGCAGGAAATGGTTTATAATCTCTGTGATAATGCAATTCGCTATAACCGTGAAAATGGCAAAGTACACATTTCCTTGGAAAACAAGGAAAATGAAATTATCATTTCTGTTTCTGATACAGGTGTTGGTATTGCTAAGGCAAATCAGTCTCGTGTGTTTGAGCGCTTCTATCGTATAAATGAAAGTCGTTCAAAAGAAACAGAAGGAACTGGTTTGGGACTTTCCATTGTTAAGCATGGTGCAGTGCTTCATAATGCAAAAATCAATCTGACCAGTGAATTGAATAAGGGAACGGACGTTACACTTTCGTTGCCTAAATGAAAAAAAGTATCGTAAAATACCTTTTACTTGCATAAGTAAGAGGTATTTTTTGTTATGTTTTTTATTAATACAGAAGAAAATAACAGTGCAGAAAAAAGGGCATACAATCTGCGAAAGTTTTGTAAAAAAATTGGCCATTAGTGATAGGTATTCTATAATATGGTGGCATAAAGCATCAAAAAAAGAATGAAATTTTGTTCATTATTATACGATTTAACAGTAACAAATAACTTGCATGCGAAACAAATCTGTGTTAGAATTAGCCCATAAGTAGGGAATTATTATAATAGGAAAAGAAAATTTGAAGCCAGAATTTTTAAAAAAAAGTAACGTCGTATACTGTATCCGAGTATCACGTTGCTTTTTCCGCGATATAAATAGGGGAAATGCGAAACCTTTGAGTTGTTCCGTATTGAGGGGTATGGTCAAAAATGAGATGAGGTTTTATTTTCCCAAAATAGTGTGGTTTTTTCGATCGAGGAAAACAACGATATTTTGTAATTTTTGACTTATGATACTCTTAGAGGAGGAGCAGGAAAATGAAAGAATTTGAAAGCAACGTACAATATATAAAATATTTAGTAAACAAAGAAGTCGCGAGCCGCTTTTTCTGTGGATCATTGGACAAATCAATCGATTCTTATAGAGAAATTGCTGAGGCAATTATCCCTGGCCCGAAAGCTATGTTTCGTTGCTGTATTTATAAAGAAAGACACATCATTGAAGAGCGCGTGCGTCTTGTTTTAGAGCCATCTAAGAACGACCGTGTAATCAATGTTCTCGATTCTGCTTGTGATGAATGTCCTATTGACCGTTTTGTAGTAACGGAAGCTTGCCGAGGCTGTTTGGGGCATAAGTGTCAGGAAGTTTGCCCCAGAAATGCAATCACCATTGTAAATCATAGATCCTACATCAATCAGGCACTTTGCATTGAATGTGGACGCTGTAAGCAAGTTTGTCCTTTTAACGCAATTAGTGAGGTAAAAAGACCTTGCATTCGCTCTTGCGCGGTTGGCGCAGTTAAAATAGATGAAGAAAAGAAAGCATATATTGATCATGATAAATGCATTTCCTGTGGTGCCTGTGTGTATCAGTGCCCATTTGGTGCAATTGTGGATAAATCCTTTGTGTTGAATGTGTTGAATCTTATCAAAAACTCATGGAACAATACAAGTTACCATGTATATGCTATTGTGGCTCCCGCAATTGCCAGTCAGTTCCCTGAGGTAAAAATGGGGCAAGTTTTTGCCGCTATTAAGGAACTAGGGTTTCATGATGTTATCGAAGCGGCAATTGGCGGCGACATGGTTGCCATTGCAGAGGCGAAAGAGTTTGAAGAAACGATTGACGAAAAGGGCTGGAAAACAACATCTTGTTGCCCTGCTTTCGTGGAATACATCCGCAGGAATTACCCCGAATACATGGATCACGTTTCAACCACAGTATCTCCTATGATTGCCCTTGCGAGAGCAATTCGAGAGAAGGATAAAAAGGCGAGAGTTGTATTTATCGGACCTTGTACAGCGAAGAAGGTTGAAATCAAGCAGGATGACTTAGTAGGCATCGTTGACTATGTATTAACTTTTGAGGAACTTAAGGCAACCTTTGATGCAAAGGGTCTTGTGCTGGAAGAGTTTGAAGAACGGAATGCAGGAGCACCTTCCTACTTTGGTCGTATTTTCGGCAGAACAGGTGGCGTTGCAGAGAGCGTTGTAAAAGTTGCAGAGCTGGAAGGCGTAGAAAAAGAAATCAAACCAATTCGTTGCAATGGCATCGAAGAGTGTATTAAAAACATGAAACTAGCCTCTTTCGGCAAGCTGAACGCAAACCTCTTGGAGGGTATGGCTTGCAGAAATGGATGTACTGGTGGGGCGGCTTCTCTATCCCATGATCAAAAGGGTGTTGAACTTTTGAACCGATATGGCAAAGAAGCGGCAACGGAAAATCCATTCGAGGGTTTGGGTGGCTATAATTTGGATACAATTAACATGGAGAGAGAGTTTGGTTTAGAAGAAAAGTAAGAGGTTCTATCCTCATGGAGGCAGTATGAAAACGAAACAAATGGTTTTAACAGCATTATTGTTGGCAATGTGCATTGTTTTTCAGAGCATGAAGGGTATTTCGGTTTATCTTACAGGGTCTGCAGTAAATGCATTATTGGTTATGGCAACGTTATCAGTAGGAATGTCAAGCGGCGTTTTTATTGCGGTAATTACCCCAATTATTGCTTACTTAATGGGGCACACACCGGTTATGCAAATGATTCCACTCATGGTAATTGTAGTTATGGTGGGTAATTTGGCTTTGGTTTTGATGGCAGGCAAGGGAAGAAAAGGAAACCTTCCCACATGGTTGGCAGCAGGGGCAGTGCTTAAGGCTGTTGTTCTGTGGCTCTTGGTTTGGTATGCCGTGCTTCCTTTCTTTGGTGGAGCGGTACCCGAAAAGATGGTTGCAGTTATAAAGACAACATTCTCTATTACCCAGCTAATCACTGCGGCAATCGGTTGTGTTATTGCCTATATTATTCATTTAAGAGTGCAACATATGTATTTTGCAGATACCAAAAAGGCTGATAAAAGATAGGGTAAAAAAACGCTAAACAAAATATTTTCGGAAGTGGCAACCACATATACAGTGGTCGCCACTTTTTTTGTTAAGCGAAATGTGGAAATAAAGAGGCAGGGCGTTAAATAGGAGTAGCAAAAAGGCGGTTCAAAAATAGAACCGCCTTTTTAAGAATGAAGAAAGGGAAACAAACAATATGATAAATCTTTAAAGATTATTTGCTTAAGTAACCACCGTCAACGGGAATAACTGCACCGCTTAAGTAGTCGGATGCCTGAGATGCTAAGAAGATTGTGATACCTTTCATGTCTTCTGCATTTCCCCAACGCTTAGCGGGAATACGGCCTAAAATTTCTTTGTTTCTGCCCTCATCGTTGATTAAAGCAGTGTTCATTTCTGTTGCCATGTAGCCAGGTGCAATGGCATTTACATTGATGCCTTTAGATGTCCATTCGTTGGACAGGGCTTTCGTAAGCTGAGCTACTGCGCCCTTGGAAGCTGCATAAGCAGGTACAGTGAATCCACCGAAGAAGCTAAGCATAGATGCAACGTTAATGATTTTTCCATAACCCTGCTTAATCATTTCTCTACCAGCTAACTGACATAACATAAATACTGCATTCAAGTTAACGTCAATGACTGCATCCCAGTCATCCATAGGGAAGTCTTCGCAGAAGTGGCGTTTTTGAATACCTGCTGCGTTTACAAAAATATCTAGAGTACCACCCAGTTTTTCCATAGCTTCATTAAAACCATTTACTAAGCTTTCTCTGTCGCCTAAGTTTGCTGCAACACCGTGGCAAAGAAAGCCCTTTTCTGTATATTCTGCGGCAACTTCCATTGCTTTAGAAGAAGTACCCATAATAACAACTTCTGCACCTGCCTCCATAAGCCCTTCAGCCATGCCGCGTCCCAAACCTCTTGTTGATCCTGTTACAATTGCTTTTTTTCCTTTTAAATCGAATGATACCATGTTTAAAGCTCCTCTCTGAGTGTGTAAATGCTACAAATAAGGTAAGGTATCAGAAAATCAAAACCTTATAGCCTTATTTAATGTTATAACAAAGGCAAATTAAGCCATTTGCTTACAAGGGTTTCCTTCGTAAGACACCCTTAGAGGGAACTTACAAAAGGATATTAAATAATTTTATCGACTTTTAAAATTAAGGCGATAGCAGTTTTTGCGTTTGTAATGTGAATAGTTAATGCTTCTTTCAAAGCGGTTTCATCTCCAGCAAGGATTGCCTGAAGAATTGCTTCATGCTCCTTAACCCCACTAATATCTTTGACTTTTGACTGTCTACGGAAAATGAAGTTAGAGTATAAAAATGGATTAATATAATGATATATTTCTACAATTTTATGGTTACCACTACACTTTAAATAAAGCTCGTGAAATTTATAATCTAATTCATAATTACGAAGGTAATCTTCGATAGGGGAATCAGGAGATAAATCCGTTACCAATTGTAAGTGTTCATCAATGTTTTTACGAAACTCTTCTTTTAAAGCATCATTAAAGCTTACGGTTAAAATGATTTGCTTTATATAGTACATATCCAACATTAACCGGGTATCAAAGATTTCATCCACCTCATCAGAGGTAACACTATGCACCTTCATGCCCTGTCTAGGAAAGTTTTCGATAATGTTTTCGGAAATAAGGCGATTCAAGGCAAATTTCACTGGCGTCTCACTAACGCCGTAGCGCTTTGCCAGTTCTTTTATATTGATTTTTTCCCCAGGTAAAATAATATGCTGTGTGATGTCTTCTCTAATGTTTGTATATATGGTGTCTGCTAAAGTGAGTTTCGTTGTTTGCTTTCCCATGCCAATCCTCCGTAAATTTTTATTTGATATTATAATTGCATTATAATTGTATTTTTTACCATTATAACAATAATAAATCCATTTTGGAATAACTAAAACGGAGAAAAATAAATTTTATAATCGTAATAAAAAATTTTTTGAGCAAAATTATATATTTAATTTAAGTTTTTATGTGTTAACTGTCAATATAATTTATACCTAATGTTTTCACGGTATTTTTAGCAAAAAAGTTGATGTAAATTGATAAATCATCCAATTTTAAAATTCTTTTAGAAGATTTGTACAAAAACAAATAAGATTTATTGGTATATTAATAATATTGACTACGTTGAAATTAAAATATATACTTGTATCAATAAAATATTTAAAACGACTAAAAAAATTTTTTAGGCAAATAAAAATATTTTAAACTCGACAAAATAAAATAACAAAAGAACTTAGTAAGAACCAAATGAAGGAGTGAAAAACAAATGAAAGCTTTGGTTTATACTGGCCCTAAGGGTGCAGAGGTTTTGGATGTTGCAGAACCAATGCCAAAGGAAGGTGCAGTAAAGGTAAAGATGAAGTACTGTGGCATTTGCGGTTCGGATATGGGTATCTATTTAGGAACTCATCCCAGAGCAAAAGCACCTTTGATTTTTGGACATGAGTTTTTGGGTACCGTAGAGGAAGATGGCAAGAAGTTTAAAAAGGGTGACCGTGTGGTTGCGTATCCTTTATTATCTTGCGGACACTGCTTACCTTGCAGAACTGGCAACGAGCATGTGTGTAACACATTGGGTCTGATTGGTATTGACGTAGACGGTGGTATTTGCGAATACGGATATGTGGATGAAGATGTTATGTTCAAAGTTCCTGATGGTGTTTCCGACAAGGCAGCAGCAGTTATCGAACCTTTAGCAGTAATTGTTAGATCCATTCATCAGGCAAAATTACAGGCATTAGATACCTGTGTAGTAATCGGTGCTGGTCCTATTGGTATGATTACAGGCATGATGTTGGTACATATGGGTGCAGGCAAGGTTTTCATCTCCGATGTGGATGATAAGAAGCTGGAAAAAGCAAAATCCTTCGGTATGATTCCTGTTAATGTAAAGAATGAAAATTTGGAACAGGTTGTTAAGGTAGCGACAGATGGTGAAGGCACAGACGTATTATTCGAATGTTCTGGTGCTGAAATTGCAGCAATCCAAATGACAGACATCACTCGTGTTGGTGGTACTATCTGCATGACATCTGTACATAAGCATCCTCATTTGGTTAACTTGAGAGATTTGAACTTTAAAGAGCAGACCTTAATTGGTACTCGTGTTTATACAAAAGAAGAGTTCAGACAGGCTGTGGAATATGCAGCAGTCATTAATGATGATTTAGAAAGCATTGTTTCTCATGTTGTTTCCTTAAAAGATAGTCCTAAGGTATTCGATATGATCGCTGACCCTTCAGCAGGTACTTGTAAAGTGTTGGTGGATTGTCAGGATTTCTAAGGGGATGACAGCATGAAAATTGTAGATTTAAAGCTGTACCAAGTTCCCCCCAGATGGCTTTTTTTAAAAATAGAAACGGATGAGGGTGTTTATGGTTGGGGTGAGCCAGTAATAGAAGGAAAAGCTTCTACTGTGGCTGCTTGTGTTAAAGAAATGTCTGATTATTTAATAGGAAGAAACCCTTTAGAAATCGAAGACATTTGGCAAACCCTTTACCGCGGCGCATTTTACCGTGGTGGTCCAATCATCACAAGTGCTATCTCCGGAATCGAACAAGCCCTATGGGATATTAAAGGGAAATATTATAATGCACCTGTTTACGAATTGTTAGGCGGTGCTTGCCGAAAAAATATTGACGTTTATTGCTGGATTGGTGGCGACAGACCCGACGATGTGGGGGAGGCGGCATTACAGCAGAAGAACTTGGGCTTTAAGGCAGTCAAGATGAATGCAACAGAGGAAATGCATTATATTGACAGTTTTTCAAAAGTAGAAGGTGTTATCGAAAGAGTAGCAGCAATCAGAGAGACTTGTGGCAAAGATTTTGGGATTGCCACAGACTTTCATGGTAGAGTACATAAAAGTATGGCTAAGGTGCTGGCGAAGGAATTGGAGCCATACCACCTGATGTTTATCGAGGAGCCTGTTCTTAGTGAGAACTATGAGGCATTGGCAGAGGTTGCAAAATATACCTCTACTCCCATTGCAACAGGCGAGAGAATGTTTACTCGTTGGGATTTTAAAAAGATTTTTGAGCAGGGAATTGTTGATATCATCCAGCCAGATTTATCACACGCAGGTGGCATTTTGGAATGTAGAAAGATTTCAGCAATGGCAGAGGCTTATGATATGGCGGTTGCGCCCCATTGTCCATTAGGTCCCATCGCATTGGCAGCTTGCTTGCAGATGGATGCTTGTACACCAAATGCCATCATTCAGGAACAGAGCTTAGGTATTCATTATAATCAGGGTAGTGATCTTTTGGATTACCTGGTTGATCCCGCAGTTTTTGATTATGGCAACGGCGTTGTGAAAATTCCCAATAAGCCTGGTCTGGGTATAGAAATTAACGAAGAGTTTGTAAAGAAGCAGGCAGATATTGGTCATAACTGGAAAAATCCTGTCTGGAGAAACAGTGACGGAACCGTTGCTGAATGGTAAGAAAATGTTGGGGGTAAGGATAAATGAAGATTTTAGCATTAGAGTCCAGCACTACCTCTGCAAAAGCTATGGTATATGATACAGATACCGGCAAATTCCAAGTGGAATCGGTACCATACATTTCAAGCCATACCGATGTGACAATTCACGATGCAAAGGAAGTGTTTGATCAGACGGTATACTTGGGTAGAAAAATGTGTGAAGGTCAAACAATTGATATGGTTTCTTTAAGTGGTACTTGGCATAGTCTTATGCTTTGTGATAATGATATGGAACCACAGACACCAATTTACTTGTGGTCTTATACAGGTGCTGCTGATATTTGTAAGGAATTAAGAAAAGACGAAGGGTATGTAAATCGTTTTTATCAGAAAACCGGTTGTATGGTGAATGCCATATATCCTGTGTTTAAAATCAAGCTTTTAAAGCAGTTAGGTTATAAGCTGGAGGATTATCGTTTTGTAGGTCAAGGAACTTATAACACCTATCGTTTGACAGGTCAGTGGGCTGTTACGGATAGTGTTGCCTCGGGTACAGGATTGTTAAATATCCATACCAAAGCCTATGATGAAGATATTCTAAATGAAAATGGGATTCGATTGGATCAAGTTCCACAAATTATTACATATAAAGATACATTAAAGCTGGATGAGCAAGGGGCAGAACTTTTAGGACTTCCTGTGGGAACCCCTGTGATTGCCACGAACCCTGACGGTGGCTTGAACCAAGTTGGTGCAGGCGCAGTTGAAAGAGGCGTTATGAGCTTTTCTGTTGGCACAAGCGGTGCTTTAAGATTAAGTACCTCTGAGCCGGTTTTACCCGATAAACCTAGTACATGGTGCTACTTGTCACCAAAGTCTTGGTTAAGCGGAGCGGCAACCAGCGGTTGTTGCAACTGCATTGACTGGTTTAAAGGGAAGTATTTCCAAGAAGGCACTTCATATAGCCAAATGGAAGCAGGATGTAAGAACATTGAGGATATTCCTGTGTTTTTACCCTTCCTTTTTGGGGAGAGATGTCCTGGGTGGAATGACGAAAGGGATGGCGGTTTCTATGGTTTAAGACCAGGGCACACTGTCTACGATTCCTATCGTGCAATTCAAGAGGGAATACTGTTTAACCTCTATCAGTGTTATGAAGAATTGGTAGCATTGAATGGAAAGCCAAAGAAAGTAATGCTTTCCGGAGGAATTATTCGTTCTAAGGTTTGGACACAAATGTGTGCAGATATATTCCAGATTGAAATGACCATTGACGAAGTAGAGCATAGCTCTCTTATAGGTTCTGTGGCGTTGGCGATGGAACTTTTGGGAATCATTCCCGATGCAAAGGATTTCAAGAGCAACTATTCACAGGTGATTACACCCAATCCGGAAATGAAAGATTTCTACCAGACAAAATACCAAAAATATTTGTATTGGTATAAGGTTACAAAAGATCAAGGTTAATTAGGAAAATTCCAATAAATAAATGAAACAAAAGGCTTAATTATTCCAAGGAGGGAAAAAAACTATGTTAAAGATGAAAAAAGGTTTAGCAATGGCATTGGCTTCTGTGATGACAGTAGCAATGGTAACAGGTTGTGGCGGAGGTTCTTCCTCTAGCAGCGGTAGTGCAGATAGCTCTGAAGGTGGCGAAGAAGTAGTTGAATTGGTATTCTCCAACGTTACTTCCGTTTCCGGTAAAGATGCTGGTGAAGTGTTCAAGAGAGTTGCAGAAGAAGAATCCGAAGGTTCTGTTGTAGTTAACTTGTTCCCTGATAATATGTTGGGCGATGACCGTGTAGTTATCGAAACAACAGCAATGGGTAACATTGATATCGGTGTTTCCTCTACTAGCCCCTTGGCTACAATGTACGCAGATTTCTATCTGTTTGATGCTCCTTACCTGTTCTTAAGCCCCGAAGATGCATATGCAAAATTGGATGGCGAAGTAGGTCAGAAAATCCTTGATGGTATGGAAAGCATGGGCTTGAAAGGCTTAGCTTTCTGGGAAAATGGTTTCCGTAACTTCACAAACAACAAAGTTGCTGTAAAGACTCCTGCTGACGTAAGAGGCTTTAAAGTAAGAACAATGGAAAATGAAGTACATATTGCAGCATGGACAGCATTTGGTGCTAACCCTACACCTATGGCATTTACAGAATTATTCACAGCTTTACAGCAGGGTACAGTAGATGCTCAGGAAAATCCTTTGGGTATCATTGATGCAAACAAATTCGTTGAAGTTCAGAAGTATGTATCTTTGACACAGCATGTTTATACACCTTACATTGTTTGTATGAACTTGGATAAATTCAACTCTCTTTCCGAAAAACAGCAGAATGCGATCTTGAAAGCGGCGGAAGAATCCACATCTTACCAGAGAGAACGTTCTCAGGAATTGGAAAAAGAAATTCTTGAAGGCTTCGAAGCTGGCGGCACAACTGTAATCGAATTGACAGATGAAGAAAAAGCTGCATGGCAGCAGGTTGTAACAGATAACAACATCTTCGATTTGGTTAAGAAGAAAATGGAACATCCTGAATACTTGGATGAAATGATTGCCGAATAAGAAAATTTTTAAAAACAAGTAGACAGTTCATTTATTGGAATTAAAAGACACAGTAAACAAAAGAAGGGGCTTTGGTAAAGCAATTTAGACTTATCAAAGCCCTATTTAACAACACACAAATTTTTAGAGAAAAAGTAGGTGGAACGATGAACTTTTTAAAGTGGCTGGATGAAAAATTTGAATTGACCGTTTGCTCAGTTCTTATGGTTGCTATGACCGTATTGATTTTTGTTCAGGTAATCATGAGATACGTTTTTGGTAGTTCTTTGGTTTGGTCTGAAGAATTGGCGAGATATATCTTTATCTGGTTAATTTATCTTGGTATCAGCTATGGTGCCCGCATTATGAAGCATATTAAGATTGAAGCGGCTATGGGCTTATTCCCACAGAAGCTTAGACCTTTTGTAGTAATTTTAGGCGACGTATTATTCCTCGCATTTTCCGTTATCATTGTTTATTTAGCATACGGCGTTGTTATGTCCCAGGTTAGATTAGGTCAGAACTCTCCAGCAATGCAGATTCCTATGTGGTTTATGTATTCTGCACCAATGGTAGGTTTTGGGTTGACAGCAGTTCGCCAGATTCAGGTAATTATTTTCAGAATTAAAGACCTTAAGAAAGGAGGGGTTCAATAATGGTAATCGCAGCGTTATTTGGCGGTCTTGCCTTATTCCTGATTTTAAATGTGCCCGTTGGTATTTCTATTGGTTTGGCTTCCCTTTTGGCTATCCCTTTTACAACAGGCCTTTCTGCAGGGTATGTACCTCAGGCATTATTTACAGGTTGTGACTCCTTCCCTATTATGGCTATCCCTCTGTTTATCTTAGCGGGTGAATTAATGGGTGCCGGTGGTGTATCCAAGCGTATTTTGAACGTTTGTAACGTTTTCTTTGGCAAAATCACAGGTGGTCTTGCCATTGTAACTGTAATTGTATGTATGTTCTTTGCAGCGGTATCTGGTTCAGGCCCTGCAACAGTAGCGGCAGTAGGTTCTATGGTTGTACCTACTATGTTAGAAAAAGGTTATAGCAAAAAGTTTACATTGGCTTTGGTTGCTTGCGCTGGTTCTATCGGTGTAATCATTCCTCCTAGTATTCCAATGGTAATCTATGGTGTTTCCACCAGTACATCTATCTCCAACTTGTTCTTGGCAGGTTTCTTGCCCGGTCTCTTAATCGGTTTAGCATTGATTTTTTACTGCTATTTCTATGCGAAAAAGCAGGGCTGGAAAGGTGACGAAACTGTTTATACAACAAAAGAGAAGTTGGCAGCTGTTTGGGATGCAAAATGGGCACTGATTAACCCTGTTATCATCTTAGGTGGTATTTATGCAGGTATCTTTACACCAACAGAAGCAGCGGCAGTAGCTGCAGTTTATGCGTTCATTTGTGGTGTATTCATCCATAAAGAATTGGATTTCAAAAATCTGTTTGCAACAGTAGGTAATGCTTGTTCCACAACAGCTACAACAATGGTTATTTTGGGTTGTGCAACTGCATTTACAAAAATCCTCACAATTCAGCAGATTCCAAACATGATTACAAATGCAATCATCAGTGCAACTGATAATGCATTCTTAATTTTGATGTTAATTAATATTTTGTTGTTGGTAGTAGGTTGTTTCATGGACACTACACCTGCAATCATGGTACTTGCACCAATTTTGCTTCCAGTAGCAACATCCATTGGTATCGATCCTGTACACTTCGGTATCATCATGGTAGTAAACTTGGCAATTGGCTTCATCACACCTCCATTGGGCATCAACCTCTTTGTTGCTTCTCGTGTAGGTTCGGAGCCTCTGGAAACGGTGACGAAGGGCATTATTCCGTTCATATTAGTAATGCTTGCGTGCCTCCTCCTGATTACATATGTCGCACCAATTTCTATGATTCTTCCAAATCTTTTTTCATAATTAATTTGTGTGTCGTATTCCGCAGTCTTTTTGGCTGCGGAATACAAATTAAAAGGGGTGTGAGTAATGTATCATATTTATATAGACTCTGGCACGTCAAACTCCAAGCTTTACTTGGTAAAGCAAATGCAGTCTGTGGATACCATCATCGCAAATGTGGGTACCAAGGACTCTGCAATTTCGGGGAGCAATGACGTGCTTTTAAGCGGTTTAAAAGAGATTTACGATCAGGTTTTAGAAAGAAATGCCTTAAAGGATAGTGACATTGAAAGTATTTGGTTGTCTGGTATGGTAACAAATCCTTTTGGAATTGTTGAAGTAGAGCATATCAGCACACCCGTAGATGGAAAAAAGCTGTTACATCAGCGTTATATCCATCTAGAAGAAATATATTTTCATAGAGAATTAAACCTCATTCGAGGGGTGAAAACTGCCCAGCCGGGACAGTTGGTAACAATGGAAAATATCGAGAAAATGAATAATGTAAGAGGGGAAGAAATTGAAGTGGTTGGCATGGTTGCCAGTGGCGTAATCCCCAAAGATCAAGACTGCGTTATGATTTCTCCTGGTTCCCATACCCATATGCTTTATGTAAAAAACGGTACAATTACTGATATTGTTTCGAATTTTACAGGTGAGCTGAACTATGCAATTAAAAAAGACACGATACTTGGTGGTGAATTAACCAACGAGGATATTATTTTGTCTAAGGAGTATGTAATTCAAGGCTACGACATGGTAAAAACCTATGGTTTGGCAAGAGCGTTATATATCATTCATGCAACAAAGGTTTTTGGTGTTTGTGAAAATGAAATTAGAAATTGCCTTCTTTCCGGGGTAGTTGCAGGCGGCGTAATCGATATGCTGAAATATAAGCTGGATAGAGATTGGAACGGCGTGAAAAAGGTTGTAATTATCGGTGGTAAGAATTATATAGAAGGATACAAAATGATTAGTCAATACCTTTTGCCTGAGGTTGACGTAGAAGTTGTGTCAAGCAAAGCAGGAGAGAGTTATGGCTTATATGGTTACTTGGAGTTAGCCAGAATTTTAGAGGCTGAAGGCTAACTTGTATGCAAAAGAGAAAAGGAGATGGAGTTCATGGCAGATACATTGCAAAGAGTTTTAGATGGTAAGGTGGTTGCAATTGTTAGAGGTATTTCTTCTAAAGATATGATTCAAACAGTGCAGGCATTAAAAGACGGTGGCATTACCTGTGTTGAAGTAACTTTTAGCTTGAAAAGCGAAGAAATAAGCTTAGATACATTAAAGTCTATTCGTATGATTAAAGAACACTTTGGAGATTCTGTTGCAGTTGGAGCGGGTACAGTTTTGACTCCTGAAAATGTATATCGTGCAAAGGAAGCTGGTGCAGAATACATTATCTCCCCTAATGTGGATGAAGCCGTAATTAAGGCAACAAAAAGACTAGGAATGGTTTCTATTCCTGGCGCAGTAACCCCTACGGAAGTAATTGCTGCATATAATTGGGGTGCAGATATTGTAAAATTATTCCCCGCAGCAACATTAGGTCTTTCCTATATTAAGGCGTTGATGGGCCCCATTGATGGAATCCCTTTGACTGCTGTTGGTGGCGTGGATGCATCCAATTATCGTGATTTTATTGATGCTGGTTGTGTTGGTGTTGGCGTTGGTGGCAACTTGGTAAACAAGAAGCTCATTGAAGCAGGAGATTTTGAGGCTATTAAAAACTTGGCATTGGAATATGGCTTAAAGTAAAACAGGGGGCGAAAAAATGAAGAAGGTATTAGTTACATCCAGATCTTTCGGAAAAACAAGCCCGAAGCCTTTTGAAGTTTTAGAAGCGGCGGGGATTGAATACACCCTTATGGGGGCGGATTTTGATGAGGAAAAATTTAAAGAAGTGATTCATGAATATGATGGTTTGATCATTGGTGCCCATCCTTTTTATCCTGAGGATATGGAAAGATGTAAAAATTTAAAAATTATCGCGAAGCATGGCGCAGGCTTGGATAATATCTACCTGGAAGATGCAAAAAGATTGGGAATCCGTGTGACCAATGTACCTGCTATGAATGCAAATGCTGTTGCCGATTTGGCGTTTGCTCATATTTTAAATATTTCCCGAGGAATATCCATCACCAATCAAAGAGTACATAATGGTGAGTGGAAGACCTTTATTGGAAAAGATGTTTTTGAAAAAACATTAGGACTCATTGGTTTTGGTGCCATTGCAAAAAATGTTGCCAGAAGAGCAAAGGGCTTTTCTATGCAGGTTTTGGTTTATGATCCCTTCGTGACAGAGGTTCCAGAAGAATTCAAAGACTTTGTAACACTGGCTGATTTGGACACTGTTACAGAAAAGAGTGATGTTATTTCTATCCATGTGCCTTTGACAGATACCACAAAATATCTGTTTAACAAAGAACGCATCATGAGAATGAAAAAAGAGGCTTATCTGGTGAATACAGGCAGAGGCGGTATCATTCATGAGCAGGATTTATACGAATGTATGAAAAATGGCCATTTGGGTGGCTGTGCTGTGGATGTAACAGAGCATGAGCCTATTGAAAAGGATAGCCCTTTGTTGGAACTTGAAAACTTTGTGGTGACTGCCCATATCGGTATGTACTCCATTGAAGCAATTAGTGCTGTTAGCGTTGTTTGTGCCGAAAACGTCGCTAAATTATTAAATGGAGAAGAACCACGTTTTATTATTGTTTAACCGACCAAGGAAGTCCCCCGCCTCCATAGGGGTGGGTGCTTTTTGGAAAATTAATTGGTGAGTAAAAGCTCCCACTGAATTTATAGTTTTTGACAAAGAGAAAGAGGTAATTAGATTATGGATATTAATCAGAGAATTGAAGAACTGAAAATTGTACCCGTTGTGAAAATTGATCATATAGAAGATGCAAAGCCTTTGGCAGAAGCATTGATTGCAGGAGGTTTACCTGTTGCAGAGGTAACATTCCGTACAGAAGCTGCTTTTGAAGCAATTAAGGCAATGGCTGAAATTCCTGAAATGTTGGTAGGTGCTGGTACTGTTATCAATGTTGCTCAGGCAAAATTGGCAAAAGAAGCAGGTGCAAAATTCATCGTTTCTCCTGGCTTAAATGCAGACGTTGTAAATTTTGCAAAGGAAAATAATATTCCTATTTTCCCCGGTGTTTGTACACCTACGGAAGTTATGGCAGCCATTGCATTGGAATTGCCCGTTGTAAAATTTTTCCCCGCGGAAGCTTATGGCGGCTTGAACACCATTAAAGCTTTGGCAGGACCTTTTGGCAACATTCGTTTTATGCCAACAGGTGGTATCAGCGAGAAGAACATTAAAGAGTACTTGGCAAATCCTAAAATCATCGCTTGTGGTGGTAGCTGGATGGTAAAAGACTCTTTGATTCAGGAAAAGAAGTTTGATGAAATTCAAAAAATAACTGCTTCCGCTGTAAAATTAGTCCGTGAATAATAATTAAAACAACCTAGTTGATTGAAAAAAACAACGGTCGGTAGCGGCGAACCAGCCTGTGCCGACCGTTTTGATTTAGAAATTTTCGTAATTCCAAAGCCTATGGGTTGGTGGGGCTTACGAAGTGCAGGCATTGCCAAATGCCACAAGTAGTCATTAATTTGAAAGAAAAACATGAATGGTCTTTGCCAAGATTAGGGTTAAGTCTTTTAAAAAGACTGTCAGAATTTAAGGCAAAGCCATAGGGATTTGAAAATAGGAGGGTGTGGAATGAAGAATTTTGAAATTGCCGTTTATGGTCTTGGTGTAATGGGAAGTAGTCTGGCTAAAAATTTAATCTCAAAAGGCTTCCGTACAGCCCTTTTTGGAAAAAGCCATGGGGAGAGAGAAGGATTTCATGCTGAGGGCGATTGTGCTGTTTTTTCTACCGAAGAGGAAATGGTAAAAAGCCTGAAAAGCCCCAGAATCATTTTTATGATGGTTACGGCAGGAAGTGCTGTTGACAGTGTAATTGACTGTTTATTACCCCTTTTAGGTGAGGGTGATATTTTAATTGAAGGGGGCAATTCTCACTTCAAAGATAGCCAAAGGCGGTATCGTTTCCTTTCGGAAAAAGGCATTCATTTCTTGGGTGTAGGGGTTTCTGGTGGGGAAAAAGGTGCGCTGACAGGCCCTAGCATGATGGTTGGCGGTAGTAAAGAGGCGTGGGATTCTTGCGGACATATTCTAGAGAGAATGGCGGCAAAAGTCGGCGATGAATATTGCTGTAACTACCTAGGCAAAGAGGGAGCTGGGCACTATGTAAAAATGGTGCATAATGGTATTGAATATGCCATGATTCAGGTGATTGCAGATGTTTACTCAGTCATGAGAAATGGGCTTAATTTGAGCCATCAGGAAATAACAGAAATTTTTAACCGTTGGAAAGATACGGAGTTAAGCTCCTATTTAATTGATATTACCGCAGGAGTTCTTAAGAAAAATGATGTAGATGGCAAACCTCTGGTAGAAAAAATATTAGATGTGGCAAAACAAAAGGGTACTGGTAGCTGGACTTTGGAGGAAGCAATTGCCCGTGGAGTATATATTCCTACCATCTGCGAGTCCGTTTTTGCCAGATATTTTTCTGCAGAGCGCCAGTTGCGTTTAGAAGGCAGTCAAGTTTTGCAGTCAACAACAACCCCTATGACAATGGAAAACCATGAAGAAAAACTGAAAGATGCCCTATATCTGGCTATGATTGTTAGCTATGCCCAGGGTATTGCACTAATTAAAAAGGCGTCTGATGATTATGGGTGGGAGATTGATTTGCCGTTGGCAGTTTCTCTTTGGAGAGAAGGCTGTATTATCCGCAGTGGTCTTTTAAAAGACATTACAAAGGCATTGGTGGAAAGTGATAAAAATATCCTACTTTCCCCTAATTTTGGTGATTTAGAAAAAAATCAACATGCGTTGCGTGAGATTTCTGCCAAGGTTGTTGAGGCGGGGGTTGCGGTGCCTACTTTGTTGTCGGTTATCTTATATTATGATAGCTGCCGCACAGAAAAAATGAATGTAAACATTGTACAAGGCTTGAGAGACTGTTTTGGTGCCCATACCTATGAAAGAAGGGATATGGAAGGCAGTTTTCACACAGCTTGGTTGGAAGGAGAAGAATAAAATGAGTTACAAAGTATTGGTTACAGCGAGATCTTTCGGTAGTGCTGATGATAAAGCACAGAAGTTATTGGAGGCAAACGGCTTTGAGGTGAAAAAACTGGTTGCGGCGGATGGCCCCATTGCAGAGCAATTGAAAGCAGAGATTGTAGATGCGGATGCCATTATTGCAGGTTTGGAAGATTACACAGCAGAATTGATTGAATCTGCAACAAAGCTAAAGGTAATCAGCCGTTATGGTGTTGGCTATGACAAGGTGGATTTGGCAGCAGCAAAGGCAAAAGGAATCGCTGTTACCATCACCCCAGGTGCCAATGGTGATTCTGTGGCAGATATGGCAATGGCATTGATGCTCTCAGCAGCAAGAAATGTGAGCTATATGGATTGTTGCATCAAAGATGGAAATCAGCAAAGACCAACAGGGGTTGAAATGTTTGAAAAAACCCTAGGGGTTATTGGTGCAGGCAGAATTGGCAAAGGTGTGGCAAGGAGATGTAAAGGTTTTTCCATGGATGTTCTTTGCTACGATACATATCAGGATGAAGCGTTTCAGCAGGAAACCGGTGCAAAGTATGTTGATTTTGAAACCATTGTTAAAGAGGCAGATTTTATTACAATCCATTCCCCTTTGAATGAGGAAACAAAAAATATGTTTAATGCCGAAACATTTAAGAAGATGAAAAATAAGGCGGTTATTGTAAATACTGCCCGTGGCGGTATCATTGATGAAGAAGCATTGTTTGACGCTTTAAAGAATGGTGAAATTGGTGCTGCTGGTCTTGATGCAACAGTGGAGGAGCCTCCTTATCACAGCCCTTTACTGGAACTGCCTAACTGCACAGTAACCCCTCATGCAGGTGCGGCAACTTATGAAGCAAGCAGCAAAATGGGCTTGATGGCAGCACAAAATATTGTGGATGTTTTCAAATTGGGAAAATGTAGCTTTACAGTGAATTAATAGTAGTATAAAATTGGATACAAAATACGTGTTAGGGGAAGGTCGATGGCATGGAAGCTGTATTTACGGTATTAAATAAATTAATGATTATATTTTTCCTGATTTTGATCGGCTATGGCTGTCGAAAGAAGAAGATAGTAGATGATAGTTTTATGGAAGGTATAGCAGGGTTTTTAACTCGTATTATTATTCCTTGCTTTGTCATTTCATCCTTGCAAATCGACTACACCCCTGAGTTGTTTCGGGATGGCGCAACGGTATTTATTGTTTGTGTGATTATGCACTTTTGGGGGCTCGTCGTTGGCTGGCTGTCTTTTCGATTTTTAAAGGTACCACAGAAGGCTAAGGGAATCTGGATTTTTAGCTGTATGTTTGCAAATATTGGCTTTATGGGTGTGCCCGTCATCTCTATGATTTTTGGCGGAAACAGTGTTTTTTATTGTGCCTTTGCCAGTTTTGCCTTTAACATCACGGCTTATACCCTTGGTGTGGTGGTGTTAGATAAGTGTACGGAAAATTCAGATAGTAGCAAGGTAAATATGAAGCAATTGCTAAAGGCTCCTGTTAATGTGGCAACGGTAGTGGGTATTTTGCTATTTGTAATGAATGTTCGCTTGCCTGAGCCAATGAAGGATACGGTGGATATGGTAGGGGGGATGCTTTCACCCCTTGCGATGATTTATATCGGTGGTATTTTAGGTAAGTTTGACTTTAAAGAAACAGTTACGGAAAAATGGGCATATGCAGTTTCCTTTTTTCGCCTGATTTTTATGCCTCTATCGTCTTATTTTATGTTAAAGCCCTTTATCCATGATAAGCTTATTTTGGGGGTTATCGTTGTAGGGCTGTCAACACCTATTGGGGCTTTTTGTGCAATATTGGCTGCGGAATTTGGTGCCGATGAGGAGCTTGCCAGCAAATATATTTTTGTAACCACATTGCTTTGTATTTTTACAATGCCTGTTTTTTTTATGCTATTTCTGTAAGAGAAGGAACTTTGGAAGGTCTTTTCTGGAAACCTTGCTAGAACTTAAACTGTAATAAGGAATTTTTAAGCTACTTTGTTGGTGGATAAAGAGTTACTACATAATAACTGAATGATGAAGTTCTCCCCTGTTTCGTTGGCGTTGAAATAGAATATAAGTAGAATGCTTTGGCACAACAAATAGGGTTAAGGGGATTAGGAGGTAAAAATGTTTATTAGAAGCAAGGATATTTTGAGCGGCCCTGAGTGGGCAAATGTACGTGCTTTATATAAAAGTAGTGGTTTTACCGATGATGAAATGAAGAAACCAATTATTGCAGTGGTCAATGCATATAATTCTGTTTGTCCTGGGCATTTTTTGTTGCAACAGGTTTCCCAAAGGGTAAAAGAAGGAATTAGTGCCGCTGGCGGTATGGCTGTGGAGTTTGGCGTGATTGGTGCCTGTGATGGTGTTGCCATGGGTCATAATGGTATGAAACACATCCTTCCTGGCAGAGAAATTCTTGCCAATGAAATTGAAACAATGATGGAGGCTCATCGTTTGGATGGTATGGTTTTGATTGGTTCTTGCGATAAAATCGTACCTGGTATGCTTATGGGGGCAGTTCGTGTAAACTTGCCCACGGTTTTCATCAATGGAGGTCCTACATTACCTGGCAGAATGAAAGAAAACAATCCCTATGGCGGTGAATATATAGATCACTCTATTATTCAGCAGTCTGAAGGAGCATTAAAGGCTGGGCTAATTTCTCAGGAGCAGTTTGATTGGATTGAAAACAATGCGGTTCCTACCCCTGGCTCTTGCGCAATGTTGGGGACGGCAAACACCATGTGTTGCTTAGCCGAGGCATTGGGTATGGCTTTGCCTGGTGCGGCGGCTATTCCCGCTGTTTATAGCAAGCGTTTGGCCATGGCATACGATAGTGGCAAGGCGGTAATGGCATTGGTGGAAAAAGATATTAAGCCAAGGGATATTATCACCAAAGAATCTATCATTAACGCAGTGAAAGTGAACTCGGCTATTGGCGGTTCTACCAATGCAGTGTTGCATTTGCTTGCCATTGCGTATGAGGCGGAAATCGACTTTAATATTTTTGAGTTTGGTGACGAAGCAAAGGATGTTCCTCACTTGGTACCCATGATTCCAGCGGGACAATATACTTTATTGGATTTTTATGAAGCAGGGGGTGTTCAGGCAATTATGGCTGAACTTCAATCTGTGCTTGATATAAAGGGAATGACCTGTACCACAAAATCTTTAGAAGATAATTTGAAAGATGCCAAGAATTATAATTTGGATGTTATCCGACCTTTGGCAAACCCTGTACATAGCAGAGGGGGCATTGGTATTTTAACAGGAAACCTTGCCTCCCATGGCTCCGTTACAAAGCCATCTGCAATTCCAGAGGATGCCCTGTATTTCAAGGGAAAAGCGAAGATTTTTGAAAGCGAGCAAGATGCTTTAACAGGTATCCGTAATCATGAGGTTCGGGCAGGAGAAGTTGTGGTAATTCGCAACGAAGGTCCCAAGGGTGGCCCTGGTATGCCCGAGATGTATAAGGCTATGAAGCTTTTGGTGGGTATGGATTTAGGCAGTAAGGTTTGTGTCATTACCGATGGTAGATTTTCTGGTTCCAACAATGGCTGTTTTGTTGGGCATATTTGCCCAGAGGCGGCAGACGATGGAAATATTGCTTACTTGGAAGACGGAGATACCATTGTTGTAGATGTGAAAAACGGTAGCATCTCTGCTGAGGTGGATTTTGAGGCAAGACGTAGTCAAGGCAAACGAAGCAAGACGCCTCAAGCAACAGGGTATTTATATCAGTATTATAAAAATGTTAGGTCTGCATCTGAAGGAGCTGTTATTCCAGTAAGGGATTAAGACAGAAGCGATTTGAAAAAAACAAAGGCTATCTGAACGATTTATAGTAGGCTTAGTAAAAGCTGGTTATCTTTCTATAAAAAGAGCCAGCTTTTTTTGATTGGTTTATTTATGGTTTAAGATGGTATAGGATGAGAACTTTCCGGGAACTTGAGGATGTTGGGAGGGTAGCTTTTGGTTCAACCAGAGAGCTTAACTCCTATGTTTTCGCAATGAGGGTTGTTTGCTTTTGGTGGCAAGGGCTAAGGTGGAATTTTAAAATAGCGATTATATTTTTTTCAGCAGCCACTTTTGGTTATCACAATTACAGGTTAGTTCATATATTTTTTCTGTGTTAGAGATTACACTGCTGCAAAGAAAAGAAAGGGTAGGGCTGCCTCCAAATTTGGTTTTATCTGTCTGAAGGATATGTCCCACTTTAACGACTAGTGTTTTTCCCTCTTCTTCAAAACGGAAGCGTACTGGGGTGACAGATCCATCTTTTGATGTCCAAGAAATCATGTCGATATTTTTGTTTACGAGCTTCATGCCAGGCTCCTCCTCAATAGAACTTACTCTTACTATAACAGAACTAGTGTTCTTTATCAAGAGTAAATTTATGCTAAAATACGAATGTGCGTTTTTTATTTTTATCAGTTCAAAAAAATGTATATATAGAAATGAAAAGGCATAAAAAATATTTGTATGATATAGAAGAAAAATAATCTAAACAGGGGTAGGATTTCTCCAAAGCGTCAGGGGCAAAATCGTTGCAAAACCTTTCTTGCGTCTGTATAATAAAACGTATGGTAAAATTCAGAAGAAGGATGGAAGTTGACCCAGAAAGGACTAGTGTATGTACGAAAAAATTTCTATACCCGAAATTTTCGGCATGAATGTTTTCAATGACGCAATGATGCGTGAACATTTGCCAAAGCATGTGTACAAAGAGTTAAAGAACACCATTGAAAAAGGGGAAATGCTAAATTCCTCTATTGCAGATATTATTGCCAATGCCATGAAAGACTGGGCAGTGGAAAGAGGTGCAACCCATTATACCCACTGGTTCCAGCCCATGACGGGTATCACTGCAGAAAAGCATGATTCCTTTTTGGCACCACCTAGCAATGGCAAAGCAATTATGGAGTTTTCCGGCAAGGAGTTAATCAAAGGGGAGTCGGATGCGTCTTCTTTCCCTTCTGGTGGGTTGCGTGCAACTTTTGAAGCAAGAGGCTATACAGCTTGGGATTGTACATCACCTGCATTTCTAAGGGAGGATGCAGCAGGGATTACATTATATATACCTACGGCATTTTGCTCCTATACAGGGGAAGCGCTGGATAAAAAGACGCCTTTATTACGTTCCGTAGAAGCCATTTCTAAGCAGTGCATGCGTATTTTGCATCTGTTTGGCAACACAACTGCCAAGAAGATTAACGTATATTCAGGGGCAGAACAGGAGTATTTCCTCATTGACCGCAATTTATATAATCAAAGAAAAGATTTAATTTTTACAGGTAGAACTCTTTTTGGTGCGGCACCTCCAAAAGGTCAGGAGTTAGATGACCATTATTTTGGCAGCATCAAAGAAAGAGTTGCTTGCTTTATGAGAGAATTAAATATAGAGCTATGGAAACTGGGTGTGTCTGCAAAAACACAGCATAACGAAGTAGCACCTGCTCAGCACGAGCTTGCGCCAATTTATGATGATTGTAACCGTGCAGCTGATCATAACCAGTTGGTTATGGAAGCAATGAAGCGTATTGCGGGACACCATAATTTAGCTTGTCTGCTTCATGAAAAACCCTTTGCTGGAGTAAATGGTAGCGGTAAGCACAATAACTGGTCGTTGGGAACTGATGATGGTCAGAATCTTTTGGATCCAGGTAAAACGCCCCACGAAAATGCACAGTTTTTGGTATTCCTTACAGCAATCATCAAAGGTGTGGATAAACATGCTGAGTTATTGCGTTTGGCTGCAGCAAACCCTGGAAATGACCACCGTTTGGGCAAGCAAGAAGCGCCACCTGCTATTATTTCCATCTTCCTTGGGGATCAGCTTTTAGATATTTTTGATCAGATTGAGCATGGTGGGGCAACAAGTAGTATTCAGGGTGGAAAAATGCGTGTAGGTGTAAATACTCTGCCTTACTTGAAAAGAGACGCAACAGATAGAAACAGAACATCTCCTTTTGCCTTTACTGGCAATAAGTTTGAGTTCCGTATGCCACCTTCTTCAGGCTCGATTTCAGGCCCTAACTTTGTATTGAACACCATTGTTGCGGATGTTTTGGAGGAATTTGCAGATGAACTGGAAAAGGCAGATGACTTCAACACTGCAGTGCACGAATTAATCCGTAAAACTTATACTGCCCATAAGCGTATTATTTTTGATGGCAATGGTTATTCCGATGATTGGGTCAACGAAGCGGAACGCAGGGGTCTTAGCAACATCACAAATATGGTGGATTCTATCCCTAATTTGGTTGATGAAAAATCCATTGAGCTCTTTGAGCGACATAAGGTATTAAACCGCGTGGAACTACAATCTCGTTCCGAAATTATGTATGAAACCTATATTAAACAGATTAACATTGAGGCAAGGGCAATGATTGATATTGCGTCTAAGCAGATTCGCCCTGCTATTGTAAAATATGCGGGGGAGGTAGCAACTTCTCTGGCGGCAATGAAAGCAGCAGGTTTTGACGCGTCCGTAGAAGAAGAATTATTGCAAGAAATCAATGAAAATATCAAGGCCTTCCACGAGGGGTTAAAACACCTGACCGAGGTGACACAGGAAGCCCTTAAGCTTAAGGGAAATACCCGTGCACAGGCAGTTTATTATCGTGATTCAGTTTTTGTAGCTATGGAACAGCTGCGTAAACCTGCGGATAGATTAGAATTTTTGGTAGATGAGAAGGCATGGCCATTCCCTACCTATGGAGAATTATTATATAATGTATAATTGTCTTGTAGGACAACAATAAGAAAAAAATAAAAAACCCCATTTATCTGTCAAATTATGAAAGAGATAAATGGGGTTTTTTTGCATAGTATCAAGTGTTAAAGGAATTGTAATTTTAATGACAATGTTGTAGGACAAGCGGAAATAACCATAAAAAAACAGTGTGAAAGCACAGTGAAATATCTAAAATAGACAAACATTTTGCAGCTGAAACATTTTTTTAAAGTAAAAATGAAGATGCAAGATGTTTTTTTTTATAAACTTGATAAAAAAATAACTGATAATATTGCAAAAGGAATATGGATGCGCTATAATGTATACAAATAACAAAGAATTGTTGTTTATTTATGAATTAAGAAAAAAATATGAATGAGTTATTTTTTGTTTAATATAAACAAAAAAATATCTAAAATATACAGATTGCACATTTTTTAATACAAAAATCGGTGCGTATTTGAAAAATAGAGGTGAATGCGTTGATCACTGATGACAAAAGAGTTCGTATTATTACAGGTCACTACGGCAGTGGTAAAACAGAGTTTGCAGTAAATTATACAATGCAGCTCAGTCAGCAAGACCGAAAGGTTGCTATTGCCGATTTGGATATCGTAAATGTTTATTTCCGCTCTAGGGAAAGAAAGCAAGAAATGGAGAAGGCAGGTATTATGGTCATTTCCTCTTCGATTGAGGGGGACGGGCTGGATGTACCTGCAGTTTCTGCGGCCATGACAATGCCAGCACGCGAGCGTAGTTTTGACTACATCGTGGATTTGGGGGGCAATGACGTTGGCACTATGGTGCTTGGCCGGTTAAAACCAATTTTGGACCCTGCGGAAGTAGATTTTTTTATGGTAGTCAATACATACCGTCCCAGTACGTCCACACCTGAGGGTGTAATCGAGCAGATGGAGAAGCTCGAGTGTTCGTCGGGGCTAAAAGTGACTGGCTTCATTAACAACACAAACCTGATTCGGGAGACCAATGCGCAGTGCCTTTTGGATGGGGACGCCGTTTTGAAAGAAGTAACAAAACGTACAGGCGTTCCTGTAAGGTATGTTTCTTATGTTGAGGAACTGATGACAGAGAAAGTGCCACTTGGGCTTGCCGGGGAGTTGTTCCCTATGAAGTTTTATATGAGAAAAACCTGGATGTAAATTTAAATATTTATGGAGGTGTATTTGAATGGCAAAAGGTAAAGTAACGATCAATGATTTGATCTGTAAGGGCTGCGAACTTTGTGTGTCTGTTTGTCCCAAGCATGTACTGAAACTTTCTGAGACAAAAATTAATGCAGCGGGCTATAACCCTGCAGAACCAGTGAATGACGACTGTATCGCTTGCACTGCTTGTGCTAAGATGTGTCCAGATTGTGCAATCACAGTAGAAAAGCTCGACTAAGAGAGGAGGAAAATTCAATGGCAAAGATCTTAATGAAAGGCAACGAAGCGGTTGGTAAAGCGGCGATTGAGGCAGGTTGCAGATATTTCTTCGGCTATCCTATTACTCCTCAGAGCGAAGTACCAGAATATTTATCAAGTGAATTACCTAAGGTTGGTGGCGTATTTGTTCAGGCTGAGTCTGAAGTTGCGGCAATCAACATGGTTTATGGTGCAGCAGGTGCTGGTGCACGTGTATTAACAAGTTCTTCTTCACCCGGTATTGCCTTGAAACAAGAAGGTATCGGCTATATTTCCAACGCAGGTTTGCCTGCTGTTATCATCAACATGATGCGTGGTGGCCCTGGTTTGGGTACAATTCAGCCCGGTCAGGCTGACTATAACATGACAGTAAAAGGTGGTTCTAACGGTGACTATCATGATATCGTTTTGGCTCCTGCATCCGTTCAGGAAGCAGTTGACATGGTAATGGAAGCTTTTGATTTAGCTGACTACTATGGCACACCTGTTATCATTTTGGCTGATGGTTTGATTGGTCAGATGATGGAACCTGTTGAATTTAACTATGTTTGTAAAAAAGATTTGCCTCCTAAAACTTGGGCATTAACAGGTAAGGGCGAAGGCGAAAAGCATATGGTAGAAAACTTGGTTATCGAAGCTGCTGAATGTGAAGCTTGGAACAAGAGACATTTCGAAAAATATGCTAAAATCGAAGCAAACGAACAGGCTTGGGAAGAATACTTGATGGACGATGCAGAATATGCTTTCGTTTCTTATGGTACATCCTCCAGAATTGTTAGAACAGCAATTGGTTATTTAAGAGAAGCAGGTTACAAAGTAGGTATGATTAGACCTAAAACATTGTGGCCATTCCCTGTAAATGCTTTTGAGAAATGGGATAAGAACATCAAAAAATATCTTGACGTTGAAATGAGTATGGGTCAGATGGTTCAGGATGTTGCTTATGCATGTAACGACAAAAACAAAATCGAATTCTATGGTAGAACAGGCGGTATCGTTCCTGCGGTAGATGAAATCGTTGAATTTGGCAAGAAAGTTATGGGAGGTGACAAATAATGGCAGTTGTATTTCAAAAAACAAAAGCTTTAACTGATGTAAAATTGCATTATTGTCCTGGTTGTGCACACGGTATTGTTCACAGACTTGTAGCAGAAGTTTTGGAAGAAATGGGCGACGACAAAAACGCAATCGCAGCTGTACCAGTTGGTTGTGCAGTTTTCGCTAACAAATACTTTAACTTTGACGCTATTCAGTGTGCTCACGGTCGTGCTCCCGCAACTGCAACAGGTATCAAAAGAGTACATCCAGACAAAGTAGTTCTTACTTATCAGGGTGACGGTGACCTTGCTTCCATCGGTACTGCAGAAATCGTTCACGCGGCTGCAAGAGGTGAAAAAATTACAACAGTTTTCATCAACAATGGTATCTATGGTATGACAGGTGGCCAGATGGCTCCTACAACATTGCCCGGCATGAAAGCTACAACAGCTAAAGCTGGTCGTGATCCTAAAATTAACGGTAACCCTATTCGTGTAAGCGAAATGTTGGCTACTTTAGATGGCCCTGCTTATATCGAAAGAGTAAGTGTTTCCACACCTGCTCAGGTTACTCAGGCAAAAAAAGCAATCAGAAAAGCTTTTGAAATCCAGAAACAGGGCCTTGGCTTCACATTTGTTGAAGTTGTTTCCACTTGCCCTACAAACTGGGGTCTGACACCCGTTAAAGCTATGGAATTTGTAAGAGAAAAAATGATCCCTTACTATCCTCTTGGCGTTTTCAAAGATATCACTGCAGAGGAGGGCAAATAATATGAATACACAGAGAATTTGTTGTGCAGGCTTTGGTGGCCAGGGTACTCTTTCTATGGGTAAAATTTTGGCTTACGCAGGTATGTTAGAAGGTCATGAAGTTTCATGGTGTCCCTCTTACGGCCCTGAAATGCGTGGTGGTACAGCGAACTGCCATGTAATCGTATCTGACGAACCTATCGGCTCTCCTGTAATTACCAGTGACGCAAACTGTGTAATTGCAATGAACCAGCCTTCTTTAGATAAATTTATTGATATTCTTGCAAAAGGCGGCGCATTGGTTTTGAATTCTGATTTGGCTGAAGTAAAAGGTGCTAAAGAAGATATTCGCGTATTAAGCGTTCCTGCAAACACAATGGCTACACAGGAATTTGGTAGTGCAAAATTGGCTAACATTATCCTTTTGGGTGCTGTTATTCAGGCAACTGGCTCCGTTAAAGTAGAAAGCATTGATGATGCTTTTACCCATGTATTTGGTGGTGCAAAAGCAAAATTCATCCCTGATAACAAAAAAGCTTTTGAAATGGGCTATGAATTTGCAAAAAACAACAAATAATTTCATTATTTGCTAGAGAATGACGGCCTTTTGGCAGGGGAAACCTTGCCAAGAGGCTTTTTTTATTGCAAAAAAACATTTCTTACCTGCACTAGATATGGTATAATCATGAAAGCTATATGTTCCCATAAATAAAGGGGTTTTTAGGTATGGAGATAGCTTCCGTGAAGATAAAAATAGCATAGAAACTTAGGGATAACAGTTGCAGATATAATTTCTGATGATAATGCTTTTTTAAAAAGAGTTGAATAAGATGCACTTCAACAATAGTCGAAGTGTCTAACAGTAGGTAATTGTTTTTGGGGAGTAAGCGTTATTTTTTTAAAACTACGATTGTGTATTATATTTTTAAATCGTATTTAGTAAAGGGCAGAGAGGAGTGTAAGTTCTTTGAAGAATAGAATAAAGATTTCCGTGGATGGAAAGTCCTTTACGTTAGTGGGAGAGGAAACGGAAGTACATATGAAAGCAGTTGCGGCATATATTGATGAGAAAATTAATCAAATTCGAAAAAATGCCGTAGCAGTAAAGATGGATACAAGCTTAGCTTATGTGTTGGCGGCTTTAAATGTGGCGGATGATTATTTTAAAGAAAAAGAAAAAAATGCAGAATTAGAAGGCCGTAATTTGGGCTTAAGCACAAGGCTTGAGCAGCTAATTCCCCAACTGGATGAAACAAAGGCAGAACTGGATGAAGCAAAACAGCAGTTGGATGACCTAAAAGAAAAACTTGACGCAATGGAAGAGATAACCTCGAAATTGGAGAAAGCCGAAATAACCCAACCCCCTAATATTGACCACGGGGCGGACTTACAACAAAGCAAGGAAGAGGATACTATGGGACATAACCAAGAGTTGCATCCTCAGCATTATCCAATGGGTTTAAAGGGTGGACAGGCTGAAAAAGAAATGGTTCGTAAAGTAATTCGTGAGAAATATCGTAAAAAATAAAGAAAGTACCTTTCGTTTTACAAGAAATGAAAGGTGATTTGCTTTTTTTGGCAATAATAGAAAGTAAACAATAGATGAAAAAGTCTATCTTTATCAATAGCTAGACTTTTTGTGTAAACAGGCTGTTTTTATAAAAGTATTTATAAAAAGGGCGGTTCAAGAGAGAGGAGAATTAATATGTCTGCAAGGAATAAGCCTGAATTGTTGGCTCCGGCAGGCTCCATGGAGAGTTTGAAAGCGGCAGTAAACAATGGTTGTGATGCCGTTTATTTAGGTGGGAAGCTTTTTAGTGCCAGACAATATGCTGGAAATTTCTCGTTGGAGGAATTGGAAGAAGCTTGTGATTACTGTCACCTAAGGGGAGTTAAAGTATACGTAACTGTAAATACATTGTACAAGGATGAAGAGTTGAAGGAGTTTATCGCTTTTATTGGTAAGCTATACAAAATGGGCGTAGATGCCCTTATTCTTCAAGATAGTGGTGCAGCAAAGATGGTAAGGGAAACATATCCAGATTTTCCCCTTCATGCAAGCACACAGATGACAGCCAACTCTTTGGAGGATGTTCGTTATTGGGAAAGCCTAGGCTTTTCAAAGATTGTGTTAAGTAGAGAGCTTTCTTTGGATGAGATCGAAGAAATTACATCCCAAAGTCAATCAGAAATAGAAACCTTTGTTCACGGTGCTTTATGCGTATGCTATTCTGGTCAATGCATTATGAGTAGTGTGTTGGGTGGTAGAAGTGGCAACCGTGGTCGTTGTGCCCAAACCTGTCGTTTGCCATATACATTATATAAAGGTCAGGATAAACTGCAAGAGGGGTATTTACTTTCTCCAAAAGATATTCAAACAGTAAGTATTTTACCCCAATTGATTGAGGCAGGGATTGCCTCTTTAAAGATTGAGGGTCGTATGAAAAACCCCGAATATGTGGCGGGTGTAACAGGTATTTATCGAAAATATATTGATAAATATTTTGATGACCCTGAGCATTACGAAGTTTCTTTGGAGGATATGAAAACGCTGACACAGCTTTTTAACCGCGGTGGTTTTAGCGAGGGGTACTATACCTCTGCTGGCGGACAGGATATGATGAGCGTTGAACGTCCAAAAACTTGGGGATTAAAGATAGGTTTTGTTGATAGTTATATTCCTAAATATAATCGTGTTACAATTCGTACCCGTGAGCCATTGGTACCTGGAGATGGTATAGAAATTTGGACTTCCAACGGCCCTCATGTGGGTACTAATATTTCTAAGGCATCTAAGGCTGGAGAAGTAATCTCTCTGACTTTAGAAGGCGATATACAGAAAAATGATGTTGTATATCGTACCTATGGAAAATCCTTAAATGATACACTAAGAAAAACCTGGGAAAAGGATACTCGTAAAAAGTCAATTTGGGGTTTACTAAAAGCCAAAAAAGGTCAGCCTTTAGCACTTCAACTCTGGGATATGAGTGGTAATAATGTTTATGTTACCGGAGAGGTTGTTGAAGGGGCAGAAAACCAACCGACTTCAATAGAAAAATTGAAGCAACAAGTAGAAAAGATGGGCGCAACCTCTTTTGTTTTGGAAAGTTTGGATTTAGAGGTGGATGATGATATTTACGTTGGTATTAGCGCATTGAATCAACTTAGAAGAAGCGGTGTTGAAGCTTTGGAAGAGGCGATATTGAAAAAATCAAAACGTGCAGCTTCTGGTGAGAGTGAAGCAAAGGACGAGGAGAAAAAGCCTTATTTGCTTCATAAAAAACTCCATGCGTTGGTGGCAGATTTTATGCAGCTTGAGTCAGTTGTCCGTACCAAAGATTTGAAGGTTATTTATTATGAAGCATCTGCCGAAATGGAGCGGAATTTAGATTCTGCAATAGAGCTTTGCCGCCGTTTTGGTGTAAGCCTTTATGCCGCTTTGCCAAAGGTTAGCAGACAGTGGCGTAAGGACAATGACAATGCAATGGTTGAGCGTTTGAAAGAAAAGGACATTGATGGATTTTTGGTTCGTTCAGCTGGGCAGTTTGGCATGGTGAAAGATAGTGGTAAGAAAATTACCGTAGATTATACTTTGAATGTAATAAATGCTGAGGGCGTGGCATTCTGGAAGCAGCAAGGGGCGGATGAAGTATGCCTTTCTGTGGAAGCAAACCTCAAAGAAATTAATACCATGGGTGATAAGAGCTGTGAAATGGTTGTTTATGGCTATTTGCCACTAATGAAAACACAACAGTGTCCCATCGGCAATTATGTGGGAGGCAAAGAGGGTCACTTCTATTGTTCCGAAAGAAACAATACTGAGTTATACTTCTTAAGAGACAGAAAGGGTTTGAAATTCCCCTTAATGACAGATTGCGAAAGCTGTGTTTGTACTATATTAAATAGCAAACCTTTATTTACACTGAAATTCTATGATGAAATTTTGGAAAGTGTAACCGGAAGTGTTCGTTTAGATTTTACAAAAGAAGGGCCAGGGCGTGCGGCAAGGATTACAAAGGCGTATGCAGAAATGACCCAAGACCCTAAAAAAATCAGTACAGAGACAAGGAACCTTTTGGAGGAAATGAAAGAAAAGGGTAATACGAAAGGGCATTTCTTCCGCGGAGTGGAGTGAGGCTATGTTTGATCTGTTGATAATGTTGAGCAGATACCTGTTTATCTTTTATATCGGTTTCTTTTTATGGCAGGGCATTGTGTATATTGCGTACGAACAAGGGGGCTTCTTAGGTAGCCCCTACCGTGCGGTTTCTATTCAACGACGCCTTATTATTTTGATGCATATAACTGCTTTTCTTATTTTGGCATACAATCGAGATACGCTGATTTATGATTGGAAAACTGTATTGTTTGGTGCGGCAGGATGCGTGTTTTTATTAACAGCAATTCATTTTTTAGATCGTTTTTATTATGAGGGGTGCCCCCTTATTTGGACGGGGATGTTGTTTTTAATGGATTTAAGCTTGATTATGCTGCAAAGGCTTGCCCCGAGTTTGGCATACAAGCAATTAATGTGGATGGTTATTGGTCTCATTGGCATGTTAATGCTTCCCTTTTTCTTCAGGCTAATTCCTCGCTTTGAGGTTTTTGAATGGGCATATATTATAATCTGCTATGGATTATTGTTGTGCACAAAAATTTTTGGCGTTGAAAGAAATGGGTCTTTGAACTGGCTGAGCATTGGGAGCTTTACGTTCCAGCCATCAGAACTAATTAAGTTTCTTTTTATTTTTTATCTGGCAAGTGTTTTTCGAAAGCGCATTGAATGGAAGGAATTCATAATCACTGGTGTCCTTAGCGCAGGGGTTGTGGCTCTTTTGGTACTCCAGAAAGATTTGGGTAGTGCTTTGCTTTTCTTCATGACCTATATGGTTATGTTGTACATCGCAACAGCCAATGAGTTTTTGTTTTTACTTGGTATAGGCGCGGCAGGATTTGCGGCGACAATAGCCTATAAGATTTTTTCTCATGTTCGGGTTCGTGTTGCCGCTTGGCAAAACCCATGGGCAGACATTGATCGTGGTGGTTACCAAATAGTTAATTCCTTGTTTGCCATTACGACCTGGGGTCTTTTAGGTAGTGGCTTAACCAAAGGTATGCCAAAGAGTATTCCAGTTGTAGAAAGTGACTTTATTTTTGCAGCGCTTTGCGAAGAATTTGGGACACTATTTGGAGCAGGGGTTATTTGTATTTTTATCATGCTTTTATATAGAGGGGTAAGAATTGCCTTGGATTGTAGAAGAAGATATTATAGCATATTGGCCATTGGGGTTACGACTATGATGTGTTTTCAAGCTTTTGTTATCATAGGTGGTGTTATAAAGCTGATTCCCTTAACAGGGGTAACCCTTCCGTTTGTAAGCTATGGTGGCACATCGGTTTTGGTGAGCTTAATGATGATGGGGCTTTTGCAGTGGGTTTGCGTTTATTGCGAACAGCATGGCATAGATGAAGAAGCACCTCCAATCATGGGAATGGAGGGCGGTCAAGACTATGAATAATATGAAACGAAGTATCAGACGAATTTTTTGGCTTTTGGCTTTGTGTTTTTTCTTATTACTTGGCTATTTGGGCAAATTGGTTTTGGTCGATAGACAAGTAATCTCTAGTAATGCATATAATTCTCGCTTGCGCTATGTGGATGACACAATTCGTCGAGGAGATATTGTTGATTTAGATGGAGAAGTTCTGGCAACCAGCGTTCTGCAAGATGATGGAACTTATGTGAGAAAATATCCTAGGGCTCGTATGGCAGCCCATATCACTGGGTATAGCAGTGTTGGTAAAACTGGAGTTGAAGCAGCCGAAAACTTTGAAATGATGGCTTTGCATAATGAATTTTTCCAACGGGTCATGGGAATAGCAACGGGAAAAGAATTAATGGGCAATAGCGTTGTGGTAACCGTTGATATGGATATTCAGAGTACAGCGGGTAATTTGTTGGGCAATGCAAAGGGTGCTGTTGTGGTAATGGAACCATCAACTGGCAGAATTCTTGCATTGCAGGCCTATCCAGATTTTGATCCAAATAAAGTTGCAGCCAACTGGGATTCTCTTAAAGATGATGAGGATAGCCCATTGGTGAATCGTGGGACTCAGGGGGTATACCCACCTGGTTCTACTTTTAAGTTAGTGACAGCTTTATCAATTATGGAGAATGTGAAGGATTGGCAAACAAGAACCTATGAATGTCAGGGTGAGGCATCCTTTGAAAATAAGGTAATCCATTGTTATAAAAATAAAGTTCATGGAACAGTGGATATGAAGCAGGCACTAACCGTTTCTTGTAACTGCTATTTTGCACAGATGGCAACGGAAGTTGGCCCAGCTAAGTTACGAGAGGTAATGGCACGAGTGGGTATGGAAACCCCGGCAAAGTTTGAGTTGGCTTATAGCCAAAGCAAAATTGGGCTCGAGGCAACCGCAACTCAAAGTGAGCTGGTTGAGACTGCCATAGGGCAGGGGAGAACTGCCGTAACGCCGTTATATATGGCTATGCTTGCATCTGCCATAGCAAACGAGGGTATTATGATGCAACCTTATATTATAGATCATATTCAGTATAGCAATGGCAAGGTAGGGAAACAGACGGTACCCCAAAAACTTACAGAAATTTGTACAACTGAAGAAGCTGCACTTTTACGGGACATGATGGTTTCGGTTGTGGAAAACGGAACTGGTAAAGCTGCCTCAGTAAATGGGGTAACAGTAGCTGGGAAAACTGGTACGGCTGAGAATGCAACAGGGAATGATCATTCATGGTTTGTGGGATTTGCTCCTGCGGAGGATCCAAAGGTTGCGGTGGCAGTTGTTATTGAAAACGCTAATGCTTATGGCAGTGCAACACCCATTGCTGGAAAGGTAATTAAGGAGGCGCTCAGCCAACTTGAGGACAAATAAGGGTTTCCTTTTAAGAGTTTCTACCAGAAACAGATGGGTTAAAGTTTGATTTTTATGTAGACTTTTCCTACATGGATAGTCCATGAAATAACATTTTGTATTAACACAGAAACAAAACCCCATTGTGAGAGGCGTTTCTCAGACAAAGCGGTCTTTCGGGAAGAAAGACCGCTAAATTTATGTATAATTTAGTGTAAAACCGTGAAATATGAACACATGTTATGCATACTTGGTATGGCTTTTTTGCATAATTTTTAACAAAAAAGAGGGAGAGATCAAAACTTATAAGAAACTATGGGAGGGTTTGTCTTGCTTTTAGCGTATATGTAAAACGGGGTGATAGACAATTATTTTTAAGCAAAATTTCCTGAAAGAAAGGCGAATTGCTAAAATCCTAAAAATTTTTAGCTAGAAATAAGTTTTTTTTAACAAAAAATTAGGTTTTACTGCCGAGTTTTTTACAAAAATGCAGACTGATATTTATTTCAATTAATTTTTGCAGTGAAAATACTCAAAAAAATTCAAATCCTAATAAATTTTTAACAATATAGGTTGCAATAAAAATACAAAGGTGTTATAATCAAAACAGTAACAGGAAGATTCATGCAATACGATTGATGTTACTCTTTGATGAATGGATAATATGGCTTATATTCCTAAAATACCGTCGAATATAGGTTTTTTCTATTGTCATTGTGCTTACCTCTATTTAATAAGGTAAGTTCTCAGGTTTTAAGGCGAAATACGGGGTGCCTTTTAACTTAAATAATTGTAATCTAACGAGTTTTTCGCGTGGTTAATACAGATAGTAATTTGGAGGAGGACAAAGGATGTACACAATGGGCATTGATGTCGGCTCCGCTTCTTCGAAAGTTGTAATTTTGAAGGACGGAAAAGATATTGTAGCTGCAGAGGTTGTTCAAGTGGGAACAGGCTCTACGGGTCCTCAAAGGGCTCTAGAACAGGCCTATAAGGCAAGTGGACTCACAAGGGAAGATATCTCTTTTGTAGTTGCAACAGGTTATGGCAGATTTGCATTTACTGATGCAGATAAACAAATCAGTGAAATCAGCTGCCATGCAAAAGGTATTTATTATTTGGTACCCACTGCACGCACCATCATTGACATCGGTGGACAGGATGCAAAAGCAATCCGTCTGGATGACAAAGGTGGCATCAAGCAGTTTTTTATGAATGATAAATGTGCGGCAGGTACAGGGCGTTTCCTTGAAGTAATGTCAAGAGTATTGGAAACGACTCTGGATGAAATGGCCGAGTTGGATGCACAGGCTACGGATACTGCACCTATTAGCAGTACTTGTACAGTATTCGCTGAATCTGAGGTTATCTCTCAGTTATCCAACGGCGAAAGTAGAAATAACATCATTAAAGGTGTTCACCTTTCAGTTGCCAGCAGAGCTTGCGGCTTGGCTTATAGAGGCGGCGTTGAAAAAGACGTTGTCATGACAGGCGGCGTAGCGCAAAACGCAGGTGTAGTTAGAGCGGTAGCTGGTGTATTGAAAACAGATGTAATTGTGGCACCAAATCCACAAACGACAGGCGCGCTGGGTGCGGCATTGTTCGCATATGAAGCGGCACAAAAAAAATAAGAAAGAGGGATTAGAATGAGTTTAACACAAGGCATGAAAGCAAAACAGTTGTTAGCCTACTACCAGAGCAAGGCTGATCAGGATGCAAGAGAAGCAAAAGCAAGAGGCGATCTTGTTTGTTGGTCCGCATCCGTAGCTCCCCCTGAATTCTGCGTAACAATGGGCATCGCAATGATTTATCCTGAAACCCATTCCGCAGGTATTGGCGCTAGAAAAGGCGCTATGGATATGTTAGAAGTTGCTGATAGAAAAGGCTACAACATTGACTGCTGTTCTTACGGCAGAGTAAACATGGGTTACATGGAATGCCTCAAAGAAGCAGCAATCACAGGTGTAAAACCTGAAGTTTTGGTTAACTCCCCCGCAGCAGACGTTCCTCTGCCTGACTTAGTAATCACATGTAATAACATTTGTAATACATTGTTGAAATGGTATGAAAACCTTGCAGCGGAACTGGACATCCCTTGCATCGTTATCGACGTTCCTTTCAACCACACAATGCCTATTCCTGAATATGCAAAAGCTTACATCGCTGATCAGTTCAGAAACGCTATTTCTCAGTTGGAAGTAATCTGTGGAAAACCTTTCGATTGGAAGAAGTTCAAAGAAGTTAAAGATCAGACTCAGCGTTCCGTATATCACTGGAACAGAATCGCAGCAATGTCTCAGTATAAACCATCTCCTTTGAATGGTTTCGACCTGTTCAACTACATGGCTCTTATCGTTGCTTGCCGTTCCTTAGATTATGCTGAAATTACATTTAAAGCATTTGCTGATGAATTGGAAGAAAACTTGAAAGCTGGTATCTACGCATTTAAGGGTGCTGAAAAGACACGTTTCCAATGGGAAGGTATCGCTGTATGGCCTCACTTGGGTCACACATTCAAGGCTATGAAGGGTCTTGGTTCTATCATGACAGGTACAGCTTACCCTGCACTTTGGGATTTGCACTATGATGCAAACGATGAATCCTTGCACTCCATGGCAGAAGCTTATACAAGAATCTACATCAATACATGCTTAGAAAACAAAGTAGAAGTTTTGATGAATATCATGGAAAAAGGCAAAGTAGACGGTACAGTTTACCACCTGAACAGAAGCTGTAAGCTTATGAGTTTCTTGAACGTAGAAACAGCTGAAGTCATCAAAGAAAAGAACGGCTTGCCTTACGTAAGTTTCGACGGCGATCAGACAGATCCTCGCGTATTCTCTCCCGCTCAGTTCGATACACGTGTTCAGGCTCTGGTTGAAATGATGGAAGCCAACATGGCAGCAGCAGAATAAGAGGAGGAGAAAACGATGAGTAAAGTAGAAGCTATTTTATCCCAATTAAAAGACATTGCAGCAAATCCTAAAAAAGCAATGGATGATTATAAAGCTGAAACAGGTAAAGGCGCAGTAGGTATCATGCCTATTTATGCTCCTGAAGAAATGATTCATGCAACAGGTTATTTGCCTATGGGCATCTGGGGCGCACAGGGTAAAACAATCTCTAAAGCTCGTACATACCTTCCTGCATTTGCTTGTTCTATTATGCAGCAGGTTATGGAGTTGCAGTGCGAAGGCGCTTATGATGACCTTTCCGCAGTATTGTTCTCCGTACCTTGTGATACATTGAAGTGCTTAAGCCAGAAATGGAAAGGCACATCCCCTGTAATCGTGTTTACACACCCTCAGAACAGAGGCTTGGAAGCTGCTAATCAGTTCTTAGTAACAGAATATGAATTGGTTAAAAAACAGTTGGAAGCTATCTTGGATGTTCAGATTACAAACGTTGCTTTGGAAAACTCCATCGCAATTTACAATGAAAATAGAGCAGTTATGCGTGAATTCGTAAAAGTTGCAGCTGATTACCCTCAGGTAATTGACGCTGTAAGCCGTCATGCAGTATTCAAAGCAAGACAGTTCATGTTGAAAGAAAAACACACAGAACTTGTTAAAGAACTCATCGCTGAAGTTAAGGCTATGCCTGTTCAGCCTTGGGATGGAAAGAAAGTTGTTGTTACAGGTATCTTACTTGAGCCCAACGAATTGCTTGATATCTTCAACGAATTCAAGATTGCTATCGTTGATGACGATTTGGCTCAGGAATCCAGACAGATTCGTGTTGACGTGGTTAACGGCGAAGACGGCCCTCTTTACAGAATGGCTAGAGCTTGGCAGCAGATGTACGGTTGCTCCGTTGCTACCGATACAAAGAAAGGCCGCGGCAAGATGTTAATCAACAAAACAATTCAGACAGGTGCAGATGCTATCATCGTTGCTATGATGAAATTCTGTGATCCTGAAGAATGGGATTACCCTGTAATGTACAGAGAATTTGAAGAAAAAGGTATCAAGAACCTCATGATCGAAGTTGACCAGGAAGTTTCTTCTTTCGAACAGGTTAAGACAAGATTGCAGTCCTTCGTAGAAATGCTGTAATTTAATTAAACATTGATACGATAACTCTACACTGGGGCGGGCGACTACCCCAGTGTATTATAGTAAGCAAAAACTATAAAAATCGACTAGAATTTAGGAGGATTTTGAACAATGAGAAAGGTTCCCATTATTACTGCTGACGAAGCTGCAAAGCTCATCAAAGACGGTGATACTGTTACAACAAGTGGTTTCGTTGGAAATGCAATCCCTGAAGCTCTTGATAAAGCAGTTGAAAAAAGATTCCTTGAAACAGGTGAACCCAAAAACATTACTTATGTTTATTGTGGTTCTCAGGGTAACAGAGATGGAAGAGGTGCTGAGCACTTCGCTCATGAAGGTCTGTTAAAACGTTACATCGCTGGTCACTGGGCAACAGTTCCTGCTTTGGGCAAAATGGCTCTAGAAAACAAAATGGAGGCGTATAACGTATCTCAGGGTGCGTTGTGTCATCTATTTCGTGATATAGCTGCTCATAAGCCAGGTGTATTTACAAAAGTTGGTTTGGGTACATTTATCGACCCTAGAAATGGTGGCGGTAAGGTAAATGATATTACCAAAGAAGATATTGTTGAATTGGTAGAAATTAAAGGCCAGGAATACTTATTCTACCCTGCTTTCCCTATCCATGTTGCTCTTATTCGTGGTACTTACGCTGATGAAAGTGGTAATATTACATTTGACAAAGAAGTTGCACCTTTGGAAGGCACTTCTGTTTGCCAGGCTGTTAAAAATAGTGGTGGTATCGTTGTAGTTCAGGTTGAAAAGGTTGTAAAAGCTGGAACACTTGATCCACGCCTTGTAAAGGTACCTGGAATTTATGTTGACTATGTTGTTGTAGCTGATCCAGAAGATCACCAGCAGTCTTTGAGTTGCGAATATGATCCAGCATTGTCAGGCGAGCAGAGAAGACCTGAAGTTGTAGGTGAACCCCTTCCTTTAAGTGCAAAGAAAGTTATCGGTCGTCGTGGTGCTGTTGAATTAGAAAAAGATGTTGCTGTAAATTTAGGTGTTGGTGCGCCTGAATTTGTGGCAAGTGTTGCTGATGAAGAAGGCATTGTAGACTTTATGACATTAACTGCTGAAAGTGGTGCTGTTGGTGGCGTTCCAGCTGGTGGCGTTCGCTTTGGTGCTTCTTACAACGCCGATGCCCTTATTGATCAAGGCTATCAGTTCGATTACTACGATGGTGGCGGTTTGGATCTTTGCTACCTTGGCCTTGCAGAATGTGATGAAAAGGGTAATATCAACGTTTCCAGATTCGGTCCTCGTATCGCTGGTTGCGGTGGTTTTATCAACATTACACAGAATACACCTAAGGTATTCTTCTGCGGTACTTTTACAGCTGGTGGCTTGAAAGTACAGGTTGTAGATGGTAAAGTAAACATTGTTCAGGAAGGTAAACAGAAAAAGTTTATCAAGGCTGTTGAACAAATTACTTTCAATGGTGACGTTTCCCTTGCTAACAAGCAGCAGGTAATGTACATTACAGAAAGATGTGTATTCGTTCTCAAAGAAGACGGTATGCACTTAACAGAAATTGCACCTGGTATCGACCTTCAGACACAGATTCTTGATATGATGGAATTCGAACCTATCATTGATAGAGATGCTAATGGCGAAATCAAATTGATGGATGCTGCACTGTTTGGCGAAGGCTTGATGGGTCTGAAAGAAATGAAGGCTTGATTCTATTCGTTGAATTGTAAATAAGCTTTTAAACCCCCTGTTTTTCGAAAGAATGCAGGGGGTTTTTTGTATCGATTTATCGCTACCTTCGTTTATAGTAAAAGAAGGTGCTTTATGCTATACTGATTGTACAATCAGTGGAATAAAGAACCAATAAATTCTTTCCACTACAAAATGAATATCTTTCAAAGGGACGGAGGAATTTTTATGTTATATTCTTCATTTAAAATAGGGAATTTAGAACTGAAAAATCGTTGGATAATGCTAGCAATGCACACAGGTTATGGGGAAGGTAATGCCATTGGGGAAAGAGAGGTTGCCTTTTATGAGGAACGGGCAAAAGGCGGTGCCGCTGCGGTAACCATGGTTCTGGCTGTTAATGAGGCGGGAAGTCTAAAGGGAATGCACCAAGCCCAAGCCTTGGAAAGTGAAAGCTTAAAAGCCTTAGCAGATCGAATTCATCAGCATGATTGCAAACTCATTGTTCAACTTTTTCACTGTGGGCGAAATGAAAGTAAGAAGAACCACGGCGATAAAAAACTGTTTGCACCTTCGGTTGTTGCATCACCCATTTTTAAAGCAGACCCTTTGGAGATGGACGAGGCAGAGCTAACTAAAACAAAGAATGATTTTGCTTTTGCAGCTAATGTCTGCAAAAATGCTGGTGTTGATGCGGTGGAGATCAGTGCTTCAGCAGGATATTTGCTGTCGGAGTTTCTTTCTCCCATCACAAATTTACGCCAAGATGCCTATGGATATTCAACCAATAGGGGCATGAACTATCCCCTTGAGGTAATTCAAGCTGTGCATGGGCAGGTAGGGGATTATCCGATGTTGATAAAGGTTTCGGGTGCCCAGATGGTTGAAGGTGGCTATGGTTTAGAGGATACCATATCTTTTTGCCGTTTGGCATCAGAGTATATTGATGGGGTAACAGTAACAGGAGGGTGGCATGAATCTCCCGTTGAGCAAATTTCCTATCATGTGGCAAAAGGAGCATATGCACCTCTGGCAGGTGTTTTAAAGAAATATGTGTCACTACCTGTTATCGCTTGTAACCGAATCCATGATGGTGAAATTGCCGAGAAGTTGCTTGCCGAGGGCATGTGTGATTTTGTTGGAAGCGCAAGGGCATTTTTAGCGGATCCCCATTTTGTAAATCGGGTGGAAAAAAGTCAGCCTTTTTTACCCTGTCAAGGCTGCAATCGCTGTATTATCGGTGTTTTAAAGGGAAGAGAATTAAGTTGTGGTTTTAACCCTGAAGCTGGGCAAGAGTACTTTGAAAACCAGCGCAGAAAGGTGGCAACTCGCAAGGAGGTTATCGTAATTGGTAGTGGTCCAGCGGGGATGGAGGCAGCCAAAAAATCGGCAGAGCGAGGGTTTATGACAACAGTTATTTCAGAAGATACTTCAATTGGTGGTCAACTGAACTTAGCGGCAAAACCCCCTAAAAAGGAAGCTCTCAGTGCTTATATTTCTTATATGGAAGAAACTTTAAAAAATTTAGGTGTAAAGTTTATCTTTGGCGAGAAGTGCAGTGAAGAATTTTTGCTGGAGAAAAAACCGTACTTTACGGTGATTGCAACGGGCAGCCAACCTCAAGGCCCCCAAATTGAAGGAGCCGAAAAAGGTGTATTTGCCAGTGATGTACTTTCAGGTCAGGTTTCTTTGCCAGACCAATCGGAAGAAGGCCAAATTGTAATTATTGGCGGTGGTTCTGTTGGCCTTGAAACAGCCGCCTATATAAAAGAACTGGACGTGGAAAGAAAAATAAAAATGGTAGATAGCCAGTCTTCCTTTGGTAAAGACCTAGGTTCTCTATCCAGGCCTCTTATTTCTTCATTACAGGCAAAAGGGGTTCAGTTTATGCCAGATACCAATGCAGATGCCTTGGAGGATCATAAGGTGTTTATTTCCATTGCGGGGAAAAAGTTCTTCTTACAAGCGGATGCAATTGTGCTGGCAACCGGTTCTCAGCCTAATGAATATGCATATTTAACCCTGCCGTTGATGGACGAAAGATTGTCCTATGCATTGGTTGGCGATGCAGATCGAATTGGAGATGGTGCAGATGCCATTCATTCAGCCTACGAATTGTTTACAAGGCTATATTTGGCATAAAATATGGCAAAGTTAAACAAAAAATCAGGAAAATATTGAAAAATATTGACACTTGTACTATAATATATAAGGTTATAAAGTGGCAACAAATGTAGGTTTTAAGGGCATTTTTATAATTAGGAGAAGAGCAAAGGGGGAAATGAGATGGATTTTATCAGAAGAACTTGGGCTGAAATTGATATGGATGCGTTGGCATATAATATCAACAGTATTAAGTCAAAATTGGCTGAAGGCGAAAAAGTAATGGGCATTGTAAAGGCCGATGCTTATGGTCATGGTGATGGTTTTGTATCTCGTGCTTTACAAGATGCAGGCTTTGATTGGTTCGGTGTTTCCAATATTGAAGAAGGTATGAGCTTACGCAATGAAGGTATTGAGAAGCCAATTTTGATTTTAGGCTATACTCCTGTTGAAACTGCAAAATTAATGGATGAATATAAACTAACACAGGCTTTGGTTGGTATGGACTATGCAAAGGCTTTGCAGGCTGAAGCAGAAAAAGCTGGTGTAGTTATTGATGCCCATGTAAAGCTAGATACGGGTATGACTCGTGTTGGCTTCCAGACTGATGAAGAAAACTTTGAGGAGTCCTTAAAGGAACTAATTGAAGTTAGTAAGATGCCTAATATTCATATTACAGGAATCTTTACCCATCATGCGGTTGCAGATGCTTATCAAGGTGATAACCCTAAGTTCACTGAAATGCAATTTACACGTTTCAATAAGATGGTAAATGCACTGAAAGATGCAGGCGTAGATGTTGGCATTTGCCATTGTGCAAATAGTGCAACAACTATCGCATATCCTGAAAAACATCTTGGTATGTGTCGCTCTGGTATTATTACATATGGTATGCTCCCCTCAGGAGAATGTAATGGTATGATTGATATTAAGCCTTTAATGACCTTGAAAACAACCATCGGATTGATTAAACATGTAAAGGCAGGTTCTCAGCTTTCCTACGGCAGAACATATACAGCTGATACAGATAGAGTGATAGCTACTATCCCCATTGGATATGCAGATGGATATAGCCGTGCATTATCCAATAAAGCAAGAATGCTTGTTAATGGCCATTTTGCTCCTGTTGTAGGGCGTGTTTGTATGGACCAGATTATGTTAGATGTAACGGGAATTCCTGATGTAAAAATGGGTGATGAAGTTGTTGTATTTGGTCACCAAAAAGATCAGATTCTGCCCATTGAAGAATTGGCAGAAATCTTGGGAACAATCAACTATGAACTTACTTGTGTTATTACAAAGAGAGTTCCTCGTGTTTTCTTAAAAGATGGAAATGTGATTGGTGTTGTTGACCACATTTTGCATCAATATAAATAATAAAATTCCAACAGCGGATGAATTTCATCTGCTGTTTTTTATTTTCAAATGAATTTTTATAAGGTGAATTTTTGACAACTTGAAATAGTGATGATGAAAAAAATATAAACAATGCTACTTTTCACAATTCTAAAAGGTTTGCTGATAATTCTAAGACTATGATCTTTGCAAAAAAAGCGATAACCAATAAAACTTGATTATCGCTAATAATTTATTTTAAATTAGATATGGTATGCTTCATATTTCTTTGCAAAGCAAACACCAATTGTTCCTGGTCCAGTGTGGGAAGCCACCGTTGCACCGATTTGGAAGGATTGGATAAATTCCATATCAGGCAGTGCCTTTTTTAAATCATCCTCAAACTCGGGAACATCCTCCCATACATTTGTAGTACCCACAAGGGAGATATAATCCTTAGGATTTTCACCCGTTGTTTTAAAGTGTTCTGTGGTGATTTCGACTAGTTTTGTAAGACCTTTTTTTCTGCTTCTTACGGCTCCACCAACGTTTATTTCACCACCTTTAAGGATGATTAGAGGCTTAATTTTCAGGATACTACCAGAAAGGGTAGCAATCTTTCCGATTCGACCGCCAATTTCTAAATAGCTCAAATCGCCAACCATAAAGTGGATACGTGCATCTGATTTTGCTTTTTCTACATAATCCAGAACTTCATCAATGGTTTTGCCGTCTTTTTTCATTCTAGCCATTTCCATGAGCATTAAGGTCTGGGAACCAGTGATGTTCCAAGAATTAATGACATAGATTTTTGCATTGGGAAATTCCTCTTCCAGCATTAACTTTGCAGTTGTTGCTGATTGGATAGAGCTGCTTAAAGAGGGGGTGATTGTAAGACAAATAATATCTTTCCCTTCTTGCAACACAGGGCGAAAGGCATCAATAAAATCCTGGACAGAAGGAAGGGATGTTTTTGGATACCCTTTCTGCTCTGTCATATATTTATAATACTCGTCTAAAGAAATTTCCTCAATTTCCTTATAATATTTTTCATGGTCTAAAGAAACATAAAAAGGGATAAGAGAAATGCCAAATTCTTTTTCTCGTTCTTTACCAATATCACAAGCGCCGTCGCTGAAAATTTGATAGTCTGCCATAGCTTCCTCCTTCGGTACAATACTTCATTATACATAATATACCAAATAATTGAATGGATTGCAATAGAAAAACGCAATACGTAGTTTGAATAACTATGTTTTACGTATTATGTGTATTTATCGTAAAAAACATGAAAAAATGAAAGGATTATTTCCAATTTATCCAGAGGTATAAAAGTGTTTAATCGGTAAAGGTATCCAGTCTAAACAATAGGCTTATTCTGTACATGTTTTTCGAAATTATAATGCGAATTTATTAATTTGGGAGTCATTTAGCAAAATTTAAATAGACGCTCTAATCATTGGTTTTTGTAATTAATAAAGGCGGAGAATCTCTTTTGAATAGGGGTTAGGAGGAAAGATTAAAATTTAGGTTGTAATTTTTAAAGAAATTGACAGGAAAACTTAAAGACTTTAGGGAAAAAATGTTTTATTATAATAAAGTCTTAAAATTGGCATAAGAATCCCCTTTTTCGGAAAAAATTAGGGAAAAGGAGGGATTCATCATGTTTCAAACAGGACAAAAAATCGTGTATCCAATGCATGGGGCTGGTTACATCGAAGATATCGAAGGAACTGAAGACGGTGAATATTATATTATTCGTATTCCTACGGGTAATGTAAGAATCCGAATTCCAAAAGATCGAGCCGCAGATACAGGCATTCGATTTTTAGAAGAGAAGGTAGCTGTTGAAGAGACTATTGTTCGTGTTGGTAAAAGCAAACCCACACTGTCTGACAATTGGAATTTAAGATATAAGGAAAACTTTAGTCGACTGAAAACAGGAAAGCTTGAGCAAGCAACAGAAGTGATAAAATTACTCTATGAGCAAGAAAGAAAGAAAAAACTTTCTTCAGTAGAATGCCGCCTGTTGGGTATGGCAAGGCAAATTGTATTAAGCGAAATCATTTCTGTATATGAAATTAACAGTGAAAAAGCTGAAGAATTGCTTGCAAATTGGCTAGAAAATTGATAATATTCTTTTATGGTAAAGTATGGGTAGTTTACCCTTTTACCAAAAACCTGGGGAAGGAGGTGGAAAGATGAAAAGACTTGTTGAGATTATTATGAGTTTAATCGTTATGGCGGTGACTTATGCAGTAATGCATATTTTATTTGTAGCGAACTTGTTTCAATGGAAAATTTCTATTCCAATTTATGTACCAGCAGGTTTAGCAGTATTTACCGGACTTATATTTTATCTTATCTTATCTTCGCACATAACGGAAATGATATTAAAAAGGCTTTCTCAAACGGAAGATAAACTAACCAAAATGAATGTGAAAGAGTTGGCGCTGACTGTGCTTGGTTGTGTTGTTGGTTTAGTGATCGCAAACTTAATTGGTGTAGCCTTTAGCGGGTTTGGCGCAATTGGTACGTTTATCGTGGTATTATTAAATGTCATGTTTGGACTTTTAGGTATTCGTGTTGCAAGAAGAAAAAAGGACGAATTTGATGTTAAGAATTTTCAGAAAATTTTAATTCCTGCGTTTACACCACAAGAAAAAGTTTCCGTTTATGGACGACCAAAGATTTTAGATACAAGTGTAATTATCGACGGTAGAATTTTGGATTTATTGCAAACAGGGTTTATTGAAGGTAAAATTATTATCCCTGATTTTGTTTTAGAAGAGTTACGACATATTGCGGATTCGGCAGATGGCTTAAAAAGAAACCGTGGACGTCGTGGTTTAGACATCCTCAATGAAATCCAAAAGCAATTGGCTGTGCCTGTTGAAATTAAAGAATTTACAACAAAGCAACCAATGGAGGTTGACTCTATGCTGTTGAAAATGGCGGAGAGTATGGATGCCTTTGTAGTTACAAATGATTATAACTTAAATAAAGTAGCTGAGTTTCAAGGCGTACAGGTTTTAAATATTAATGAGCTGGCAAATGCAATTAAGCCTGTGGTTCTTCCTGGGGAAGAAATGCAGGTAACCATTATTAAGGTGGGTAAAGAGGCAGGTCAGGGCATTGCTTATTTAAACGATGGTACAATGATAGTTGTGGATGGTGGTAACAAATTTATTGGTGAAACCAAAAATGTTGTTGTAACCAGTGTATTGCAAACAGCTGCAGGGCGAATGATTTTTACAAAAATGGTAGCCGCTGCATCATAAATGAATTTCATGAAAGCCCTGAAGCAAAAATATCCCTTTGTAAAGGGTTGCAAGGGGCTTTTATTTTATAAAGGGGAGAAGATGCATGAACAGTGGATCTAAAGCAGCCGTAATTATTGTGGCTGCTGGAAAAGGAAAACGGATGGGCACCCAGGTGAGCAAGCAGTTTTTGAAGCTTGGTGGGAAAGAAATCTTAGCCCATACGGTAGGTCGGTTTGAGCAGTTCTCTAAGATTCAAGAAATTATTTTAGTAACAGGTCAGGATAATATTGAGGATGTAAAGGCTATGGTGGATGACTATGGCTGGAAAAAAGTAACCGCGGTAGTTGTTGGGGGAAAAGAGCGGCAGGACTCCGTAATGTGCGGATTAAATGTTCTTTCTGCCAAGATGGACATAGTTTTGATTCATGATGGCGTACGTCCTTTTGTAACAGAAGATATGATTGAACGCTCTGTGGATGCGGCACAAAAGTATGGTGCTTGTGCTTTGGGGGTAGCGGCCAAGGATACAATGAAGGTGTGCGATGAAAATGGTATCGTTTTGGAAACACCAAATCGTAGCACATTATGGCATATCCAAACCCCTCAAACCTTTCGTAGGGAAATTATTCAGCATGCCTATGAGAAGGCTCAGAGTGAAGGGTTTCAGGGCACAGATGATGCCTCGGTAGCAGAGTTTGCAGGCTCAAAAATAAAGGTCATTCAAGGAAGCTATCAAAACATCAAGATTACCACAAAGGAAGATCTTTTGGTGGGAACTTGTTTTTTGGAGGAGGAGAAGGAATGAAAACGGTTACGATTTATACTGATGGGGCCTGTTCTGGAAATCCGGGAGCGGGTGGGTATGGTGTTGTAATGCTTTACGGTTCCGCACGAAGGGAATTATCGGGAGGCTACCGTAAAACCACTAATAACCGAATGGAGGCCTTGGCTGTTATCAAAGGGCTAGAAGCATTGAAAGAACCATGTGCCGTAAAACTTTACAGCGACTCCAAATATGTAGTTGATGCCATAGAAAAAGGTTGGGCAAAAAAATGGCGTAGCCAAGGTTGGATGCGCAACAATAAGGAAAAAGCATCTAACGTGGATTTATGGGAACGTATGCTAGAACTATTAGAAATTCATCAAGTATCCTTTATTTGGGTAAAGGGTCATGCCGATAATCCTGAAAATGAGCGATGTGACCAATTAGCAAGGGCAGCAATACAGAAAAATACGTTAGAAAATGACGAAAATTACGAATCTTTGTAAACGAGAACAGTGATTTAGTGGGAAATTTGCGTTGACACTTTATGAAATATATGGTAGTATTGACTTGTAACAGTTCTTTATTTATCTATGTAGGAGGATTTATTCAATGAAAAAGGGTACAGTAAAATGGTTTAACGCAGAAAAAGGTTTCGGTTTTATCTCCGTTCCTGGTGAAGACGACGTATTTGTACATTTCTCTGCTATTCAGGTTGACGGTTACAAGACACTTGAAGAAGGTCAGGAAGTAGAATTTGAAGTTGTTCAGGGAGCAAAAGGCCCTCAGGCTGCTAACGTAACACGTGCTTAATCGATTTTGATTCTGTATTGAAAATGCCTAGGCATTGATAATATAAATTATTTTTTGGTTATGCAAGAAACAGCTCTTCATATCGTTGGGCAATGAAGGAAGTAGGACTTCCTTATGAAAAGCGCAGGATTTTTCCTGTGCTTTTTTTTGTATAATTCTTCTGGGATTTCCTTTACGAGTATAATAATTTATGGTAATATTTTACTATAAATGCGGTTTCGGCGTGTTGTTTTCACCGGTTTCTAAAAAATATTATTGGAAAGAAAGGGTGTCTATTATGTCGTACTCTCCATCGTTAACCTCCGGTTTTACATCGGGTAGAAATTCAAGCAAGTTCATTTCCCCGCCTTCGGGTATGTGTTCCCTTTGCACGGAGGATTGCAACGGGACTTGTGAAATTGCATTGGCAGCCGTACTTGGGTCAAGAACAGTTTACCCAATTACGACCGGTAATAACCAGATTGCTAGTGAAAAAAATTACCCCTTGGATTTTTCTCATTTCAACATAAACGGTCGAGCGTTTGGTGCAGTGGGAACGGAAAAAGCTTTGGGAGAAATAACTGTATTTGATGTTAAATTAAAAACAGAATATGGCATAAAAAATAAAATAAAAATGAGTCTTCCACTGATACTACCCGCCTTAATCAAGTTGAATTGGCGGGATTATTTTGGCGGGGCAGCAATGGCAGGTGTTAGTTGCGTTGTTGGCGAGGATGCAAGAAATAATGATCCCAATCTAGTCATTGAAGATGGAAAAATCACAGGTTTTCCTCTCTTGAAAGAAATCATGGATAGTTATGCTCCCTATCATCGTGGGTATGGCCAGCTTATTTTGCAGTGCAATGCTGACGACAACCTTATGGGCGTGCCTGAAATTGCAATAGAAAAATATGGATATAAGGCACTTGAAATTAAATTTGGACAGGCGGCAAAAGGTGTTCAACCTCTAAAACGATTAAAGAACTTCGAAATGGCATTGGAGAAACAACAGCAGGGATGTATTGTTCATCCAGACCCTTCGGACCAAAGTGTGAAAGAAGCCTATGAGAAGGGTGAATGTCCAAGCTTTTATTCCTGTGGAAGATTTCCTGTGTGGACTGAGGAAAATATTAAATTACATATCAATCATTTGAGGGACTTAGGCGCAGAAAATATTTATTTTAAGATGGCTGGCTTTGACGAGGCAGATTTGGAGCGAGTCCTTAGGATGGCCTGTGAAAATGAAGTCGATATGGTTACCTTTGATGGTGCCGGAGGTGGCTCGGGTTATAGCCCCTCCAAAATGATGAATGAATGGTCATATCCAACGATTGTTCTTGAAAAAAAGGTTGTTGACATTTGCAAGAAGTTGGAGAAAGAAGGTGTGCAACTGCCTGCCATCACCATAACAGGAGGTTTTGCTAGTGAGGATCAGGTGTTTAAAGCATTGGCCTTGGGTGAAGGATATATAACTTCGGTGGGATTATGTAGGGCGGCTATGGCAGCAGCAATGACGGGAAAACGAATCGGCGAGCAAATAAAGCTTGGCAATATTCCTGAGTTATTTGAAAGTTTTGGGTCTACTGTTGACGAAATTTATGGTGATTTACCTGATTTATGCTCTATTTATGGGAAAGCTGCAAAAGATTTTTCCACAGGTGCCATTGGAGTGTTCTCTTATTTAAATAAAATTGGCTTTGGCTTACAACATTTTGCAGCATTAAACAGAAAGTTTGATATATCATTGTTAAGTTGTGAAGATTTAATCCCTCTAACAATGGAAGGGGAAAAATTATTGCAATCTTAATTTGTAAAAGTTAGGAACCTCTGTTCCCAACCAAAAAAATATAAAAAAGCCTGCATTGAGCAGGCCTTTTTAGTTTAATTAAATGGAATATCGCCTCAATTATAATTTCCGGCAAATCAAATGGTTACTCTAGTAGTTGTTTTATGGTTCAAACCAATTATTTATCTTTGCAAAGCAAGAAATACAAATCATTTACATTGGTTCCTGTTGGTCCGGTGATTACCAATGCATCAGCAGCGGCCAATGCCCGGTTGGAATCGTTTTCTGACAGGATGTCATCAATAGAAATACCTAAACTAGCTAAGGTCTTTTTGGTCTTTCCATCAACCAAGCCTCCAGCGGCATCTGTGGGTCCATCTGTGCCGTCAGAACCAACGGCCCCAACGATGATATTATCCATGCCAGCGATAGAAGCGGCGGCGGATAAGGCTAACTCTTGATTTCTGCCGCCTTTTCCTTTGCCAGTAATGCGAACAACAGTCTCACCGCCACAAATAATGGCGCAAGGGGGTTTTAATGGGAATCCATCTTTTTGAATAGTTTTTCCTATGGACGCTAGGAAACGACCTGCTTCTTTTGCCTCGCAATCAACGAATGTGGATAAAACCAAGGGGGTATAGCCCAGGGCTTTTGCTTCGTTTGCAGCCGCAAAACAAAGCTCGTTTACACTGCCTGTAATCAGCATTGTGTTATTCGGAATTTCTTTTGGTGTTTCTACGGAAAGTTGTTTTTTCATCTCTTGAGTTAAGGAAAGCTGATATTTTTCTACGATGGAAAAAGCATCCTGGCAAGTAGAGGAATCTGGGCAGGTAGGTCCAGATGCGATAGAATCAGGTCTATCCCCCAAAATATCACTAAGAGCTATGGTATATACTTTGGCTGGGTTGCACAAAGCTGCAAATTTGCCACCTTTTACGGCTGAGAGGTGTTTACGAATCGTATTAATCTCTATGATGTCAGCACCGCACTTTAACAGCTGATCGGTTATTTCCAAAAAGTCAGCTAGGTTCAAATTCCCTGCGGGTTTTTCAAATAGGGCAGATCCACCGCCGGAAACTAAAAAAATCACGGTGTCCTCCTTTGAGAGATTTGAAACAGCATCAATTATTTTTTCTGCCCCTAAAATAGTATTTTCGTCGGGCAGTGGGTGGGAGGCTTCTAATACAGTAAAATTTTTAATTTCACCTTGGCTGTGATGATATTTGGTAAGGGCAATACCTTTTTCAATGCGGTCGCCAAGAATTTCGCTGGCGGCATTGGCCATATTCCATGCCGCTTTCCCGATGGCAATCACGATGACTTTGCCAGTAAAGGATTGGCCTTCTAAGGCGCGCTTAACAGCAATATCAGGTAAAACTCTTTCTATTGAGCTATGAATAATTCTTTGTGCATCTTCTCTGATTGTTCCCATCAAAACACCTCTTTGGTCGAAATTTTATTTTTATTATACCATAATTACCATTTGGCCAGTAAAAATTACGAAATACTTTTTTAAATAAATCAAATTGGGTGGTTTTGGGAAAGTCTAAAAAGGCAAAAGAAAAAAAGAGCCGTTTTGGCTCTTTTAAAAAGGGGAGGGTATGTATTACTATGTTATTTGCTTTATCCTTGCTTCTCTAAAGGATGATTCTATGATAAGATAGGTTTATGAATTGGGTATGTAGGGTTTATGAACATTTTGTAAACAATTTATTTTATTTGAAAAACTTGAACTTTGACTGGTATTTTAAACGTTTTTTGATGGATTGTGGTTTGCAGATCATAAAGGGTTTTCTTATTTTTGATGATTTTAAGAAAGAAAGAATTAAAAAGCAAATGAGTTCGTTTCTGTAAGAGGCTTGCTCATTTTTTTAGTTATCTTAGGAGAAAAATATTTTGCTTTTTTGGAGGCAATTGATTTTCATATAAGTTGTAAGTTGTTTTGACAGTTTTTGTCCAACTTGCCTTTTTTTATGCTATAATGACGAGAGTTACAATAGAAAGAGGGGAAACTGATGTACAATAAAGAAGCGGTCAGAGAATTACTAGATTCGAAAAATATTTCCTACGAATGGGTAGATCATGAAGCTGCATATACCATTGATGATATGATTCGTTTAGGTTTGGATACAGATCAGGATGTAGCCAAAAACCTTTTCTTGCGTGATGGCAAAGGGGAAAATCACTACCTAGTCGTTGTTTGTGCAGACAAAAAAGTTGACTTAAAATCTTTTGGCAAAACATTTGGGTTAGGCAGACTTTCTTTTGCCTCCGAGGAACGTTTGGAAAAGCATTTAGGCCTTAAGAAGGGTGCTGTAACCCCTTTGGGAATTTTAAATGATTCGGAAAAAAAGGTGAAAGTTTTTTTTGATAAAGATTTTATTGGTATGCAACGCATTGGGATTCATCCAAATGACAATACTGCCTCTATTTTTTTATCAGTGAAAGATGTGTTCGATTTAATAAGAGAACATGGTAATGAATTAGAAATTGTAGAAATACCTCGCTAGAACAAAGACGATTTAAAAGCTTTTCATTTATGCATATTAGTGCAAGATTGAGGAGGCTTAACCGTTTAAAGTACCTTTGGACTTAAGAAAAAATTCGTTGAGCCAAGGACGTTTCTATGATATACTGAAACATGGCAGTTTCGCCAAAAATAGCGATGAAAGGGTAGAGCTATGAGAGATACAAGAAAAGAGATAGCTGTGGATGCATCAGAATTAACAAGACAGCTAAAATATATGCACCATATTCGTCAGATCAATGATGAATATACAAGGGAAACAGGTAGCAAGAAAAAGTATTATAGTTTGGCTATGGGATGCCAAATGAATGCTCATGATTCGGAAAAGCTGGAAGGCATGCTAGACGAAATGGGTTATATAAAAACAGAAGTAGAAACGGAAGCGGATTTTGTTATCTATAACACCTGCTGTGTTCGTGAAAATGCAGAGCAGAAGGTTTATGGCAAATTGGGTTGGCTAAAGCACTATAAAAAAGATAGGCCTGATACTGTCATTGCTCTATGTGGTTGCATGATGCAGCAAGATACTGTTTTGAAAACTTTGCGAGAAAAGTATCGCCATGTGGATATTGTTTTTGGCACATTTAATCTTTATAAATTGCCGGAATTGATGAATACACGCATGGAAAGCGGCGAAACGGTTTATGATATTTGGCAGGAACACGAAGAAATCGTGGAAGATTTGCCAAGCATTCGTCATTTCCCTTATAAAGCATCGGTAAATATTATGTTCGGTTGCAATAATTTCTGTTCTTACTGCATTGTACCTTATGTGCGTGGCAGAGAAAGAAGTCGTACCCCTGGGGATATTTTGGCAGAGGTAAAAAAATTAGCAGCTGATGGTGTAAAAGAAATTATTCTGTTGGGTCAAAATGTAAATTCCTATGGAAAAAGTTTGGACGAGCCTGTTAGTTTCGCAAAACTTTTACGTATGCTAAACGAAGTTGAAGGAATCGAAAGAATTCGTTTTATGACTTCTCACCCCAAGGATTTGTCCGATGAATTAATTGAGGCAATGAAAGATTGCAATAAGGTTTGCAAGTATCTGCATCTTCCTGTGCAAGCAGGTAGCAGTGAAATATTACGTCGTATGAACCGTCATTATACCAAGGAATCCTATTTGGAAACAGTGCGAAAAGTAAAAGAAGCAATGCCTGAAATTACATTAAGCACTGATATTATCGTTGGATTCCCTGGGGAAACCGAAGAGGATTTCCAAGAAACATTAGATGTTATCCGTAAGGTTGGCTACTCTACGGCATATACCTTTATCTATTCCAAAAGAACTGGTACCCCTGCCGCAACCATGGAAAATCAGGTCAGTGAAGATGTAATCAAAGATCGCTTCGACCGTTTGTTAAATGTGTTGAACCCTATCATTCATGATTTGAATGAAACGATGGTAGGAAAGATTGTAATGGTTCTGGCGGAAGAAACCAGCAAAAACAACGAAGCTGTGCTGACAGGCAGAGCCGATAATAACGCATTGGTACATTTTGAAGGCAATAAAGATTTAATCGGGCAGTTGGTTCCCGTTAGAATCATTGAAAATAAAACATTCTATCTTATTGCAGAAAGGGTTTAAGGTGAAAAAAATGGCAACAGTTTATGAATTAGCAAGAAACTTAGGCGAAGAATTAATGAAAACTCCTCAGGTTGAGGCTTTGTTGGAAGCAAAAAAGGCGTATGAAGAAAGCCCTGAAATTGCAACAGCAGTGGAAGAATATACAAGATTGCATCAGGAATTTGAAGCAAAGATGCAAAGAGGTGGCATTTCTGCTGAAGAACAGAGAGCATTTTCTGAAGATATGGCAAAAAGAGGCGAAGAAATCAGAAACAACAAAATTGCAGCTGATTTGTTTGCAGCTGAAACAAACTTCAATAACTTCATGAATTCTATCTTCACTATTGTTACTTCTACTTTGACTGGTGAAGAACCTGCTCAGGGTGGTTGCAGCTCAGGCTCTTGCTCATCTTGCGGCGGCGGCTGCCACTAATCAATTGAACGGATAAAGCGTTGAATAGATGCCCGAGCTCCCTTGCGGGGTTCGGGTTTTTCATAATATTAAGTAAGTTTTGCTGTTGGGCGATAAGCTTTTTACATATTCTATGAGAGGTTGAAAAAACCAGTTTTCATGGAAAATATTTACTTAGTTTTGTATTCGTAAGCTGAATGGCATTTTTGTTGCACATTTAATTAGTTTTGATGAAAAGGGGGAAGCGATCATGGCAAAAATCACGCCTATGATGCAGCAATACTTTGAAATAAAAGAAAATTACAAGCATTGTCTGCTTTTTTTTCGTTTAGGGGATTTTTATGAAATGTTTTTTGAAGATGCAGTGATCGCCTCAAAAGAACTGGAGATTACCCTTACAGGGAAAGATTGGGGACAGGAAGAACGTGCGCCTATGTGTGGCGTGCCATTTCACTCTGCTGATGGCTATATTGCCAGGTTGGTGGAAAAAGGGTATAAAGTTGCAATCTGTGAGCAGGTGGAAGACCCTAAATTGGCAAAAGGTATTGTTAAGCGTGATGTTGTTCGTGTCATTACGCCAGGGACTGTTTTAGATAATGCAATTTTGGATGAAAGAAAAAATAACTATATTCTTGCGGTTTATAGCAGCGCAGCGGGCTATGGTATCTCCGCTTGTGATGTAAGCACAGGAGAATTTCAAACCACAGAGTTTGCCAGCATACAGGCGGCAAATAAAATTTTAGATGAAATTGCTCGCTTTTCTCCTGCTGAGGTGATTTGCAACGAAAGTTTTTTAAATAATCCTCTGGCAAATCAAATTCAGGAGAAGTTTTATCTATATTTAAACGATATTGATAACCGTATGTTTGATTTTGCAACAGCAAAGGATGCAATTTTAAAGCATTTTCAAGTGAAAACCCTAGAGGGATACGGATTAAACAAAAAGCCAATGGCAGTGGCAGCAGCAGGGGCATTGCTGTGGTATCTTTTAGAGACACAAAAAAATGAATTAAGCCATATTTCCTCTGTAAAATATTATACAATGGCAGATTTTATGCTGTTGGATGTTTCAAGCCGTAGGAATTTGGAGTTAACGGAAACTATGCGTGAAAAAAGCCGAAAAGGCTCTTTGCTGTGGGTTTTGGATAAAACGCAAACTGCTATGGGTGCAAGGCTTTTGAGAAAATGGGTAGAGCAACCGCTACTGTCTACTGAAGAAGTTCAAAAGAGATTAGACGGGGTAGAGGAGTTATATAGAGATTTATTTCTGAGAGAAGAAATAAAAGATATTTTACGCTCTATGTATGATTTTGAACGAATTATGAGCCGGGTGATTTACCAAAGTGCCAATGCTAGAGACTTGGCAGCTCTGAAAAATTCCATCGAAAATCTTCCCCTATTAAAGAATATTTTATCTAGATGCAAAAGCTCTTATTTGTCTGAGCTTTGCGCAAATCTTGACCCGTTGGAAAATATTCATGCTTTGATTAACCAGGCGATTGTGGAGGACCCTCCTTTTTCTGTAAGAGAGGGTGGTATGATAAAGTCTGGCTTCAATGGGGAGTTAGATACTTATGCCCAAGCCAAAGAAAAGGGTACCACCTGGATTAAGCAGATGGAAGAAGAAGAAAAAGAGAAAACAAATATCAAAAACCTAAAAGTTCGTTTTAACAAGGTTTTTGGTTATTATATAGAGGTTACAAAGTCGAATATCAAAGAGGTGCCTGAGCGTTATATCCGTAAGCAAACGCTGGCTAACTGCGAAAGATATATTACTCCCGAACTTAATGACTTGGCGGAAGTGATTCTGGGTGCGGAAGAGAAAATTGTAGCTATGGAATATCAATTGTTTACGGAGATTAGGAATGCCGTTGCTGCCGAGGTGGAGCGAATCCAATATTGTGCGTATATCGTATCTGTGGTGGATGCGTTGCAATCTTTGGCTGATGTGGCACAAAGTATGAATTATGTAAAACCAATTGTGGACGATGGCAATGTTATATCTGTAAAAGATGGCCGTCACCCCGTGGTTGAAAAGATGATGCAGGATCAGTTTATTCCTAACGATGTTTATTTGGATAAAGATGAAACTAGGTTAGCAATCATCACCGGGCCCAATATGGCGGGTAAATCCACTTACATGCGTCAAACAGCTTTAATTGTTTTGATGGCACAAATCGGCAGTTTTGTTCCTGCCCAAGCGGCACATATTGGCATCGTTGATCGAATTTTTACAAGGGTCGGTGCTTCTGATGATTTGAGTGCGGGGCAGAGTACCTTTATGGTGGAAATGACGGAAGTGGCGAATATTTTAAATAATGCCACGGCAAAAAGCCTTTTGATTTTGGATGAAATCGGGCGAGGCACCAGTACCTTTGATGGGTTAAGCATTGCTTGGGCTGTTTTGGAGTATATTGCGGATGCAAAACAGATTGGGGCAAAAACATTGTTTGCTACCCATTATCATGAGCTTTCCGAGTTGGAAGGAAAGCTTTCAGGAGTGAAAAATTATTGCATTGCCGTTCAAGAGGTGGGAGAAGATATTATCTTCCTTCGTAAGATTAAGCGTGGCGGTGCGGATCACAGTTATGGGGTGCAGGTTGCTAAGCTTGCCGGTTTGCCACCGAAGGTTATTCGTCGTAGCGGGCAGATTTTGAAGCAGCTTAATGCTGCCGATATCACAAAAAAGGCGAAAAAAATAGCTGTGGAATCAAAAGAAAATTCAGAAGAAGCAGCAAAACAGATAGATATGTTTTCCATTGGGGAAAATGTTATGATAGACGAGATTTCCAAATTGGATGTTATGTCTATGACTCCAATTGAAGCATTGCAGACCCTTTTTGAGTTGCAAAAGAAGGCGAAAGGGCTGTAAAGGAAAGGAGGATTTCCTTGCAAAACATTAAATTACTAGATACAAAAACAATCAATAAAATTGCTGCAGGCGAGGTGGTGGAATCCCCAAAGTCTGTTGTAAAAGAGTTGGTGGAGAATGCCATTGATGCAGGGGCAACCTCAGTAACTGTTGAAATTAAGGAGGGCGGTATATCTTATATCCGCATTTCCGATAATGGCATTGGTATCCCAAAAGATGAAGTGAAAACTGCTTTTTTGCGCCATGCCACCAGCAAGATGAGTCAAATTGAGGATTTGGAACATATTTTCACCCTTGGTTTTCGTGGTGAGGCTTTGGCCAGTATTGCTGCTGTTGCCCAGGTTGAAATGACAACGAAAACGCAGAATGAAGAAATGGGAACGTTTATTGAAATTAACGGTGGAGAGCTAAAGTCCATTCAAGATGTTTCTAGTATGGTGGGGACAACCATTACAGTGAAAAATTTGTTTTATAATGTTCCTGCAAGAAGAAAGTTTTTGAAAAAACCAGCCACCGAAAGTGGGTTTGTTTCTGACTTAATGAATAAGCTGGCGTTAGGCCATCCTGAAGTTTCTTTTCGCTACATAAATAACGATACCACCATGCTTCATACTGCGGGCAATGGAGATTTAAAGGCATCTGTTTTTTATGTTTATGGAAAAGAGGCGTCAAACAATATGATTCCTCTTACTTACCATAAGGGGGAATATGGCCTTTCTGGGTTAATTGGTAAACCTGAGCTTTCCCGTGGGAACAGAAATTATGAAAACCTGTTTATTAATGGCCGATTTATTAAAAATAAGGTTGTGTCATCTGCGGTGGAGGATGCCTATAAAACCCGTTTGTTGATTGGAAAATTCCCTGTTTTTGTTTTAAATATGGAAGTAAATCCAAGTCAGGTGGATGTCAATGTGCATCCTGCGAAGTTGGAAGTTCGATTTAAAAATGATAATGAGGTGTATGAGTTTTTCTATGATGCTGTTTGCAAAGCATTGGAGGAGCTGGTGCTGATTCCCCAAGTAAGTTGGGATAAGAAACCCCAGGAAAAAACAATTCCTAAGTTAGTCGCTGAACAACAAAAGCTTGAAGATATTCCTGTTTTTAAAATGCCAACATCCCCGATTACAGAGAATGCTGTTACAAATGTTGGGGCTGGTAAAACGGTGGATCAGCTTTTAAATAGGCAGCCCAAAGCCCAAACCCAGGTTCGACAAAGCTCTGAGGCTTTTTTGATTGAACCGGTAGTAACACAAAGAAAAGAAATTTTAGACCAGACGCCGCCCCGAGAAACTGAAAAAGTGGAGGGAGTAGCATCTTCGCCTATGGCAGAACCGTTTTTCAAGCAATACAAAATCATTGGTCAAATCTTTCAAACATACTGGATGATAGAACAGGGAGAATGTTTGTATTTGATAGATCAGCATGCAGCCCATGAGAGAATTTTGTATGAAGAGCTGATGAATCGTTTCCAAGAGGAACGAATGGTTTCCCAAAGGCTACTGGTGCCTCAAATGTTAAACTTAACGCCATCTGAGGTGGAAGTTCTAAAAGAAAATATAGACCTTTTGGAAGGCTTTGGTTTTGAATTTGAAACATTTATTGGTAATCAATATGCATTAAGAGCGGTTCCTTATTTGTTAAAAGAACCGAGTGGAGTAGGATTTTTTACTGAAATATTGGATAGCCTTGCAGAGCAAAAGATTCGAACAGTTTATGATATGAAGTTACTAACTGTGGCGACTATGGCTTGTAAAGCCGCAGTGAAAGGTCATGATCGTATGAGTTTTCAGGAAGCGGAAGCAATGATTGGACGGCTGCTAAAGCTGGAAAATCCTTTTTCTTGCCCTCATGGGAGGCCGACAATTATCGAAATGACTAAATATGAACTAGAAAAGAAGTTTAAAAGAATCCAAAATTAAAGGGTGATAAAATGAAAAAACCTTTCGTAATTATTGGAGGACCCACTGCCTGTGGAAAAACTGCCTTGTCAATTGAATTAGCAAAAAAGATAAATGGTGAAATCATTTCTGCCGATTCTATGCAGGTGTATCGCTATATGGATATCGGTACGGCTAAGGTGACTGAGGAAGAAAAACAGGGTGTTCCTCATTATTTGGTGGATGAGTTATATCCTGATGAGGAATATAATGTTATGGTCTTTCAACAAAAAGCAAAGGCGTATATGAGTGAGATTTGGGAAAAGGGCAAGACACCAATTTTAGTCGGTGGAACAGGCTTTTATATCAATGCCCTGTTGTTTGATAATGATTTTACAGAAACGGAAAATGATACATCCTTTCGAGAGGCTTGCTATGCCCAAGCGGAAAAAGAAGGCACTGAAGCTTTGTTTGCACGGTTAAAACAGGTGGATCCTGAATATGCACAGACCATTCATGCCAATAATGTTAAGCGTGTAAGCCGTGCTTTGGAATATCATTTTTTAACTGGGGAAAAGTTTTCTGCCCACAATGCAGTGCAGAAGGAAAAAGAGAGTCCTTATAATGCGGCTGTCATTATATTAACGATGGAGCGTGAAAAGCTTTATGAACGCATCAATTATAGGGTTGACTTGATGATGGAGCAAGGTTTGCCTCAGGAAGTAAAAGGCCTTTTGGATAGGGGATATGATTCTGGACTGGTCTCTATGCAGGGGCTTGGCTATAAGGAGTTTATACCTTATTTTCAAGGAGAATGCACCTTGGAGGAAGCAGTGGAGCAGCTTAAAAAAGGCACTCGCCACTTTGCAAAAAGGCAGCTCACTTGGTTTCGCCGTCAGATAGATGGTCTTTGGGTGGATTTATCAAAGGCTGATTTACAGATGGCGATGTCTGATGTTTTGGATTATTTAAAAGAAAAAGAAATTACAGATTAATTTTAAAGAAGAAGTGATACATGTATGTGGTCAACAGAAGTATGGGGATTTCCTTTTTTTGAGTTGTATGCCTTTTTTATCATTTACAGCTTTCTCGGTTGGTTTATGGAGTCTGTATTTGTTTCGGTGTCCAATGGTAAGTGGATAAACCGTGGGTTTATTAGCGGTCCCTTTTGCCCCATTTATGGGACAGGGGCAGTGTTGGTAATCGTTTTATTAGCGCCCCTTCAAGACAATCGGATGGGACTATTTCTTGGGGGCATAGTTATCGCTACGGTTGTGGAATATTTAATTTCTTATTTATTGGAGAAAATATTTCACGCAACATGGTGGGATTATAGCAAAATGCGGTTTAATATTAAAGGAAGAATTTGCTTGATTCGTTCCCTTGAGTGGGGGGCATTAACTGTCATTATGATTCATGTGATTCAGCCACGGATTCAGCACTTTGTAGAATGGATACCCAGAACCTTGGGAGAATTTTTAGGGGTATTGCTGTTGGGTTACCTAATTACAGATACCTCTGTAACGGTAATGAATATTTTCCAATTCAAAGAAAAAATGGCAAGGTTGGGAGAAACAAGACTGGTTTTGCGTGAAAAAATTGAGAATACCAAGCTGTTTGAGGCAAAAAAAGAGCTTTTGGATTATTTTGAAAGCTTGCCAATAGCAGAGGCTATGGGGAATTTCAAAGAGAAGCTAGAAGAACGAACAGACCAATTTGTAAATCTAAAGGAAGAAGAGCAATTACGATTGGATTTACTTATGGCTGAGTTGAAAGAGAAACTGGAAAGACGTGAGGGAATGTTAAAGAAAAGCAATATTACCGAGCGTCGTTTGATGAAAGCTTTCCCTGGCTTAAAATTTAAGAAGTATAACGAAGAATTTACCGCTTTTAAAAAAGAGTTTTTGCAGAAAAATAAAATGGACTAAAAGAAAGGAAATGGGCAATGAAAAAGCTACTAAGCAAAAAAATAGCGTTGCTGTTAGCGCTAACCTTATCTTTGGGTGTTGCTGGATGCGGCAAAGATGATGAACCAACACCAGATAATATGGAAAACACACAAAACACTGAAAATACAACCCAAGGGGAAGAGCAGGCTACTACCACTGGGGATACACCACTGCTTCAGGCTGCATTTGTTCAGGCAAAGGGTGAGCCCAGTATTGCTGCGGCATCAGCAATTTTGGTGGAGCAATCCACGGGGACAATTCTGTTTGATAAAAATGCAAAAGAAAAAATGTACCCTGCAAGCATGACAAAGATGGTAACAGCCCTTGTTGTTATGGATCATTTCAATGCAGATGAATTGATAACCGTAGGAACAGAAATCAATGAAGTTTCGTTAGATTCCAGTAAGGCTGGTCATATTTTGGGCGAAACATTAACGGTTAAAAACTTAATTCGTGGGTTAATCATTCCATCGGGGAATGACTCTGCCAATGTTTTGGCTGCGGCTGTGGCAAAAAAGGTGGAAAATAACCCCAATCTATCCTTTGCTGAAAGCCAGAATGTTTTTGCAAAGCTGATGAATGAGAAGGCTAAGGAATTGGGAGCAGTGAATACCCACTTCACCAATGCGCATGGTTATCATGATGAAAATCATTATAGCTGTGCATATGATATGGCTTTATTTGCCCGTGCCTTCCTAGATAATAGCACCCTGACTGAAATTGCAAATGAGAAAAGCTTTTCGGGCAATGGCGCAGACAATATGTTTGTTCAGGGTGAGGGCATGAAAACGCAGGATTATGCTTGGAGAAGCCATAACCTTTTGATTACTGATAATGAGTATAATTATAGTTATGCTTCAGGCATCAAAACAGGATTTACAAACGAAGCTGGACATTGTGTTTCTGCGGCAGCTGAAAAGGATGGGAACACGCTTATTGCTATCATCTTTAACTCACCAGATCCTGGTCGTTGGGTTGATGCAAAAAGTTTGTTTGAATTTGGTTTTAATTCCTATGAAAAGGTAGAACTTGGAAAGGTAGCAATGCCTTTGGAGGAAGTGCCTTTAACAAAGCATAATCGTTTGGAAGGCGATAACTTAAACGTGGTATTTAACCGTGATGTGGTAACATATTTGCCAATTGGTGCAGGAAGTAAGGTTACAACAACCACAGTTTATGAAGAAAAATATTTGGACGAGAATAAAGACGGAACCTTTAAGTTAAAGGCTCCTATTGCCAAGGATGAAAAAGTTGGAACAGTATCCTTCCAGATGGATGGTAAAACTGTAATGACGGAAGATGTTTATGCAGGACGTGAGGTAACAAAGGGGACAATTTGGAGCAACATCAAGTATTTCTTTAAGAACTTTACCTCTATCGTATTCTCCAAAAATGGTTTGATTGGTTTGGGGGTAATTGTTGGTGTATGTGTTCTGATTTTTGTTGGCTTACGAATTTTTGGGGGTAGAAGAAGAAGATATTCCGGCGGCTATTCATTGCGTCAGCCATCATCCCTTAGAAGAGGCAGAAGAGGTCGTCGAAGATTTAAATAAAAGTAATGATAGAAGAATAGAACGTTAGCAGCAAAAGGGTGCTTATGACATGAATAAATGTTATAAGCACCCTCTTCATTTTGGGAAAAGAGAAGAAAACAAGAGAAGATTAAAGGAAATCAAACAAATCATACAGATAGAATTATTGTGATAGAGTAGTATGGAAGTATAGGAGGTGAAATCTCGGTTTGGTTAGAAGGAAACTAAGGCTATATAAAACAGATTGAATAGTATTTTGGGATATTTCATTTGTCTGGGAGAGAACATAACTCAAAGCGATAGAAACAGCTATCAGCCGATAGATTGAATACTACTTCCAGTTTTGATATAATATGGAAAGCATTTGTAGGGGGTAAAAGAAGGGGAGGAAAGGATATGCATCTGAGGGAAAAAGAACTGGAAAAGAATTTGAACTATCTTTGGTATGCTTTATATGCCTTTGGGGCGTTGGGATTAGAGTTTGTATTGATTGGATTTTTGGAGCCCATACTTTTCGGCGGGATAGGAATGCCTGACTATTCATCCACACAGCATGTAATACATTGGTTGCTTACCATGTTTTGTTGGGGAAGTATGGCTTGGGTTTTGGTACGGAGTTCGCAAAGGAAACTAGGATTTTCTGTTTTCAACAATAATAAGCCACAGTGGAGAGAAACTGTAATTGGAATTACGCTTATGATTCTTTGTATATTCATAAATATTCTTGATTGTGGCACTTTAAAATCCATTGCGGAGTTTCATTCAAATGGCATTGTGTTATTTATTTTTCAGTATTTGTATTATTTGTTTGAGACCTTTCTTGTGCTTCTGATTGTAATATTTGGTCAAAAGTTTTTTGATATTTGGTTTTGCAAAGCATGTAAATTCCCATGGGGTGGCGTTGTTCTTGGGTGTACATGGGGAGCCGTACATATTTTATCCAAGGGTAGCATAGCAACAGGGATGGCTGTAATGGTATTTAGCTTGCTGTATGGTACAATTTATATTTCCTTTAATCGAAATACAAAGTGTGCTTATATGGGGCTTGCCATCGCATTTATGTTATAAACCTGTATAACAGATAAAAAGGCTAGTACCAGTTCAACTGATACTAGCCTTTATTTTATTTGAAATGCTTATATATCTATACACATTCGTGCTTTTTGATATAGCAAATGCCAATTGCCGTAGGGCCGGCATGAGTTCCAATTGTAATACCAACTTGTGTTACCGCTGGGGTAATTACATCAAAACCTTCTTGCATTAATTCTTCGGCCAATTCAGCTGCAATTTCCTTGCGCTCCTTTTCGGCATATAAAAGAATTAAGCGGTACTGCTCCTTTTGATTACCAATTTCATTGCGGGTCATATCCATGATTGTGCGGATGGCTTTTTTATGACCTCTTACCTTACTTTCAGGGAACAGCTCGCCGTGTTGGGCGATAATAATAGGCTTAATATTTAGGATTGTGCCTGCCAGGGCAGCAGCTTTGCCAATACGACCACCTTTTTGTAGATGCTCCAAGGAGTCAACAGTAAAGTTGATTTTTGTTGTTCCTTTGATAGCTTCAAATTTTTCTAATTGTTGATCTAAGGTATAACCTTCATCACGCATGCGAAGGACTTCCCAAACCAACAGACATTGGGACCCTGTTACATTTCTAGAATCTAAAACTTCAATGCGTGCTTCAGGATAGGATTCGGATAAAATGTTTTTGGCATTTACTGCGCTCTGAAATGAACCACTGAAATTTGAAGTTAGGCAAAGGCAAAGGATATCCTTACCTTCTTTTAGATTAGGTTCAAAAACATCCATATAATCCTGAATTGTAGGTTGAGATGTTTTTGGGAAAATAGAAGTTTCATTTATTTTATCGTAAAAATTATCGGGTGATAATTCATAAACTTCTTTATAATATTTTTGTCCATCGAAGGAAACAAAAAAAGGAACAATGCCTAGTCCTGTTTTTTCGATGTATTCTGGCGCTATATCACATGAGCTGTCAGAAATTACTTGATATGGTCGCATAGACTACCTCCGTCAAAGTTTAATTGCTCCTAGAGTTACTCTATTCTAAAACAATTTTCAATTTATGTCAATAAAGCAAAGGAGTGTTTGCCTTTCTCTTGGAAGGGTGGTATACTTTGGAAAGGTGAAAAAGGAGGTAGGTAAATGGGCAGAATTTTAGTAGTGGCCGAGAAGCCATCTGTGGCCCGGGACATCGCAAAAACACTGGGTTCTACGCAAAAAGGTGATGGCTGTTTGATGGGCGAAAAGTATGTGGTTTCGTGGGCCATTGGACACTTGGTTACTCTTGCTGAGCCAGAGGATTATAATCAAATTTTTAGAAAGTGGAGCTTTGCGTCTTTACCTATCATACCGGAAAAAATGGAATTAAAGGCAATTAGTAATACCCGTTCTCAGCTGAAGGTATTGCATAAATGGATGAATGATAAAGAAATTGATTCCATCATCTGCGCTACGGATAGTGGGCGAGAGGGTGAGTTAATCTTTCGGTATATTTATGAGATAACGAAATCAAAGAAACCATTTCAGAGGCTTTGGATATCCAGTATGACGGAGCAGTCCATCAAAGAGGGTTTTGCAAACTTAAAAGATGGCACGGAGTACGACTTACTATATCGCTCTGCCAAGTGTCGTTCGGAGGCAGATTGGTTGGTGGGTATGAATGCTACCAGGGCTTATACACTACGCTATAATGTGCTTCTAAGTATTGGTCGTGTTCAAACCCCCACCTTAGCACTAATAGTGGAAAAGCAAAAAGAGATAGATGCCTTTGTTTCTAAGGATTACTTTGAGGTACAAACAGACTTTGGCGGTTTTCAAGGGTTTTGGATTGATCAAGAAGAGCAAACCAAGATAGAAGAAGAGAGCAAAGCAAAAGAGATATCCCAAAAGGTTGACGGGGAAGATTCACAGGTTGTAAAGGTGGAGAAAGAAGAAAAAAGAATGCCAGCACCGTTGCTTTACGACTTGACAGAGCTCCAGAGAGAATGTAATAGAAAATTCGGATACTCAGCAAAGAAAACATTAGACATCGCCCAGGGATTATATGAAAAAAGAAAAATGATTACTTATCCCAGAACGGATAGTCGGTATTTAAGCGATGATATGAGGGGCAAAGTGCAAAATACTATGAAGCGGTTAGGTGAATTGGAATTGTTTCAGGAGTTTGTGATACCCCTATCCGGCGATAAGGGGTTAGCCTTTTCTAAGCGCATTATTGATAATGCAAAGGTGACAGATCACCATGCCATCATCCCTACGGATGTGCGCCACCGTTTGGATAGTCTGACAGAGGAAGAAAAAAATGTTTTTCTCTTGATTGCAGCGAGATTTATTAGCGTGTTTTATCCTTTCTACCGTTATGAGATAACAAAAGCATATTTTGCTTGTCAAGATGAACGATTTTTATCCAAGGGAACTGTGATTTTGGATGAAGGCTGGCAGGCCGTCGAGAAAAAAATAGTTCCTGCAAAAGGGAAAAAGGAAAAAAACAATGATGAACAGAAACTTCCACCCCTATCTGAGGGAGAAGTTTATAAAATTTTAGAAGCAAAGGTCTTAAAGAAAAAGACAAACCCTCCTAGACCATATACTGAGAGTACTTTGCTTTCAGCAATGGAGAATGCCGGACGCTTTGTTGAGGATGAGGCTTTAAAAGAGCAGATGAAGGATAGTGGCCTAGGAACTCCTGCTACAAGGGCGGCTATTATTGAGCGTTTGCTTGCGGTGGGCTATATCACGAGAAAAGGCAAAAACTTAATTCCAACGGAAAAGGGTATGCAGTTGATTCAGGTTGTGCCTGATGAGTTGTGTTCACCACAAACCACGGGCAAGTGGGAAAAAGGCCTGTCTTCCATTGCAAAAGGGAAAATGGAAGAGCAAAGGTTTATGGACAGTATCAAACGGTATGTCACGTTTTTGGTGGGTGATGCTTCTCGTAGGAAAACCGATGTTGTTTTCCCTGAGGAAGTGAAAAAAGGAAAGTCAAAAGGTCAAAAAGCCTTGGGGAAATGCCCTGTTTGCAAAGAGGGAGATGTTTTGGAGAATAGCAAAGCATATTTTTGTGGCAGGTGGAAATCGGGTTGCAAGTTTACTGTTTGGAAGGACAGCCTTGCTCCTTATGGAATAAACCTCACCAATAAAATAATACAGACATTATTAAAAAATGGAAAAATCCCTGATGTTTTGGTTACGTTACCCCAAACAGGAGAAAAGGGAAAAGCGACTATGATTTTTTCTGCCGATGGCAGAGGTCTCATTGAATTAATGGATTTTACCAGAGAGGTAAGTATACAGGGGGATGCCTCCCCACAAGAGAACGAAGGAGAGAAGAAATAAATGAAAAGTATGTACCAAGAGTTAGGAATTGCCCCAGAAGTAGAGGCATTTTGTGAAAAGGTCTTAGTAGATTTAAAGGAGCGTTTTCAAGCTATTGACTCTATTGCAGAGTATAATCAGTGCAAGGTAATTGCAGCCATGCAGAAAGAACGAGTAGATGCCACTTGCTTTGCAGGAAGTACAGGCTATGGTTATAACGATGCAGGCCGTGATACCCTTGAAAAGGTTTATTCGGCATGCTTTCAAACAGAAGCGGCATTGGTACGCCCTCAAATTACTTGTGGAACCCATGCTCTTGCCATTGCACTTTCGGCAAATCTTTTGCCAGGGGATGAATTGCTTGCTGCCGCTGGCAAACCATATGATACATTAGAATCAGTAATTGGTATCCGTCAAGCACCCTGTTCCTTAAAGGAATATGGCGTTAGCTACCGTCAGGTAGACTTATTGGAAGATGGAACTTTTGATTTTGAGAATATTCGAAAAGCAATCAACGACAAAACAAAAGTAGTTACCATTCAGCGCTCAAAAGGATATCAAATGCGCCCTACCTTTTCTGTAGAAAAAATTGGACAACTAATTGCCTTTGTAAAAGAGATTAAGCCAGAAGTTATTTGTATGGTAGATAATTGTTATGGCGAATTTGTAGAAGTAATGGAGCCTTCTAATGTTGGGGCAGACATGATTGTTGGCTCACTAATTAAAAATCCAGGTGGTGGTTTAGCACCGATTGGCGGCTATATTTGCGGCACACAAGCTTGTATTGACCGTTGTGCTTATCGGTTAAGTGCACCTGGGTTAGGCCAGGAAGTAGGGGCTAGCTTAGATGTTATGCGTTCTTTATATCAAGGGTTTTTCCTTGCTCCCAATGTGGTTGCTGGGGCGTTGAAGGGTTCAATTTTTGCTGCAAATGTGTATGAAAAATTGGGATTTGCTGTTATCCCTAATGGGACAGAATCTCGCCATGATATTATTCAGGCCGTAGAATTGGGAACACCTGAGGGCGTAATTGCTTTTTGCGAGGGCATTCAGGCGGCTGCGCCAGTGGATAGCTATGTAAGGCCGGAGCCTTATGCTATGCCAGGGTATAATTGTGATGTAATTATGGCGGCGGGTGCATTCGTCCAAGGTTCTTCCATTGAGCTTAGTGCTGATGGGCCAATCCGTCCTCCGTATTCTGTTTATTTTCAGGGGGGATTAACTTGGTACCATGCTAAATTTGGCATCATGATGTCATTACAGAAATTGTATGAAAAAGGTTTAGTAAAGCTAGTAAAGTAAATAATTTAAGGCAGAGAAAGGCACCATCGGTTTAAAACGAGGGTGCCTAATTTTTTTGTTCAAAATCAAAAATTTGTAGATATGACTTTATTCTTCCCTTTGGAATATGAGTGACATCAATTCTATTCCCCTCGTTCTCTAGGTTTCGATGGGGACATATCCACAATAATCCCACCCTTGTTCAATCCGTTTTTGAAGCACTTCTTCAACATTATTTAAGGTATACTTTGATCCTTTACCAAGCCCGAAACACAAAGGTCAGATTTTAGTTTAACAAACTCAACTTTTTTCATCTTATCCCCCCTATATACCATGCCTGGGTACACATTGAAATGAATTGTCGCTTTAGAAGTATCATAGCACTTGGCGGATTGGTAATCAACTGGGGTACTCTTTTGTTTTGGATGGTCTTGAAAAATATTATTATGTTGCTTCAGGTCTAGAGCTAGCTAGGCCGATGCTATGCTTTCTTTTTCTTCCCAAAGAAAGTTGCCATGTTTTCTTTTGAAAAACAGCCTAACATCAATAGAAAAACCAGATAAAGTAAGCCCATCGCTGTCAAAGAGAGCAAGAAAAGAAGCTTTGATGGCGTGGAAATTTGGATAAGATACCGAATGACTAAGCCCGAAGCTGCCCCAGCCAAAAGTGGCTTGATAAAACAGTCACCTAAATCGGGAAAAACTCCTGTGCGAACATATAACTTATGTAGACATGAGCCCACGGAATATGCCATGCCTGCTGCCCAAGAAACTAGAAATGCAGGTATTCCATAAAGTGGCATAAAAAACCAAATTCCTGCAATCGTGATTGCAGAAGTAATAAGGTTGTTTCTAAATAAAAATAGTTGCTCACCCATGCCATTTAGTAGTCCATGAAGGGTTGTTTGGGCATATAAAAAGGGGCATAAAAATGCCAAAGGAAATAATAGTTCTCCTAGGTTTTGGCGATTATAAACGATGTAACATATTTCCCTGGGGAAAACGGCAAAAAGCGCAGCCGCACCAATCCCCACGATGAAAGTAAACAGAAATGTGACCGAAACTGTGCGACTGATTCTCTCCTGTTGTCTGACAGCACAAGCCTCGGAAATTTCGGGTACCAAGGAAACAGAGGCGGCTATTAAGCAGGCGGAGGGTAACATAATTAGAGGCATTGCCATACCTGTTAGTTCACCATAAGAGCTTAATGCCTGTGTGGCATTTTGCCCATAGAGTTGTAATTGGCGGGGGATTAAAATATTTTCTGTTGTAGAAAGTAGGGAGGCTGCAATTTTTGTTGCTGAAAGAGGCAGTGCCATGGTCAGAATCATATTGCAAGTAGCAGTGGGTGAAAGGGTTGGCTTTTTAATCATTTTCTTTCTTCTCTTAAAGTGAAGGTAGCTGATTGCAACAAAACCAAATGATAAAAATTCACCCAAAACAACGCCGGCAACTGCGGCGCAGCAAGCATAGGTTAGGCCCATAGGCACAAAAATACCTGCCAATAAATAGATGGTCAAAATACGAACGGCTTGCTCTAAAACCTGAGAAAACGCCGGAACAATAGCGTTTTGAAGGCCTAAAAAGAAACCTCTGAAGCAAGAACCGGCTGCCATAAATGGAATTGCGAAGGATAGTAATCGCAGGGAAAGGGCAGCACGGCCGTCTTTCAAAACTACCATTGCAATCTGATCGGCAAACATAAATAAACAGCCGGAAACGATCAGGCTGACAAGGAGGGAAAGTACGATTGATTGCTTAACAATGCGTCCGATATTTCCAGATTGTCCCAGAACATTTTCTTGTGCCGTAAGACGGGAGATCGTCGTGGTAAAGCCTGCGGAGGTAATACTCCAAGTTAGAATATAGATGGGTAAAATCAATTGGTACAAACCAATGCCTTCTGCGCCGATGGCGTTAGACATAAACACACGGTAAAAGAACCCCATGAATTTTGTAATTAAATTGGCCGCTGTTAAAATCAACGTCCCTGTAATGATTGTTTTTCTGCTCATTCTATCACCTTATGTACGGGTATTGGTACATATTATGAAGAATTATGGAAATAAAGTAATACTTTTTTGCAAACATGATGAACAATAAAAAAAAATATGCTTACAAAAAAAAATACTAGTTAAAGTATTGACAACTTTATTCGGAAATTGTATACTAACTCTACAAATTACATAAGGCCAGTTGATATGCAAGGGAGATCTTATCATGAAGTTAGATAAGAACCGATGGAGCAATCCAAAAGAGCCGTTTTTGGAGAAACTTTCAGGTACAAAGAACCTTGGATTGATGGAACTCTGGAGAGAGTCTCGTAAGGAGGCCGCCGTCGAAGTAAAGCTTTCAGGTGAAGATACAGAGGATATATAGGCAAAATACTGTCTGTGTATCCTTTTTTCTTTGCAAAAAAACAGGCAGATTTGGCAATATTAATCAATGTATAAACTTATTGGAGGGCGACAACATGGAAAAGAAACAAGAATTGAAAAAAAATCTTGGTATGTCCACAGCTATGGCCACAGTTGTTGGTTGCGTTATCGGCTCTGGGGTTTTCTTTAAGCCGCAGGCGATTTACACCGCGACCGGAGGTGCTCCAGGTTTAGGTATGCTAGCTTGGTTGATTACTGGGTTAGTTTGTATTGCAGCAGCAATGACTTTTGCTGAAGTTGCAATTATGATTCCTAAAACTGGTGGTATGGTTGTATACCTGGAAGAGGCTTTTGGCAAAAAAGTTGGATTTTTAGCAGGTTGGATGCAAAGTATTTTATTTTACCCAGCAATGATTGCAGCATTGGCTGTTATCTTTGCAGAGCAGGCAACACTTTTCGTAGGTGAGGGGTTACAATTGCCTATGGCGATCGGCGCTATTATTGTAGTTATTATTTTGAATAATTTAGGTTCTGCTGTTGGTGGTGCGGTACAGATTGTTTTTACAATTTGTAAGTTAATTCCTTTGATTTTACTGATGGTCTTCGGTTTTATCCGTGGGTCAGGTGCAAATCCTATTTTCACACCTATGGTAGGTGAAGGTTTAAACCCAGCAATTATCCTTGGACAGTTAATGATTGCAATCTTATTTGCATTCGAGGGTTGGACTAACGTTGGTGCCATTGCCGGCGAAATGAAGAACCCTGGTAAAGATTTACCCATTGCTATCGTTGGTGGTGTATCTGCAATCATGGCAGTTTACTTCGTAATCAACTTAGCATATTTATGGGTGTTGCCTGCTGACCAGTTAATGAATTTATCTGCTCCTGCTTCCGCTGTTGCAATTGCAATTTTTGGCGACGTAGGTGGCAAAATTATTTCCGTTGGTATTATGATTTCCGTTTTGGGTGCAGCAAATGGCTTTATCCTCTCTGGTTCTCGTGTAACTTACTCTTTGGCAGAGGACGGAACATTACCTTTTAGCAAAACTCTTGCAAGAATCAACAAAGCACAGGTTCCTACAAACTCTATTTTCTTAGTTGGTGGCCTTGCTTGTCTTTATGCAATTAGCGGTCAGTTTAACAGATTAACAGACTTAGCGGTATTTGCTTGCTGGATTTTCTATACGTTGACTTTCTTTGCAGTTATTCGCTTAAGAAAGACAATGCCAGATGTAGAAAGAAGCTATAAAGTTCCTTTGTATCCTGTGATTCCTGCAATTGCGATCATCAGTGGTATGTATGTAATTTTAAATCAGTTGCTTATGGCAGGTTCTACAACTAGAATGTTGGCAATCGGCAGTATTGTATTAACCTTAATTGGTTTGCCTATTTATAATGTGACAACAAGAAAGAAAGCATAATAATAAACTAATATTATGTTGCTTTCCATAATTCCCTTTAAAGACATATGGCTCCCTCCATATGTCTTTTTTTATGTAAAAAATGAACCAGCTTTTGTAAGCATAGAGATTCATTATAAAGTGGGATAGGAATACTTTAACAAAGGATATCAGAACAAAATGGGTAAAAGTTGTTATTTTTCAAACAAAAAAGAATTATATATTTAAAATTTGGAAAAAAAGCATTATAATTTAGGAGTAATAGGGATATATGAAATTTACATAAAGTTTTATCTCGGGAAATGTTTTTTTATATATGCAACTAGCAATATGCACAAATTAGGATTATCAAAGGAAAATTAAAAACTAACTTGATACTGAGCGAGTCAAAGCTATTCACAAAATGATTGTTATCTATTCAATATTTTCAGTAGTCTTGTCAGATAAGAAGAGGTGTTTTTGAAATAGCATTTTTCCCCGAATTATCAGGTATTTTAAAAATCTGGATTCATTTTTATTTATAAAATAATCATGTAAATTATGAAAAAACCACAAAAATATTATTAAATAATATGGTTTTATATGAATGTTTAACATGACTAACATTGTGGTAAATAAATATAGTGAAAATAAGTTGTGACTTATTATGGGTGCTTGACAACTACACTATGATAGACCATAATATAATGGTTGGATATTGACATAAATTTAAATATTTTCGCATTTGTGCAGATATCGTGTTAAGATTTCGTAAAAATTTGCAAACCTAATTCTTGTTAAAAGAATGTTTTGCAGAATATCAATTCAATTTTTTTTGACAGGGGGAAAGGATGAGAGTATGTTTATACTGCTTTTTTTGTTGTGGATTATATTTAATGGGAAAATAACCCTAGAAATTGTTCTGTTTGGTCTTGCAATTTGCACCTGGCTATACTGGTTTATGTGTAAATACATGGACTATCATATGTCTAAAGAAAAAACCATTCTTAAAAATATGCCTTTATACATAAAATATTTTCTTATCCTTGTTTGGGAAATCATAAAGGCTAATATTTCTGTTATGCGCATCATTTTATCCCCAAAGAAAAAAATTGAACCTACCATTGTAAAGTATAAAACAAATTTAAAGTCAGATTTGGCAAGGGTTGTTTTAGCAAATTCCATTACTCTTACTTCAGGAACATATACAGTTCAACTGGAAGACGATGAATATCTAATTCAAACGATAGATAGGCCTTTTACGGCTGATTTAGATCAGTCTGTTTTTGTGAAGGAATTGGAAAAGTTGGAGGCTAGGTCATGAGTGCAGGATTAAAGTTACTACTAGAAATTTCATTGGCATTTTTTGCAATAGGAATTTGCATTGTTTTTATTAGAGCAATCAGAGGCCCAAGATTTACTGATCGAATTATGGCAATCAATATGATTGGTACCATGACTACGGCTGTGATTTGTATTCTATCCATCTACTTAAACGAAGTGTGGTTAATTGACGTTGCATTAGTTTATACCTTATTAAGCTTTTTGGCAGTGGTAATTATCTGTCATGTTGTAACACTACATCATAATGGTAGAATGTTGTTTCTTAGTAAAAAAGAGAAGGAGGAAAAGGAAGAATGAGGGAGGTTATCGGAGCAATATTTATCGTTGCTGGACTTATTGTTTTTTTAATTTCTATAATTGGAATTTTCCGCTTCAAATATGTTTTGAACCGTATGCATGCAGTAGCATTGGGAGATACCATGGGCTTGGGGCTAATCGTAATTGGTTTGATAATTTTGGGCGTGGATTTTTTTGCAGGTGCAAAGCTGTTTCTAATTATCTTGTTTTTTTGGATGTCTGGGCCGATTGCAACCCACAGCATAGCAAAGGTTGAGGTATTGACGAATAAAAACTATGAAGAGAGGGTGCGTGATAAATGAGTACAGCTATTCAAATCATTTTGTTATTGTTTTTAGTCGCCTGTGCCATTGGTGTTTCATTTACAAGAAATTTATTTATTGCTGTAATTATCTTTATGGGATATAGCTCTATTATGGCAGTTATTTGGTTATTTTTGGAATCTCCTGACCTTGCCATCACACAGGCGGCAGTAGGGGCAGGGGTTGACAGTGTATTATTCTTCCTCACACTGAAAAAAGTTCATGTTTTGAAAGGAACGAGAGAGGGTTAATATGACTGACAAAAAATCTTTGTGGAAACATATTCAAGCATGGGTGGATGGAGAGGAAGTCATCCTAGATGCTGACAAATATATTGTTTCCAGATCAAAAAGACTAAAGAGTGATTGGCGGAGTCATTTTACAATGGCATACGTAAAAGAAAACAGAAAGCTTTATATGTTTTTAAGTATTGCTATTTCAGCACTGTTTATTGGTATTATGTTGGCGGTGGTAAACAACTTGCCTGAGTTTGGCAATGCAGCGAACCCTGCTAATAATGAAGTGATGGAACGCTACTTAGAAAGTGGTATAGAAGAAACAGGGGCTATTAACTTTGTAGCTGGTATGATTTTGGATTATCGTGCTTTTGATACCTTTGCGGAGGCAAACGTATTATTCTTAGCAGTAATGTGTGCAGTATTGCTATTGAAAAGAGATAAGAACAATTACAGTGCCAAGGAAGAACAAGAAATCAAAGAGGATGATGCTTTTGATGAGGCTGATAAAAAGTCTATTCTGAAAATTGGCGGTAAAGTTCTAGCACCACTGGTTATTCTCTACGGGATTTATGTTATTTTAAATGGGCATCTTTCTCCTGGTGGTGGATTTTCAGGAGGTTCCATCATTGGTGCTGGCTTAATTCTCTATGCAACGGCGTATGGTCAGAAAAAGATGCAAACATTTTTTACTTTTCGTACGTTCACCGCAATCAGCGTTGGCGGACTTTTGACCTATTGTGCTTGTAAAAGCTATTCCTTCTTTACTGGTGCAAACCATGTGGGATATGCAATCCCCAAGGGCACACCTGGAGATATTTTAAGTGGTGGATTTATTTTACCCTTAAATATTTGTGTTGGCTTAATCGTTGCGTGTACCATGTATGGCTTTTATGCATTGTTTACTAAAGGAGATATCTAACTATGAATCATCTGGGAACAAATTTTTACGAGGCAGCTTCGGTCATCCTGTTTGGGATTGGCTTTATGAACCTGCTGTTGCAAAATAACCTGATCAAAAAATTCATTGGTCTGAATATCATGGATACGGCTGTATATCTGTTTTTAGCAGCAAAGGGATATATTTTAGGCAGAAGTGCGCCTATCTTATCCGATGGTATTATAGATGCATCTCATTATATTAACCCAATTCCCGCTGGGTTAGTTTTGACTGGTATTGTTGTATCCGTTAGCATTACAGCCTTTTCTCTGGCTTTGGTTCAACGGCTTTATAAACACTATGGTACGTTGAATATGGATGAAATAATGAGATTATCCAGAGAGGAGGAAGGGGAATAATGGGACATATAAACTGGATACATAATATACCCTTTTTCAGTATCTTCCTGGCTATGATATGTGGTATCGTTACTGCGCTGGTCAAAAATGGGAAGGTTGCACATAAGATTCACACCGCAATGCTTATTATTGTTTGTATCATGTCAGGCATACTGTTGTTTAGTGTTTCTACCCAGCAAGAAACATTTTCCTATATGATGGGGCATTTTCCTGCACCATGGGGTAATGAACTTCGTGCTGGTCCAATGGAAGCCTTAATGGCAGTTGTGTTTAGTGTTGTTATGCTCCTTACAGTTAGCGGCGGAGTAGATTTTATTTTAAAAGATGTTGTGAAAGAAAAGCAATCGCTGTATTTCATAATGCTAAATGCTATTTTTGGCTCTATGCTTGCGCTAATTTATACAAATGATATTTTTACAGCTTATGTATTTATTGAAATTAACACCATTGCGTCTTGTGCATTAATCATGGCAAAGGGCACCCCTCAGTCTATGGTTGGAACAACTCATTACTTGGTTATCAGCCTTTTGGGTTCTGGTTTATTCTTATTAGGTGTTTGTATTTTGTATAGTATTACAGGGCACCTGTTGTTTCCTCAAATGCAAGAAGCAATTTTAGAAATCATAAAAACAGATCAGTATCGAACACCATTGATGGTTGTAACCGGATTTATGTTTATCGGTATTGCAATCAAAAGTGCGTTGTTTCCTTTCCATTCTATGTTGCCCGGTGCGTATAATGCGGCGATTCCAACCTCCAGTGCAATTTTGTCAGGCTTGGTTTTGAAGAGCTATATCATCCTAGGAATCAAACTGATTTATTGTGTGTTCTCCGAGTTGGTAATGCATACTTTGAAGATTACCGAAGTGCTCTTTTTCTTCGGTTTGGCCGGAATGGTTATGGGGTCGGTTTATGCGATGCGGGAGCGTAAGATGAAGCGCATGCTTGCATATTCATCGGTTGCCCAAATTGGATATATTTATATGGGTATCGGTATGGGCACACGAGTTGGTATGACGGCGGCTTGCTTCCATATCATCGCCCACGCAATTACAAAAACATTGCTTTTCCTTTGTTGCGGTAGTTTTGTTGAGGATAATGGGGGTAAAGAAAAGATTTATTATATGCGGGGTGCAGCGTTACGCAACCCCTTGGCAGGTATCGGTTATACTGTTGGCGCATTATCTATGGTTGGTGTACCTCTTTTTGCGGGATTTATATCAAAAATATATTTTGCTACGGCATCAGTATATTCATCAGGTAAAATGGCTGCAGTTTTAATTGTTTTGGGTGTTAGTATGGTGCTAAATGCATTGTATTTTCTACCCTCCGTTATTGCAATCTGGACTCCTGTGAAAGGAGCAGAGAAAAAACCGTTTTCTTCGGTTTCACCAATGTTTGCCGTTTCTATTGTTAGTTTTATCATTTTAAATATTGTTTTGGGGATTTATTATCGCCCAATAACTCGTATTATCCAAATGAGTCTTGGTTTATTAGTACAGTAGATAACAAAACGGTGAAAGATTGAGGTGAGATAATGTCTGGTAATACAATACTGTTGCTTCCGATAATTTTGCCATTTATTGCAGGTATAATCATCGGTTTTATGAAAAATGAAAAGCAACGGAATACATTAGTGATTGCGACAATTGCCGTCGAGCTGGTGTTAGTAGCTTACTTAGCAATGGGCAACAGCGCATTGACGGTTTGGAATATTACAGATAGGCTTTCTATTGCCTATCATGCGGATGGCATTGCAAAGTTTTTTGCGTGTTTAATTTGCTTCATTTGGCTTTTAGCAGCCATCTATTCATTGGAATATATGAAGCATGAGCATAAGCCAGCAAGATATTTTATGTACTATGTAATGTCTTTGGGGACATTAATTAGCTTATGTTTTTCTTCAAACCTAATGACTTTATATCTTTCTTATGAATTTATGACCATTTTGACGATACCTTTGGTTATCCATACGCAGGAGCCGCAGGCTGTTAGAGCGGGCATGAAGTATTTGGGTTATTCCATTTTTGGTGCGGGTTTAGGTCTTTTAGGCTTTTTCTTCTTGAATACCTATTGTTTGACCACAGAGTTTGCACCTGGTGGTACGCTGAATATGGCTCTGGTTGGAGGGCAAGAAAATCTTTTGCTATGGGTTTATTTCTTAATGGCAATTGGTTTTGGGTGTAAAGCGGGTATGTTTCCCCTGCATGCATGGTTGCCAACTGCTCACCCCGTGGCACCTTCACCCGCATCGGCGGTACTCTCAGGTATCATCACAAAGGGTGGTGTAATCTGTATCATTCGTGTAACCTTCTTTTTGTTTGGTGCGGATTTCATCAGAGGTTCATGGGTGCAGACAACTCTTTTGATCTTAACAATGGCAACAATCTTTATGGGTTCTATGTTGGCTTATAAAGAGAAGGTGCTGAAAAAGAGGTTGGCATATTCTACGGTTAGTCAGGTTTCTTATGTTTTATTTGGTTTAATGCTATTGACGCCGATTGGGTTTTCTGGTGCATTGCTTCAGGTGGTTTTTCATGCCATGGCAAAAAATATTCTGTTCCTTTGCGCAGGTGCCATTATTTATAAAAAAGGAACTACCTATGTAAGCCAGTTGAAAGGTGTAGGAAAAGAAATGCCTATTGTGATGTGGTGCTTTACAGTTGGGGCGTTATCTCTAGTGGGTATTCCGCCAACAGCTGGATTTATCAGCAAATGGTTTTTAGCCCAGGGTGCCTTAAGCTCACCAGTAGGAACATTAGCTGTTGTAGGTGTTGCAATTCTTATGGTCAGTGCGTTGTTAACGGCTGGTTACTTGATTTCTATTGTGTCGAATGCCTTTTTCCCGGGAAATGACTTCGACTATGATGCAGTTGAAAAGAAAGAGCCAAATAAGTTGATGACAGTACCGCTGATGGTTTTGGCAGTTGGAATTGTATTATTGGGGATTTTCCCAAATAGCTTAGAAACTTTAATCAGTAGTATTAGCGGCGTGATTTTTTAAGGAAAGGGTGGGAACGTTTTGAGTGAATTTGCAACGATCTTACCGGTGATCTTTCCGATCATAGCAGGTGTTGCGCTGCTGCCGGTAAAGTTTAGTCATAGAAAGCAACGAGAAAGTTGGATTTTATCCATCACAATAATCAATACAATTTTTGCTTTATATGCAATGTACTTCGTAGATGCTGGGGTGATAACGCTATTCCAGTTTAGTGAAAAGTTATCATTAACCATACATATTGATGGGATGTCAAGAGTATTTGGTACTATGGTTTCTTTATTATGGGGAATCACAACGGTGTACGCTTTTGAATATATGACCCATGAAGGTAGAGAAGATAAGTTTTTCGCATTTTTTACTATGACTTACGGTGTTGTTTTGGGTGTTGCTTTTTCCGGCAACTTCTTAACAATGTACCTATTTTATGAATTTTTAACATTGGTAACACTTCCGTTGGTTATGCATTCTATGGATAATAAAGCCCGCCATGCAGGGAAAACGTACATCTTTTACATGATGTTTGGTGCGGCTCTGGCATTTATCGGGTTTGTATTCTTGTATTGCTACGGCGATGGAATGGAGTTTGTTTATGGCGGTATTTTGAATGCGGATCTTGTAAAAGGGAATGAATTGACCTTACAAATTATTTTCCTGACTGCATTTTTTGGGTTTGGTGTAAAGGCGGCTATTTTTCCATTTTACCGTTGGTTGCCAAAGGCATCTGTTGCACCTACACCTGTAACGGCACTGTTGCACGCTGTTGCCGTTGTAAAGTCTGGTGTATTTGCGATTATCCGTCTGATTTATTTCAGTTTTGGTACGGAATTTTTGGTAGGGACTTGGGCACAAAATGTAATTCTGATTGCAGCAGCAGTGACCATTGTGTTCGGTTCAACAGTGGCGCTACGTACGCCTCATATTAAAAGAAGATTTGCCTATTCCACGGTGTCTAATCTTTCTTATATCGTTTTTGGTGTGGCATTAATGAGCCCCGCAGGCCTTACGGCAGGGCTTTTACATATGATTTATCATGCTTTGATAAAAATCACATTGTTTTTTACAGCCGGTGCTATTTTGTATAAGACCCATAAAGAGTATTTGTATGAGGTAGAGGGCTTTGGCAAACTAATGCCTATTACCTTCCTAAGTATGGCGTTAACAGGTGCCAGTTTGGTCGGTGTTCCACCTTTTGCGGGCTTCCACAGTAAGTGGGCGTTGGCAACAGCGGCAGTGCAATCAGGTAATATGACAGCGTATATCGGGATTATTGCGTTAATTATTTCCGCAGTTTTAACGGCACTCTATATTTTCTATATTATTATTCGTGCCTACTTCCCTAGAAAGAAAGAGTATGCAGTGGGGTATTATGATCATGTTGAAGATCCTAATAAATACATGACAATTCCATTGATTGTTTTGACTGTCGTTACAATTATTATCGGACTTTTCCCTTCCAACCTTCTCCGCATACTAGAGTTGGTAGCGTCAGGGATTATTTAAGAAAGGAGGAAAACGAATATGGATTTTAGCTTCATTTTACCGTCATTGGTTTTCTTCCCCATGGTTGCAGCTGTTATTGGCTATGTAATCGGGCGTAAAAATAAAAATGCCAGGAGTAATTGGGCGAGCTTTGTAACATTCTTGGTGTTGGTTGGGGCTATTTTATTGTTTGGGAAGCATGCAAGCTTTAGTATACCTGCGTTTTGTGGGTTGGGGCTGAGTTTTGATGGCGATGGATTAAGAGTTGTTATGGCAATATTAACATCGTTTATCTGGTTTATGACCACTGTTTTTTCCAAGGAATATTTTGCACACTATCATAATCGAAATAGATATTATTTCTTTATGTTAATGACTCTTGGTGCAACTTTAGGGGTTTTCCTTTCAGCGGATTTATATACTACTTTTATTTTCTTCGAAATCATGTCCTTTACTTCTTTTGTATTGGTTATTCATGAAGAGAGCGAAACAGCTATCCGTGCGGCTCATACCTATTTGGGTGTAGCAGTAATTGGTGGTTTGGTTATGCTAATGGGCCTGTTTATGATGTATAACATGGCAGGAACTTTGAATATTGATGCATTGGCTGAATTTGTGGCATCTCAAGAGGACAAAAAAGAAATTTATGCAGTTGGCGTTTTAATTTTGTTCGGCTTTGGTGCAAAGGCAGGTCTTTTCCCACTGCATATTTGGTTGCCAGAAGCTCACCCTGTGGCACCTGCACCTGCCAGTGCTTTACTATCCTGTATTTTAACAAAAACAGGTGTATATGGTATGCTGGTTTTGGGCTGTAAATTATTCTTATATGATGCAAACTGGGGCGACTTGATTTTAATTCTTGGTGTAATCACCATGGTTTTGGGTGCTGTATTAGCTGTTTTTTCTATCAACTTAAAGAGGACGCTTGCGTGCTCCTCGTTGTCTCAAATTGGGTTTGTGGCAACGGCGATTGGTATGCAAGGGTTATTAGGTTCTCATAATGCCTTGGCAGCTGGAGGGACCATCCTTCATGTGGCAAACCACTCCTTGCTAAAATTAGTTTTATTTATGTCTGCCGGTGTGGTTTATATGAATCTACATAAACTAAATCTGAATGAAATCAGGGGTTGGGGTAAAGACAAACCTCTGCTAAAATTTATTTTCCTTATGGGGGTATTAGGTATTACTGGCATCCCTCTTTGGAATGGATATATCAGTAAAACTTTAATCCATGAGAGTATCGTAGAGTACATTGTTATTTTACAAGAGGCTGGGCAATCAACAGCATATATGCAGACGGTGGAATGGCTGTTCTTGTTCTCTGGCGGGTTAACATTGGCATATATGACAAAGATTTTTGTTGCAGTGTTTGTGGATACCAATCCGTACCCAGACAAACACCATGCCCAGAATCATGGACCATATATGAATAAGGCGACTGCAACAGTACTAACCATTAGTGCATTAATTTTGCCAATACTGGGTATTTTCCCTCATGCAACGGCAGATAAAATTGCAGATGCAAGCTATCATTTTATGGGTGCCCATGCACCTGACCATGCTGTGCATTATTTTGCTTGGGTTAACTTAAAGGGTGCAGTGATTACTATTGTGATTGGTGCTTTAGTATACTTCTTGTTTATACGCAAGGTGCTGATGGCAAAAGACGAAAATGGAAATTTAGTTTATGTTGACCGTTGGCCAAAGGGCTTAAACTTGGAAAACAAGGTTTATCGTCCAGCACTTCTAAGTTGGTTACCGTTTATTGGCGGTTTTTTTGCCAGAATTATGGGTTCATTCTCGGATGGCATAGTAGCAATTCTGCGTATGATTATTTTTAATGACGATAGCGGGAGGGTTGTACCCCCTGAGGATCAGTATTTCTCCACGTACAAAGACGAGGAAACAGAGGAAGTTGTTTATGGAGAGGGCTTTGCAAAGAGCTTGCTGATGATTGGTGTTGGCCTAGCTATTGCAATGCTATATATTTTGGTTTGATCTAAAGGTCGTATCATTTACTGATACGACCTTACTTTATTTGACAGGGTGCTTTGAAACGGTTAAAATATAACTAGACAAGATATTCCCAAGGAGAACCTAATTATGAAAAGAAACAAATTAATGGCTATTTTGCTGTGTTGCACTTTTGTTTTTGGTGGATGTGCAGAAAAAAGAGAAGAAGCGCGGCAGATGCTTACTAAATATTCGGATAAAGATTTACATGAGATGACCACCTTTGCCATGGACACAGTCATGCAGTTCACCCTTTATAATGAGGAAGGTGAGCAGCTTTTGATAGATGCAGAGCAAGAAATTCGTCGGTTGGAGCGGTTGTTTTCAGTAACCATAGAAGATAGCGAAATTTCAAAGCTAAATCAGCAGGCAGGGGAAGGGGAAGTCTCTCTTTCGGAAGATACAATTAAGGTGCTAAAAAGAGGGAAAGAGATAGGAGAGCTTACGAATCAGGCATTTGACATAGCAATTTCTCCTATTGTAAAAGCATGGGGATTCACCACAGATGGTGAAAAGCACGTTCCAAGCGCTGATACCTTAGTAACTCTTCTACCGTTGACAAACGCTGAGGATTTGCAATTGAATGAAATAGATGCAACAGCCCAGCTATTAAAAAAAGGTATGGCGGTTGACTTAGGGGGGATTGCAAAGGGTTACACTTCTGATGCAGTTACTGCCTTATTGAAGGAGAAAGGTGTAGTCAGCGGTTTATTTTCACTGGGTGGAAATATCTCTGCAATTGGCACAAAGCCTGATGGAACCAAGTGGAAAATAGCCATTGAAAATCCATTGGATACTAATGATTATGTAGGTCTCTTGGAGGTGGAAGATTGTTCCGTTATCACCTCAGGTGGATATCAGCGATACTTCGAAGAAAATGGAAAACGATATCATCACATAATAGATTCAAAGACGGGGTATCCTGCTGAAAGAGGTTTATTATCTGTAACCATAATTAGTAAGGATGGGGCAAAAGCGGACGGTTTGTCTACCGCATTGTTTGTAATGGGGTTGGAAGATGCCGTGGAGTTGTGGCGTAACAGTGACGATTTTGAGGCGGTTTTTGTAACGACAGAAGGGAAAGTCATCGCCACAGAGGGTGCGGCGACCTTCTTTACCTTTGAAGGTAGAGATAATGACTTTATTTATGAAACAGTAAAAAGAGAAGGAGGGGTATCATGAAAAAGATTAGAGAGTTTTTAGACAGTTACATTGTAGAATTTGATTGGAAAGACATTGCTATTTTCAAGCTTTGCCTCGCGGCTTTTGGTGTGATGATTGGTATTTCTATGCCCAAAGACAAGAAAAAACCAGTTTTGGCAATTAGCTGCGCAGTTTTTGTTGTGACCACAGTCGTATTGTTCGCCAGATTATTTGGTATGGAATGCCCATTTTGCAATGAAGAAGATGAATATGAGGATTGGGATGACGAATCCGATGAAAAAGGCTTCGTAATGAAAATTACTGCTGAAGAATAGTGAAAAAAGTATGCATGGGAATCAGAGTTTAACCATAGCGGTATTGGCCCTCGTATTTCGCTAATTTATGAAATGAATTCATTTCATGTGTTTTTCTAGTATTCTAATAAAACCGAAGGGCTTTTTTATTAGAAATGGATTTTCTCATAATGTTTCTTTAATGAGGATTTTTTAGGGCATCACCGTTTATCAAAACGGTGATGCCCTAATGTTGTTTTATGTGTAAAAATTTATTTTTCCTTTTGCTTCAATACGTATACAACCGTAGATACCATTGTAAGTGAAATTGTCTGAAAGGATATATTTATAAAGGTGAAATTATAGGTATTTGAAATTTCTTCGAATTCCAATAAATACCGACAAATCAATCCACACAATACCATAACTGCATTGAGGATACCAATAAATGTTGCAGACCAGTCTGAAAGAATGATTGCTTCTAATGAACCTATGGTTTTGTGGAACGCAAAGGGCATGACAATGATTAATAAGTGCATTATGACCCCAAGGTCTACGGGGTTTTCTGGGTTGGAATTGATTATTGGGAAAAAGCCTCCGTTCACAAGAATTGTAGGAATTAGTACACCTATAATGGAAGACCTTTTATGATTTTTTAACTTTTCTACGCCAACCACAGTTTACATTCCCCCTAGAAAGCTTTAATTTATGTGTTTTCACCTAATATAATTTCCAGTATACCATCGATAGATGATTGCAACAATCACAGTTTGGCCGTGACAAGGTACATTATTACAGAACAACCTTTCCGGGAAGTTTCTCGAATCCATAACGAACGAAAAGCGGTAGCTATGAAAACCACCATAGCTACCGCTTTTAAAAACATCCTGACTCTCAAACACTTATTGGGAAAGCCCTTTATAATACTTTTATATGAACGGTAAGGAGAAAGTACTTATAATTAAGGGATTAAAATTGTTTTACAGCATTCGCCGCTTTTCATTAGGCGGAGGCCTTCTTCAAACTCTTCCAAAGGTAGTGTGTGCGTAACGATAGGGGAAAGGTCTAAGCCACCGGCAATGAGCCCTTTTGCATCTTCCCATGTTTTGTACATCAATCTGCCAGCAATCCCCTTAATAACTTTTCCGCTATAAACAAATTCGGAAAAATCGAAGTCTACGGAGCCGTTAGGCAAGCCGGCAGCAGCCATTTTACCTTCGGGTGCCATACATTCAATGGCAGTTTTGATTGCTCTTGTGTTACCGGTAAATTCAATTACAATTTCAACGCCATGAGGGGTTTTTTCTTTGATTGCTTGGACCACATCAACTTCCATGGGGTTTAAAACCTCATCTGCACCCATTTTAAGTGCTAATTCAGCACGCTGCTTGTTGATTTCTACTGCAAATACTTTTGCGGCTCCGCATTTTTTAGCAACAGCCACAGCCATAACACCAATGGGACCACAACCATTTACCATGACAATTTTTCCGGCAACAGGAAATTCCATGGCAGCATGTACAGCTACACCGAAAGGCTCCATGATGGAAACAATTTCCACAGGGGTTGAGGGATCATATACAACAGCATTTTCCGCAGGAATTGCAATGTATTCAGCAAAACAGCCATCTCTTGCCACACCAATGGTTTTTGTGTTTGCACAAACGTGCTCATATCCATTGTGGCAAAGAATGCAAGAATTGCAAACAATGTGTGTTTCGGCAGAAATCAAATCTCCAATTTTAATTGTTGTTACGTTGTCACCAACGGCAATAACTTCCCCTGCAAATTCATGTCCGATAATGGTAGGGGGGGTTATACGTTTTTGGGACCAGTCATTCCATTCCATAATATGTACGTCTGTTCCGCAAACAGCAGCGGCTTTTACTTTTACAAGAATATCGTTGGCACCATATGTGGGTATAGGTCTTTCTGTAAGAACCAATGCGCCAACCTCAGGTCTTTCTTTTACAACACATTTCATCATTTGGGTCATATTGTCTCCTCCTATGTATAAAAAAATTGGGAAAATTAACATATAACGTTACTATTATTTTAGAAGAAGTATGTATATTTGTACAATACATAAATTTTGTGATAACATAAAAAAAAGTTATTATTAAGTTTGTTAATGATTCAATATCGCACAAAAAAACCCTCCAAAACAGTTTCGTGTTTGGAGGGTTTTATCAGTTTTTAGATTGATCTGACAGCTTTGCAGAGTCCTGAATAAATTCAAGAATTCTTTTGGTTAGCGGTTGCATGTGACCATCTTTTCGATACAAAATTCCAATATCAAGAAACATAGGATCCTGAAATGGTCTTGTCACTAAAGTCTTATGGGCATAAAGGGCACGAGGAACATGGTTATTATCCACATTAATAATTCCTGTGCTACCACCTAACAGAATTTCTTCTATGTAGCTTGTTTGGTGGAGGTGCTTCGAGGCTACCTTTAGGTGAATATTGCATTTTGCGGCCTCCTTTTCGAGGCGTTTAGGTAAATAGGAGGAGGCACCAAGGCTAGTGATGCGGGTGGAACTGAGTAGCTGAATTGGTATTTTATCATACTTTGCAAGTTCGCTATCCTCTCGTAATAGGAGGCAAATTTCTTGCTGAAATAGCGGAATGGATGCAACAGGAAACTCCGAGATATTCTCAGGGATGACATTAATTGCAACATCAACTTCTCCGTTTGCAATTTTTGAAATGTGATAGTACGCGCCGCCCTCGTCAAAGTAAACCTCTTCATTATCTGATAGAGAAGGCAAGAAACATTGGTAAATACGGTGAACAATATCGGGTGGAGCAGTGGGAGAAAGACCTAGCCGCAGTGTTTTAACTTGTGTGCGGCTTTTGGCAAGCATATCCGCCTCGATGGATCTCAACTCATCCAAAATGGGGATAATTCTCACCACAAAAGCCTCGCCTTCAGGGGTAAATAAAACCTTTTTTGGGGTTCTTATGATAAGCTTTATTTCAAACTCCTCTTCGAGTTTGCGAATTGCTGCGGAGATAGCAGGCTGGGACACAAACAAAGCCTCGGCTGCCTTTGTAAAGTTTTTATATTTGTAGATTGCTTCTAAGTATTCTAATGCCTTTAATTGCATAATGAATCCCCTTTATCTTTCGTAATATAGGTATAGTAATTATGTAGATTATAGCATATCCGAACTTAAAAAACCAGTAAGGGGTGTGAATCACTTAGATGCATTAATGGTGATAAAATAAGAAAAATTTTGCTATATCAGTGTTGTTTCAATAAGAGATTGTTTCTTACGCAAAAAGCCTTTTGTAAAAATGACTAATTTTTTTCCTAAGCAGATATTGCTAGGATTTCTACGAGTGAATGTCAGGAAAAAATGGAGGTTAAAATAAGGAAATTGGCACGATAAATTTCCTGGGAGGAAAATATATGCATTTTCAACAATTTTGAAAGATAGCAAAATATCCAAAAATAATTTTATAGAAATCATGGCAATTTATAGCTATCAACTAAAACAAATATTGAATACAATATACACAATGATAATAAAAAGCATAAAACATACAAAAAAAAATTTAAAGATATTAAATTGCAATAATTGTCGTTTTTTAGCAAAGAAATCCCCCTTTTATACTGTTTTCCAGTTTTACTGATGGAAAAAGAATTATCGTTAATCTGAATGAAAATTAAAAATTTTAATAAAAAGCCTTGACAAAAGTATTTTTTTTGTTTTAAAATAACCCTGTTTTCAATCGCGTATAGCGAGAATACTTTTGACCAGTTTCATTTGGAAACTTAAGGCCATACGGACAGCCGGGTCAACTGCCGATTGTGAAGTTTATCTTCACATTATTGATTGCGTTAAGAGCGCAACTTTTATAAGTTGGCAACTCAATTGCCAGTTGGTTACTTCATAACCAAGTGTACTAGGGTACACACTTGTGAAACGGTCAATAATAAGGAGTAGTAAAAGTAGTTCTTACTATATAGACTCTGAAAACATTTAGGTTGCAGGCGAAAATCGCCCTAACTTTAGGGTCAAGATTTAGCGTCTTGGTCTGTACCCAAATTTATTTGAACGATTTATAAGATGTGCCATAGTGTTCTGTGGTACATCTTTTTTTATTGCTTGGGGGGATTGAAATGGCGGAAAAAATGAAATTATATGGTTTTAATAATCTCACAAAGTCACTGAGTTTTAATATTTATGACATCTGTTATGCCAAAACAGCCAGAGAACAACAGGACTATATAAAATATATTAACGAACAGTATAACTCAGAGCGTTTGACTGCAATTCTATCAAAGCTAACAGAAATGATAGGCGCAACGGTTCTAAACATATCGAAGCAAGATTATGAACCCCAAGGTGCAAGTGTGACGTTTCTGATTGCAGAGGAAAGTATGGTGAAAACCCGCAGTGGTGAAACAGTTGTTGCTCATCTTGATAAAAGCCATGTAACTGTGCATACATATCCGGAGTATCACCCCGAAACATCCATTGCCACCTTTCGTGTGGATATAGATGTTGCAACTTGTGGAGAAATCACTCCGTTATCAACTTTGGATTTTTTGATTGGAAGTTTTGATTCAGATATTATCACTATGGATTATCGGGTTAGGGGCTTCACCCGAGATATGGAGGGACAGAAGCTGTTTATTGACCACAATATTGCCTCTATTCAGGATTATATCCATAGCGGTATTTTGAAAAAATACGATGCAATTGATGTAAATATATATCAGTCCAATATCTTTCATACAAAGATGTTGATTAAAGATTTGGTGTTACAGAATTATTTGTTTAACTCAGATGTATATGAAATTCCGCCCAAAATCCGCCTGGATATAACGAATTCTTTACGTCGTGAGATGATTGAAATTTTTAGTGGGTTTAACATTTATCAGGAGGTGAAGCGGTGAAAGATCAAAATAGAGCTCCATTACTGGAAGCATTGGAGCAAATGCGTCATGAGCGATTGGTTCCCTTTGATGTTCCTGGGCACAAACATGGTAAGGGGAACCCGCAACTGACAGAATTTTTAGGTGAAAAGTGTTTGTCGGTTGATGTAAATTCAATGAAGCCCTTAGATAATCTTTGCCATCCAGTTAGTGTGATTAAAGAAGCGGAGGAGCTTGCAGCAGAGGCTTTTGGTGCAGCTCATGCCTTTTTTATGGTTGGTGGAACAACCTCTGCCGTGCAGGCGATGATACTATCCAGCGTAAAAGGGGGAGACGAAATTATTCTGCCTAGAAATGTGCATCAAAGTGTGATTAACTCGCTGGTGCTTTGTGGAGCGGTGCCTGTATATATCAATCCCCAAACGGATAAAAAATTAGGAATTGCCCTAGGAATGTCAATTAAGGATGTAAAGTCTGCCATTGAAAAACACCCTAATACAAAGGCAATTTTGGTGAATAACCCTACGTATTACGGAATCTGTTCCGACCTCAAACAAATAACGGAAATTGCCCATCAGAATGGATTGCGGGTTCTGGCGGATGAAGCCCATGGCACACATTTTTACTTTGGGAAGGATATGCCCATTTCTGCAATGGCAGCGGGGGCAGATATGGCGGCAGTGAGTATGCATAAGTCTGGAGGTTCTCTAACACAAAGCTCAATTTTACTTTGTGGAGAAGGGGTAAATGCAAACTATGTGAGGAAAATAATTAATCTAACACAAACCACCAGTGGCTCCTATTTATTGCTGTCTAGCTTAGATATTTCAAGGCGTAACCTTGCTTTGCGAGGGGAGGAAACCTTTGAAAAAGTAAAAAGGTTTTCCCAATATGCACGAGGCGAAATAAATACGATTGGTGATTATTATGCATATTCCAAAGAGCTAATCAATGGGGATAGTGTGTTTGATTTTGATATAACCAAGCTCTCTGTGAACACGTTACAGCTTGGTCTTGCTGGCATAGAAGTGTATGATTTGCTTCGTGATGAATATGGAATTCAAATCGAATTTGGAGATTTAGGAAATATTCTAGCTTATATTTCTGTGGGCGATAAGAATAAGAACATAGAACGGTTAATTAGTGCTTTATCCGAAATACGTAGAAATTATAAAAAAGACAATATGAATTTGTCGGAATGTGAGTACATCAACCCAAGGGTAATTACATCGCCTCAGAAAGCTTTTTATGCAGAAAGAATAAGCCTTCCCCTTGAGCAGTGCTATGGAAAGGTTTGTGCTGAGTTTGTCATGTGCTATCCTCCTGGAATACCAATTCTAGCACCAGGAGAGCTAATCACCACAGAAATTATTGGTTATATTCAATATGCCAGGGAAAAAGGCTGCTCATTAACAGGTCCTGAGAGCATGGATATTAGCCACCTTAATGTACTGAAAGGAGAATGATATGGACGATTTGTGGTATAGCGAATACCATACACCAAATGTGAAATTTTCATTGAAGGTAACGCAGCAGATGCACCATGAAAAAAGTGAATATCAGTTGATTTCGGTGTTCGATTCCCCTGAGTTTGGTCGCTTTTTGACCCTTGATGGAATTATGATGCTAACGGAGCGGGATGAATTTATTTATCATGAGATGATAACCCATCCAGCGATGTCAGTAAACCCAGAGATTAAAAATGTACTGGTAATTGGTGCTGGTGATGGTGGTGTTGTCCGGGAACTTGGAAAATACAGTGGCATCGAAAACATTGATGTAGTGGAAATTGATGAGCGTGTTGTGGCAGTGTGCAAAAAATATCTGCCAAAAACGGCTTGTGGGTTTAAAGATCCGAGGGTGCATTTACATTTTCAAGATGGATTAAAGTTTGTTCGCCGTGTGATTAACAAATATGAGCTGATTATTGTGGATTCCACGGATCCCTTTGGACCAGGGGAGGTTCTCTTTACCAAGGAATTTTATGGAAACTGCTATAATGCACTAACGGAAAAGGGAATTCTAATTAATCAACATGAAAGCCCTTTTTACAAAGAGGATGCAAAAGCAATGGTATCTGCCCATCGATGCATTGCCCATGCTTTTCCCATCAGCAGTGTGTATCAGGCACATATTCCCACCTATCCCTCTGGGCATTGGCTGTTCGGGTTTGCATCAAAAAAGCTTCATCCCATTGAGGGAGCAAAAGGGGATGAGTGGAAAAAATTGGGTATCAATACCCGCTATTATAATCCCCAATTACATCTAGGTGCTTTTGGGCTACCCACATATGTAAAGGAGATGCTGCAAGATGAATAAAAATATACATACATTTTTGGCCTGCGAGGCCGATTATCAAACTGCGGAGATTGTTTTGTTCGGGGCACCATTTGATGGCACAACATCTTTTCGTCCCGGCACCCGATTTGGTCCTTCGGCAATCCGCAATGAGTCTTTTGGAATTGAAACCTACTCGCCTTATTGTGATAGGGATCTTACGGACTATGAGATTTTTGATGGTGGAGATTTGGACCTCCCCTTTGGTAATACAGAAAGGGTGCTGGAGCAAATAGAAGAGTATACCGCCCAAATACTTGAGGATGGGAAAACATTTGTAATGCTGGGTGGTGAGCATCTTATTACCTTAGGGGCAATGCGGGCTGTAATTCAGCGCCATCCGGATGTGCACATTATTCACTTTGATGCCCATACGGATTTACGAACGGATTATTTAGGGGAGCCTCTTTCCCATTCCACGGTTATGAAACAAGTATGGAATTTGGTAGGGGATGGAAGAATTCATCAATTTGGTATCAGAAGTGGAGAAAGATATGAGTTCGAGTTCGCGAAAGAGCATACTTGCCTCCATAAATTCGATTTAACAGGATTTTCTAAAACAGTTGCCCAATTAAGGGGAAAACCTGTATATGTTTCATTAGATTTGGATGTGTTAGACCCTTCCGTTTTTTGCGGAACAGGGACGCCAGAAGCAGGCGGGGTGACTTTTAAAGAACTTTTAGAGGCTATTTTGCAGTTGCATCAACTTAATATTGTTGGTTGTGACATTAATGAACTTTCACCTCACTATGATCAAAGTGGTAGCTCAACTGCAGTTGCTTGTAAAATCACGAGGGAAATTTTACTACAAATTACTCAATAAAGGAGAGAATAAAAATGGGAAAATGTATGATTATTGGTTGTGGCGGTGTTGCTAGTGTTGCAATTCACAAATGTTGTCAAAACAGCGAAATTTTTGAGGAAATTATGATTGCAAGCCGTACAAAGACAAAATGTGATGCTTTGAAAGAAAAACTAGAGGGAACAACAAAGACTGTGATTCATACAGCACAGGTGGATGCAGACCATGTGGATGAATTGGTGGCTCTGATTCAGGAATTTAAACCTGATGTTGTATTAAACCTTGCTTTGCCTTATCAGGATTTGACTATTATGGACGCTTGCCTGATTACAAAGACACACTATGTTGATACTGCGAACTATGAACCTTTGGATACTGCAAAGTTTGAGTATAAATGGCAATGGGCATATCGTGAAAAATTCAAGGAAGCGGGTATTTGTGCTCTCTTGGGTAGTGGATTTGACCCTGGTGTAACTGGTGTTTTCTCAGCTTATGCGCAAAAGCATCATTTTGACGAAATCAATTATATCGATATTCTTGATTGCAATGGGGGAGATCATGGCTACCCTTTCGCCACAAATTTCAACCCTGAAATTAATATTAGGGAAGTAACTGCAAATGGCAGCTATTGGGAAGATGGTCAGTGGGTAGAGACAGAGCCTATGGAAATCAAAAGAGAATATGATTTTGACCAAGTAGGTAGGAAGGATATGTATTTGTTGCACCACGAGGAGTTGGAAAGCTTGGGGTTAAATATCAAAGGTATCAAGCGTATTCGTTTCTTTATGACCTTTGGACAGAGCTATTTGATCCACTTAAAGTGTTTGGAAAACGTGGGAATGACATCAATTGAACCTATTGAATTTGAAGGTAAGCAAATTGTGCCTTTGCAGTTTTTAAAGGCAGTATTACCTGATCCTGCTAGCTTGGGACCTCGTACTGTTGGAAAAACCAATATCGGTTGTATTTTCCAGGGAATAAAGGATGGCAAAGAAAAAAATTATTATCTCTATAATGTTTGTGATCATGAGGAGTGTTATAAGGAAGTTGGGAGCCAGGCAGTTTCCTATACCACAGGTGTACCTGCAATGATTGGGGCAATGCTTGTAATGAATGGCAAATGGAATAAACCTGGTGTGTGGAATATGGAAGAGTTTGATCCAGATCCATTTATGGAGGCATTGAATGAATGGGGTCTTCCTTGGGATGAAAGCTTTAATCCAGAGTTGGTGGACTAATGGAAAGGGCATTATTCTCAGTGGAGACACCATGCTACGTTGTGGATGAAAAACGCTTGGTTGAGAATCTTACTATATTAAGGGATGTTGCACAACGTGCTGGTTGTAAAATTTTGTTGGCACAAAAAGCGTTTTCCATGTTTGCTGTATATCCGCTAATAGGAAAATATCTGGCAGGAACAACTGCCAGTGGCCTTTTTGAGGCGAAGCTTGGTTATGAGGAGATGGGGAAGGAAACCCATATTTTTTCGGCAGCGTACATAGAGGATGAATTTGATGAGATTGTTCAAATTTGTGATCATATTACCTTTAACTCAATCTCTCAATGGGAGAAATTTAAAGATAAAGCCCTTGGTGCTGGAAAGAGTTGTGGCATTCGAGTGAATCCCCAGCACTCCACCCAAGACCATGGAATTTATGATCCTTGTGCAAAGGGATCCCGTTTGGGAGTAACTAGAGAAAATTTTTTTCCAGAGCAGCTGAAGGGAATAGATGGATTACATTTTCATACTCTATGCGAACAAAATAGTGACGCACTTATTGAAACGCTAGAGGCAGTGGAAGAAAAGTTTGGAGTTTTTTTGCATCAAGTCAAGTGGGTGAATTTTGGCGGAGGCCATCATATTACTCGTGATGACTATGATAGAGTTGCACTGATTGATTGCATTGCTCGTTTTAAGGAAAAGTATGATGTTGAGGTGTACCTAGAACCGGGAGAAGCGGTAGCATTGCAGGCAGGGTATTTGGTAGCATCGGTGCTAGACGTTGTTCATAATGGAATGGATATTGCTCTTTTAGATGCATCGGCGGCATGCCATATGCCTGATGTTATCGAAATGCCGTACCGCCCACCACTGTGGCAAAGTGGAAAGCCGCAACAAAAGCAGTATACGTTTCGCCTGGCGGGAGCCACTTGCTTGGCAGGGGATGTGATTGGAGATTACTCTTTTGACCAGCCCCTTTCGGTGGGGGATAAACTGATTTTTGAGGATATGGCAATTTATTCTATGGTTAAGAATAATACTTTCAATGGTATGTGCTTGCCCTCTATCGCCTGGCTTAATGACGCTGGTGAAATAAAGATAATACGCAAGTTTGGCTATGAAGATTTCAGGATGCGACTTTCGTGATACCTGTTGCATTTTTTATGATTAGGAATTATATTACGATTGAAATATTAGCCTGTGCATATTATGATGGTAATATAGTATACATAAAAAAGAAGGTTTTTATTTGCAGAGCGGCCAGAGATTTCTGACCGTTCTGTGGTTTTGGTGAGGGGGAATTATACGGTGATTGTAGCAAAATTCGGTGGTAGTTCGCTGGCAAATGCCACACAATTTCAAAAAGTAAGGGATATTATTCTGGCAGACAGCGGCAGAACACTCATCGTTCCCAGTGCACCAGGTAAGCGTTTTGATGAGGATGAAAAGGTGACTGATCTTTTGTATCGATGTCATAGGGAGCATGAAGAAGGAATCTCTTTTCTACCAACATTTGAACGAATTTGTCAAAGATATCTGGATATTGCAAGTGGGCTTCAGTTAACCTTAAATTTACAGCGGCACTTTGACGAAATTAGGCAACAAATCGCTTCGGGTGCATCGGCTGATTACTGCGCAAGCCGGGGGGAATACTTAAATGGCCTATTGCTGGCGGAGTATTTGGCTTGCGATTTTTTGGATGCGGCGGAGGTCATTTTATTTGATAACGAAGGTATTTTTGATGCTGAAAAAACGAATGTAAGGCTGAAAAAAACTTTGGAAAACCATAAAAAAGTTGTAATACCCGGCTTTTATGGTAGTAGTAATGATGGTAGTATACGGGTGTTTTCTCGTGGAGGCAGTGATATAACAGGGGCGATTGTAGCTCGTGCTGCCCAAGCAGATTTGTATGAAAATTGGACTGATGTTTCTGGATTTTTCATGGCAGATCCACGTATTGTTCATAACCCAAAACCAATCAGTCATATTACATATCATGAAATGCATGAACTTTGTAGTGCAGGGGCAACAGTTCTTCACGAAGACTGTGTTTTTCCTGTGAGCTGTGCTGGCATCCCTACAAATATCCGCAACACGAATTTTCCTGTGCATCCTGGCACGATGATTACTTGCACGGCAATACAGCGTGAGGATTTTGCAATTTTTGCTGGGGTTGCTGGAAAGAAGGGCTTCAGTTTACTAGTTTTGGAGAAAGAGACACCTGAGCGTTCTTGGGCATTTGTACAGGGTGTATTGGAAGGGGCAAAAAGTTGTGGTTTACCCTTTCAGTACCTTCCTTCGGGAGTGAATTGTGCCTGCCTTTTGGTTGAATCTAAGCAGCTTTTTCGCTTTGTTGATGACTTTAAGGAGGAAATGGAAAAACTGGAAACACCTCATTTGCTTGAAATTGAAAATGAAATTGCGGGTATTGTTCTTGTTGGATATGGCATTGTGCATAACCGAGAAACGGTAAACCGCATTTATGAAATTTTGCGACGACAGGAAATCGATGTTGTAATGATTAATCAGGGTGGTGGCGAATTGAGCACATGGGTAGGTGTTCCAGAGGATAAGATGGAGATGGCTATTCGAGCCATTTATGAAGAGTTTGTTTAAATGAGTTAAACCGAATATAAAGATAAAAAGACTCCTTTGCGGGTGTGACGATCTATGAGTCATTACCAGCAAAGGAGATAGTTTTATTGTTGCCATTTTAGGCATTTCTTTTCAAGGAAGGCGATGCCTTCGTACATGAGTGCGGCCATGATTGCAAGAATAATGACACTAAGCATTACCCAATCTAGTTTAAATATCTGGCTTCCATAAACAATCAGGAACCCCAGACCAGATTGTGCAACCAAGAATTCACCAACAATTACGCCGACGAAAGATAGGCCAACATTAATTTTTAATGCATTTAAAATGCAAGGGATATTTGCGGGGAACACAACTTTTGTTAAAACTTGTGCCTTGGAGCCGCCAAAGATCTGAATTAATTTAATTTTTTCTGTATCTACCTGTAAAAAGCCGTTTAGCACACTCATTACTGTTACAATAACAGAAGTCAAAAGTGCAACGGCAATAATTGAAGTTTGATTGTTACCCAGCCAAACAATGATGATTGGGGCCAGGGCAGTTTTTGGTAGAGAGTTTAAAACCACCAGATATGGCTCAGCCACCTCGGAGATAAAGCGATTCCACCACAATAAAATCGCAGTTAATGTGCCTAATATTGTGCCTAAAACAAAGCCTGCAACTGTTTCACCAAGGGTGGTTCCAATATGCGTCCAAAGAGAACCGTCTTTTACCATTTGAACTCCTGCGTCAAACATTCTGGTAGGCTGGCTAAAAATGAAGGGGTCAATCCAACCACAACGGGCGGCAATTTCCCACAGCAGAAAAAAGCCAATAAGAAGAATCCATTGTATACCGTGAACCGCATTTTTTCTTTTTCGTAAATGGTTTAAAAAAGCCGCTTGCTCTTTTGAAACTGATTTAATATCTTTTTTATGCCACATGAACATCAAGCTCCTTCCAAATAGCGTTGAAATACTCTCGGAATTCGGGTGCTTCACGTGCCTTCATGGGACTGTAATGTTCAATAGAAAGCTTAATATCGTAAATTTTTTTTACTCTAGCAGGGCGACCAGATAAAACCACTACTCGGTCTGCTAGGCTGATTGCTTCTGAAATATCATGGCTAACCAAAATTGCAGTTTTCCCTTCTTTTCTAATAATTGTTCCGATTTCATCAGCAACAGAGAGTCGTGTTTGGTAATCTAGGGCAGAAAAAGGTTCATCCAACAGCAAAATATCAGGACGTACAGCCAATGTGCGGATTAGGGCGACCCTCTGTCGCATTCCCCCTGAAAGTTGGTAAGGATAATGCTCCTTAAAATCACCAAGTCCGTATTGATCTAACAATGCTTCTACGTATGCGATATTTTCTGGTGTAAGTTTATTTTGTATCTCTAAGCCTAAAAGGGCATTACTGCGAATGGTGCGCCATTCCAATAGATAATCCTTTTGAAGCATATATCCGATTTCTCCATTTACAGAAATAGTGCCTTCAGAAGGAGTGATAAGTCCCGCTAGCATAGAAAGAAGAGATGATTTTCCGCATCCACTAGGGCCGACGATACTTAAAAATTCTCCTGATGGAACAGAAAGACATAAATGGGAAACAGCCAATGTTTCACCGCTAATGCTGTGATAACGAAGGCTGACATCATCTAAAGAAACGATAGGGCGCATGGGAACGACCTCCTTATAGATTTATACTCCCATTATATCAATCAGAGGACAAAAGGTGCTTTTCCAACTCAAAGAAAGTTGAGCAGGGCAAATACAATTTTCAATTTAACTTTTTAAAAACCAACTGAATTTTTAACTGGTTTTTTACAAAATAAGAACTGCCATCATTTAAGATGACAGTTCTTATTTTGATTCAAAATGTGGTTATCTGCAACAATGATCTCTGTGTCTAAATTCCGTGTTCTGAAAACCTTCTTCCTGTTCGCAGGACTTCATTTCTTCCAAAATTTCAGCAAGTTCTGCTGGATCTGTAATGTTTGCTAACATAGCGGGATTCCAACCCCACCATCTGCGGCACCTACAACATCTACAGCACCTGCAGCAGCAACAACAACAGCAGCAATGATGTCTGTTCCAACCGCCGGATTGCGTTTGTCCACTCATACTAAACCCTCCTTTCATTATCTATGTAATAACTTGTACATTCTATCTACTATAAGATATGAAAGAGGGGACAAAATGGTGAAAAGCAATTGCAATCTAACTATTAAAAATAAAATGTAATAGAGGAATTTTGGAAAAACTAAAACAGAATTTTATGCATGCACTTCTCTTGTTGGGGCAGAAATGGAAAAGGGAACTGATTAAAAAATGCTCTGCCCAACAAATAGTTCTTGTGTTATACTGAATCATACGGAAAGTAGGTGATTTTATGATTTCATTAGAAGAGTTTGGAGTTTTGGCAGACCAAATTGCCGATGAAATTCCTGCAATTTTTTATGAAGGTTTAAATGGAGGCATTCAATTGAAAGAGGAAGAAAAACTGCATCCTCTGTCAAGGGAAAAAGCACCTGTTTATATTTTGGGGTTATATATCAAGGATGATTTTATGGGGAGTCGGATTGAGCTTTACTACGGTTCATTTGCAAAGGTTTGTGGGAACTTTAGTGAGGAGAGGCTGACAAAAGAAATAAGAGATGTTATGCGTCACGAGTTTCAACATCATGTTGAGATTATGTGTGGGAATATGGACTTGATTCAGGAGGATGAGAAGGAGTTAAATAAAATTAGGCGGCGGCGTAAGAAAGATTAATGGCGTCTGCGATATATGAATTATTGGAAGACAAAAAGGTTTTGGCTGTGATTTTAGGCTGAAAAATGCAGAAAGTAGGAGTATCCTATTTTCTGCATTTTTTGATTAGTCCAATTTCATAAAAATTTGTAGTGTAAAGATTCCATCTTGTGCCTTAAAGTTTGAAAAGCCGTTTCTTTTTTCTGCAATTGCGGCAATGCTACGACAACCAAAGCCATGCCCTGTTCGCGAGGGCTTTGGTAGGTCATTTTCCATACTGATTTTACCTTCATAAGCATTTTGGATTAAGATAAGAAGATTATCTCGATTGGTTTTACAAGTGAGTCGAACAGTTTTGTGGGATTGATCCGAAACTTGTGAGGCAGCGGTAATTGCATTTTCTAGACCATTAGATAAAACAGTACAAAGTTCGGGATCGGGGATTCCTAGGGTTTGGGGTACATCAATACCTACGGATAGGGTGATTCCTACTTTTGCTGCTCTTCTATCAAAGGCGGAGATGAGTAGGTTTAGTGTTTCATTCTTACAAAAGCGTACGGGTGTGATATTGTCCACTGAATTTTGCACTTGTGCTAGATATTCTTTTATTTTTTCCAGTTCTCCTATTTCGGCAAGTTCACTTAGCAAAGTGAAATGATGGCGCAAGTCGTGACGGTATATAATAGCCTGCTGTTGCGCTGTATGCAAAGAACTGATTTGACGCTTTGCGCTATCAAGCTGGGTTGTTAAAAGTAACTGCTCGTTTTGAAGTCTTTCTTTTTCTCTAGCTGATCTTGAAATATCTAAAATCAGGAAATATGCAACGAGGGCTAATATAAATAATAAGATTCTTAAAGGGAAGATATCGGCTTTCATAGTTTGGGTGAAATTATATTGTCCCACCCAATAGATAGCTACATTATATAAAAAGGGTAATAGGCAAAGCTTTAGTATACTCCTGTTTCCATAATTATAAATTAAGTAGTTAAAATCGGTTTTCAAAAATCGGATAATAACAAAGATGGATAGGATAGACATTGAAATACCAGATAAAAATAAAATAAGAGCCTTATTTGGCACATCGAGAAGAGATATACCCAAATTAACTAGGTTTGATGGAAAAATAAGAAAAACCGCAGTATACAGCGAGAATAGTATTTTTACCCAGGAAAGCTTTGTTACAAATCTAAAAATTAAAAATACCGGTAGATGAACAAGCAACATATAATGTTTCGTTTGGTGTTCCATTGATATAAAACTTGAAATTATAAAATTAAAAATTAATAATATCGAAAAACCAAGCCAAAATACAAGTTTTTCAAAACCTTTTAACTGTTTTATAGGAATGTCCATCAAAATTGCCATAGCAACTATCCCAAAAAGAATGGACATACAGATAAGAAGGCTGGGTATCATTTGCATTGTATAACCTCACTTCCTTTGAAAAGACAATCTACATAAATCTCCTTTGCCTTACTAAATTGAAATTTGAATAGAAGAATGCTTTTTCCGCCAAGAGTGGTAAGTTGTCGGAAGAAAAGGGTCCTTATCTGTTGAAAATTAACAATATAGGAGTGGCAAACGCAAATAAATTTAGGTCTGGAAAAAAGAATACCCTGAAAATTTGAAAGGGCGGTAGAGGCATAGTCTAGGATACCAGTCAAAAAAAATTGTAGGCTATTTTTCATGATTTCTACGAAGGCAGGATTTGTAAGGAGAGTATGAATTAAGCCTAATTGAGTTTTGGTTATAATGCCTCCCTGCGAATGGGAATGCTTAGATCTCAACTTCCCTAAAAGGGGCTTTAAGCGACCTTTTGTTGCAGGTTTTAAGATGCAATTAAAAGACCTTGTTTTATCGTTTTCCGAAGCAAATGCAGATGAGGAGGCAAGGTGAATGATTCTAGTTTCTTTGTATGTTTGCCTAGCTGTGGCTGTATTTCCAATGTCTGGCATCATTACATCTAATAAGATTAAATAATTCGCTTTGTTCCAGTTTGCAGAAAGTATTTTTGTGATGTTTTGAATTTTTTGATACATAATGACAGGCTGTCGTTCATGATTTGATAGGTTGAAAAACGATGAGATTTGGGCAAGTTCTTTTTTATCACCGTCACAAATGGCTTTATACAAATTTCTTCACCTCAAGTATTTATAGTCTTGTAGGAATAATTTAACATAAAATCCATTATTTTTCTACATGAAAATACATTTAAGGGAAGAAATACTATATCTTGTTAGGGAATGTTTGAATTCAATTATATAACCCATTCTGGTTTCAATAGAGGCAACCATAAGAACAAATCATAAGACTAATTGAAAGATGTTGTATGTAGGACAGTTGAGGGAAGTGTTTTTTTGGAATAGCTATCCAAGGTTTAAAAAATCGGCAGACATTAGAATATTTGTCTGCCGTAAGTGTAGCCCTTTTTTATTTTAATAGCTTTTCAACATAATGCATTGGTACATCCATTCTGACTGCAATTTCAGATTTTGAGAGGCCATTTTTCAGGAAACGGAAACATACAGATTTCATGTTTTCGCCAACCTCAATGATGTGTTTGTCAGGATCATAAAAACGGACAACCCTTTGCCCCCATCTATGCTCAAGCATAGGATGAACAAAGTGGATGGAGGGTAGATCATTTAATTTTTGAATAAAAGCATCAAAATCATCTTCTTCAAAATATAGTTCCGTTGATTTGTTTCCAAAAATGATATCCTCATTTTTTCCATGAATAAACGATAGCCATGATTCTTTGCTTTGCAAAGAGATACCACCTGTTAGGGTAACGTTTGCACCAAAATCCATGGTAACCCTAAGCCCTAAAACTTCTTTGTAAAATGCTTTTGATTTCTCTAAGTTGCTTACAACTAATAATGGATTTTTAAATTTCATGAATTCGCCTCCTATTTCTAATACTGAATCAGAATGTATAGCCGATACGGTAAATACCAAATTCCCTATGGCCCAATCCTTCTGCTTTTGTTTGCTCTCCGATGGAAACAGAGCATATTTTTTCAAAAACTTCATTTCCCAGTTCTTCCAGAGTGCATTTCCCTTGAATCACTTTGCCACCATTGATGTCAATGTTTTCTTCCATGGTTTTGAAGGTTTCGGGGTTTCCTGTAATTTTAATTACAGGTGCAATGGGGCAGCCTGTTGGAGTTCCTCGACCAGTTGTAAAAACAATGATTTGTGCAGCACCAGCTACCATGCCTGTGATAGAATCAATATCTTCTCCTGGGGTGTCCATAAAGTAAAGTCCATGCATGGAGGCGGGAACCATTTCGCCATATTCCAAGGCCCCCAAAAAGGGTGTTTTATCTCCTGCCTTATGCATACAGCCTAAAGATTTTTCCTCAATGGTGCTAAGTCCCCCTTGGATATTTCCTGGGGTTGGCTGGGAGCCTCTTAAGTCCTCCCCCACGGCCAAAGCTCGTTTTTCTATATTTGATACCATGTTTAAAAATTTGTTACGTTGTTGGGTATCCGGAAATCTTTCAGCAAGAATATGCTCTGCTCCGATTACTTCTGTGGTTTCACTTAATATACTGCTACCGCCCAGAGCAACAAGTTTTTCTGAAGCGATGCCAATGGCAGGGTTTGCAACGATACCGCTGGTGGGGTCACTACCTCCACACTCCATACCCAAAGTTAAGTGGGATATAGGAAAGGGGACTCTTACTGCCATAGAAAGCTCTTTGGCAAAGTTAGATGCAATCAGCACTCCTTCGGTAATGGTTTTTGATGTTCCACCACAATTTTGTATGGTTATGGATGCCACGGGTTTGCCGGTTTTTTCTATTTCTTGGGCAATTTGAGTGGGCTGAATTCCTTCACAGCCTAATCCAACCACTAAAACTGCACCTACATTGGAATTACAGCCAAAACCTGTGAGGGTACGAACAGTTTGCCTGAAATCAGCACCCATTTGGCAGCAACCATGCTGATGAGGTAGAGAAATGGCACCATCCACTCTTTTGGCGATACGGTTTGCAACTTCTACGGCACAAATGGAAGCGGGGATAATCAGTAGATGATTCCTTATGCCAAACGTACCATTTTCTCTTTGATAACCCATAAGCTCCATCTTAATAGTCCCCCTTTTTATCTCCGCGGCCGCGGGTGCTTTCGATATTATGTATATGAACATATTCCCCTTGATAAATCGGTTGGGTTGAAAGGCCAATAACCTGCCCGTATTTTATGATGGAGCTATGAACAGGGATATCAGCTAAAGCGACTTTGTGATATTGCGGGATATTTTCCTTTGCAGTTATGCTAAGGTCACCAACTTGAAATGTTTCATTGGTACAAATTGATTTTAGGCAAGTGCCTACATTGTCTTTTTCATGAATTTTAAGGATAGGGTTCATTTTTTGCCTCCTCTTTTGTAAAAATCTTTTTTTGCAAAATGAATTTGCTGAAATAACAAGGTGCCAATTTTTTTTAAAGGATACTATTGTTTATAATTGGAAAATCCTTTACTATAATCATATATCACAGTCACAAGCCTTGCAATAAGAACATTAATCAGATTTTGAATCAATCTAAAAGATTTTGATTTCTGGAAGCTATGTAAAAGTTTTATTAAATAAAGACTAGGATGAAGGGGGAAAAGTTGTGTCAAATTTCATGGACAAAGTGGGCATCATGGCAAAAAAGGCAGCGGATAAAACAGGGGATGTAGTTGAAATTGGTAAGCTTAATGCCAAAATTCTATCCCAGCAACAAAGCATTTCTTCTATCAAAGAAAAAATAGGAGATAGGTTATTTGAACGCTATCAGCAAGGGGAAGTGGTTCCCGAGGAACTTGGGGAACTTTGTAGGCAGATAGCTGAAATTCAATTAAATATTTCTTCAATGCAAGCTGAAATTCAAGAAATTAAACAATAAATAAAAAACCGCCGAAGCTTAGTAAAGCCGGCGGTTTTATTATATTATTTAGACTTTAATTAATATGCTCTGCCCCAGTATACCATGTGTTTTGCTTTCTTTCCACAGCAAACGCAGGTGTCAGCAATTTCTTCTTGCTCAAAAGGCATACAGCGGCTGGTTGCAGCTGTTTTTTCTTTGATTGCATCTTCGCAAGCCTGGTCACCACACCACATTGCTTTCACAAAGCCGGGAGTTTCGTTTAATGTGCGTTCAAAGTCTTCCATATTTGTAGCAACATATGTTTTGGTATCTCTTCTTTCAGTAGCATTGTTCAACAGGTTAGCCTGAATTTCTTTGAGTAAGGCAGGGATTTTTTCTTCTAATTCATCCAAAGAAACAACGATTTTTTCACCGGTATCACGTCTAGCAAGAACAGCCTGATTCTTCTCTAAATCCTTAGGTCCAACCTCCAAACGAAGAGGTACACCTTTCATTTCATATTCGCTGAATTTCCATCCAGCAGATTTATCAGAGCTGTCTAATTTAATACGGCAGATTTTACTTAGGTTTTCTCTCAAAGCTTCAGCTTTTTCCAAAACGCCTTCTTTATGCTGGGCGATAGGGATGATAATTACCTGTGTAGGGGCTACCATAGGAGGCAAAACAAGGCCGCTATTATCGCCGTGTACCATAATTAAAGCGCCAATCAGACGTGTAGTCATACCCCAGCTGGTCTGATGAACATACTGAAGCTGGTTGTCTTTATCAGTATACTGAATACCAAATGCCTGAGCAAAGCCGTCACCAAAGTTATGACTTGTGCCAGACTGTAAAGCTTTACCGTCATGCATCAAGCTTTCAATGGTATATGTCGCTTTTGCACCTGCAAAACGTTCTTTTGCGGTTTTCTCACCTTTGATAACGGGAATTGCCAAAATTTCATGACAGAAGTCAGCGTAAACGTTCAGCATACGGATTGTTTCTGTTTCTGCTTCGTCTGCTGTTGCATGAGCAGTATGGCCTTCTTGCCACAGGAACTCTGTGGTTCTTAAGAAAGGACGAGTTGTTTTTTCCCAACGAACAACGGAGCACCATTGGTTGTAAAGCTTAGGCAAATCACGGTAAGACTGAATGATATTTGCATAATGCTCACAGAAAAGGGTTTCAGAAGTAGGACGAACGCAAAGACGTTCCTGCAATTTGTTTTCCCCACCGTGGGTAACCCATGCAACCTCAGGAGCGAACCCTTCCACATGATCTTTTTCCTTTTGTAATAAGCTTTCAGGGATAAACATAGGCATATAAACATTTTCATGTCCTGTTTCCTTAAAGCGTCTATCTAATTCTTGCTGAATCAACTCCCAGATTGCGTAACCGTAGGGGCGAATAATCATACATCCCTTTAAGCTAGAGTATTCGGTTAAGTCAGCTTTTTTTACTACGTCGGTGTACCACTGAGGGAAATCCAATTCCATATCGGTGATGGATTCAACCAGCTTTTTGTCCTTTGCCATTGTAGTTCCTCCTAACATCACTTTTATATTATAAATTGCCAAACAGAGTTTCTCTTTAAACCTTAGGTGCGTATAGGTTTTTCCACAAAAAAAGACCTTTATCCCCTAAAAAAGGGACCAAGGTCGAATCGGCGGTGCCACCCTAATTGACGGAAAATTTCCGTCCTCTCTAACTTGTTAACGCCAAGTTACGCCGCATTTACCCTACGGAACTCAAGAGGTGGGTTCAAAAAGGTTTGCCAAGGCTTGCATCAACCGCCTATTTTCTGAAGACAAGAACACTTTTTTACTATTCCCTATCGCTGTTTTTATCAGCTATTATCATAAACCGAAAGGAAATGTTCTGTCAAGGGGAAGTGCGTGAAATTTACTTTTATCCCTGCTTTTTTTATATCTTTCTTCCTATAATGAATAAAATGAGTATAGAAATTTATGGGTACTTGTTGTATGATTAATTTATTAGTGAAAATTGGATTACGGGAGGCGAACGAATGAAAAATATACTTATTGTCATTGATATGCAAAAAGACTTTGTTGATGGCTCTTTGGGAACCAAGGAGGCGCAAAATATAGTAGACTGTGTGTTGGAAAAAATCAATCAGTATCCAAAAGAAAATATTATTGCCACAAGAGACACTCATGAAGAAAATTATTTGGAGACACAAGAGGGAAAAAACTTGCCCGTGGTGCATTGCGTGAAAGGCACAGAAGGATGGGAGTTGGATGAACGTATTGCCCAGGCATTAGAGGGTGTAAGAATCATTGATAAGCCTACCTTTGGTTCAGTGGAATTGGCGGAAATTCTTTATAATGAATCTCAAAACCAGGCATTAGAGGTTGAATTGGTTGGCCTTTGTACCGATATTTGTGTGGTTTCCAATGCTATTTTATTAAAGGCAAAAATGCCAGAGATGAAAATTACTGTGGATTCAGCTTGTTGTGCAGGTGTTACACCCGAAACCCATAAAGCAGCACTCACAACTTTAGCAATGTGTCAGATTACTGTGAAATGAGGTGCTGTTCTTGAAAGATGAACGCTTAGAGAAATTGGCAGATGTTTTGGTCAATTATTCGACAAAAGTAAAAAAAGGAGATCGGGTAGCCATTTCTGCTGAGGATGGGGCTTTACCTTTCGTAAAAGCTGTGACTAGAGCTGCTATAAAAAATGGTGCCCTGATTGAGTATTATATTGATATCCCAGAGGTGGATGCGGAAGTTTTAAAAAATGGCACGAAGGAGCAGTATTCCCGTGAGAATATTCGGTTTGGTGCCTGTGCCAAAAGTGATGTATGGATTAGTGCGTGGGGCAGTGAAAATGTGAAGGTTTTTCAGTCAATTGATGGAGAAAAACTAAAGGATAGGCGTCTTGCCAACAGAGCGAATCGGAAAATATATTCGGAAAGAATGGGAACAGGTGATTTACGTTGGTGTGGTACCCAATTTCCAACCAATGGTGATGCTCAAAATGCGGGCATGAGTTTAGAAGAATACGAGGATTTTGTCTATCAGGCAGGCTTTTTATATGAGACGGATCCGGTTTCTAAATGGAAGGAAATGGCGCAGTGGCAGGAACGCTGGGCAAGATATTTGGATGAGAAAAAGGAATTGCATATTCTAACGAAAGACACTGATATTCGTGTTATGGTAGATGGAAGAAAGTGGATTAATTGCTGCGGACAAGAAAATTTTCCCGATGGGGAAATATTTACATCACCTGTTGAAAATGAAATAGATGGATATATCACATTTTCATACCCTTCCATCATGAATGGTCATGAATTTGAAAAGGTCAGGTTAACCGTAGAAAAGGGAAGAGTTGTAAGTGCAACTTGCCAGAATAAGGAAATGGAAAGTTTATTGTTATCTTATATTGATACTGATGAGGGTTCGCGTTTATTTGGTGAGGTAGCAATCGGTACAAATTATGGAATTCAGCGTTACACAAAAAATATCCTATTTGATGAAAAAATTGGCGGTTCTATGCACATGGCAATTGGCGAAGCCTTTCATGAAGCAGGAGGGAAGAATGAGTCTGCTATCCACTGGGATATGATTACAGATATGACTGCTGAGGGAAAAATTTATGCTGACGGTGAACTTTTCTATGAAAATGGAAAGTTTAAAGAAGAACTTTTATCAAAATAAGATAAGCAAATGAAGGCCTTTTGTTCAAAATAGTCGAGGAACAGCAATCGCACAGGGATTAGACCTGTGCGATTTTTTTGTGCACAAAAGCGAATGAATAACAACAGTTTTTGGCTTTTATTTCTTCTGTATGATAGGCATAGGAAAAGGGCTTGTTCACATAACATTTATTTTTACATATTTTATTTATAAGAAATACTGGAAAAACCATATATTTTCCATGGTGTTATCGGCGTTCTATGAATGAGAGATCATAGAAAATTTAAAACAAACTTCTTAGACACTTAATTTGAGCTAGGAGGAAAGGATGAGAGAAGAAAAAATAGGTTAAAGTTTCTGATAAAATTTGGATGAAGTGATTTTTAAGGAGAGGAAGGAATAGGGCTTGGAAGGGGTTTGGAAATGAAATCTTTAAAGCTAAAGCTGATAGTTGTATTTACTCTGGTTATCTTTTTTGTTGCGGGGATTCTGGGATTTATTAATATTAGAATTATTAGTAATAACTTAATGGAGGATGCTTATAATGATTTGGAAACCATGGCAGTATCTGAGGCAAAGTACATTAATACACTTGTGAATTCAAACTTAAAGTATATGGAAGGTCTAGCATTGAACAATATGATTCTAGACCCTAAAATATCTTGGCAGGAGAAGGTAGCTTTTTTTCAGGGGGAAGCAAAACGGGTTGGCTACAATGATTTCGCAATTGCCGATAAAAATGGCAATGCACGATACTTTTCAACCTCGGGCGAAAGAGAAAATATAGGTAATGAAGAATATTTTCAAAAAGCATTGGCTGGAGAGTCTAATATTTCAAATATACTGGTTCATCCAATTACAGGTGAGCTTACAGTAATCTATGCAGCTCCCATTTATGTAAGGGAGAGAATTGCAGGGGTATTTTTTGCAAGAAAAGATGGATCTGCTCTCTGCAAAATTGCAGAATCCATCACATATGGAATTACGGGAGAGTGCCAAATTATTAATAAGGAAGGTATTGTTCTAGGTCATAAGAATATGGAATCAGTGTTAAAACAGAATAGCATTTTTGAAAATGGAAAGGAAGATAAGCAAAAAAAAGACTTGGACGGGCTTATTCAAAAAATGCTGGGTGGTGAGGTTGGAAGTGGTCGTTATGTTTACGATGGGATAGACAAAACCGTAGCCTTTGCGCCTGTTGAGGGCAACTCTTGGATAGTAATAATGGGGATACAAACAGAAGAAATTTTGGCGAAAGTAAGCGCACTCAGGGGGATTTTAATTGCTATGGTTGCAGGGGCAGTTGTTTTGGGGGCGGTGGTCACATTCATTGCCAGTGGGGCAATTTCTAGGCCGATTAAGAAGATAACCAAAGCTGCAAAACAAATTGCTGGCGGAGATTTTGATGTAGAGATCGACGTGAAGTCAAAAGATGAGGTAGGACAGCTGGCAGCAGCATTTAACTTAACCATAGATCGATTGGTTAATTATCAGGGCTATATCAATGAAATATCGGATACACTTTTGGCTGTTTCTGATGGAGATTTAACCACAGAATTGCAACGAGAGTATGTTGGTCAATTCGAAAAAGTTAAGATCAATACAGAGGCAATGCTTCAGAATTTAAATGCTACCTTGAGCCAAATCAATCAAGCGGCGGAGCAAGTGGATAGTGGATCAGATCAGGTTTCAAATGGCGCTCAAGCGCTATCACAGGGTGCCACAGAACAAGCAAGCGCTATCGAGGAGGTTTCCTCGGAAATTACAGATTTGGCTATTCAAATTAGGCAAATTGCAGAAAAAGCAAGTTTGGTAAGTGAACAAGCGGAGGTTTCGGGAAGAGTGCTGGAAAGTAGTAATAAAGAAATGAATCAAATGATTGCCGCTATGAATCAGATTAGCCTTAGATCTTCTGAAATATCCAAAATTATTAAGATGATTGATGATATTGCCTTTCAGACCAATATCCTTGCATTAAATGCTGCCGTTGAGGCAGCGAGGGCAGGGGCAGCGGGGAAGGGATTTGCTGTGGTTGCTGATGAAGTTAGAAATCTGGCTGGAAAATCTACTGAGGCCGCAAAGAGTACCACTATTTTAATTGAGGAAACATTGGAAGCGGTTAAAGGTGGCACAACAATTGCGAGTGCCACTGCTAGGTCTTTGGAGGAGAGTGCCTCGGGGGCAAAAGATATTATTTCGTTTGTATTTGAAGTAGCTGATTTATCTGAGCATCAGGCGGCCGCCATAGAACAAATTAATTTAAGTATTGAGCAGATATCGGCAGTTGTGCAAACCAATGCAGCAACGGCTGAGGAAAGTGCAGCGGCAAGCGAGGAATTGTCTAGCCAAGCAAACCTTTTAAGGGAGTTAATTGCAGAGTTTAAATTAAGAGATTCTGATTTTCAACTTCCTTATCAGCAGAAAATGAATAGAAGTAAAAAACAAAACAAAGTAATGCAAGAGCAAATCAAAAATGACAGTGAAATTAGTAAGTATTAAATTTAGAGTATTTAATAAGCTCTTTTATCGAAAGGTAAAAGGGCTTATTTACCTCAGTACATACTATTAAATTATGAGGAAATTAGGAAAAATTAGGGATTTTTATTCAGCGTTCTTTTTAAAAATTTAAGAATTCTTAAAAACTTTCTGTTGAAAAATGAATCATATTCGAATTTATTGCAGATTTATTTTTAATGATGAGAAAACCTTGGATTTTGGGGCTTTATTATATGCTGTTTATAAAAAAATATGCGTTATTATGAAGAAATACGTTGACAAAATTATTAATTTTCCGTATACTTAATTTAACAATTATGTAACAATTCCACTTAGATGGTAACGGGGGAGATATTTAGATGATAGTTTCCAATGCGCTGAAACATATTTGTATCGCAACATCAATACTTATGATGGGTTCTACGGTTGCTTTCGCTGCTGATGCGGGACAAGCTACTAGCTCAGCTGTGAATGTAAGAAAAGAAGCAAACACAGATGCAGATGTTGTTGGTAAAATTGATAAAGGCTCTGAATATACAGTAGTTGGTCAAAATGGTGATTGGTACCAGATTTCTTATGAAGGCGCAGATGCTTTTGTTTCTGCTGACTACTTTGAGTTAACAAAGACTGATGCGGTGGTTACTGCCGATAATGTGAATATTAGAAAAGCACCTTCCACCTCTGGCGAAAGCGTAGGAAAGCTGGGTGAGGGAGAAGCAGTAGAGGTAACTGGACAGAGTGGCGATTGGTATCGAATTTCTTATAACGGAGAAAGTGCTTATGTAAGCAAAGATTATATCTCTGGAGACCTTTTGACAAAGGTTACAGCAGTTGCGTCAGAAGCAGTTGAAACTGCAGGTCAGGATATCGAAAATACATATGGCGTTGTAACAGCTTCCACAGGATTAAAATTACGTAAAGAAGCATCTACCATTTCAACTGTTTTAGCAGTTTTACCTTATGGCACAGAAGTTAATGTTGATCGTGTTGGGCAGGAATGGGTTAGAGTTATTACTGATGGTGGTGAAAAGGGCTATGTAAGTGCGGAGTTCCTTTCAGTACGCAAGGGTGAACGTACCAGCAGATTCAATGATTCTTCAAAAGGCGCAGAGGTTGTTTCTTATGCAAAACAGTTTCTTGGCACTCCCTATGTTTGGGGTGGAACCAACCTATCAAAAGGCGTAGATTGCTCTGGTTTTGTTTATGCAGTTATGAAGAATTTTGGCATTACCCTAAATAGATCCTCTTATGATATGGCAAACAATGGTGTTGCAGTTTCTAAATCTGAGTTGCAAGCTGGGGACTTAGTATTCTTTAACGGTGGTGGCAATAGCCGTATTTCTCATGTAGGTATTTACATGGGGGATGGAAATTATATCCACTCAACTGATGGTGCGGCTTATGGCGTTACGATAACAGCTTTAAACAGTGGTTATAGTGCAAATACATATGTTGCTGCAAGACGAGTAGTTAGATAATCCGAATCGAGACTCTTATTGGGTAAATTGATTTTAAAAATCAATTTACCCTTTTTTGTTTGCTTTGGTATGAGAAGAGAGGGGGAGGATATAAAGAGATTTACGCTAAAGGAGTAAGATAATATATAATAAAAGAGGCATGCAAAAGTTTCATGCATGCCTCTTTTTGCTATTTTAAGGTATTTCCAAGTGTGGCTATTCAGTATAGACTGTTGTTTTTCCGCTGCCTTCTTCTTCGTAATGCCCGTTGTTTTCTTCGTTTTTTTCTTTTAAGATGACCAACGGTGCGGGTGATGCAAAAGAGGATTAGGCTGGCGAGGACAACTCCTAAAAGGACAGTGCCACCCATTTTTAAAAGCCTATTTCTATCTTCTTTTTCCTGAGCCAGACGGGCCTCAGGGGATGTTTCAGCCACAGCAGTTTGCGCCAATAGAGGGACAGTGGAAATTATGTCTTGACCTGATTTAACGGTTAGAGTGCCAACCTCCTGCCCCGCAGTGATGGGTGCGCTTATGTTTTCCGGATAGTCCACATCAATATCAATGTTTGATAAACTTGAATTTATGGAAATTGTCTTATACACATCTTCTTTTGGAGAAACAACGATGTTGCCAAGGGAAGTTGTTTTGTTTTTATAAGTCTCTACAACTTCAATTGTTTTTGAATAGTCCTGAGCTAAAAGAACTTTGGCTGTCTGGTAATTTGCAAACCCATATTCAAATAAGGCTTTTGTATCTACATAATGCTGGGCACCGTTGCATTTTAAAACAACAGCAATGAGCTCTGTGTCTCCTTTTTTTGCGAAAGTAACTAAGGTGTTCAGCGCCTCCGTGACATAACCAGTTTTGCCTCCAGTGGTATATTCGTAATAGTAGATAGAGTTTTTATTCATCATTTGATGTTGCCCATGCAAATACCGAATTTCGGTTTGCTTGTTTGTGGGCGGGATTTCATAGTATGTAGCGTTCATCATTTCACGATAGGCATCCTGCTTTAATAATTCCTTTGCGATTAAAGCCATATCATAGGCTGAAGTATAATGATTTTCATGGAAAAGCCCGTTCGCATTTACAAAGTTTGTTGTTTCACAGCCCAATTCTTTTGCTCTTTGGGTCATGCGTTGGGCAAAAGCAGTGACGGAGCCATCAACATATTCGGCAACAGCGTTAGAAACTTCGTTGGCAGAGCGCAACAAAATTCCATATAATGCTTGTCGCAAAGTAATTTGTTCCCCCTCCTGCATGGCAATGTGAGCGCTATTTGGCTCAATGCTATACACTGCATTATGAGAAAAGGTAATGGTATCGTCTAGGTTCCCGTTTTCCAATGCCAAAAGTACTGTCATTAGTTTTGTTATACTGGCAGGGTACATTTTATTTTTGCTGTTCTTTTCGTAGAGTATTTCTCCTGTGGTTGCATCAATCAGAATAGCTGACTCGGCACTGATCTCAGGTGATTCTATGGTTTGTGCATTTATATTTGGTTCGGCCTCCTGTATGGGCTGGGCAAAAGCTGAAAAACAAGGCATTGCAAAACAAAGGGACAAGAAAATAATAAAAAATGAATGTTTCATTGGGTTCTCCTATATAACTTTTGGAAAATTTGTGATAGAATGATATAAGTTTTGGGGGAGATCAAATACAATGTTTAAGTTTAAGTTCGTAAAAAGAATTGTTTGTGTTTGCTCCCAGTTTTTGTGATAGAATATAAAAGAAGCATATGCTAATTCAATATAATAAATAAATGAAACTTACCGTAAAATGCTTATTTTGGATTATATTTCTATGCATACTTTCTAATTATAGCAAAACAGGATACAAAACAAAAGGGGTTTAAATTAAACTTGAATGAAAAAGGAGAAAATTCACCATCAAAAAAAAGAAATTTGCAAATGTTAGCTGCAGTCCTATTCCTTTTGGTGCTTGGGCTAATCTTTTTTTCTGTGAAAAGTGAGGAACCCATTCATATGGGAACTGAAATTACACCAGAGGGGTTGGAGTTAAGGTGGTCTGAAGATTATAAGCTTTTCTTACCGGGCACAATAGATAAAATAAACATTAACACGGCAGACCAAGAAACATTGGAGTCTTTGCCTGGTGTGGGTGAGAAGCTGTCAACTGCAATCATAAAATATAGGGAAGAAAACGGCCTTTTTCATTCGGTGGATGAGATTGTAAATGTCTCAGGAATCGGGATTAAGAAATTAAATCAGATGAAAGAGTTTATAATAGTGGAATAAATAGGAGGATAAAAATGGCGTATCATGTATTAGTTGTTGATGATGAAAAACTCATTGTAAAAGGGATAAAATTTTCTTTGGAACAAGATGGGATGGAAGTTACGCCTGCTTATGATGGCGAAGAGGCTTTGCAGCTTATCAAAGACTCCAACTTTGATCTTATTGTGTTAGATGTAATGCTTCCTAAAATGGATGGCCTTCAGGTTTGTCAGCAGGTAAGAGAGTTTTCTCAGGTACCAATTATTATGGTAACAGCAAAAGGGGAAGACATGGACAAGATTATGGGTTTGGAATATGGTGCTGACGATTATATTACAAAGCCATTCAATATTTTGGAATTAAAGGCTAGAATCAAGGCTATTTTGCGCCGTAGTGTGAAAAAGGGGCCTGTGGAAGGTGCATCTAAGAATGTGTTGAAAGCTAGGGATTTAGAGCTTTCTTACGACAGCAGACGAGTGTTTATTCAGGAAAAAGAAGTAAACCTTACGGCAAAGGAATTTGATTTGTTAGAGCTTCTAATGGAGAATCCAGGAAAGGTTTACAGCCGGGAAAAATTGCTTGATACTGTGTGGGGGTATGACTATCCAGGGGATGTTCGCACGGTTGATGTTCATGTACGTCGCCTCAGAGAAAAGATTGAAGCAAATCCCAGTGAGCCCAAATATATATTTACAAAATGGGGAGTTGGTTATTATTTTAATTAAGGGCGAAAAGCATGCAATGAAAAAGAAGAAATCATATTTTCTTAGCTTGCGATGGATTCTTTTAGCAACTTATGTTGCGATTGGGATTGTTCCCTTGCTTTTAATTGCCAGCACCATTCTTCATTCCGTTCAGGACTATTTTATTGAAGAAAGAAAAAAGGACCTTTTAAGTCAGGCCAATGTGATTTCTGGACAAATAACTTCTTACGATTATATGGCCAATAAAGATAATCGTGATTCTTTAGAAGAGACAATGCTGGAAATGAGCCAGCGTCATGATTTTAGGGTATTGGTTTTAGACTCTTCTTGTCTTGTTATGTATGATACTGGTTACAGCGATGTGGGAAAAACAGTTTTGATACCTGAGGTTATCGAAGCTTTGGAAAATAAAGATATTGCTAGAGTGCAGGAAGATGGCATGGTTTATGCAGCAGTATCAATCTATGGTAGAAACAACACAAGGGTTGGTGTTGTTTTGGTTTCAGATGATTTAACCGATATTTCCAATACTGTTTCTAATATTGCCAAAAAAGGCAATTTGCTTCTGGCGGGTCTTGCTATCATTGTAATTATAATGATGGTAATTATGTCTCAGATTTTTACGGAGCCAATCAAAAAGATGATTAAGGTCATTCAAAAAATGTCGGAGGGGCATTTTGAGCAAAGGGTACAAATGCAAAGCCAAATTCATAACGAGGTTGTAGATTTGGCATTGGCTTGTAATCAAATGGCAGATCAGTTGGAAAAGGTTGAGTCCACAAGGCAACAGTTTGTTTCAAATGTATCTCATGAATTAAAAACGCCACTAAGTTCTATCAAAGTCCTAAGTGAATCTATTTTGCTGCAAGAAGATGTGCCAAAAGAAATGTATGTAGAATTTCTACATGACATTAACTCAGAGGTTGATAGAATGGCAGCTATCATCAATGACCTTTTGACTTTGGTAAAGTTGGATCAAAAGGAGATACCTTTGAATTTTAGGGAAACTGAGTTGGGTGATGTGGTGGAAGGTATTATCAAAAGACTCCTCCCTCTAGCACAGGTGAAAGACATCCAGGTGAATTATGTAAAGGAAAAAGATGTGACAGCGATGGTTGATGAGATGAAGTTGACCTTGGCTGTTGCAAATTTGGTGGATAATGCAATAAAATATACCCCTAAAAATGGAAAAGTCGAAGTGAATTTGGATGGAGATCATCAAAATGCATTTATCAGTGTTTCAGATACGGGTATTGGTATCCCCGATGATGAAGTTGGACGAATTTTTGAAAGATTTTATCGTGTGGATAAAACAAGGGATAGGGAAACAGGTGGGACCGGATTGGGCCTTTCAATAACCCATAGCACAATTATGATGCACAATGGTAGCATCAAGGTGCATAGTAAAGAAGAAGAAGGGACCACGATTTTGGTTCGAATTCCCATACGTCAAAATTCATAATACCGCAGGACGGGATGTATGATTTCGTGGTATTATGATTAAAAGAATGGAGGTTGTCCTTTGGCAAGACAAAAGAAAGTATTTTTTGGTTTGTTTATTTTTATATTGGTGTTGCTGTTGGTAATCCCCAGTGGTTTGTTCATAAAAGAGCGTTTTTTTGATAATGGCAAAAATAAAATAGAACTTTATTTTATGGGTTCAAATGGAAAAATGAAGGCGACACAAAAAGATGTGCAGAAGAGCGAACCTGAAGATGTGATTAACACTATATTGGAAGATTTGCGTGTAGGAATCAAGACCGATGGTATACAACCAACGGTGCCAGAAAACTTAGGAGTGAATTCCATTGAGATAGCTGAAAAAGTTGCAACGATTGATTTTAACTCCAAGTATTATGGTTTGGCAAGCGTTAATGAGGTTATTTGCCGTTCATCTATTGTATGGTCGCTTACTTCTTTGGATTTTGTTGATTCAGTTATTTTTACGGTAGATGGTGCACCTTTACTCTCTAGGGATGGGGAACCCTATGGCGCTATGAGCCGGCTAAATATTTTGGTAGACCCTGTTGTATCGGCAACAACAACAGAGTATGCCATTTTAAAATTGTATTTTTCAAATGCTGATGCTTCGGACTTAATCGTGGAGGATCGTGTGGTTGAAGTAAATGCAAATCAACCAAGGGAAAGAACTATTCTGGAGCAATTGATTGCTGGGCCTAAGGAGGCAGGGAACTATGCAACAATCCCCGCCGAAACAAAAATTATGGATGTAACAACGACTAGCGATGGTGTTTGCTATGTAAACTTAAGTCAGGAATTTGTGTCAAAGCATAATGGAGGCTCCACAGGGGAGCTGCTTACAGTTTACTCTATTGTCAATTCTCTTTGTGAACTGGAGAACGTAAAGAAGGTTCAGTTCTTGATTGAAGGGGAAAAGATGCAGTCATTTAAAGGGCATATTGATTTTAGCACCCCTTTTGTTGCAGTGAAAAGTTTAAAGACAGTTGACATGAACCAATAGTTATGAACCTAAAGAGACCAGCTCTGTGGGCTGTATTATTCACAATATGTGGAATTTATTTCCGGCTAGGCATATCAAAAGGGATATGCTTAGCCTTTTTTGTTTTTGTGGTTTATGTAGTTTCATGTTTCGTGAAAAAACGACAATTGAAGGCCATTCTGATCCTAGTGGGTGTATTATTTCTAAGCTTTTTTATAGCAGGAAAGTCCACCGCTGAGCCGTTTCCCTCTTTGGATGGAACCACACTATCAAACGCCATGGGCGTTATTCGTGAGGAAGGAGTAACGACCACTGGAAAGCAAAAACTTTTCATCCGAATTGAGAATCCGATCTCTGAAAGTAGGCAAAAAGAGGTGGATATTTATGCTATTTATGATGGAGAAGAAACTTTCCAACATGGGGATACCGTTTATATTTCTGGACAAATATTGCCTTTAAATGGGAAGAGCATCCCTGGAGGATTTGACGAAAAACTATATCTGCAAACAAAGGGAGTGGACTATAAAATTTATCCGGATTCCCTTGTGAAAGTTGGAGAAACGAACAGCATGGCTGTTGCTTTGCAAAGGCAAAAAGAAAAGGTATTTGATGTTTTTGATACAGTTTTACCGCAAAAAGAAAGTGGTATTGTGAAGGCTATGGTCACAGGTGAGAAAGACGCCATCGATGAAGAAACCTGGGATTTATACGTTAAGGCTGGTATTAATCACATTCTTTGTGTGTCAGGGCTTCATGTTTCTTTGTTTGCTGTGTTTTTACATCTTTGCATCGAGCAAGGCTTGAAGCAAAGCAGGCGTATGTCTGCTCTAATAACCATGATATGTTGTATTGTTTTTTTGTGCTTTACAGGTTTTTCCCCCTCTTCGGTTAGGGCCGTGGTTATGATTGTAGTTTCCCTGCTTGGTGTAATTCTATTTCGGAAGGGAGATTGGCTGAATAATTTGGCAATTGCTGGAATTATTATTTTGTTTGTGCAGCCTTTGTACTTATGGAATGCTGGGTTTCAGTTGTCTTTTATTACAGCCTTTGGCATATGGGTAGCTTTACAAGTGATACCGCAAGGGAAAAGTAGGCTAGTAAAACTAAAGCAATCAGTAATTCTGAGTGTGTATGCATCGTTGTTTAGCTATCCTATTGTGGCCTACCACTTTTTCAACATTTCCTTAGTGGGTGTATTTGTAAATATTTTGGTGTTACCACTTTGTGGACTGTTGTTGTTTTTCTCTTTTTTTACTGCAGTTGCAGGACTAATATTTCCGCCGTTGGGGGCAATCTCTGCTGGGGGGGTCTATGCTATTTTGAAATTCTATGAAGTAGTATGCTCTATTGCCGTTTCAATTCCGAATAGTTATGTGTTGGTGGGTGCACCGTCTATATTGTCGATTGCTCTTTTCTACCTAGTTTTGATAATGTGTAGTTTTTATGGCAATAAGTGTTGTAATTATAAGGGCATTCTTTGTGCTATCCTTGTCTTGGGCGTTTCGATTTTTGGCAACAGATTGGTTTTTCACAGGAATACCATAGCATTTTTAGATGTAGGACAGGGGGATGCCACAGTGATTTCTACCTATGATGGCAAAGCCATAGTGATTGATGGTGGTGGGCGTTTTAATGTGGAAGTTGGGAAGAATACTGGTGTAAATGTAGTTCAACCTTATTTGGAATATTTGGGAATCAAAGAGTTGGATGGTATCTTTCTTACTCATTTTGATGCAGACCATATGATTGGCGTTCTTGAGCTTTGTGATAGAGTGCCCACGAAGGCATTGTTCATTGCGGATTACCCTTATGCAGATACGGAAAATTGGGATGCGCTTAAAGAAATATTGGAAAAGCGAGATATAATGCTGTATACTGTGAATAAAGGTGACAGTACAACCTGGGCAGGTTATGGACAAATTGATTGTCTATTTCCCCTTGGCGGCGTGAAGTATGTTGGCGATGATAATAACCAGGGGTCATTGGTGTTAAAATATGAATATGGTGGAACAAAAACATTGCTCACCGGAGATGCCACTGTGGAAGCTGAACGGGTGATGCTTGCATTGAAGGAGGATGTTTCAGCGGAGATTTTGAAACTAGGTCATCATGGATCAAAATTTTCAAGTAGTGAGGGTTTTTTGAAAGAGGTATCACCGGAAGTTGCGATAATCTCTTGTGGGAAAAGCAATATTTACGGCCATCCCAATGAGGAGACGCTCCAGCGGTTGAAAAACGAAGATACAAATGTTTATAGAACAGATGAACAAGGAACAATATTAGGGAAATTATCTCCAAAGGGCAGCTATCAAATAGAGGCTGTTGCGGAAAGGGAAGCGGTTTATGAAAGAGTTAAAAAAACAATGGAAAAATGGTGAATTTAAGGGCTGTTATTTGTTTTATGGCCCTGAAACCTATCTGATAAAAAATTATGAAAAGGCATTAACAGATGCCCTATTACCACCTGGCGCAGAAATGATGAACCATGACATTTTTCAGGAAAAGCGGGCAACAGTCGGTGCAATTTTGGATGCAGCACAAACACTACCATTTTTAAATGAAAAACGAATGATTACAGTAAGAAACAGCGGTTTTTTCCAAAAAGGTGCTACAAAGGATGAAGGGGAAAAACTGGTTGAATATATAGGGCAATTGCCCGAAAGTGTGTGTATACTTTTTATTGAGGAAAAAGCAGAAAAAAGTAACCGCCTTTATAAAGCGGTGGTGAAAAATGGAGAGGCTATTGAGTTTAAAACACCGGGAGAAAAGGAACTAGCTACATGGATTAAAAAGGAATGTAGTAAAAATGGTGTTACAATCGAGGGCAGTGGGGTGCAATTTTTCCTCCAAATGATTGAAAATGATATGGAGTCCATTGAACGAGAGTTGCAAAAACTTCTTGCCTACAAGGGCAACAACGGAATTGTTGGGATAAATGATATCAAAGAAATTTGCACGCCTTCTTTGGAGGCTAAAGTCTTTGATTTGGTGCGTGCTGTGGCTGAAGAAAAACCAGAAAAGGCATTATCAATTTATCGCAATTTGTTACTTTTAAAAGAATCGCCTTACATGGTACTTTCTTTAATCACAAGGCAGTTTCGTATGATATTGTTAAGCTCGCTACTATCCGAAGATGGGATTCCAAATCCCCAGATTGCAGAGAAATTGGAAATTAGAGAGTTTGCAGTGAAAGAATATATTCGCCAGGCAAAGCGTTTTTCAAAGGAAGAGTGGCAAATAGCGTTAGAGGATTGCTTGAAAACGGACTTGGACATAAAAATGGGGCGGGCGGCAGAGGGAGGCGCTGTGGAGCTGCTTATAATGAAATATAGTAGCAAAGCATTAAAATAAGCTGGGCAATTAATTTAGGGGTATTATTGTTTACATCACAATAATACCCCTTTTATATGGAACTATTTGTAGATTGATATTATATTTTTGCTATTACACGGCAGGGTAATCCTGTCATTTCTGCAAATTTCATTGGACAGGTAATGGCTCTAAATTTGCCACCATGCTGAATGAGTTCAGAAAGATTACTAAGGTTTTCAATGATAAAAACCCCTCTGTCTGCACAGTACTGATCTTTGGGTGTATGTTCCTTTCCTCGTCTGACGCCAGCAAAGTCAACACCAATGATTGATACACCTGTATCTAATAATTTGCCAATTAGCTCATTAGAAAGTTGGGGGTGCCCAGCAAAATAGGCTTTTGTACCATATCCTACTTGGTCAAGAAAGCCACTATAAAAGGCGATGAACATTCCTTGTTTCACCTTGTTCAGATCAACATCTGAGCAATCTATATCACGATTTGTAATACCACTCACATCAAAAACGATGGCATCTCGCTCAACATATTCAAGTGGAAATTCTTTGTTCATAACGTCAAAATGTGTGCCTAAATGACCCACAAGAGCCTTTTTTTCGTTACCTTGGGCATTTTCAATCATGTTTTGAGTGACTTTTAGAGTAATATCGATATACACAAGTATCTTCCTTTCAACATTTCATTTGTTCTTGATGGACATGTTGGTTAATTAAAAACTGTTTATATAAAATATCAAATAGAGTGATCCAACCCACTCGCCTTTGTACTTGAAACATTATATCGTTTTTTTGTTTGTGCATCAATAGAAAAGGGCAATATCAACTTTGAAAGCTGGAGAAATCAACTAGTAATTTTCCAAAAGAAAAGCGATACCACAAAAGGGTATCGCTTTAATCAATATCACTATCACAACAGATAAAGGGGAATTATATCTCATGGTATGAACGAAGGATATTATTAGCTACTTCTAGTTTACTTTGTCTACAATCCATGGCATGTTTTTCGATGTACCGGTGAGCCTGGGGTTCACTCATATGTAAATGTTGAATTAATAGGCATTTTGCACGATGGACTGTGCGGACCTCAGAAAGTTGCTTTTGCAACTTTCTGTTTTTTTCTTGAATTTTTGCAATTCGATTTTCAAATGCAATTGCAAATTTTACGGCACGTTCAAATTCTGAACGCTTAAAAGGTTTATACAAGGTCAGAATTCCGTATTCTTCCGCATTGTATTCCTTAATATTCCTATATGAATCGGGTAACAACATAATCACAGAGGCATCAGTGCGTTGTGTCATAAAAAGGCTCAAGTCCTGTGCCGATTCATTCGGAAGAGGAGCATTTATGATAATGAGCGTGGGTGTTTCACTAGCGATTAATTCTTTTGCCTGCTTACTGTTAGAAGCGTATAGAATTTGGCAGGTGGAATAGCAGTCCAAAAGACAGACCAAATTTTCTTTTTCAGATTCCTTTCCTGCTATAATCAATATCTGGTTCATAAAGCTCCTCCTTTCTCATTCAAGTTCAGTTAAAACATCGTGATATAAGCATCTCTTTCTGCGCCAACGGAAACGTATTTGATGGGGCAACCTACGGCATCTTCAATATATTTGATATAAAGAAGGGCTTCTTGAGGTAGTTCATCTGCGCTACGGCAACTGCTAATATCGCACTTCCAACCTTTCAGGGTTTCGATGACAGGTTCGGCTGTTTGTAAAACAGAAGAATAGGGGAATTCTGTAACTTCTTCACCATTGATTTTGTATTTTGTGCAAACAGGGATTTCATTTAAATAGGATAAAACATCCATCTTTGTCAAAGCGATTTCACTACATCCCTGAACACGAATGCCATAGCGGCTGGCAACAACGTCAAAGGGGCCAACACGGCGAGGTCTGCCTGTTGCAGCACCATATTCGCCACCGGCTTCTCTTAACGCCTCTGCTTCGTTGCCAAACATTTCGCAGGTGAAAGGTCCCTCGCCAACGCAGCTAGAGTATGCTTTCATGATGCCAATAACGCTATCCAACTGTAAATTGGGCACACCGGCACCAATTGGTGCATAGGCAGCAATGGTGGAGGAAGAGGAGGTGTAAGGATAAATGCCGAAGTCAATATCTCTGAGGGCGCCAAGCTGTGCCTCAAACATAATCTTCTTTCCGGCTGCTTCAGCTTCTGTTAAATATAAACCTGTATCAATAATGTTTTCTTTAAAAGGGGTACCAAAAGTGTCCAACCATTGCAGTATTTCTTCAAATTTAACAGGGGTTGCATGATAGACACCTTCAATTACCAAATTCTTGTATTCTACCAATTTTTTCAGTGTTTCAGGATAGGACTCAGGATGAAGTAAGTCTCCCATACGCAAGCACTTTTTCATATACTTATCACCATAAACAGGAGAAATACCTCTGCGGGTAGAACCATATTTCGCATCGCCTAAACGGTCTTCCTCCAGGCAATCCAAAAGCTTGTGGTAAGGAAGGCAGATGATGGCTTTGTCGCTAATTTTTAAGTTTTCGGCTGTGATTTTAACACCTGCATTTTTTAAGCGTTCAACTTCGTGATAAAGGTGTTCTAAATCAATTACCATACCATTACCCATAATATTTACAACGTCTTCACGCAAAATGCCAGAGGGCAATAAATTTAAAACAAATTTTCCTAAATGATTAATTACGGTATGGCCGGCATTATTTCCGCCTTGGTACCTGCAAACGATATCATATTCCTGTGAAAGCAGGTCAACCATACGACCTTTGCCTTCATCTCCCCAGTTGATACCAACGATAGAAGTCAACATGAAGAAAGCCTCCTTTGTATTTGATATAAAAAATTATGATTAGACATGAAGTTCATATAGAAATTTTAATAGCGTTTTAAAAGATTGTCAATGAAGTATATATTGTATTATTATACTATATTTTGGAATTAATATACACTAGAAATTATTTCAAATGTAAAATAAGACTATTTATATGCCATAATAAAACATTATTTTCGCCTGATTCATATTTTTTTTAGAATAAAAACAAAAAAATAAATGGGGTGTGAAACTTTATGCAAGAGAGCATTGAAGAAACCATTCAATTTGGACATAGAAATTTTTTATACCCATTATCAATAATTGGATGAAAAAATAATCGCTGGCATTAAAATTTGCCAGCGGAATAAGTGAAATTATGTTTTGCTCTTCTTTTTCTTTTTATCATACCCAGAAACGTCAAAGGTATGGGCTCTTCCTAAAAAATAAGAAATTTTTATCATCTTTTTTTCTTCTGAAGATAATTCTCTCTCCATCAGTTCAGATATATGGCGCAGTAAGGCTGCTGTGTTTGTACGAGGGGATTTGGGTGTGTTAATAAGCAAAGAAGATGGTTTGAAAATCGTCGGTTCAAATTCTTTTGGTTGAACAATTTCAAACACCTTTGCTGTATAGATAGCATCGTATAGCGCATCATGAAAAGGAGCGTCTACGATTATATTTAATTCTGTTACAGCATTTTTTAAACCGATGGCCTTACCAGCCTCGTAATTTAAATGTGCTGAAGCGAAGCTTTGTACATTCAAGTATTTGTTGGTGATGCTATCAGCGTTAAGTTTGTAGTAAAGTATGTTTCGAAACAATGATTTAATATCATCAGCACCCCAGGTGCAAAGCGTTGCATCTTCCTCACCAATAAAAGATACAAATTTGTGAAAAGCTTCTTTAAAACTTAGTTGGCCCTTTAATTTTTCTTCTGTGATGCCGGTTATTTTTTCAACAAATGGATGTAATCTAGGGTAAATCTGTGGTTGAATCATTGCGTTAAACGTATCGATTTGTTGAAAAGATTCATTTAATTTTACAGCACCAATCTGAATAATCTCGAAGGGACACTCAGCGACGGGTGCAACGGTTTCACCTGTTTTGAAAGGAAAGGACTGATTGAATTCTAAATCCAAAACGATATAATTCATAAGGTTTCCTCCTATCTGAACCAAGTATACACTAATTTTCATTTCAATGGAAGAAGCAAATTTGCTTGTATCAACAATGGTCAAGTGTTAAAATAGTATAAATATTATGTACTAAAGCAAAGGAGGCGCAGCATGAAGCTTTTTTTTACGGAAGAGCAAAAACAGCAGGAATTAAATAAAATTTATTTAGAGGAAGATGAACTTCTTTTAGAGGCGGAATATGTAGAGGGTGAAGGCAGAAAATTTTTGATTTCAGGTGTGGCAACCGTGGAAGGTGAAAGATACCATGAATTTGAAGTGGTGTTTGAACTGGTTGCCGATGTAGCAGAAGACCTTGAATCTATTATGAACACAGAATGGGAATGGTATGACTTTAATTTTTAACGAAAGATAAAGGAGGAAATAATGGACAAATTTAAATTTTTTATGCCTGCAAATACTTTTTTTGGTCGGGGATGTGTGTTGGCAAATAAGGAAGGTTTTTTATCACTTGGCAGTAAGGCGATGCTCGTTACAGGTCGAACCTCTGCAAAGAAAAACGGCGCACAAAAAGATGTTACTGAGGCTTTAGATGCATTAAGCATCCCTTGGATTTTGTTTGATGAAATTGGCGAAAATCCAGATATAGAAACAGTTGAAAGGGCGGCAAAATTAGCAGTTTCCGAAAAGGTTGATTTTATGATTGGCATTGGGGGAGGTTCCCCTATGGATGCAGCGAAAGCCATTGCTGTTTTAGCTGCAAATCCCGAAAAAAGCAGTGATATTTTATTTACGGAGCCAAATGCCAAGGCGATGACGGTTGTGGCTATTCCTACCACAGCAGGAACAGGATCTGAGGTTACGCAATACTCCATTATGACCCTTCATGAAAAGCGGACCAAGAGAGGGATTGTGCAGCAAGTTTTTGCCGAAGTCTCCTTTTTGGATCCGAAATATATGGATGACCTTTCGGCAGAAATTACGAATAATACTGCTGTGGATGCATTAAGTCATCTCATTGAGAGCTATTTATCTGCAAATTCAAATTTTATGAGTGAAAAGATCGTAGAGTTGGGACTTTCTTTGTTTAAAGATTGTATGCCTGCTTTAAAAGCTAGAAGTTATACCGAAGAGGTGCGAGACAAGTTGATGCTTGCATCTGCCTTTGGTGGAGTTGCAATAGCGCAAACTAGCACTTCAATTCCTCATTGTTTGGGCTATTTCTTAACCTATGAAAAAGGGATTCCTCATGGCAGAGCTAATGGCTTGGTAACACAAGCATATTTGGAATTATTTCCGAAAGGGGATAAAAAGGTGGGGCAGTTATTGCAGTGCTTAGGGATGAAAAATACCGAGGAGATGGGTGTGTTACTGAATCAGGTATTGAATACCTCAGAAACCTTTACTGTGGAAGAAATATCATACTATACAGACCGTGCTATGGAAAATCCTCAAAAGATTGCAACATTCCCCTATCAGGCGGAAAAAGCTGATATTTTTAAAATTTACGAAAAGAGCCTTTTATCCTAATTTCTGCGGACAATTTTCCGATTCTGCTTTTTATCATAAGCTAATAGAAAAAAGCGGAGGGGGATTTTATGCCCAGAGTATATTTAAGCCCGTCTTTGCAGGACTATAATCTTTTTATAAATGGCGGCACAGAGGAAGAGTATGTGAACTTAGTTGCTGATGCAATGGAACCATATCTACTTGCATCAGGAATAGAATTTACAAGAAACGAACCTGGAATGAGCTTATCAGAGGTAATTGATGAAGCAAATAATGGTGATTATGATGTTTATTTTTCCATCCATACGAGCACTGCGCCTCCCTCTATGGCAGGAATGCTGCAAGGAGCTGAGACCTTATATTATGTTAGAAATCCTTATGGAGCAGAGTTGGCCGAGATTGTAAGTGACAATCTCCAGAATATTTATCCAAACCCAGAAATTGTAAGGGCGACACCGACAGCTTCAATGAGAGAGTTAACGCAGACCACGTCACCGGCGGTTTTGGTGGAGCTAGGATATAATGATAATGCAAAGGATGCACAGTGGGTAAAAGACAATATTAGGCCAATTGCCAAGGAGCTTTCTCGCTCCCTAGCAGAATACTTTGCCATTCCTTTTGTGGAACCAGAGGAAGATTAATTAATCTTAGATGGTTACAATAATAATGAGATTTTAGGAAGGACTCAAAAGATATTAATAGAGGTGCATAAAATGGTAAGAAGGTTTATGAATTGCACGATTCATTAAGTGTGCCTTGTTTGTCTAAAATCCGAATTATTTAAACCGACATAGAACTATGTCGGTTTTTTTATTTGTGGATGTAATGCGAAATGGTATTAACATTTTAAGTAGCTTACATGAGAGGTACTGATTTTATTTTTCTATCTTTATTTGGGTGGTTATTACAGGGCTAGAAACAGGAATTGAGTTAAAATAAAAAAATCCTCGCAAAAAAAAGCGAGGATGGTGTGTTTATTTGTATTTATCAATAGAAGCTTACTTGAAAAAGGGAAATGCGCTTATACTAGAATCATTTTTTAGTAAGACTTTCAAGTTTTTCCCGAATCATAGGGTATAACAAATCATACCCGGCATTGCTTAAGTGAATACCATCATACTGAAAGAAGTCATCAAAGGCTTCTTCTTTTTTTGCCCACAGAGCAGAGAAAAAGTCAATAACAGGACAATTATACTCTAGGGCAATTTTTTTCATGGACTCAGCATAAAGCTCTACACGGTCTGAAGTTGTAAAAGGAAAAAAATCTGTATCCACCACTGGAGGAGGCGTAATAAAAATGGGCAATATCATTCCGTTGTTAAAGTTCTTTTCTTGGCGAAAAGAAAGTACAAGTTCAGTAATTGAACGAAGATTTTTTTCATATTCTATCAATGGGCGGTAATATCCCTCCAGTAAGGAACAGTCATTGGAGCCAAAGAAAATCGTAACGATTTGCGGACGAAAGACAAGCACGTCTTTTTCCAATCGTTCTAAAGCTTCTCTAGTTGTATTCCCATTAACACCCTTATTAATTACCCGCCATTTAGGAAAGTCTTTTTTGATACAAGCTGGAAAAGCGACATGATCAAGGACACCATAACCATAGGTGAGGCTATCACCGAAAGCAACAATTGTAAAAGGATCCATAATTTTTACTCCATTTCAGTCAAGATTCATTTTCATCATCAGGTCCTTGGAAAAACGGCGGAAGTGTTTTTTTATGACTTCTGCTAACAAAGGCTTCTTTATCAGATTCAAAGAAGAAAATCCCCCAAGGTTCTTTTGATTTATCAACATAAGAAATATTATCAAGATTGACAATAAAGGATCTATGCGTTTGCACAAAATTTTTGTCTGGAATCATGCGACGTACCTGGTAAAGGGGATAGGGAACATGAATTGCATCTTTTTTTAAATGAATAATTGACTTTTTCATAGTGCTTTCCACATAGAGAATATCACTATAAGGGAGATTATAAATTCCTTTGGGTGTGTTGATCTGACAAAACTTTTGGCTTGTAAAATGCATTTTTTCGTACATGCCCTCATAGTAATGTAACAGACTATTTAAGGCTTCTTTCTTTTCATTGTCAAACGGCAATAGAAAACATTCGCAAGAACGCCAATGAACAAAGGCAGTAATAAGATATTCAATCTTGGTTGAAAAGAGGATGATAGGGGTGTGTTGATGGTGCTCATTACTTCTTAAATTATAAATAACACTACGCACGTTGATAATATCATCATCAAATCCAAAAAAGAAACAGTCAAATTCATGTTGTTCGAAAAGAGCGAACCATTCTTCTTTTGTACTAGCGCAGGAAACGCTGATTGGCCCACATTTTTTGCAGAAATCTGAAAGATAATCTAGCGTGGGCGCGTCAAGAAAGCCTAGCAAAATCGAAAACATTTTGGCACCTCTCATAAAAAGTTTGCTTCTAGTATATCACAATACATGAATAAAAAAAAGAGAATTTTGCTAAAAAATATAAAAATATGGAAAAGAAAGTTGGTGCAACCTTGCAGAGTTTTGACGATATTTGGAAGTTATTGCCCGATGATGTCGGAAAAAGAATTAAGCAAGATAAAAACATAATGAATGAGCATATACAAGAAATTCGGCTTCGTGTACTAAGCCCTTTATTCGTTAAGACAAACAAGGGTAGATATTTCCTAACTGATGGTCAAAACAATTGGATTGTTACGAATAGACACATTAAAGAAGCAGTAGAAAAGCTTGGTGGGTATTCTCTTTATGCTTTTGAGGAAGAGTTAAGGCAAGGTTATTTAACTGTCTCAGGGGGACATCGTGTTGGTTTTTGTGGCCGCGCGGTGTTAGAAGGGGGCAAGGTTAAAACACTTCGTCAAGTCAGTAGTTTAAATATTAGAATTGCAGGGGAGGTTATAGGATGCGGCGAACAATGGATACCATATTTGTTTGAAAATAACAGCCTATGTCATACGATAATTGTTTCTCCGCCAGGTTGTGGTAAAACAACACTGCTCAGAGATATGATTCGTTGTTTTAGTTATGGTGTAAATGGAATGGATCATTATAACGTAGGTGTAGTTGATGAGCGTGGCGAAATTGCAGCAATGAAAGACGGTGTACCCCAAATGGATATAGGACCTTGTACGGATGTGCAAGAAAACTGTCCAAAGGCAGAGGGGATGGTCTTTTTACTTAGAAGTATGACGCCAGATATAATTGCTGTTGATGAACTGGGGAAGGAGGCGGACTTTATTGGCGTTGAGGAATTGCTTCACGCAGGTGTTACGTTAATTTCAACGGTTCATGGAAACGACATGGAAGGGCTTTTAAAAAATAAAAAAATGCAAAAGATGATAGGGGAGATGGAAAACGGAAGAATCCTGTTTCTTTCAAAAAAATGTGGGACAGGGACAGTGGAGGAAATTTGGGATACACAAGGGAAAAAACGTTACGAAAGAGGGGTAAAACCATGATGATTCAAGGAATAGGGGCACTTTTGATTATTTCTGCGACGACATTGATAGGGTTTACTTTTGCCGCTAGAGAAAAATACAGGTTAAAAGAGCTTGAGGAAATTGAAAGGGGTATTTTGCTGATGAAAAACCAAATTTCATATTTGGGGACGCCATTGGCAGAACTTTTGGAACAAATCAGCTGGAAAACACAGGGTGTAACAGGGCAAGCATTTCAAGACATTGCAGTGAAAATGATTGAAAGACAAGGAAATTCGGCAGAAGAAATTTGGGAAAATGTATGGCTAGATGTGGGGAAAAAGTCATATTTGACCGCAGTGGATTTAGAAGAATTAATTGCTTTTGGACGAACTCTGGGTTTTTTGGAGAAGGAACAGCAAGAAGGCAGTATGGATATGCTCTTATTTTATTTGAGAGAAAAGCAAGAACAAATCAAAAAGCGATTAGATAAGAATGGGCGTTTATATTACAGCATGGGCGTTCTCAGCGGTCTTTTGATTGTAATAACACTGCTGTGAGAAAAGGGGAGGAGTAGGTTATGGAAATTAATATCGTATTTCGAATTGCTGCGGTTGGTATTTTGGTCGCTGTTCTCAATCAGGTTTTGATTCGAGCAGGCAGAGAAGAACAAGCCATGATGACAACATTGGCAGGGCTTGTGGTTGTTTTGTTTTGGGTAATTCAATATATTAGTACATTATTTGAAACGGTTCAAACGCTATTTCAACTGTAAGGGGGTCAAGCCATGGAAATGGGGCGAATTATTGCTCTGGGGCTGGTGGGGACAATATTTGCGGTAATGTTAAAAAAGGAAAACCCGCAAATGAGTCTCTTGGTTTCAGTTGCAGCGGGAATCCTAATCTTTTTTACGGTTTGTACGCCTTTAAGCGGATTGATAGCACTTTTGCGGGATGCTGCCGAAAAAGCTGGTGTTGGCAGTGGATATTTTGGGATTGTACTAAAAATTATTGGCATTGCTTACTTAGCTCAATTTGGCGCACAACTTTGTGCTGATGCTGGTGAGGGAGCCATTGCCGCTAAAGTGGAGTTGGCCGGAAAAATTTTGATTATGGCAGCCTCTGCACCTGTGTTAACAGCGTTGCTAGAGCTCGTTATGGACTTAGTGTAGAGGAGGGGGGATATGAAAAAAATCTTATTGATTTTTATGGTTTTGTTTACACTAATGCCCTCTCCTGTATATGCAGAGGACTTATTGGAAAGTCAACTAGATTCTTTGGGATTGGAAAATGTGGATACCCGTCTAGACGACGGGACAAGCTTTTCCTCTCTTGTGAGGGATATTGTATCGGGGAATTATTCTTTTTCTTTTGAAGATTTACCCCGTACCATCGGAGACCTGGCTTTTGGTGAATTCAAAACGCAGAGCCGCTTACTTACGCAATTGCTTTTGGTTGTTATACTTAGTGCTGTTTTAAAACAGCTTAGTGGTTCTTTCCACGGAAAGTCCGTGGGGGAAATGGGCTTTTATGTATGCTATATGGTGCTAATTGTGGTGATTATAACATCATTTTACAGTATTTCAACTGCTGTTGTGGAGAGAGTAGACCAAACGTGCAAGGTTTTCTTGGGTATGCTGCCTGTGTTTTTAGTGCTTTCGGTTTCTGGAGGGAATTTTACCCAGACTGCATTAATGGGACCTACCATCATGGGGGGATCGACAGTATTATCCTTTGGTATTCGGGATTTTATCGTGCCGGCAATTCTTTTGGCTGTTGCCTTGGAAATGGTGGATCATATTTCAGAAAAACCTATGCTTTCACGCTTTGCTCAGCTGTTTCGTCAAGGTATTTCATGGACGTTAAAGGGAGCGGCAATTCTATTTATGCTTTTATTATCCCTACAAAAGATTGGGGGAGGAGCATTAAATGGTCTGGCAGCAAAAACGGCAAAAATAGCAGTAGGGTCAGTCCCAATTGTTGGTGATGTGATGGGAGGGGCTGTGGAGACGGCGGCGGCAGTGGCAGGAACCCTGAAAAGCGGTACCCTAGCTGCAGCGGCAATCTTTCTGTTGTTGTTGTGCATCCCGCTATTAATCAAGCTGGCAGTAATCCTATTGGTTTTTAAGGTCACTGCTGCTGCCGCAGAGTTCATTTGTGAAGAACGACTGGTGGATTGTATCAGTGCAGCGGGGGATTACACCGCATTATTGCTTGGAGTAGTATTTCTGACCGAGGGTATGTTTCTTTTTTCTGCCTTATTACTTTTAGGCGGGTTATAGAAAGGAGAATTGGAATGATGGAGACGTTAAGCGCATATATAAAAACTATAACAGCTTTGACTATTTTTTCTGCGCTTGCTTGTATGCTGATGCCCGATGGCTCCTTTCGAAAGTATGTTGAGTTGGTACTTGGTGTATTAGTTTTAACCGCTGTTTTAAACCCGTTTTTACGGATTTTTGGTACCGATAAAGGACATATGGAGCTAGGTTTACTTCAAAATCAGGTTCGACTTGAAAAGGTATTCTTATCAGCGGATGAGTATGAGCAAATCGAACAGCAAAGGGTGACGCAAGCGTATGGTCAGGTGCTGGAGGATAGAGTCAAAGAAGATTTGGCAAAAAAGTATAGTGATATAGATTGGATAAGCATAACTTTTTGTCAAGATATCGAGGATGAGGACTACGGCACGATAGAGGGCATTTCCATCGGCTGTGCTGAGGAAGATGCAAAAAAAATACAGACCTATGCGGCTAAAAGATATGGATTGCCAGAAGAGGCAGTCACGGTGGAAAAATGACGAAAGAAGGGTGACATGAGATGCAAAAAGACTTTTGGCGGGATTTATTCCGGCCGGAAAATAAAAAGACAGGCAATAACATACTGTTGGCATTATTAATTGGTGTACTTCTTTTGGTTTTGGGAAAAACGTTTTTTCCAACTGATGAGAAAGCGGCGGAGGTTGGCCAGAAGGAAGAAATCGCACAAGTACATGGCTCTAACGACCGAGAGATGGAGGTACGGATGTCTGAAATTCTCTCTAAAATCCAAGGGGCTGGTGAAGTTGAGGTTATGCTAACTTTTAGTGCAAGTACAGAAAGTGTGGTAGCACATGAAGAAAAGACGGAAGAAACTCGTTCTCAAGAGGGTGGGAAGACCAGCGAGAACACCAGAAAAGAAACAACTGTTGTTATGACAGAGGATGGAAAAGGCAACACATCGCCTTTAGTACTAACAGAAAATTCTCCTCAGGTAGAAGGGGTAGTAATTGTTGCCCAAGGTGGCGACAACGCAGTGGTTTGTAAGGCATTAAATAATGCAGCTCAGGCACTTTTAGATGTGCCAGCTCATAAAATTGCAATATTAAAAATGAAATAAGGGGGAAAAAAGATGTTTGTTATTAAAAGAAATCAGGTAGTAGTTACAGCACTGGCGGTTATGATTGCGGCAGCCGGGTATTTAAATTTTCAGGAAAGTAAATCTTCTGAGGGAACACAAACAGCGATGCAGCTTACAGAAGAAGGGGATGCAGCAGCCGTTGTATCCGACTATGCTACACTGCCTGACGATGTAGATACTAGTGAGGTAGGATTAGATCCAATTACTGCTGAAGTTTCGGATACGACTGGTGATGGTGCGGCTGTATTTGTAAGTGCAGAAGCCACCCAAGAAGGCTCTCAATTCTTTGCAGAAGCAAAATTGGATAGAGAACAGGCAAGAGCAAAACAAAAAGATATCTTAACAGAAATGATGAACAACGAAAATGTAAGCCAAGGTCAGAAAGATAAATGTGGCGACAGCATGTTGCAGTTGCAGGATAGAATTGAAAAAGAAACATCTGCAGAGGCAATGATTGAAGCTAAGGGTTTCAAAGAAGCGTATGTGCGTATCGACGATCAAACCGTTGATGTTGTTGTGGATAAAGCTACATTGACTGATGCAGAGGTTGCACAGATTGAAGACATTGTAAAACGTAAAACAGGATTCAAGGCAGACCAAATTAGAATCAATCCTTTGCAGAAGTAAAAAACATAGATAAAACAGGTTGAAATATTGTAATATTATACTTATTTTTGTGCATAAGCCGCTTAAATTTTAACTTTGAGCTATCAAGTTTTTTAAAAAATAATGGTTTTTAGCGGTATTATTAGGTATATCTCAATAAAATTTGTGAAAAATAATTGGAGATTAGGCGGCCGGATTAGAACCATCGTTTCACCTGAAAAACAGTTTTACAGTTGCGAAATGCAGGTATCCAATAAGATTTTCTTATGAAGGGACTTGACAAAGAAGCGGCTGGGAAACCGCTGTTGGGTGTTCGATGAAACTAATTTTAGGCCGCTTAATTTTGTTTAATTATGTATGATTAAAGGATGCATATTTATTTGCATCCTATTGTTTTTTCTGGTATAATGAAAGCCAACAATGCTTATTGTGTATGAACTTTCTATGAATGTATAGAATCATGTATAAAGAAAGACAGGAGGTAATGGAAATGTCTGAAAATAAAATGATGGGTGGTCAAATTGAGATTGCCGATGAAGTAATTGGAGTTATTGCGGTTACTGCTGCCCTTGAGGTTGAAGGAGTATCTGGCAACGCATCTAAAGTTTTGGTTGAACTTTTCGGTAAAAAAGGTCAAACAAGGTGTGTAAAGGTGGCGAAGGATGAGAACGAAGTTGTTCTTGATATGGATATTATCGTAAACTTTGGCACAAAAGTGCAAGTCGTTGCTGAGCAAGTACAAAAGAAAGTTAAGAATGCAGTTGAAACAATGACAGGCCTTAGTGTTCCTGTGGTAAATGTTAGTGTTTCAGGTATTGTGAAAGAAAAAGCTGTTAAGATCGAAGAAGAACTATAAACAGTGAGTCGTCGGAATACCACCCCAAATGCAGGGGTGGTATTTGTCCTTTTTATTTTTGCGGAGGGTTTTTAGATTATGAGCCGAAGAAGTGCCAGAAAAAATGCGTTTTTCCTACTGTTCCAGATGGATTTTAATCAGGCGGAGGAATATGAACAGGTGAAAGAGATTTTCTTTGCAGAGAAAGAAGAGCCTGTTGAAGATGAAGATAAACAATTTATTGTAAGTGAAGTGGAAGGTGCAAGAGCACATTTGGAAGAAATTGACCGTATCATCGGTGAATGTGCAAAAGGCTGGCACACCGACAGAATGTCTAAAGTGGATTTGGCAATTCTTCGCCTAGCGGTATACGAGCTTCGCTTTTGCCAAGATACACCTGTGGGGGTTGCCATCAACGAAGCGGTTGAGCTGGCAAAGAAATTTAGTTCTGATGAAGCTCCTGGGTTCGTAAATGGCATCTTGGGAAAAGTTGCAGCACTGTAATTCCTTTTTTTGAAAAAGTATTAGCGTGTAAGTAGTGTGGCATGAATGAGCCAGCCTGAAATGGGCAAAACAAGAATATAATGGTGAAATACAGTTTTGAAGTTTTAAGGGTTATCCTGAACTTAGTATTGATACAGTTTCTGAGTTTCTTTCGGGAATATACGTCTGTATTTGGCAAGGGGATTGCTTTAATTCGATGAAGTGATTAGATTCGTTTTACTTAAAGGGGCGAGGGTATGATTGAACCAAAGGTTTTTTCTGTGGGACAAATTAATAGGTATATCAAAAACCTCATGGAAAACGATTTTATTCTGAGCAGTCTTTTGGTAAAAGGTGAAATTTCAAACTTCAAAGCCCATTCGGGTGGGCATCTATATTTTAGCCTAAAGGATGCAGCGGGGGCTATTTCTTGTGTTATGTTTCGGCAGGAAGCATACCGTTTGCCCTTTATGCCTGAAAACGGCATGAGCGTAATTTTGTATGGCCATGTTTCTTTATATGAAAAAACAGGGCAATATCAGCTTTATGCTGAAATGATGGAACCTGTTGGTATTGGTTCCTTGCAAATTGCTTTTGAGCAGCTAAAGGCAAAGTTAGAGGAAGAAGGTCTATTTGACCAAGATTTTAAAAGGGAAATTCCATCTCACATTGAAACCATTGGGGTGATTACATCACCTTCAGGGGCGGCAGTGAGGGATATTATTCAAATAGTAAAACGCAGAGACCCCAGAGTAAAAATTGCGATTTTTCCTGCTTTGGTTCAAGGGGAAAAGGCGGCGGAGGATATTGCTCGTGCCCTGAAGCTTGTAAATGAGTGGGGCAAGGCAGATGTAATTATCCTTGGTCGTGGTGGTGGTTCTATCGAGGATTTATGGGCTTTTAACGAGGAAAAGGTTGCAAGGGCAATTTTTGCTTCAGAAATCCCTGTCATTTCTGCCGTTGGACATGAAACGGATTTTACTATTGCTGATTTTGTTTCAGATTTACGGGCGCCGACTCCTTCTGCGGCAGCGGAATTGGCAACACAACCATTAATGCAAAGGTATGAACGGGTGGAACAACTGGAAACCCGTCTGTGGCGAAATGTGAAAGCAATTTTGGATGATTTGCAGCGTAGGCTGCTGTATATAAAAGAACGCCCTGTACTAAAGCGGCCATTAGAACGTATTCATAATACACAGTTGCTTTTGGAAAAGATTGATGCTGATATGGGGAAAATTATGAACCAAAGATTATTGCGAAATAGTGAAAGACTAAGTGTTGCCGAAGCAAGGCTTCAAGCTTCTTCACCACTGGCGGTAATGAAGCGGGGTTATGTAATGGCAACGAAAGAAAATGGTAGTGCAGTTGTTTCGATGAAACAAGTTGAACTGAATGAAGTCATACACCTACGGCTTCAGGATGGTACTTTAAATGCAAAGGTTTTGGAAAAGGTGGTGATAACCCATGGCGAAGAAGAAGTTGACCTTTGAGGAATCAATGGAGAGGCTTGAAGAAATTGTTGAAAAGTTGGAGCAAGAAGAAGTTTCTTTAGATGAGGCAGTGGCTTTTTACAAAGAGGGATTGACTCTTTCTGCTTTTTGCAAAGAAAAATTAGCAGTGGCTGAGGGTGACATTCTCCTTTTGCGTAAAGAGGCAGGATTGTGGCAGGAAGAACCTTTTCAAACAGAGGAGCAGGAGATATGAGTCATTTAAATGAACAGATGAATCAATGGATACAATATATCGAAGAGTGTTTAGAAAATTATATTCCGAAGCAGGTTGAGTTTCCCCCTGTTATTTTTGAAGCAATGGGTTATAGCCTTTTTGCTGGTGGAAAGCGCTTGCGGCCCATGATGGTTTTGGCAGCCTGCGAAGCCGTTGGCGGGGATAAAGCTGAGGCAGTTCCATTTGCATGTGCAATTGAGATGATTCACACCTATTCCCTAATTCATGATGACTTGCCGGCCATGGATAATGACGATTACCGTAGAGGTAGATTGACAAACCATAAGGTTTATGGCGAAGACATGGCAATTCTTGCAGGGGATGGTTTGTTGCATCATGCCATGGAGATTATGGCAGATGCTTGTTGTTTGAACCCCTGTTTTAAGACAGTAGGTGCCATGCAGGCCATCGCCCATGGGGCTGGTATTCATGGAATGTTAGTAGGTCAAGTAGTAGATGTTTACTTTGAAGGGAAACCTTTGGATGCAAAAACCTTAAATTTCATTCATTTGAACAAAACAGCAGCAATGATTCGTGGTGCGCTGAAAGCAGGCGCAATACTTGGTGGAGCCACAGAGAACGTGGCAGAACAATTTGCATTAGCCGGTGAGAAAATCGGTGTAGCATTTCAAATTTTAGATGATATCTTGGATGTAACTAGTACCATGGAAGAATTGGGCAAGCCAATTCATAGTGATGAAAAAAACGAAAAGGCAACTTATGTTACTCTTTACGGAATAGAAAAGTCCAGACAAATTGCGTGTAAGCTTTCAGACGAGGCTGTATCTATTTGGGAAGAAATGGGAGAAAGTTGTACTTTCTTAATTGATTTAACAAAATATTTAACGAAAAGAACCTATTAAATATTTGATGAACAAAGGAAAGAAGATGGTAGTATGGGATTTGATAAAATCGCGTCAAACGTACCTTTGTGGGCGGCTATGATTTCATGGGCGATTGCTCAGGGAACAAAAATAATTTTAACATTTATTACTGAAAAACGCTTTGATGCTACCAGAATTGTGGGAACAGGTGGTATGCCAAGCTCTCATTCAGCATTGGTTATGGCACTCACTTTTAGTGTTGGTAAATATAACGGCTTTGGCTCACCGCTATTTGCTGTTGCCCTTATTTTTACCTTTGTTGTCATGTATGATGCGGCGGGAATTAGAAGAGCTGCTGGCAAGCAAGCTGAAATAATAAATATGCTGATTGTGAAGCATCAACTGCCAAATATGGAAAAACTCAAAGAACTGTTAGGACATACACCTTTAGAGGTTTTTGTAGGAGGTATCTTAGGGATCATAGTTGGTCTTTGGGTATAAGATTTTAGAGAGCAGGTGAATATGTGGGGGGATTATTAGATAGAATCCAGACCACCGGAGATATTAAAAAATTGAAGAAAGAGGAATTGGATGACGTTTGTAAAGAGCTAAGGCGATTTTTACTACAAAATGTTTCAAAGACAGGTGGTCATTTAGCCTCAAACTTAGGCGTGGTTGAATTAACCGTAGCATTAGAATATATCTTCAATCTTCCGGATGATAAAATTGTGTGGGATGTGGGACATCAAGCCTATATCCATAAAATACTTACTGGCAGAAAAGATGGTTTTTCGTCTTTACGCCAGTTGGATGGGCTAAGTGGGTTCCCGAAACCCGATGAAAGTGATGCAGATGCTTTTGCAGCAGGGCATAGCTCTACATCCATTTCGGCAGCATTAGGGATAGCCAAGGCAAGAGATATTCAAGGGAAGAACAACAATGTGTTGGCTGTCATTGGGGATGGATCCATGACAGGAGGTCTTGCATACGAAGCTCTAAATAATGCTGGTCGTGAAAAGACCAACTTGATTATTATCCTTAATGATAATCAAATGTCAATCGACCATAATGTGGGTGCAATTAGTAAGCATCTTAATAGTTTGCGCACAAGCAACCGCTACCGCACTTTAAAGGATAACTTTAAACAATTTAGAGATCAAGTGCCTGTTCTTGGTAAGGCTACTTACCTGGTGCTGGAAAAGGTTCGTGACAGTGCAAAGTTATTATTTATAGAGGGGGCTGTTTTTGAGGAATTTGGTTTCAAATATATTGGCCCTGTGGATGGCCATAATATAGAAGAAATGCTGGAAATTTTTCAAAATGTAAAGGATACAAAGGAGCCTATTTTAATTCATATAAAAACCACAAAAGGAAAAGGTTATGTGCCGGCAGAAAAAAATCCCGGTCTTTTCCATGGAGTTGGACCCTTTGACATAAAAACTGGAAAAGGAATAGGGAAAAGTTCGGGGCCTAGCTGGTCTGCTGTGTTTGGCAAAAAAATGGTTGAGTTAGGCCATAAAAATTCAAATGTAGTGGGGATTACGGCGGCTATGTGCAGCGGAACTGGCTATGAAGGATTTCAAGCTGCCTTCCCTGATCGGTTTTTTGATGTTGCAATCGCAGAGCAACATGGAACAACTTTTGCAGCAGGCTTAGCAAGTCAAGGTATGGTGCCTGTTTTTGCCGTATATTCATCCTTTTTGCAAAGGGCATATGATCAGGTGATACATGATGTCTGTATGGAAAACCTTCATGTTGTTTTCGCTATTGATAGAGCAGGTATTGTAGGTGCTGATGGTGAAACTCATCAAGGCGTTTTTGACCTATCATATTTAACGCATATTCCTAATATGACAGTGTTGTCACCCAAAAATGCCTGGGAATTGGAAGAAATGTTGGACTATGCTGTGAATGTTTGCAAGGGACCTGTTGCTGTGCGCTACCCAAGAGGGACAGCAGATGAGGCTTTCGAGGAAAATAAACAACCGATTGAATACGGAAAAGCAGAGGTAATTCAAAAAGGCAAGGGCATTGCAGTTTTGGTAGAGGGACATATGCTTCAGGCTGCCAAAAAAGCGGTAGATCTTTTGGTTGAAGATGGTCTAGAGGCTCCCATGCTTGTAAATATGCGTTTTATCTCTCCTCTTGATGAGGAACTATTGAAAAAAATTTCAAAGGACTGTAATCGTATTTTTACAGTGGAAGATAACCTACGCAAAGGTGGATTTGGTTCAAAGGTTTTAGAATTTTACAGTGATGAGGAAATCCAAGTTTCCGTCTCCAACTTAGCTTTCCCTGATTGCTTTATTGAGCAAGGCTCTCAAAGCCAGCTATTTGCTCGCTATGGCTTAGATGGTGAAGGTATTTACAAAACGATGAAGGAAAAAATAGGAGAGAACTATGGCAGATAAAGAAAGATTGGATGTCTTGCTGGTAGAAAGAAACCTGGCAACTTCTAGGGAACTGGCAAAGGCATATATAATGGCAGGAAACGTGTATGTTGATGGCATGAAGGAAGATAAAGCTGGAACAAAAATTTTGGTGACTGCCGATATAGAAGTAAAAGGTCCACAAATGAAATATGTTAGTCGTGGCGGGTATAAGTTGGAAAAGGCCATCGACGAATTCGGAATATCCTTGGAGGGTAAAGTTTGCTTGGATATTGGTGCATCAACAGGTGGCTTTACCGATTGTATGTTACAAAACGGCGCTGTAAAAGTATATGCGATTGACGTAGGATATGGTCAGTTTGCATGGAAATTACGTACAGATGAGCGTGTTGTGTGCTTAGAGAAAACCAATGTTCGTTATGTTACTGAAGAGCAAGTGCCTGATAAAGGGCATTTTGCTTCCATAGATGTTTCTTTCATTTCTCTCACGAAGGTATTGCCTGCGGTTTTAGGGGTTTTGGGAGAAGAAGGTCAACTTGTGTGTTTGATTAAACCTCAGTTTGAGGCGGGTCGAGAAAAAGTTGGCAAAAAAGGCGTTGTCAAAGACATAGCAGTGCATAAAGAAGTAATTGAGAAAATTGTAAACTATGCAATAGAACAAAAGATTGGTATTTTAGGTCTAAGTTTTTCCCCGATTAAAGGTCCAGAGGGGAATATTGAATATTTAATCTATTTGGATAAAAAGCAGGAGGGATTAACCTTTGCTGAGGTGGCTCTGCTTGTGGATGAGGTTGTGGGGAAATCCCATGAAGTGCTGTAATGGGAAATGAGGTTGCCTATGAACAAAATCGGATTGATTCCCAATATTGATAAGGATAAAGATTTAGCTGTAACGAAACGCCTGGTGAGGCATTTGTTAGACAAAAATTGTATCCCTCAGCTACCAGAAAAAATCGCTGAAATGGCTGGACTTGAAATGTACGCTAGAAAAGAGCATGAGATATATGAACATTCTGACTTTATTATCTCTCTGGGTGGCGATGGTACACTGCTTGGTGTTGGTAGGAAGGCTTGCCAATATAACACACCCATTCTTGGTGTGAATTTAGGAACACTAGGATTTTTAACGGCGGAAGAAAAAAATCGAGCAGAATACGCCATAGACAAAGTTTTAATGGGTGCTTATAAAAAAGAAAAACGTATGATGCTGCAAACCTCTATTGCAAAAGAGGACGGGCGAATTACAGGTATCACAGCTTTAAATGATATCTGCATCTCCCGAGGTCTATTATACAAGATTTTAGAATTTAACGTTTTTGTAAACGATGAATATGTGGATACGCTGAGAGCGGATGGAGTTATCATTTGTACCCCTACGGGGTCTACGGCGTATAACTTATCGGCAGGAGGACCTGTTTTAAAGGCAGATGCGGAAATTATTGCGATTACGCCTATCGCGCCCCATACATTAACCAGCCGCTCTATTGTTGTTTCTGCTGATGATGTAGTAACTGTGGAAATTAACCCTAGAGAGGATACAGCATTTACCATTAGTGCTGACGGACAGGAAAGTTGGAGTTTAACCGGAAAAAAAGTTGTTCAAATTTGCAAAGCAAAGGTATATACAACTATTATAAAAACAAATTCGCAGAACTTTTATGATGTTTTGCGTCATAAACTATCAAGGTGAAAATGGCAGAAGAAAAAGGAGGCGTGGGCGATGAAGATTGCCAGACATGCAAAAATTCTTGAATTAATCGAAAACTATGACATTGAAACACAGGATGAATTAGCTCAAAGGTTATGTGACGAAGGGTTTATGGTTACCCAAGCCACAGTGTCCAGAGATATTCGAGAGATGAAATTGACCAAAATAGCTACTGAAAAGGGACGACAAAAATATGCCGTAATCACCGGTAATGATACAGAAATTACCGAGAGATTAACTCGTGTGTTTAAAGAAGCCGTGGTCAAGATGGATTACGCTCAGAACATTATTGTCATTAAAACATTAGAAGGCATGGGAATGGCAGTCGGTGTTGCCTTGGACAATATGCAAAACACTGAAATTTTAGGTACTATTGCAGGGGATGATACAGTTTTCTGTGTGGTTCGTACCCACAATCAGGCGGCTGTCATTATTGAAAAGCTATACCGTATTATCCATAGTGCATAAGTACCAATAGGGGGGAATGGCTATGCTGGAAAATCTGCATATTAAAAATGTGGCGTTAATTAAGGAGTGTCAGGTGGCTTTTGGCCCAGGGTTAAATATTTTAACTGGTGAAACAGGCGCGGGTAAATCAATGTTGATTGACTCCCTGCAGTTTGCTTTGGGTGGAAGAATGGGGAAAGATTTCCTGCGAAATGATGAAAAGATGGCATTGGTAGAGGCACTTTTTTCTGTTAGGGATAATAGCTTTTCAAGCAAATTAGAGGATAATGGAATAGAGCCTGAGGAAGATGGAACCCTTTTGATTAGCCGTACCTTGAACGACACAGGTAAATCCGTTTGTCGTATTAATGGAAACATCGTGACAGTAAGTATGTTGCGTGAGTTGGCAGCAGATTTAATTGATATTTATGGACAGCATGAGCACCAATCCCTGTTAAATCCTTCAAAACATATTCTACTATTAGATAGATTTTGCGGTAGTGGGTTTGAAGAAGAGAAGGAAAGCTACGCCAAGTATTTCGAAAAAAGAAAAGAAATTGACAAACAGCTGGAGGAATTGATGGGCGATGAGGCCCAAAGAGAACAAAGGCTAGATATTTTAAATTTCCAAAAGGATGAAATTGAATCGGCAGCATTATCTGCTGATGAAGAGGATGAACTGGTAGAGAAAAAGAAGCGATTGACTCATATGGAGCGATTGATTCGTTTAACCTTGGAAAGTGCAAATCTTTTGTATGACGGAGCCGATGATGTGCCATCTGCTTGTGATAACTTAAGCAGTGCAGTGGATAAGCTTAGGGAGTGTGCTGGTTTAGACTCATCTTTGGAGAGTTATTATAACGATCTTGAGGATGTTTATGCTAGGTTAGAAGATATCTCTAGGGAAGTAAAAAGGTATGCACAAAACCTTGAGGATGACCCTGACGAGTTGGAAAGGGTGGAGGATCGCCTTCAGACAATATATAAAATGAAACGTAAATATGGCGGTAGTATTGTGGCTGTATTAAAGTTTTATCAAGAAATCTCTGAAGAAATCCAGTTTTTCTCCAATAGCCAAGAGAAGGTTGAACAACTTACCGCTGAAAGATTAAAAATTCAAGGAGCTTTAGAAGCTGCATCAAATAAGCTAACAGCGATGCGCAAAGAGGCTGCCAAGAGGGTGGCTAAGCAAATAGAAGAATCTCTGAAGGATATGGAAATGAAAAATGCTAAGTTTTACATACAGGTGACTCCGCGTGATGAATGGAACGCTTTGGGCAAAGATAAGGTAGAATTTCTGATTTCTGCAAATGCAGGGGAGAGTTTAAAGCCATTGGCTAAAATTGCTTCGGGCGGTGAGATGAGCCGTGTTATGTTGGCATTGAAAGCTGTATTGGTGGATGCAGATGAGATAGAAACATTTATTTTTGATGAGATAGATACTGGCGTTAGTGGTAGGACTGCGGCGAAAGTTGGGAAAAAGATGAGCATAATAGGTGAGAAAAGGCAAATTCTTTGTATTACCCATCTACCACAAATTGCTGCCATGGCAGATAAGCATTTTTTGATTGAGAAAGAAACGAGTAATAACCAAACTGTGACCATGGTGAAAAATTTGGATGAAAATTCTGCCGTAGCTGAGGTTGCAAGGCTCATGGGGAGTGCCACTGTAACAGAGGCCACCCTAACTGCAGCTAGAGAGCTGCGGGCCGGAAAGTAGAAAATAAAGTATATCAATTGAATGAATTTAAAAAAGCGGTGTCCTCATATAATGAGGATACCGCTTTTTATGTGCAAATTATACTTTGTAGTCCTCAGGTTTTTGCGCAACCTGAAGGGAGGTGTGTTGAAAGTTGTTGGACTCTGCATAGGGATTTTCTAAAGAATTTTCCTGACGGCTAAGCAACCACTGAATATATAGTAGTAATTCTTTTTTTCCTCGTTCCTCAAGCAGTTCAAAATACTCGTTGAAAATTTCCGAGTCGTTTATTTTTTTATCAGGTTCGTAAGGACGGCGAAAGTCATTCACACCTAGAAGGTAGTCCATAGATACATTAAAAATTGATGCGATTTTTTTCAGGTCAGATATAGATGGTTGATTATGACCAGATTCATAATTTGAGATCGCTGTTGCACCATAGGTCAATTCCTTTGCTAAGGCTGCTTGAGTCATTTTTCTTTCCTTGCGAAGTTGTTTTAATCGTTCGTGAAAATCCATAGAAACACCTCATTATATTAGAGTGTATAATTTCAAGTTATGATAATTTGTATATATAGACAATTATAGAGTGAAAAAGAGTAATGCGAAAGATGTAATCATAAAAAAGGAAACGGAAAAATAAAAAAACCACGATTTATGAATTATGCAATAATTTATGACTTATGTCAAAAAAATACGCGTTAGGTATTGACAAGTCATAAAAAAGATGATATTTTTAAATCACATAAAACATATAAGAATACTATGATATAAAAAGGAAGCCGAAAGGAGCATTTTTATGGCAACGAAAATATATATGGACAACGCAGCAACAACCCCTGTAAGAGATGAGGTACTCAATACGATTCTTCCTTATTTTAAAGAGTATTACGGGAATGCCTCAAGTGTGTATAGTATTGCGAAAGAAAGCAAAAAGGCATTGGAAAAAGCGAGAGAACAAGTTGCAAAAGGCATCGGTGCCAAGGCAGATGAAATTTATTTTACTGCTGGTGGTTCTGAAAGTGATAACATGGCACTTAGAGGCATTGCAGAGGCTTTTAAAAATAAAGGTAATCATATCATTACAACAAAAATTGAGCATCATGCAATTTTGCATACTTGCGAATATTTAGAGAAACATGGCTATGAAGTGACTTATTTGCCTGTCGATGAATTTGGCAAAATTAGTTTGGATGAATTAGAAAAAAGTATTCGTCCAGAAACAATTTTAATTTCTGTAATGTTTGCAAATAATGAAATCGGCACCATTCAGCCGATCGCAGAAATTGGTAAATTGGCTCGAGAAAAGGGTGTGTTTTTCCACACAGATGCAGTGCAGGCTGTGGGGCATGTGCCTATTGATGTAGAAGAAATGCAGATTGACCTATTGTCTATGAGTGGGCATAAGTTGGGAGCCCCCAAAGGCATTGGTGCTATTTATATTAGAAAGGGCATTGCAATTCAACCATTAATTTTTGGTGGTGCTCAAGAGAAGAAAAAACGTGCAGGTACAGAAAATATTCCTGGTATTGTTGGCTTGGGTAAGGCCGTTGAGTTAGCGGTAAATGAAATGGAAGTTGAAACAAAGCGTTTGGTTGCTTTGAGAGATAAGTTGATTTCTGGCATTTTGGAGAAAGTTCCTTATAGTCGTTTGAATGGTCATCCAACAGACAGACTGCCAGGCAACTGCAATATTTCCTTTGCATATATCGAGGGTGAGTCAATGTTGTTATTATTAGATGCTATGGGAATTGCAGCATCCAGTGGTTCAGCTTGTACTTCGGGTTCTTTGGATCCATCCCATGTATTAATGGCAATCGGTTTGCCCCACGAAATTGCTCATGGTTCTTTGAGATTAACATTAGACAGAGTGAATTCAGAAGAAGATGTTGACTTTGTTTTAAGCAAAGTTCCGGAAGTTGTTCAGAAGCTAAGGGAAATGTCCCCTTTATATGAAGAAGTATTAAATAAGAAGGCTTAAGTTGAAGGTACGAAGGAGGAGACTCATATGGAATACAGCGAAAAAGTAATGGACCATTTTATGAACCCTAGAAATGTTGGTGTAATTGATGATGCCAGTGGTGTTGGCCTCGTAGGCAATGCAAAATGCGGCGATATCATGAAGGTATATTTGAAAATTGAAGATGGTCGTATTGAGGATGCGAAATTTAAAACATTTGGTTGCGGTGCCGCAGTAGCGACAAGTTCCATGGCAACAGAGTTGGTAAAAGGTAAAACACTTCAGGAGGCATTAGAAGTAACAAACAAAGCGGTTATGGAGGCTTTGGATGGGTTGCCACCCGTAAAAGTTCACTGTTCATGTCTAGCGGAAGAGGCGCTTCATGCAGCACTGTGGGATTATGCGCAGAAGAATGAAATTCACATCGAAGGATTAAAACCACCTGTGGATGATGTAGATGAATTGCACCATCATGGACATGAAGAATAATATCTAGATTTTTCAGTAGCGACAATTATGAAAATAGTTGTCGTTACTTTTTTGTTTCTGGATAGAAAAAAATAGTTGCTAAATATATCGTTAGGCGATATAATAAACATATCGGTTAACGATATAACGGAGGTGGATATAATGTCGTCTAATCAAGAAATGGGAGCCTTAACAGAGGGTGTTTACTATATTTTATTATCGTTGTTTCAGCCATTACACGGATATGGCATTATTTTAAATGTAGAAAGGTTGTCTCAGGGAAGGTTGCGTCTGGCAGCTGGTACGCTGTATGGGGCTATTAATTCGATGTTGGCAAAGGGGTGGATTATTGCTCTGCCAAATGAGAAGGACTCTAGAAAAAAAGAATATGAGATTACAGATATGGGGAAACAGGTCTTGCAGAAAGAAATGATGAGGTTAGAGGAATTATTACGAAATGGGAAGGCTGTACTGGAGGGATAAAATTGAGAAAAAAGATTCATAAGATGTTCTGGGCATGGGATTTTGATAAAGAAGAGAAATGGTTGAATCAAATGTCGGCAGAAGGTATGCAATTGGTTTCCGTTGGGTATTGGACTTATGTTTTTGAGGAAGGCCCTCCCAGCGAATATGGAGTTCGTATTGAACTTTTAGAAAAGAATCTAAAAAGTGAGGAAACTAAAGAATACATTCAGTTTATTGAAGGAACCGGTGCTGAGTACATTGGGAACGTTTTGAACTGGGTGTATTTTAGGAAAAAACTTACAGAGGGTGCATTTGAAATCTACTCGGATACGGGTTCAAAATTGATGCATTTAGAAAGAATATTAAAACTTTTAAGGCTCCTGGGGGCTATGGAAATTGTGATAGGTTTTTATAATTTATTTTTATTTTTCTATGGGCATGCCCTCGCATTGAATTTGTATGCAGGGATGTTTTGTGTATTGTTAGGAGGATTTATATTAATTGGACTTATGAGGGTTCACAAATTAAAACGAACGTTGCAGGGGAATACAACGTTGTTTGAATAAGTTATATATTTTCGGGTAAGGCGGCTAATATGATGTAGCTGCCTTTTTGTTTTAAACAAAAAAATAATGATTGGAAAGTTTAACTCAGCCCGCACATACGTTTTAGGAGGATTTTCCCCGCTATTTTATGAATGCTGTTTTAAGCAGCCTAACTATTATTATACTACAAATTGTTACTAAATATGATTGGGTAATATTCTGAAAATTTCCTTTATAATGATTCATGATTAGTATAAAATGACGAATATATTTTTTTATTTAAAAAATTGGAGGGAATTCGGTACAAGTGGAGAAAGTTAATATATGTATATGTTGTTAAAAAATGATATCATGTATACACATATATACACAGCGGCATTTTCGCCATTTAAAATTGAATTAGGAGGTTGGTATTATGAAAAATTACACTGCAGACAAAGTTAGAAACGTAGTTCTATTGGGTCACAGCGGTTCCGGTAAGACAACATATGCCGAAGCAGCTCTTTTTTACTCCGGTGCAACAAAGCGCTTTGGTAAAGTTGATGAGGGCAATACCGTTAGTGACTATGAAGCAGAAGAAATTCGTCGTAAGGTATCAATCAACACATCTGTATTGCCCGTTGAGTGGCAGGGTACAAAAATCAACTTCCTAGATACTCCAGGTTATTTTGATTTTATTTCGGAGGGAAAAATGGCAATGAGTGTTGCCGATACAGCATTAATTATGGTTTCGGCAAAATCAGGCGTTGAAGTTGGAACAGAAAAAGCTTGGGAGCAGACTGAAGAAATGGGTCTACCTAGGATTATTTTCGTGAACCAAATGGATGATGAAAATGCAGACTTTGAAAAAACATTAGCAGATTTAAGAAGTAATTTTGGTAAAGCAGTGGCTCCGTTGCAGATTCCTTTTAATGATGAGGATGGGAAATTTGTTGGGTTCATTAACCTAATTAAAAGAGATGCAAGAAAAAAAGTAAATGGAAAATTGCAAGCTTGTGAAGTTCCTGCCGATAAAATTGACGAAGTAGAAGTTCTCCGTTCTATGTTAGTTGAAGTAGCTGCTGAAAGCAGTGAAGAGCTGATGGAGAAGTTCTTTAACGATATAGAACTGACAGAAGACGAGATATATGATGGCTTATTAGAAGGCATTGAAAATCGTAGTATTGCCCCTGTAATGTGTGGTTCTGCAACTTTAGGCTATGGGGTAAAATTATTGATGAATACAATTGTACGCTTTACGCCTCCTGCGTTGGAAGCGAAAAAGAACTTCCATGCATTTATTGATGGTACAGACACAGTGCTTTGTAGCTCTGAAGATGAAAACTTCTCGGCATTTGTATTCAAAACAATTTCGGATCCTTATATTGGACGCCTGAACCTGTTTAGAGTAATGACGGGTAAAATTGATTCTTCAATGACGGTATATAATGTTGAAAAAGATACCACTGAAAAAGTGGGGCACCTTTATATTGTCAGAGGAAAAGAACAGATTGAAGTGGATGAGTTGCATACAGGCGATATTGGTGCTTTGGCAAAGCTTTCTAACACATCAACACAGGATACTTTGGCTACAAGAGAATATCCTATCTCAATTCCAAAGATTCCGTTGCCAAGCTCTGTTCTTTCTATGGCAATTCAACCGAAAGGAAAAGGTGATGAGGATAAACTATCTTCTGCTTTGACTAAGATTAGAGAAGAAGACCCTACCCTTAAAATGGAAGTGAATAAAGAAACAAAGCAGACTATTCTGTCTGGTATTGGCGAGCAGCAACTGGATGTAATGATAAATAAATTAAAAACAAAATATAAAATTGAGGTCGATTTGATTGACCCGATCATTCCGTATAGAGAGACCGTAAAAGCTAAAGCTTCCGTCAGAGGTCGTTATAAGAAACAGTCCGGTGGACATGGCCAATTTGGTGATGTTGTGATGGAGTTTGAGCCAAGTGGTGATATGACTTTGCCTTATGTTTTTGAAGAGAAGGTATTTGGTGGCTCCGTGCCAAAGCAATATTTCCCTGCGGTTGAAAAAGGGTTGCAGGAGTGTGTTTTAAATGGAGTTCTAGCTGGATATCCTGTTGTTGGCTTAAAAGCTACTTTAACAGATGGTTCCTATCACCCTGTTGACTCTTCTGAAATGGCGTTTAAAATGGCAACTTCCGCAGCATATAAGGAAGGTGTTCCACAGGCAAGACCCACACTGCTTGAACCAATTGAGCATGTTGAAGTCCTTGTCCCTGAAAGATACATGGGGGATATTATGGGCGATATTAATAAGCGCAGAGGACGCATCCTAAGTATGGATGCTGTTGGCAATAAGAAGTGTATTGTGGCTGAGGTGCCAACCTCAGAAATGCATAAATACGCCACTGATTTAAGATCTATGACTCAGAGCCGTGGTGAATATACACATCGTTTTGAGCGTTATGAAGAAGCTCCTGCGGAAATTCAAAAGAAAATCATTGAGCGTAGAGCGGCGGAGAAAAAGATTAGCTAACTAGCGTTCTTTATTAATGATTCATGATTAGACACGAGCCTCAAAAATTGGGATTAATCATCTTTCTTTTGGGGCGAGTGTCTATATTTATTTAAAAAAGAAAATAAATGATTATAGTAAGCTTAGAATCAAGCATACTAATAATAATGTTTACTAAATTATTGGTGCATAAGTCACAGACATGAAAATAAGTTTGTGGTACAATAGAAAAAATAGAAAATTTTAGCAATATGGAATCATTTTAAAGGTCGTTCTAATTTTCATATCCATTGTATTAAAATGGGCTTGAAGTACTTTAACGGTAGATTTTAATATTCTCTGTAAATTGGAATGGCGAATTTAAATTTGAGAAAAATAATTTGAGTTTCGTTTGAAAGAGTTAGGAGGTTTTTTTATGCTTGATGTTGCAATAATTGGTGGTGGCCCAGCGGCTTTATCAGCGGCATTAAATTGTCGTCAGAGAAATAAAACGGTTTGTGTATTTGGCAGAAGTTTGGATAGTTCATTATTATTTTCTGCAGAAAAGGTAGACAATTATTTAGGAATGCCTGATGTAAATGGGGAGGAAATGCTTAATCGTTTTTATACCCATGCTGTGAAAAATGGCGTGGAATTTCAAGAGTGTCGAGTGAGCCAAATTTTAAATGTTGGTGAGCACTATATGATTAATGCTGAAAATAATTTTATTGAGGCAAAGGCAATTATTTTAGCCACAGGACTAAGCAAAAGCAAGGGTATTGCTGGCGAGATGGATTACTTGGGCAAAGGTGTAAGCTATTGTGCTACCTGTGATGGTATGCTTTATCGAAACAAAAAAGTAGTAGTGGTGAGCGAAAATGAAGAAGGGGAAGCAGAGGCCAACTTTCTGGCTGATATCTGCAAGGAAGTGCTTTACATTCCTCTTTATAAAAATATAACTAACCTTAAAGATAATGTAGTTGTGTTGGAAGCAAAACCAAAGGCAGTTGTTGGAGCAGGGGACAAATTAACTGCCCTTGAAACGGAAAAGGAGACCGTTTCTTGTGATGGTATTTTCTTTGCGAAAAATACAATGCCTCCAGATAGTTTGGTGTTTGGTCTAAAAACAGATGGCAAGAACATTGCAGTTGATCGTCGGATGGCTACGAATTTGCCTAATGTCTATGCTGCCGGAGACTGTACTGGTGCACCTTATCAAATTGCAAAGGCAGTGGGGGAAGGTTTGGTGGCAGCGTTATCAGCAGTTTCAGATATTGATAAGCAGAAAAAGGCATAACAAATCTTTTTGATTTAATAAATGGGGCATAGACTTAGGTTATGCCCCTTGTGTTTTCTTGAGTTTTATGTTGTTTTATAATATAAAAAAAGTAACAGGTTGTGGACTTTCATGGAGTTTTTGATTTTAAAGTAAATGAATTTTCAGGATTTTTAATGGAACTTTTAACTTTATAAAAGAAGGAATCAGGTAGAACTGAAATCTTGAGAAAATGGAAGATTTCCTTAGAAAAAAATAAAAAGATTCCTTAATTCTTGAAATTTTATTGTAATTTAATCCAATTTCATATAATATAGCTAAATATAGTGTTTGAATATTCTCGTAAAAATGCTAATATAATATCAAGAATCAGCACTCGCGCAAGATGAGTGCTAACAGATATATTCAAGGAGGTATGAAAATGAAACTTTCACCATTAGGAGATAAGGTTGTATTAAAGCAATTAGCGGCAGAAGAAACCACAAAATCAGGTTTGATTTTAACTTCTCAATCAAAAGAGAAGCCACAAGAAGCCATCGTAGTGGCTGTTGGCCCCGGAGGTATCGTTGGTGACACAAAGATTGAAATGGTTTTAAAAGAAGGAGATCATGTTATTTACTCCAGATATGGCGCAATGGAAATCAAGTTTGATGGCGAAGAATATCTGGTGATGAGACAAAATGATATTTTGGCAGTAGTAAAAGACTGATTTTTAGGAGGCGTTTAAGATATGGCAAAGGAAATTAAATATGGTGCAGATGCCAGAAGCCTGATGGCCGCTGGTGTGGATAAATTAGCAAACACAGTTAAAGTTACATTAGGACCTAAAGGTCGTAACGTTGTATTAGATCGTAAGTTTACATCCCCATTGATTACAAACGATGGTGTTACTATCGCTAGAGATATTGAATTGGAAGACCCTTATGAAAACATGGGTGCACAGCTGGTTAAAGAAGTTGCAACTCAAACAAATGACGTTGCAGGTGATGGTACTACAACTGCAACAGTTTTGGCACAAGCAATGATCCAAGAAGGCTTGAAAAATATTGCAGCTGGAGCGAACGCTATCATTTTAAGAAAAGGTATGCAAAAGGCAACTGAAGTAGCTGTTGCAGAAATCAAAGAAATGAGCCAAGCAGTTACAACCAAAAAGCACATTTCAAACGTTGCAGCAATTTCTGCTGGTGATGACGAAGTAGGTAATATGATTGCAGATGCCATGGAAAAGGTTACAAATGATGGTGTTATTACCGTTGAAGAATCCAAGACTATGAAAACAGAATTGGAATTGGTTGAAGGTATGCAGTTTGATAGAGGTTATCTGTCCTCCTATATGTCAACTGATATGGAAAAAATGGTTGCTATTTTGGAAGATCCTTTTATATTGGTTACAGATAAGAAAATCTCCAATATTCAGGAATTGGTACCAGTGTTGGAACAGGCTATGCAGGTTAATGGCAAAATTTTGATTATTGCTGATGATGTTGAGGGTGAAGCTTTAGCAACTTTGGTTGTAAATAAATTAAGAGGCACATTTACTTGTGTTGCTGTAAAGGCTCCTGGTTACGGCGAAAGAAGAAAAGCACAGCTTGCTGATATTGCTGCATTAACAGGCGCTCAGGTTATCTCTGAGGAGATTGGCTTAGAATTAAAAGACACTACATTAGATATGCTGGGTCGTGCAAAAACAGTTCGTGTTGAAAAAGAAGTGACTATCATCGCTGATGGCGCAGGTGCAAAAGCTGATATCGATGCTCGTATTCACCAGATTAAGGTAGCAATGGAAGAAACAGATTCCGATTTTGATAGAGAAAAATTGCAGGAAAGACTTGCAAAGCTTTGCGGTGGTGTTGCAGTTATTAAGGTTGGTGCTGCTACTGAAACTGAAATGAAAGAAAAGAAACTGCGTATGGAAGATGCTTTGGCGGCAACCAGAGCAGCGGTAGAAGAAGGCATTGTTGCAGGCGGTGGCACAGCTTTGATTCATGTGATTGAAAAAGTTAAAGCTGCTTGTGCAAATTTGGTTGGCGATGAAAAAACTGGTGCAGCTATCGTTGTGAAAGCTTTGGAAGCACCTTTGCGTCAAATCGTTGAAAATGCAGGGTTAGAAGGCTCTGTAATTGTAAATAAAGTAAAAGAAATGCCTGCTGGTGTTGGATTTAACGCTTTGACTGAAGAGTATGTAGAGATGGTTGAAGCTGGTATTCTTGATCCTGCCAAAGTAACAAGGAGTGCACTGCAGAATGCAACATCTGTTGCATCAACATTCTTAACAACAGAAGCTGTTGTTGCAGAATTGCCTTCAAAGGCACCTGCTATGCCTGATCCTGGCATGGGCGGCATGGGTGGTTATATGTAATTCAAAGGTTGTATGACAACAGCTTGAGAAAAATGCCAAAATCCATAAAAAAACAAAACCTCTATCTTTTTAGATAGAGGTTTTTTATTTGCTAAAATTTGAATAATTGCAAACGATATACAAATCTGAATAGCGTAATACTAAAGTAAATGGAATTAACTGTATTTTGAGTACAAAATCTCTAAATTAATATTTTTCATTTATTTTCCTAAAAATCCTTAATTTTTCAATAATTTTGTATAGTATAGGTCAATTTAATAAATAATAATAAATATGAAATTGTGGTTTCTTAAAGCTAATAAAAAAAATGAAAATAATTTTAGTATGGAGGATTATATGGGTCGGAAAGAATCAATTAACATAACATAGATTTTTTGTATTTTTTAGCCGTTTTTTCATTATGTGTCTTTGTGATGAATACAAATGTGTAATTTAGGAAAAAAATGTCCGCCTGTTAAAAACTTTTTTTGGTTTTTCTATTGACTTTGTATAAAAAATTCATATATAATTGCTGTACTAAGACAAAAAGATATTTCATTCATCATTTTTTTGTCTAATATTACAAGTTTATATGGAGGGAGGAGTAAGTATGTTACAGGCTTTCGATATTATCGGTCCAATCATGATCGGGCCATCTAGTTCTCATACTGCCGGTGCTGTTCGTATTGGTAAATATGCACGCTCTATTTTAGGGACAACCCCTGTTTCTGCCTTAGTACGTTTTAGTGGGTCCTTTTCAAAAACTTATAAGGGTCATGGCACAGACAAAGCTGTCATTGCTGGTATTTTAGGTATGGAAACGGATGATGAGCGTATTCGTATTAGTTTTGAAGTAGCACAAGCAGAAGGGTTAGAATTCTCTTTTGTGGAAACTGAGATTGATGGAGCACATCCAAACACAGCCCAAATTATCCTAAAAGATGCCGATGGGAAAGAAGTGTTGGTGCAAGGCGCTTCTATTGGTGGTGGAAATATTATCATTAATAGAATCAATGATACTGTTGTTTCGATTTCAGGCAAATCTGACACACTAATTATTCCTCACGAGGATGTTCCGGGTATGATAGCAGTTGTATCAAATATTCTCGCTGAGAATAGTGTGAATATTCATGGATTTTCTCTTTGTAGAGACCACAAAGGTGGAACTGCTGTAATGACCATAGAAATTGATGGTGACATTGATGAATCTATAAATAAAGTCATTTTAGAACAACCCAACATTTTGGCTTCTACAATTTTAAAAGCTATTTAATTTTATGCAGACACAAAAAAGGAATTGGCATACCGAAGTTTTTTTCAGGACAAGTGTTAAATAGCGTTGGTAATGTAGTTTCAATTAAAATGTGTATGATAAAAATTTTAGAATGGGGTGTTTAGATTGAAATATGATTCTTTATCAGATCTGGTGAAGGAAGCTGAAAAGCAAGAACTTCCTCTGTGTAAGCTGATTTTAAAAGATCAGGCTGAGGTCGCAGAAACAGATGAAAAAATACTATTTGAGAACATGAAACGCTCCCTTGAGGTGATGAGGGAATCTGTTGAAAATGGTTTAGATGCAGAAAAACGTTCCGCGAGTGGGCTTACTGGTGGGGATGCATTTAAAATGAATGAAGCCGTTAAGGCAAACAAAAATATTTGTGGAAAAATCTTCGGGGAAGCAATGGTGAAGGCTCTTGCAGTTTCGCAAACCAATGCTTGTATGGGTAGAATTGTTGCAGCTCCAACAGCAGGCAGTTGTGGCATTTTACCGTCAGCATTACTGACAATCTCCGATGATAGAAATATTCCAAATGATGATGTGGTTATGACCCTCTTTACAGCTTCAGCAGTTGGCATGGTAATTGCAAATAAAGCAAGTATTGCCGGTGCGGAAGGTGGATGTCAAGCAGAGTGTGGCGCAGCAAGTGCTATGGCAGCAGCCTCTTTGGTTGAACTTTGTGGGGGAACACCAAGACAGAGTGAGCACGCTTGTGCCATTGCCTTGAAAAATATTTTAGGGTTGGTATGTGATCCTGTGGCAGGTCTGGTGGAAATTCCATGTATCAAGAGAAACGCTATGGGTGTTGCAAATGCATTTGTAGCAGCAGAATTGGCTTTGGCAGGTGTGGAAAGTGCAATACCAGCTGATGAAGTAATTTATGCAATGAAGAAAATTGGGGAAGCAATGTCCCCTGCGTTGAAAGAAACCGCAGAGGGTGGCTTGGCAGCAACCCCTACTGGCAAAAAGCTTTGTGAAAAGGTTTTTGGTAGTTGCCAAAATTGTAAGTAATAAACTTTTTATTTGTTTTTCTTTCGTACAACCAACGTAACCGCAATAATATTATAAGACTAAATAGGAGAATTGATAAAATGACTAATTTATTTCAAAAATGGAATGATATCAGCCTGGTTAAGCGAATTTTAGCTGGTTTGATTATCGGTGCTATCCTTGGTGTAGCAGTGCCATCCTTAAGTGTTATCGCTATCTTTGGTGATTTGTTTGTTGGTGCATTAAAGGGTGTAGCACCTATCTTGGTATTCTTCTTGGTAATGAGTTCTTTAGCACAGCATAAAAAAGGTGCTAAAACAAACATGGGCTCCGTTGTAGCTTTATACTTAATTGGTACTTTTGCTTCTGCTCTGGTAGCAGTAGTAGGTAGTTTCTTGTTCCCTGTAACTTTAACATTGACAGAAGCAGCAGCTGGTACAGCCGCTCCTGATGGTGTTGGTACAGTAATCAAAACTTTACTTTTGAATGTAGTTCAGAACCCTGTTGCATCTATTTCTTCCGCAAATTACATCGGTATCTTAGCTTGGGCTGTTGTATTTGGCTTGGCTTTGAAGCACGCTTCCGATTCTACAAAAACTATGCTTGGTAACTTCGCTGATGCAGTTTCCCAGGCAGTTAGATGGGTAATTAGCTTTGCTCCTTTCGGTATCATGGGTCTGGTTTATGCAACTGTTTCTACAAACGGTTTGGAAATCTTCAAGGACTATGGTATGTTGTTGGCATTGTTGGTTGGCTGTATGGCAGTAATTGCTTTCGTTGTAAATCCTTTGATTGTTTTCTTAAACATCAGACAGAACCCATATCCTTTGGTATTTAAATGTTTAAGAGAAAGCTTTATCACTGCATTCTTTACACGTAGCTCCGCTGCAAATATCCCTGTTAACATGACTCTTTGTGAATCTTTAGGTTTGGATGAAGATAACTACTCTGTTTCCATCCCTCTGGGTGCAACAATCAACATGGGTGGTGCGGCAGTTACGATTACAGTAATGGCTTTGGCAGCAGTAAACACATTGGGTTACACAGTTGATATCGGTACTGCATTAGTATTAAGCGTTGTTGCAGCAATCTCCGCTTGTGGTGCTTCCGGTGTTGCTGGTGGTTCCTTGTTACTGATTCCTTTGGCTTGCTCCTTGTTTGGTATTTCTAATGATATTGCTATGCAGGTTGTAGGTGTAGGTTTCATCATTGGCGTTATTCAGGATTCTTGTGAAACTGGTTTGAACTCCTCTACTGATGCATTGTTTACAGCAGCAGCTGAATTCAAACAGTGGAGAAAAGAAGGAAAACCTATTAAATGGTAATATATATTACACGATAATAAAAATTGGTTGTACGAAAATTGGTTATTGCAGTGAAAGCAAAGATGTTATTCGCTGGGATAAAATGAATGAAATGTATTTTGGCAGGCAGTGAGTTTACTCATTGCCTGCTTTATTTAATGTCTAATCAAAATAAAAAACCCGCACAGAGGGAAACGTACGGGTTATGGCAATAGGGTTATCATATTTTAGGATCTTCTCATTCCTTAAACTCTTGGCAATTTTAGTGATATCTTTGATAATATTTTAAAAATCTTCAAGATCTTCATAATTTTCAACTTCCTGTATCTCGGTCCGTTCCTCAAACATTGGCTTTGCTTCAGATTTTAATTCTTCAACTTCGGCGCAATCAACCTCTTTTTCTTGTAGTGTTAATTCTGTTATATAACAATCATCTAAAGTTAGTTGTCCGTCATCTGAAGATAATTCGCAGACATCACTAATTTCAGCATCGCAGCAAGTATAATTTTCGCTGCAAATATCTTTTAATGCTCCACTTTCAACCAATGCATTAAGCTTTAGATATAGAAGATATTCTAATTGAGAAACGTTGGCAATGGTTTTATTCACTTCTCTGTTGGCATCCAGAATCAAATCAACGTTATCTGTTTCCCTCAAAATTTTTTGCATTTTTTCACCTTCACAATTCAAAATGTGGGCGATTCCGGCTTCTACTAATGCAATAGATTCTAAAATAGAAGTGCAGTGTTCGCAGCAGTCTTCCGGATCACAACAGCATTCATTGCAAATATTAAAATTGCATTGGCAAGGCTGGAAAGGTAATCTATCCAAGAATGAATGATATCTAAAAATATAGGGATAGCATCCTCTTTTTAGGGTGAAAAAATCCAAATAAATCTTATCATCATTTTTCATGCAGGGATTAAAAAGAATGTTTTTAATTCTGTTTTCACAACTAAGAGGATAGGAATGTTGGACAGAGCCGGTGGTGTCTAAAACATATACGTACTGTTCGTTATTCTTGACACCACTAATTACTAAGTTAGGGCACAAGCTTAATACGCTAGTGATTTGTACATAATTTGATTTATACAATAAAATAGAATGCCCACTTTCCTTATTGCTTCTTAAAACACAGTTGCAATAAGAGATAATAAGGCTGTCGGTGCAACAGTTAAATGAGATGCCGGTGACATCTCCGATCAAATCGACGCAACCATGAACGGTGATGCAGTCGATTTCGCACATATTACGATTTAGTTTATAGATGGCATTACTTTGCTTTTTGGTTGTAGCCCAAAAACATTGATCTTTTTCATCATAGCAAATACAATCATATTCCTTACAGGTATTGTAGCATTCTGCGATGTAGAAGCAACAATCGGTTTTGATAATTTCACAGGAGCACTGAACCGTAAAATAATAGAAGCAACCATCAAACGCGCAGTTGTTATATTTTTTTGCGCAGGTAATGGAAAGGGCGATGGAGTCGGTCAGCTCAAACAGTTTCATGTAAACCCCCCCAATGGATATAGTCAGAGTCATTACTATATGATATGAACGGGTTGGGTGTATTGCTAATCCAATTTTATAAATCTTTTCACTTTTCTGTTCTAAAATAAATATCGCCAACCTTTTTAGGCGGCGATATCTATTTATGGGTGCAATGGATTCATTTAAAACTAACATTACGTTATGCTTCATCCTGACATAGGCATTCAGAAAATAGTTCAAGTTTTGTTTGCAAAAGCACTTCTAAGCGGGTAATGGAATTAACCATGTGCTTAACAGACGTATTTGCGGCCAACATCTTTGGCACATCATTAGGGACTGTGGACAGGGCCACTACTTTTTGGATTTTTTCACCTTCGGCATTTAAGATGTGAGAAAGTGCTGTTTGTTCCAAAGCGATAGATTCAATAATATCTGTGATAGCTTGACTTCTTGCAACACCACTATTTTTAATTTCAGGCATACCCATTTAAAATTACCCCTTTCAAGTTTCGGTTCTGCGCTTTTGTGAAAAGAATTTTGGGCTGAGAAAGTTTTTTATTTTTCTTAAAGATTAACCTTAGTGCAGATTTGTTAGGATACGGTTATAAAAAGGAAAACATTATATTCAGAGTATCAGACCATATGATTTTTCTTTTCACAGCACTTTTTATGATAGTACATAGTATGACGAATGTCCCAAACTTGTGATGTTAGTACCAATATAGATTAGACATCATTAGGGTTGATTTTAGGAATTTCAGGACAGAAATCGAAGTATTACTTCAAAACATTACTGATAAAAAAACAGACATATCAAACGCCAATTTTTATGGTTTGAGTATGTCTGTTAATGAAATCAATATTTCGTAGCTGTGAACTACCCTTGTTGGCGGGGGTAAATCATGTTAGCTTCTTTTAAACAGGCTAAAACTTCGTCAACAAATTTTTTACATTCAATTTTTGTAATGGCCAAGTTGTGATCTAAATAGTTGCCACACATTTCTGACTTGGCAGCAGGAATTTCTTCATTAAAGTTAGCCATATATTCGTAGCATTCCTTCATAATTTCGGCTACATCCTTTGATTCTAAGTCACCTTTAAAAATAACATACATACCGGTGCGGCATCCCATAGGTCCAACATAAATGGTTTTATCAGCCCAAAGAGCATGGCCACGGAAAAAGGTTGCCATCAGGTGCTCAATGGTATGCATGACAGAAGTATCCATAACCATTTCCCTATTTGGTTCTTTCATACGAATGTCAAAAGTAGTTAAAACTCCATTTTCAACTGCATCCTTTCTGGATACATAAATTCCTCTTAAAAGTGTATCATGATCAATGCCAAAGCTAGTTACGTCCATAGTTTTCGTCCTTTCTCTATTTCTTACATCAAACAAGGTCATTCTACCTGTTTTCCAAGGTAATTTCAAGTAAAAGTTTCTAATTCCGGGGTTGATACCTTTTGGTTTTTATTGTAAAATGTTTAGATATATGTACAAACTTATTATGGAAAAGAGGTATGAAGATGTCGAGGCAGATAACAAGGGATGAAGCTTGGGAAATTCTCACAAAATATAACAAAGAAGCTTTTCATTTGCAGCATAGTGAAACGGTAGAAAGTGTAATGCGTTATTTTGCAAAAGAACTTGGCTATGGGGATGAGGAAGAATTCTGGGGCAATGTTGGTTTGCTTCATGACCTAGATTTTGAAATGTACCCGGAGGCACATTGTATCAAATGCCAAGAGCTTATGAAAGAGCATGATTTAGACGAGCGTTTGATTCATGCGACTGCAAGTCATGGTTATGGCATTTGTTGCGACATTGAGCCTACCCATGAGATGGAAAAAGTTCTTTTTGCAGTGGACGAGCTCACTGGCTTAATTGGTGCAGCAGCTTTAATGCGACCATCCAAAAGCGTACAGGACATGGAATTGAAGTCTGTAAAGAAGAAATTTAAAGATAAAGCTTTTGCAGCAGGTTGCAATAGAGATGTAATCAAAAGGGGCGCAGAACAACTTGGCTGGGAGTTGGATGACTTACTCACAAGGACACTTGAAGCTATGAGAGCTGACCCTAGAAATTAATTTTGAATTTTAAAAAGAATAAATAAAAATGGTATCTATTAATTAATAGATACCATTTTTTTTAAAAAAATTTACTACATTAATGCTGTAATATTTTTAGGATTGCGGGACACAATAATATTGAAGTAAAAACAAAGGAGGGATTGAACATGGAAAAGTGTAATGAATGTATTAGATGTACAGTTGACAATTGTAGACATCACCACAATACAAAAAACTATTGTACACTTGAAGCAATTCAGGTAGGTACTCACGAGGCTAATCCTACAATGGATCAGTGTACTGACTGTAAATCTTTCGTAATTAAGTAAGATAACCGGTTATTTTTTTGATAACGGGCACCTTTTTATGAGTTTTTATAAAAGGGTGCCCGTATTTCATTTCCCCTCAATGAAGATTTAGACTAGTAAAGAGTAAGCAAAGAATGTATTATGATTCCATGGCTTTTATCACATAAAAAGTCTTTAAAAACTTTTAACTTTAAATTTTCTTGCTAGGATAAGCAGCTTTCGCGTAAAATAGAAGTGGGGTGATGGATTTATGAAGGTATATCTCATTAGGCATGGTGAAACGGATTGGAATTTAAGAGGAATGTTTTATGGGTGGACGGATTGCGATATCAATGAAAAAGGAATAGAGCAGGCTACCAGTTTAAAGAATTTTTTTAACACGGTTTCTTATGATAAGATTTACTCTAGCGATTTGTTGCGGGCGGCCCACACAGCAGAAATTATTGCTTCTGATAAAGGAATGGAAGTAGAGAAAAAAGGTTGTTTTAGAGAACTATTTTTTGGAGACTGGGAAGACAAAGAGGGAGCTTACATAAGAGAAAATCATAGTGATGAGTTAAACCTATGGATAAAAGAGTGGAAAACAAGCTCTTTGCCCGGTGGAGAAGCTTTTCAAGATTTTTATCAAAGGGTAACTGAAGGGTTGGCAAGAATTATTCAAGAGAACAAGGGGAAAACAGTGGTTATTGTATCCCATAATGGGCCAATGAGTGCAATGCTGTGTTATTTAAGCGGTGCTGGACCCGATGGTTTTTGGAGGTTTTTTTCTGAGCAGGGGTGTTATAGTTCGATCTTAGTTTCAGAAAAAAAGATAACGATTGAGAAAATCAACTGTCCTATCGGCTAATTTTTAGAAATTAAAAAATTTTGGAGGCTGTAAAGGAAAAATACTTGACAGCCTGCTTTTTTTTTAGTATGATAATTCAGATGGTTGTAAAGTGAATTTCCTTTACAGGGGGAATGAAAGATGGATGAAATTTTAAAGCTGACTTTGCTCTATGATTTTTATGGCGAGCTTTTGACAGAAAAGCAAAAGCAAGTATTCGAGATGCATTATCAGAATGATCTTTCTCTTTCTGAAATTGGAGAAGAGTTATCAATCAGTCGCCAGGCTGTGCGGGATCAATTAAAGCGCACAGAAAAAATTTTAGTTCAATATGAAGAGAAGCTTCGTTTGGTAGAGCGCTTTCAAGAGCAGCAACGGGCTGTTCGCAAGATGAAAAGTATCCTTGATGAAATTGGTACAGGAGAAATCAGCATTGAAACAACACAGGCGATTACCACAATGAAGCAGATTGCAGATGCAATATTATCCTAAAAAGGAGGGCGATCTATGGCATTTGAAAATCTTTCCGCTAAGTTGCAGGAAGTATTCAAACAACTCCGCGGGAAAGGCGTTTTAACCGAGGATGATGTAAAGGTTGCTATGCGAGAAGTGAAGATCGCACTTTTAGAAGCGGACGTAAACTTTAAGATCGTCAAAGACTTTATCAAAAAGGTTACAGAACGTGCCGTTGGCGTTGAAGTTTTAGAGGGGTTAAACCCTGGCCAACAGGTCATTAAAATTGTAAATGAAGAATTAATTGCACTGATGGGCAGCACACAAAGTAGATTAACCTACTCTAACCGTCCACCCACAGTTTATATGATGGTAGGTCTGCAAGGTGCAGGTAAAACTACCAGTAGTGGTAAGTTGGCAGGACAGCTTAGAAAGCAGGGAAGAAACCCTCTTTTGGTAGCATGTGATATTTATCGTCCAGCCGCTATTAAGCAGTTACAGGTGGTAGGGAAAAACTACGGCATCCCTGTTTTTGAAATGGGAACCGAAGTTAGTCCTGTTGAAATTTCCAAAAAAGCTTTGGAATTTGCCGCAGAGCAACATCATGATGTAATTTTGATCGATACTGCAGGTCGTTTGCATATTAATGAAGAGTTGATGCTGGAGTTGCAAGATATAAAAACAACTGTAAAGCCACAGGAAATTCTTCTGGTGGTTGATGCTATGACCGGTCAGGATGCAGTAACAGTAGCAAGTAGTTTTGACAGTCAGTTGGGTGTAGATGGTATTATCATGACTAAGTTAGACGGTGATGCCAGAGGTGGTGCCGCTCTTTCCGTAAGAAGTGTTACCAACAAGCCCATCAAATATATTGGTATGGGCGAGAAGATGGAAGACCTTGAACCCTTCTTCCCTGACCGAATGGCTTCCCGAATTTTAGGGATGGGCGATGTACTTTCCCTGATTGATAAAGTACAGCAAAATATTGACGAGCAAGAGGCAATGGAGATGCAAAAGAAAATGCGCTCCAATGAGTTTACCTTAGAAGACTTCCTTGCTCAGATGCAACAAATCAAAAAGATGGGGCCTCTAAAAGACCTAATGGGGATGATACCCGGTATGAACGGACTTAACTTGGACAAGGCAATGGAAGGCGTTGATCCTTCTAAGGAAATGGTGAAAGTGGAAGCCATTATCCAGTCTATGACCAAAGAGGAACGCTCAAATCCATCCATTCTCAATGGCCCAAGAAAAAAACGTATTGCCAATGGGTGCGGTAGAAGCATTGCAGAGGTAAATCGTCTGCTAAAGCAGTTTGAAGAAATGAAAAAAATGATGAAGCAGATGAACAGCATGCAAAAGGGTAAGAAAGGAAAACTTCCTTTTTTCCGATAAAGTAATGGATGTTAAGAAAGGCAGCCACCACGGTGGAGGTTCTTCCTTACATTTTCAATGAAGGGTTCTGGAAACTGTTTGTTGAAAATGGGAGTAGTTTAAACAGCATCTATTATATACATTTTTGTAAGGCAAAAATGTGAAAAGTTTTAATTATCATTAGGAGGTGAAATGACATGGCAGTAAGAATCAGACTGAAAAGATTGGGTGCTAAGAAGGCTCCTTTCTATAGAATCGTTGTTGCGGATTCCAGAACATCCAGAAACGGTAAATCCATCGAAGAAATTGGATACTACGATCCTACAAAGGAACCCATCGTTCTGAATGTTGATGCGGAAGCAGCTAATAAATGGCTTGCAAACGGCGCACAGCCTTCCGAAACTGCAAAGGCTCTGTTGAAAAAAGCTGGCGTAATCGGCGAATAATCCGAAGGCGGGAGGCTTGACTATGAAAGAATTATTAGAAGTCATTGCAAAGAATCTAGTGGATCAACCAGAAAAAGTTCAGGTTTCTGAAACCGAAAGCGAACGTGCATTAGTGCTGGAGCTTAAGGTTGCCCCCGAAGATATGGGGAAAGTTATCGGAAAACAGGGTAGAATCGCAAAAGCAATTCGTACACTGGTAAAAGCCTCTGGTGTTCACGAAGATAAAAAAATTATCGTTGAAATCATTCAATGAAAAATTTGCCCCAATTTATTGGGGAGTAATAAAGGCGTAGACGTTGTCTACGCCTTTTATAAAAGCACAGTTTTGTAAATTTATAGTAGACAAGCAATAGTGATATTTGCATAAGGCTGCCTAGGGGAGCTTTATTAGAACTTATAATTTCTTGCTTTTGTGCAAACCAGTTTTGTTTTTACTATGGCATGGTGCTTGCGCCTTGCCTAATTTTCTTATATAGAATTAATTTTTCGAGGTGTATATGGAACAGTATTTTGAAATAGGAAAAATTACTGGTACTCATGGGATTAGGGGGACAATGCGTGTATTTCCTACAACCCAAGACCCTACCAGGTATGAACGCTTAAAAGAGATTATCGTGGAAATCAGAGGGAAGAGGGAAACCTTTCACATACAAAAGGTAGCATATCATAAGCAGTTTGTTTTGCTCACTGTAAAAGAAATCACAGACATCAATGTAGCGGAACTTTATAAGACAGGGACGATTTTAATTCCTGACTCCGCAGCGATTCCTTTGGAGGAAAATGAGTATTACACCAGAGACTTGTATGGTTTAAAGGTTGTGACTGATGATGGAGAAGAATTGGGAGAACTGACCAAGGTTTATGTTACTGGCGCAAATGATGTTTATGCTGTGCAAAAGGGTCCTGAAGGTAAAGAACTTTTGATTCCTGCAATAAAGGATTGCATCAAAAACGTAGATATAAAAGAAGGGGTCATGACAGTAAAGCTTTTGGAAGGATTGAGATAATGAAGAACTTTTTTGTTTTGACGTTATTTCCTGAAATGATTCAAGAAACATTATCCCATAGTATTTTGGGCAGAGCACAAAGGGACGGCTTTGTTTCAATAGAAGCTATTAATATCAGGGACTTTTCCAATAATAAGCATTTGCAGGTGGATGATTACCCTTATGGCGGTGGGGCAGGTATGGTTATGCAGCCTCAGCCTATTTATGATGCTTATCAGAGTATATTGCCAAAGGCGAAAAACGCAAGGGTCCTTTATATGACACCACAGGGAAAGCCCTTTACCCAGCGTATAGCTGAGGAACTGGCGCAGGAGGAGAATCTTGTCTTTTTATGTGGGCATTATGAAGGTGTGGATGAGCGTGTTATTGAGGAAATCGTTACCGATGAGGTATCTTTGGGAGATTTTGTGTTAACGGGGGGCGAATTGGCGGCAATTACGATGATTGATGCCATTTCTAGGCTAATGCCGGGTGTTCTTGGCAAAGAGGCATCTTTTGAGGACGAGAGTTTTTCAGAGGGTCTTTTAGAGTATCCCCAATACACAAGACCTCCTATTTTCATGGAAAGGGAGGTGCCACCGATATTGTTGAGTGGGCACCATGGAAATATAGAAAAATGGCGTAGGGAACAGTCACTTCTTCGGACGGCGTCAAAGAGGCCTGATTTATTGAAAGAAGCAGAGTTAACCAAAAATGACATTGAAATGCTTAAAAAGAATGATATTGAACTTTAGCTTACAAATGATCCGAGTATTCGAGCAGCCCAAATGATGAAAATTTGGACTGCTCGAATGTTGGTATAGTAAACAATGGAAAAAGTGAATATTTAGGAGGAAATTTTATGAGTAACCACACCAGTAATGTAGCGAATCCTGCGCCGTTAGGCCTATTAGGCTTTGGCATGACTACTATTTTGTTGAACTTACATAATGCAGGTATTATTTCATTATCCGCAGTAATTATTAGTATGGGCCTCTTCCTAGGTGGTTTTGCCCAGGTTGTGGCAGGTATTATGGAGTTCAAGTCAGGGAATACATTTGGTGCAACTGCTTTCACTGCTTATGGTGCGTTTTGGTGGTCTTTGGTAGGTATTTGGGTGTTGCCCGCTGTGGTACCTCAGGGTGGAGTACAAGGTGCAGATGAAATTTCTATGGGATTCTATTTGTTGCTTTGGGGTATTTTTACACTTGGGATGTTTATTGGCACTTTTAAACACAATGTGGCAACAAGAGTTGTCTTTGGTACTTTAGCGCTGCTATTTTTCTTGTTAGCATTGGGAGATTTTACAGGAAGTCACTTTATTAAAACAATTGCTGGCTATGAAGGTATTTTCTGTGGCGCTAGTGCCATCTACTCGGCTCTTGGCCAAATTATTAATAATGAATTTCAGACAGATGTAGTGAAGCTATAAGGGCTACTTACTAGTGGAGTGGCATATTGCTGAGCCTATGGTATCTATTTCTTTATTTGCGAAGCAAGGCTGGGCAAACAACTAACAGCAACATAGAAAATTCAAAAAAAAGCGACCTTTCTTGCCATTATTATGGTAGAGAGGGCCGCTTTTTTGTTGTTTATTTGTTCATGTTACGTATATGCATATATACGGTGTTTTTCGAAATACCCAAATGTTCTGCAATGGTGATTACAGAATCCTTCAGGTTAAAAATACCTTTTTGATAAAGGAGAGCAACAATTTCCTTGTTTTTATTGGAAGATGAGATGGCAAGGTTGCTGTAAACAGTTTTCTTTGCATCTTCTAAGGCGTGCAACATTAGCTCCGTTGTGTTTTCTACAAAAGTTTCAGAAATGTTTTCTTGCTTTGCGTTTTCTCCCGGTGTCATACATTGAACCAGAGCGGAAATAGGTGTAGAAAGATACATGTTTAAGCAAAATAGCCCAATAATGTTTCCCTTTTCACCAGTAATAGCTGAGATGGAGGCCTTAAAGGTTTCACCTCTTTTATTCTTTGCGAAATAATAAAGATGTTTTAAATTTGGCTCTGCCATCATACGATTCAAAAAAGATAGGGTGACTTCAGAAATTGCAGCGCCAATTTGTCTGCCAGAAAGATGTCCATTAAGAATATGCATTACGGAGTGATCCATATTCTCTAGGTTATGTATAACGACTTCACAAAAATCGCCCCAAAACTCTGCGACACCATTGGCTACATTTACATAAGAATATAAAATTTCTCTATCTCGCTCTGACAATGTAGAGATCGGACTTTCCATGGTACACCTCCAAAAAGTTATATACTTAATAGTATACCTAAAAGGGTGTACCATTTCAAGTACAATGAAGAGTTTTACATGAAAAATACTATTATATGCAGAACCAATTAGGATATTCTATCAAAAAAATGGAATGGAGGTTGAAATTGAAAAAAAATTGCATATAAGAATTAAAATATTTCAGTCTGCTTCGGCATACGACGAACCACTTGCACCAAGGCAGGCACTAAGAAAATCAAAGATCCCACCCACGCTAAGGGGTTAGAGGCACATGCACCGGCATAGCCTAAAAGCCTAGCTAGAATAACAACGGATAAGCAACGCATAACCAACTCTGAAATACCTGCTAGGGTTGGTACGAAGCTATATCCCAGGCCTTGTAAGGAGTAGCGAAATACAAATAGCAATGCTAATAAAGAATAGCAGGCCCCATTAATAATCAAATATTGATGGGAAAGGGCAATTGCTTCTATATTATCTTTGAGGAATAATGAAGATAGAGAATCGCCCCAGAAGATATCAATACAGCCCATTAAAATTGCAAATAGGACAGACATTAAACTGCACTGAAAGATACCCTGACGGATACGCTCTGGTTTGTTTGCACCATGATTTTGACCAACAAATGTAGCCATGGCGATACCAAAGGACATTAGGGGCAGGATGCCGAATGCATCAATCTTTTGTGCCGCGGTGTAAGCCGCGACGGCCTGTGAGCCAAGGTTGTTGAGTGCAAACTGAACAACGATGGTACCAATGGCGATGATAGAGGATTGGAAGCCCATGGGCAAACCGAGGCGTAGATGGTGATGCCAATCCTTTTTATTAAATTTGAAGTGTTCTTTTCGTAAGCGAAGGATTGGAATTTTCTTATTAATATAAACAATACATAATAATCCTGAAATAAGCTGTGCAGTCACTGTGGCCACAGCAGCGCCACGTACACCCATCCCCATAGGAAGGATGAGGAAATAATCTAGGATGATGTTTAAAATGCAAGCTATAATTAGGAAATAAAGGGGGCTGTTTCCATCGCCCACTGCACGCATGGCATTTGAGGTTAAGTTAAAGAGCATACAAGTTCCAATGAAACCCATGATTATAATTATGTAGCGATAAGCATCTTCCATAATTTCTACGGGTGTATGTAAAGCTACTAATAATGGCTTTGTTATCAGCAAACCCAAAATTGTGAGAAAAATTGTAACAACGAGCCCAATTAAAAGGGAAGTTGCAAAGCTACGTTTTACACCTTCCTCATTATTTGCCCCAAAGCGTTGCGCAGTTATAATAGACATACCAGAGGTTAAGCCTGTGGCAAAGCCTACTATAAGAAATGTTAACCCACCAGTACAACCAACGGCAGCCAGTGCATCTGAACCAAGTATTCTACCCACGATAAAAGCATCAGCCATATTATAAAACTGTTGAAATAGGTTCCCAATTAAAAGTGGTAGTGAAAAAAGAAAAATTTGTTTTGCTGGATGCCCTACGGTTAAGTTTCTCATAAAAATGACCTCCTTTTATAAGTTATTAATTGGATAAGAAATGATTATAGAAAAGAAAAAATACCTTAAAAAAGGTATTTTCTTTTTAAATAAAGTATTCAGTTGAAATTTTAGAATAAGAATGAGTCACTCGGGGCTCGAACCCGAGACACCTGGATTAAAAGTCCAGTGCTCTACCAACTGAGCTAGTGACCCGCAACGAAATTCAGTATACAAGATAAAATAAGATCTGTCAATAACTTTTTTTAAAGTTACTAGAAAAAATTTTATCTTTCTTTTATTGTTGGATTAGGATAGAATAAAAGGAAATTAAGAATTATGTAAGGAAGTGTGTATAAATTTGTAAAATAAATTTGCTATGATAAAATAGAAATATTTTGTGAATAAAGGGGGTACCTTCTAATGGATAAGTTTAACATTCTTGTTTGTGATGATGACAAATCTATTGTTGACGCAATTGAAATTTATTTAAAGCAAGAGGGCTATAATATTATTAAAGCATACAATGGCCTTGAGGCATTAAAAGCTTTGGAAAATAATGAAATACATTTAATCTTGCTGGATATTATGATGCCCAAGTTAGATGGGTTAAATACAACGGTAAAAATTAGGGAAACGCTAAATATCCCGATCATTATTCTTTCTGCAAAATCTGAAGATACGGATAAAATTTTGGGACTGAATTTTGGTGCGGACGATTATATAACAAAACCTTTTAACCCGTTGGAGCTATTGGCAAGAGTAAAAAGCCAGATGCGCCGCTATACGGCCTTAGGCAGTATTGCCGAAAAAAGCAACGTGATTAAAATTGGGGATCTAGAATTGGACAAGGATGCCAAAGAAGTGCGTGTGGGTGGGGAACCCGTTAAGCTTACAGCCACAGAGTATGGCATATTACAACTCTTGATGGAAAATGCAGGAAAGGTTTATTCAATCGACCAGATTTATGAAAAAGTTTGGAATGAACTCTCTTTCGCCCCTGAAAATACGGTGTCTGTTCACATTAGGCGTATTCGTGAAAAAATTGAGATTAACCCGAAAGAGCCCAGATATCTAAAGGTGGTGTGGGGCATTGGATATAAAATCGAGAAAATATAAGAGCTATCAGACCAAATGGAAGATAGCCGCAGTTGTAGTACTATTTATATGTGCTATGGCAAACTTTTTCTGTGGAATCGTAACGGCCAATATTTCTAACCATTGGGATAAAGATATCATAGAAGCGAACTCTGTATATGAAACCTACGAGTTTAGAAGTGGATTTGCCAAGGTTTTAGATGAAGTTATTATGACAGAAGCTTATTATCGCAATGAAAATCGCATTCTAAGCGGAGAGTTGGTAGATAGAGATGAATTAATCGTAGATTTTAAACGATATTATGGTATCAAGGATGGTATTATCACAGGAAATACATCAATTAATGAAGAATTTGATGGACTTATTATTCATGGTAGCATCCCCAATTCTTTACGAACCAATTTTAATGAATATAAAGAGCTAGTAGAAAGTCGGTTACCCTTATATCGAAAAATGTACATTCAAAATCAGCTGGATGAATACAAGCGCAGTGTTCGATACTTAAGTGGACTAACTAATTTTGTTTATTATGTTGAAGATGCAAACGGTAATGTTGTAGCAGGGAACACAAGCCGTGGAGAGATGAGCAATATTGACCGTACTGTTGTTCTTTCAGCTGGCTTTAGTAGTGACAGTATGGGGGTAATGCCATTCTGTCATAAAAATGCTTTGATGGAAAATAGTGATTTCAAAATATATGCAGGGATTCGGGAACCTTTTGCATTTGGAGATGATTTTTATGATTTGGGCCAGGAATATACCTTTGCGAAAACCAGTCTGCCCATATTATTTGGTGTATTCACTGTATCCACGATTATCATTTTACTATGCTTAATCTATTTGTTCCGTGTTTCAGGGCAGAATGAAAAAGGTGGAAAAATCACGTATTTGGCCGTAGACAAAATTTATAACGAAATACACTTTTTATTAATATGTGGCTTAATAACTTGCTCTACATTATTTGGATTTGCACTTCTTTCTAATATTTTAAGGGAGACAGCTATTTTTTGGGCATATATTTTTACAACGATTCTTGGTGTGGTGTATATTGTAAATGTTGCAGCGATTATTTCTTATATATCTTCCATTGCAAGGCAGATTAAGGGTAAAATTTTCTTGCGCAACACTTGGGTGTCTGTGACTATACGAAGAATGGCAGAATTATTCACTGGTAAGACCTTTAGAGGGTGGATGATTTTTGTTATGCTCTGCTATGGTTTAGGAAACTGCGTAATTATGGGTGCGGTTATATTAACGGCGCAGATGGACTTGATTTTTATTTGTTGTTTGTTTGTATTATGCCTGCTGATGTTTAATGCCTTTTGTATGTTCTTATTTTTGAGGGCATTACGTTCTTTAAAACGAATCATGATTTCTGCCAGGGAAACTTCAAAAGGTAATTTGCAGTATATGCTGAATTTGGAGGAAATCTCTCCATCGTTTTTAAACTTTGCTACTGATATTGCAAATATACAGGATGGATTAAAAAATTCCGTTGAAGATGCGATTAAAGGCGAACGAATGAAGACTGAGTTAATTACAAACGTTTCTCACGATTTGAAAACCCCTTTGACCTCTATTATTTCCTATGTTGATTTACTGCGTAGTTTAAAGCTGAAGGATCAAACAGCTTCGAAATATGTCGATATTCTTTATGATAAATCGTATCGTCTAAAACAACTTATCGAAGACTTGATAGAGGCGAGTAAGGTGTCTAGCGGGAACATTACAGTTACGATGACCAGAGTGGATTATAGGCAGATAACTTTACAGGCCATTGGTGAATTGGAAGAAAAGATTGAAGCGTCAGGGCTAGAAATCAAGGTGAGTTGCCCTGAACCTCTGTATATTTTGGCTGATGGCAGGCATCTATGGAGAATATTGGAAAACTTGGTTTCCAATGCAGCGAAATATTCTATGCCAAACTCAAGGGTGTATATAGACATATTCCAAGCAGAAGGGCGAGGGATTTTAGTAATGAAAAATATTTCTTCTAGCCCTATTGACTTTGATGAAACTAGGCTGACAGACCGTTTTGTGCGTGGGGATGCTTCCCGTACAACTGAAGGTTCAGGATTAGGGCTATCCATTGCTCAGAGTTTGGTGGAGGCGCAAGGCGGAACCTTCGGAATTAAAGTAGATGGGGATTTATTTAAGGCCATAGTGAGTATGCCCCTTTGGGAGGGCAAGGAAGAGTCTAATATTATAGAGGATCAAGGCGTAACAGAAATAGAATAATTTTCCCATAAAAAATGAAAGGTGATGTGGTTTTTCCACATCGCTTTTTTTGTATTTTTTCAAGGGAGGAGAAATTGTATAAATAAAAGCATAGTAGAATGAAACTGTTATTATGGATTTTCGTGGAAATATGCTCTTGATTGACCCGATGGCAGTGTTGTATACTGGTGGATGGGTTTAAAGCCTTTCTGAAAACTCCATTAGAGCATATTTTTACTTATAACTTTCTAAATAAAATAGAAGTTTCCTTAGAATAGATTAAATGAATTTTATGTTATGGGTTTTGGATAGAAACTCTTTGGGTGCGGTTTTTAGAAATGCTTTATTATTGAAAAAAAGGAGGGGTTATTTTGTGGGGAAAATTGAAAGCCCACATAAGCGGTGGTGAAAGTGCTTTTTTGATTTTTGTGAAATGGGTGATTATTGGGGGCATTGTTGGGGCGGTTGTTGGTGCAATCGGTATTGCTTTTCATTGGTTGCTGGAAGAGGCAACGTCTTTTAGAATGGAACATCCGACCATAGTATGGTTGCTACCAGTTGCCGGTCTTCTGATTATCAGTCTTTATCATCTTTTGGGGATGAAAAATGATAGAGGTACAAATTTTATTCTGGTTGCAGTTCGTCAAAATGAGGAAGTATCCTTAAGAATGGCACCGTTGATTTTTCTTAGCACCGTATTGACCCATCTTTTCGGTGGCTCGGCTGGCAGAGAAGGTGCGGCATTGCAATTAGGTGGCAGCATTGCTTCCTATATGGGGCGTATTATTAATTTAAATGAAAAAGATAAAAGGATTATCACATTAAGTGGTATGGCAGCAGGGTTTTCAGCTCTGTTTGGCACCCCCCTTACAGCAGTTATTTTCTCCATGGAGGTAATTTCGGTGGGGATTATGCATTATTCTGCTATTGTTCCGGGGACAGTTGCGGCCTTGGTTGCCGCAGGCTTAGCCCAGGGATTAGGATTCCAACCAACCGCATTCGCTTTATTTGGTGTGCCTCAGGGGTTAGATTTAAAAATAGCCTTATCTGTTGGTATTTTAGGTATAATCTGTGCTATGGTAAGTATGTTTTTCTGCATTGTAATGGACAAAATGGCACATGGATATAAATTATACATAAAAAATCCTTATATTCGGGCATTTGCCGGTGGGGCTCTGGTGATTGGGCTAACCTTACTTTTGGATTGTGCGGACTATAATGGTGCAGGGATGGATATCATCCAAAAGGCAGTAGGTGGGGAGGCAAAGCCGGAGGCGTTTTTGCTGAAGATTTTATTTACTGCAATTACATTAGGTGCTGGCTTTAAGGGCGGTGAGATAGTGCCCACTTTTTTTGTTGGGGCCACCCTAGGCTGTGTATTAGGTCCAATTCTAGGTCTTTCTCCATCCTTTGCTGCTGGTTTGGGAATGACAGCAGTGTTTTGTGGAGTCACAAACTGTGCAATCGCATCGGTTGTTCTTTGTATTGAGCTATTTGGCGCAACTGGAATTGCATATTATGCTCTTTGTTGCGGGATAAGCTATATGTTATCGGGTTATTATGGACTGTATAGTGAACAGAAAATTATGTACTCTAAGGTTAAGCCTGAATTTATCGACAAAAATGTGGTTTAAAATAGAACATTCATGAATATACAGTGTTTATGCAAATATATATTCATGTTTAAACCTGAATTAAAAATAAGAAATCCTCATTTTAAACGGCTATTTTATTATGCTTATAACGACACAAACAGTATGGGGATGCAACATGCACAAAAAACGGGTGAATATTATAAATTTATAGTGAAAAAATATTATTGTATTTTATGCAATAATAGAGTATAATTCCTAATGTAGATAAGCACAGGGAAATGTGCTAAAGGAAACGTGAAAAAATGGGAGGAAGAAGAATATGAAAAAATTTTTAAAAGGAATTTTAGCTACAACGATGGTAGTTACAATGACAGCTGCTTTGGCTGGCTGTGGTGGCGGTTCTGATGATGCAGCGCAACCAGATGCAGCTCAGGATGGCGCAAGCGATCAGAAGGAAACTTTGATTATGGCAACTAATGCAGAGTTCCCTCCTTATGAGTACTATGAAGGTCAGGGCATTGTTGGTATCGATGCAGAAATCGGTGCTGCAATTGCAGAAAAATTAGGATATGGCTTTGAAATTGAAGACATGGCTTTTGATTCCATTATTCCTGCTGTTGCAAGCGGCAAGGCAAGCTTTGGTATGGCAGGCTTGACAGTTACTCCTGACCGTCTTGAAAGTGTAGATTTCTCTGACTCTTATGCAACAGGTGTTCAGGTTGTTATTGTAAAAGAAGATTCTCCAATTACAACTGTTGATGATTTGTTTGCAGAAGGCGCAAACCACACAGTAGGTGTGCAGACAGGTACAACAGGTGATATTTATGCTTCTGATGACATCGAAGGTGCAGGATTAGGTACAATCGAGCGTTACAACAAAGGTGCTGACGCAGTTCAGTCTTTGGCAACAGGTAAAATTGACTGTGTAATCATTGATAATGAACCTGCAAAAGAATTCCTTGCAGCAAACGAAGGTTTGAAAGTTCTTGAAACAGAGTATGCAGTTGAAGATTATGCAATCTGCTTTGCAAAGGATAGCGAATTAACAGAAAAGGTAAATACTGCTTTGAAAGATCTTATTGCTGATGGTACTGTTCAGGCTATTATTGATAAATATATCAGTGCAGAATAATTTTTATTACGCTTTAAAAATAGGGGCGAAGTTCGCCCCTATTTTGGTCTTTAAAAAAGAAGGAGGGTTTCTATGGCTGAATGGCTGGAACAACTACAAGCCCAGTTTGAATTAAACTTTATAAAGGACGACCGATGGCGTTATATCGTAGATGGTTTAGCTGTAACGTTAAAGGTAACTTTTTTTGCCGTAATCTTAGGTATTGTAATTGGTGTTTTAATTGCAATTATACGTTCTACCTACGATAAAAATAAAAAAGAAATGCGCCCAGGCTTTGGGAAGTTTGTTTTGACGTTTTTAAACGCAATCAGTCAGGTGTACTTAACGGTAATACGTGGTACTCCTGTTGTTGTACAGTTAATGATTATGTACTATATTATTTTTGCATCCTCAAATAATAAAGTAATGGTAGCTGTATTGGCATTTGGTATTAACTCAGGTGCGTACGTAGCCGAAATCGTACGAAGCGGTATCATGTCAGTGGATGCAGGTCAGTTTGAAGCAGGACGTAGCTTGGGCTTTAATTATGTGCAAACCATGCGATATATTATTGTTCCCCAAGCATTTAAAAATGTATTGCCTGCTTTGGCAAACGAATTTATCGTTTTATTAAAGGAGACTTCTGTTGCGGGTTATGTTGCGTTGCAAGACTTGACAAAAGCCGGCGATATTATTAGAAGTAGAACTTTTTCTCCCTTTATGCCTTTGATAGGTGTAGCACTCATTTATCTAGTTATGGTAATGTTCTTCACATGGCTGGTAGGTAGGTTAGAAAGGAGGTTGAGAAATAGTGAACGCTAATGAAACCTTGATTAAAGTAGAAAATGTACAAAAATATTATAATAATGGTGTTATTAAAGCCCTTGATGGTATCAATACAGAAATTAAAAAGGGTGAAGTAGTAGTTGTAATTGGACCTTCGGGATCTGGCAAGTCAACATTTTTGCGCTGTTTGAATTTATTAGAAGTGCCAACAGGTGGTAGTATATATTTCGAGGGTGTTGATATTACGGATGTGAAAACAAACATCAATATTCACCGTCAACGTATGGGAATGGTGTTTCAGCACTTTAATTTGTTTCCTCATATGACTATTTTGAAGAATATGATAATTGCACCAATGAAACTTCAAAAGAAAAGTGAGGAGGAGGCTACTGCACTGGCCATGGAACTTCTGAAAAGAGTTGGTCTAGAGGATCGTGCTCATGCATACCCTTCTCAGCTTTCGGGTGGGCAGAAGCAGCGTATTGCTATTGTGCGCGCATTATGCATGCAGCCAGAGGTTATGCTTTTTGATGAACCGACTTCTGCTTTAGACCCTGAAATGGTTGGCGAAGTTTTGGAAGTAATGAAACAGCTGGCAAAAGAAAATATGACCATGGTTGTCGTAACACATGAAATGGGATTTGCAAAAGAAGTTGCTTCTAGAGTAATGTTTATGGCAGACGGCAAACAGGTGGAAGAGGGTACACCCCGGGATATTTTTGAAAACCCTAAAAGTGAACGTTTACAAACTTTTCTTGCGAAGGTTTTGTGATTTTTTGAACGAAAATATCTATGCAAATTTAAAAAGATCTATTGCGGTTTTTCAGCAGTAGGTCTTTTTTTAAGATAGAAAAAAATGGTTTAATATATTATAAAAAGTTTCATTATGATATAATAGAATTGAACTTTTTTGCTAGAATAACAATTTTTAATTAAGGTGATTATGGTTTGTTTAAAATGAAATATATTTTGCAAAGAGATGTATTGACAGAATTATACAATCGTATTACATTTGAACAAAAGACTATAAGAAGCACTATCGTATTAAAGTGGAGTCCCCAAAAGGGCTATGTTTAAGGTGAATTCGAGTGATTTTAAAACCGTAAATGAAGAGTTTAGCAATTAGGCTAATAATTGAGTGCTATGTTGGGATTCTGGTATATTGAATAAAATACTCTTCGCGATATAATTGATGGTTTGGGCGAGGAAGAATTCATTTCAATGGTTTATGGGGTTCAAAAGAGGGTATCCTAAAGAAGACAGAGGGAATTTGGAATGAAATTGTCAAGTCATCAAAAGCAGGTGGCCATTACAAAGTTGTGCCATCAGCATTTATAGTATCATTGTTAAAGAGGGTCAAATATATAAACCTTTATTCAATAGCTGATAAAGCCTTATTAATGACCAAAAACAAGATAAAAGCCGAGTGAGTGTTTTTAATAGTAGCAATGATAATTAGGGTTAAAATAGGAGGTAAACTATGATTTTAGTAAACACAGATTATATCACTGGAAAGGAATTGCAAATGATTGGACTGGTGCAAGGAGCTACGATTCAATCAAAGAATATTGGTAAGGATATTGGAGCAGGATTAAAAGGGTTGGTTGGCGGAGAATTAAGCGGGTACACAGAAATGATGACAGAAGCTAGAAATATCGCAACCGAACGTATGATAAGTATGGCAAAAAGCCTTGGAGCAGATGCCATTGTAAATGTTCGGTTTACAACTAGTTCAGTTACGGCAGGGGCTGCAGAAGTAATGGCATATGGCACTGCGGTCAAGTTCAAATAAAAATAGTAATATTTAATATACAAATTTGTTCAACCAAGTTTAGGTTTTGAACAACTCTGTTTTGGAAGGAGCAGTTTGCTGTGTTTATGACAATTGGCGGAGGGGACTATAAAATAAGCCAGTTCCTGGATAAAAGTCAGGCGAAGGATACGGAGTTTTTATCTGTGTCGTCCTATGATGAAATGGAGAAAAGATCAAAAACTTGGGGAATTTCCATGACGATTCTTGAGGAGGCTCGGCGTTTTGGTTATGCAAAGTATGATTCTTTTGAAAACTTTGACTGCATTAGTTTGGAGATGCCAGACTTTCATAATATCATGATAAGCTATGGTAGTGTTATCATTTATTTGGAGAAGGGCAGGGCTTTTTTCTTTACTTCTCAAAAACAAAGGGTTATGGATATTCTTGAGGAAAGTGCCAAAAATTTGGGGGAAAGAATTTCCTTGAATCGTATTATATATTTGTTCTTTGAATCACAAACTAGGAAAGACTATGAAGTTTTTGACACCATCGAAAAGGAAATTATGGACTTAGAACAGCTTTTAATAACTTCGCAAAGACATAATTGTGTTAGCGATATAATTAGTCTCAGAAAAAGACTCATGTTTTTGAAAAGATTTTATGAGCAATTTTTGAATGTACTTGATATTTTGGGCGAAAATGAAAATGGAATTTTCGATGGAAAAACTTTACGTTCCTTTAAAATGTTGAATCGTAGGACAGAAAGAAGATTTCAAAGCGTTTTAAACCTTCGGGACTCTGTTACCCAAGTAAGGGAATCCTACGAAGCTGAAGTAGACATAAACTTAAACTCTACCATGAAGGTTTTTACGGTGGTTACAACTATTTTCCTGCCACTGACCCTCATAGTAGGTTGGTATGGAATGAACTTTAATATGCCAGAGTATGGATGGGAATATGGATATCACTTTGTAATTGTGATTTCTATAATCTTTATCGTTGCAGGCGTTTACTTTTTTAAAAAGAACAAATGGTTTTGAGATGTGGAATTTTTGTAAAAAGTGTTGACAGAATAGTTTTTGGTGCTATAATCATAAGTGTTTCAAATTGAAGATTTAAAAGCGTTGATGAGGACAGTAGTCTTTTCGAAACGGACAGAGAAGGACATCTGATTGAAAAATCATGGGTGGAAATGTCCTGCGTTAAGAAAGTGTACGAATACCACCTCGGAGTGGCTCTAATAAAGCCCGTTGACTACGTTACAGTCCTAAATGAGTGGTTTTATAACAAAAAGGGTGGAACCGCGGGAGATATTTACTCTCGTCCCTTTCCGGAAGGAAAGTGGATGGGAGTTTTTTTATTGCAATCTGCTTTCCGTTGAAACTTGTTATTTTCGAAAAGGAGAGGAAAATCATGAAGATTACATTGAAAGATGGCGTTGTAAAAGAATTTGATCAGGCAGTATCTGTATTAGATATTGCAAAATCCATTAGCGAAGGTCTAGCAAGAAATGCTTGTGCTGGTATGGTTGATGGCGAAGTAAAAGATTTACGTTTTGTTGTAGATCAGGATGCAGAGGTTAGCATTTGTACTTTTGATGATGAGGCAGGTAAAATGGCATTCCGTCATACAACTTCTCATATTTTGTCCCAGGCTGTAAAAAACCTTTACCCTGATACAAAATTAGCAATTGGACCTGCAATTGCAGACGGTTTCTATTACGATTTTGACCGTGAGAAGGCATTTACCCCAGAAGAATTAGAAGCAATTGAAGGGGAAATGAAAAAAATCGTTAAGGCTGATTTGGCTATCGAACGTTTTGAGTTGCCTCGTGCAGAAGCAATTAAATATATGGAAGAAAGAAATGAGCCTTATAAGGTAGAGCTGATTCAGGATTTGCCTGAGGATGCCATTATTTCTTTTTATAAGCAAGGCGACTTCACGGATTTATGTGCAGGCCCTCACTTAATGAGCACAAAATATGTCAAAGCAATTAAGTTGACTTCTGTTGCTGGTGCATACTGGAGAGGCAGCGAAAAGAATAAAATGCTCTCCCGTATTTACGGTACTTCCTATCCAAAGGCATCCGAATTGGAAGCATATTTGACAATGATGGAAGAAGCAAAGAAGCGTGACCACAGAAAATTGGGCAAAGAATTAAAATTGTTTGCTATGTTGGATGAAGGCCCTGGTTTCCCTTTCTTCTTGCCAAAGGGCATGGTCTTGAAAAATACTTTGTTGGAATATTGGAGAGAAATCCACAAAGAGGCTGGCTATGTTGAAGTATCCACACCAATTATCATGAATAGACAGCTCTGGGAAAGAAGCGGTCACTGGGATCACTACAAAGATAATATGTATACAACAATTATCGATGATATGGATTTTGCCATTAAACCAATGAACTGCCCTGGTGGTATGTTGGTGTATAAGCAGGATATGCACTCTTACAGAGATTTGCCTATGCGTGTTGGTGAAATCGGTCTGGTTCACAGACATGAAAAATCCGGTGCTTTACATGGTTTGATGCGTGTTCGTTGCTTCAATCAGGATGATGCTCATATTTTTATGACTGAAGAACAGATTAAAGATGAAATCAGTGGTGTTATTCGTTTGATTGATAGTGTTTACAAGCTATTTGGTTTCAAATATCATATCGAGCTTTCCACAAGACCTGAAGATAGTATGGGCTCTGACGAAGCATGGGAAATCGCTACAAGCGGTTTAAGGGATGCTTTAGATGAAAACAACATTCAGTATGTGGTAAATGAAGGCGACGGTGCGTTCTATGGCCCTAAGATTGATTTCCACTTGGAGGACTCCATCGGTAGAACATGGCAGTGTGGTACAATCCAGTTGGATATGCAGATGCCTGAACGCTTTGACTTGGAATATACAGCAGCAGATGGTAGCAAAAAACGCCCTATCATGATTCATCGTGTTGCCTTTGGCTCTATTGAACGTTTTATCGGTATTTTGATTGAGCATTTTGCAGGTCAGTTCCCTACATGGTTATCCCCTGTTCAGGTTAAGGTTCTGCCTATCTCTGAGAAATTTGCAGATTATGCGAAGCAGGTTGCAGATTCCTTAGATAAAGAAGCTATCCGTGTAGAAGTTGATTATCGTGCTGAAAAAATTGGCTATAAAATTAGAGAAGCAAGAAACGAAAGAGTGCCTTATATCATCGTTGTTGGTGAAAAAGATGTGGAGGCAAACAAAGTATCCTTGCGTTCTAGAAAGAATGGCGAAGAAGGTCAGGTTGACTTGGCAGATGTAATTGCCAGAATCAAAGAAGAAGTTGCTGCAAGAAGCATGGATTAATTATGATTCGGGCACAGATAGAGTATGTCTGTGCCCGAAACTTAAAAAATAAAAAAAGATGTTGACGAAGTGCATATAAAATGGTATACTACTACGGTAATAAAGAAGAAGTTCCGCTTCTCACCTTATGGCATGGGCTGAATAAGGTTAATACACGAGTTGTAAAACAGGGATGTAGCTCTGTTTTTCTGTGTGCGGCGGATTTCTTCCGGCGCATTTTTTTGCGCACTTGCGGAATAACGGTACAATAATTTGGGAGGTGCTTTGCTATTACAGACTTAATGATCAACGAGCAAATCAGAGACAAGGAAATTAGATTGATTGATGAAAATGGAGAACAGTTGGGAATCGTTTCTTCTAGAGATGCCCAAAAACTTGCAGATGAAAAAAGGCTGGATCTGGTTAAGATTGCGCCTACTGCAAAGCCTCCAGTTTGTCGAATCATGGACTATGGAAAATATAAATTCGATCAGGCTAAGAAAGAAAAAGAAGCCAGAAAGAAGCAAAAGACCGTAGATGTTAAAGAACTTCGTTTGTCTCCAGGTATCGATGCCCATGACGTTCAGGTAAAAGTGAAAAAAGCAAATGAATTCCTGAAGGACGGGGATAAGGTCAAGGTTAGCATTCGTTTTAGAGGCCGTGAAATTGGTAATTCCAAAGCGGGCATGGTCATTCTGGAAAACTTTGCAAAAGAAACTGCAGAGTTTGGTGTGGTTGAAAAAGAACCCAAGATGGAAGGCAGGAGCTTAGTAATGTTCCTTGCACCGAAGAGCTGATCCGCAGGAAGGAAGAAAGCAAAAAGACACAAGCAGGGTTACCTGCAATGATTATTTTAGGAGGATTAACATTATGCCTAAGTTAAAAACAAAAAAAGCAGCAGCGAAAAGATTTAAAATCACTGGCACAGGTCAGTTGAAAAGACAGAAATCCAATACACAGCATATTCTTGGCAAAAAGTCCAGAAAGAGAAAAAGAAACTTAAGACATGCTACAACAGTTGATAAAACTGTGTTGAACAGTATTAAGAAGAGATTGTTACCATACGCATAATTTTGAGTATATTTTTTAGGAGGACTTTACCATGGCAAGAGTGAAAGGCGCGCTAAACGCGAGAAAAAAACATAAAAAAGTATTAAAGCTGGCTAGAGGTTACCGTGGTGCTAGAAGCAAACAGTACAGAGTTGCAAAACAGTCTGTAATGAAAGCAATGGCATTCGCATTCGCTGGCAGAAAGCAAACAAAAAGAGAATACAGAAGCCTTTGGATCACAAGAATCAATGCAGCTGCTAGAATGAATGATATTTCTTACAGCAAATTGATCCACGGTTTGAAAATGGCAGACGTTAACATCAACAGAAAGATGTTGGCTGACTTAGCTGTTTCCGATCCTGCTGCATTTACAACATTAGTAAATACAGCTAAAGCAAAACTGTAATTCACATTTGAAAATCTGACCTTTTGTTTTGAGCAAAAGGTCTTTTTTCATGCTTACTTATAGAATTGTTGCATATTCCAAAAGAAAAAGTCGGAGAGGTGGCTCTGAAATGGATGTGGTTTTGACAAAGGCCTTTGGGTTTCTTTTTATGATTGCAATGGGCTTTGCCTTAAAACGGGGAGGGCTTTTCTCCCAAAAAGATACAGACCTTTTAACAAGATTGGTTATGAAGATTACGCTACCAATGGTGATTGTCAGTAACTTTCGAAATCTAGATTTAAATTCATCTTT
>DFWH01000006.1:76617-121899 GCA_002380805.1 Clostridiales bacterium UBA4139 | reverse complement strand
ACGGTACATAAAGATATTACAGATCGTGTTGAGCGTATTGATCCCGAATTGGCCCAGTCCGTTCGTCGTGTGCTTGAAGTCAACAAAGCTGAACGCCATATCAGAGGTGGTATGGCCACCAAAGAAAAATATCTGCATAGGTTAAAAGGTTAAGTTTTATTATGTAAAAAAGGCTGACACAATCATGTGTCAGCTTTTTTGTGTATAATTAATATAAATTTTTTTCCCATTTATTTTTACAATTTGATCCTCTTTCATTTTTTTTAGCTCTCTCATCATTGCACTACGGTCAATGCAAAGGTAGTTTGCTAATGCAAGAAAGGAAAAAGGTAATTGAAAATGGTTTGTTCCTGTTTTTGCCAATTGAACGCGAAAATAGCATAGAAGTTTCTCGCGGATTGTTCGATGGCTTAAAATATCTACCTTTTCCGTTAAATTTGAGATTTTTTCCGACATAAAGGAAAGTAAGTTTTCGATCACAATGGTATGATGTGCACAGGCATTGCTACATCGCTTTGTAATTTGTGATTTATCAACGAATAGTATGGTACAATCCTTTTCACAAATAACAATAAACTCATCCTCGTGTTGATAGAAGGAAAATGCAGCACCAAAGATTCCTGAGTTTTCGATATATTCCAGCATGTCTAAAGTACCATCGGCATTAATTCGATTGATAGAAACACAACCATGATACAGCAGGCCTACCTTTTGGCAACCAATACCATAGACAGAAACTGTATCCTTTTCGCGAAAGGATTTTTTTTCGCCTTCAAAGCAAACAATCATTTTTTCCATGTCTTCAATGGACACACCGGTAAAAATTGGATTTTTTATCAAATTTTCCATAAAAACACTCCCAATTGTTGCAAATGCAACAGTAATATGTTTGTGAATATGCTATCATATATACAAAGAAAAGTCAAAGTTGATTTTCTTAAAGTATGGATTAAGGAAAAAAGGAAAAAGTAAAAGATGAATATAAACTAAGGAATAAAAAGGAGGAAAAATGATGAAACCAAGATTTTTTAGATGTAACCACTGCAAAAATATTATTATGATGGTAGAAGACAAGGGTGTTCCTGTTGTATGTTGTGGAGAAAAGATGCAGGAATTGAAAGCCAATACAACTGATGCAGCAACAGAAAAGCATGTTCCTGTTGTAACAGTTGAAGGCAATAACGTAAAAGTATTTGTTGGGTCTGTGACACACCCTATGTTGGAAGAACATCATATTGCTTGGATTTATTTAGAAACAACAAAGGGTGGACAAATTAAATATTTGAATCACACAGGTGCCCCTGAAGCTGTATTTGTTTTGGCAGAAGATGAAAAATTGGTTGCTGCTTATGAATACTGTAATTTACATGGTCTTTGGAAGCACGAGGCATAATTAGAAACAACCCAAAAGACCGGTTTATACCGGTCTTTGATTTTTTAAACAATAGAGAGAGTAAAAAAGGAGGAAGCCCCATGAAAACATTGCAATTAAAGAAAGATCTTTATTGGGCGGGTATTCTGGATAAAGATTTACGAGTATTTGATATCATTATGATGACAGAGTTTGGGACAACCTATAATTCATATATTTTGAAGTGCGGCGACAAGACTGTCCTATTTGAAACAGCAAAAGCGAAATTCTGTGATGAGTATGAAGCTGCTTTGGCAGAGAAGTTGGATATTGAAAAAATTGATTATATTGTTGTTGATCATACAGAGCCAGATCATGCAGGCAGTATCTGCGATATTATTGAAAAGTGTCCTCGTGCAAAGGTTATTGCAACACCAACGGCAATTGGTTTTTTGAAGCAAATTGTAAACCGTGACTTTTATAGCATCCCTGTAAAGGATCGTGACGAGTTGCGCATTGGTGATAAAACATTGCGTTTCTATTCCTTGCCAAACTTACATTGGCCAGACAGTATGTATACCTACATCGTTGAGGATAAAGTTTTGGTAACCTGTGACTCCTTTGGTTCTCACTATGCCCATGACGGTATTTTAAGAAGTAATGTAACGGATGTAGAGGGATATATGCGTGCAACAAAATATTATTTCGATAATATTTTAGGTCCATTTAAACAGCCGTATATGACGGATGCCTTGGAAGTGGTTAAGTCATTAGAAATTGATATGATTTGCCCAGGACATGGCCCTGTATTAGACAGCCATATTGATGAATTGATTAAGATTTACGACGAATGGTGTAAGATTCCTACCAATGATAAAACAACAGTGGTAATGCCTTATGTAAGCGCATATGGCTATACCGGTGAGTTGGCAGAGAAAATTGCAGAAGGTATTCGTGAAAGTGGCGATATTGAAGTAAAAACCTATGATATGGTTACAGCTGATGCAGCTGTGGTTTTAGGTGAAATTGCAGCAGCAGATGGTATTTTGTTGGGTACGCCTACAATTTTAGGGGAAGCTCTGAAACCAATTTGGGATTTAACCACTTGTTTATTTGCACCAGTTCATGGTGGAAAACTTGCCAGCGCCTTTGGTAGCTATGGTTGGAGCGGGGAAGGTGTGCCCCACTTGGTTGAACGTCTGAAGCAGTTAGATATGCGTGTTATTGATGGTTTCCGTGTTCAGTTTAAGCCCTCTGAAAAAGAACTTTTAGAGGCATTTGAGTTTGGCTATCGTTTTGGTCAGAAGTTACAGCAGAAGGATTTGGGTACTAAGTCTGGCGCAAGAGGAACTCTTGTAAAATGTTTGGTATGCGGAGAAATTTTTGATTCTTCCATTGAGCGTTGCCCTGTTTGTGGCGTAGGTCCAGAAAACTTTGTACCTGTTGAAGTGGAAGATGTTACTTTCTACAAGGAAAGCAACGAACGTTTTGTTATTTTGGGTGGTGGTACAGCAGCTTTGAACGCGGCAAAAGCAATTAGACAGCGTGATAAGACAGCAACCATAACTATGATTTCTGAAGAAAATGAATTGCCTTATGATAGGCCAATGCTGACAAAGAGTATGTTTGGTGCAATCAGCGGTGATGCCATTGCCAGTGTTGAAAGAATTTGGTATGAAGATAATAAAATAGCATTAAAGTTAGGCATTAAAGTGGAAAAATTAGATACGGCGAAAAAAGAAGTTTCCCTTTCTGATGGAGAGGTGATTGCTTATGATAAATGTATCTATGCATTAGGCTCTTATAGCTTTGTTCCTCCTATTAAGGGTAAGGATTTAGATCATGTAACTTCAGTAAGAACCATCGCAGACGTAGAAAAGGTAAGCCTTTGGGCACATGATGCTAAATCTGCTGTTGTAATCGGTGGTGGTGTATTAGGGCTTGAAGCTGCTTGGGAATTGCGTAAAAGGAAATTAGAGGTAACTGTTTTGGAAGGCGCACCCGTTCTGATGGCAGGTAAAATTGATAGTGAATCCGTAGAGATGCTTACCAAAATTGCAAATGATCAGGGGATTCGTATCGTGACAGGTGCAAAAATCACTGAAATTAGTGGTAATGGTAAAGTTGATGGTGTTGTGCTGGATGGTGGCGAAAAAATCCCCGCGGATTTAGTCATCGTTTCTACGGGTGTAAGAGCCAATATAGCATTGGCAAAAGAAGCAGGCATCACTTGTGACCGTGCTGTTGTGGTAGATGAAACAATGAGCACCAGCGCACCTGATGTGTATGCTTGTGGTGATTGTGCTCAGTATGAGGGTGTGAATATGGCAATTTGGCCTGTTGCCTCCGAAATGGGACGTATCGCTGGAGCTAATGCAGTTGGTGATAGTCTGGCCTATGCAACCAAGCCTTATGGTGTTACTTTAGCTGCAATGGGTACCATGTTGTTTGCAATGGGAGATCCCGGTAGCAAAGAAGGTGTATCCTATAAGACAATGCAAGTTAAGGATGAAAGAAAGAATACCCTGGAGAAATATTATTTCCAGAACAATATCCTTTGTGGGTCCATTCTTTTAGGTGACACTTCAAACATTGCAAAGGTTACACAGGCAATTGAAGAAAAGAAATGTTTTTCAGAATTTTTTAAATAAAAATTTCTTTTTCTGTGATAGAATTTGAGTAAAGTAAAAGGCTTCAGAACCAAGGGTTCTGAGGCCTTTATTTTATAAAATGATAGTAAGTTTCAAATCCATTGTTGATAATGGTGCTGTTGTTTTTTACTTGAAAGCCAACGAAAAGCATATTTAAAAAATCAACACAGGAACCAGTTGCATTAATTAAGCATAACCCTAAGGTATACCAATTTAAAATTCCAAAAAAATTGAAAACAAATAAAGGAACGATGGACAGCAGAAAAAATGGCATGACTGAAATGAGGAGGAAGCGATTTTTCTTCATTGGTTCTGTGGTAAATACAAAGCCAAACATTCCATTTAAGCCAAAAAAGGTTTTCTCGGATTCGAAAAAATTTGGAACAAAAAAAGCATGAACCAATTCATGTATCAGCATATAAAGATAAATAACAATTAGATATACCAGTGTTTTTAAGTTGATGGTAAAGGATATTTTAAAGGTGTCTGCTGTAAAGGCAGAAAATAATAAAGGGTTTAGGGTATAAGCAATCCATAATACAAACCCGCCTAATAAAAAGGAGAGGGGCAGTGAAAGCAGAATAGACATGCCTAAAGTTTTAGGCTCCTTTATCTGTTTCCACCCACTTTCAAGGAGGGATTGCTTTAATTGGAAATCTGTTTTTGGCAGTTTTTTTGTATATTTCATAGGTCCATTCCCCTTAGTTTTATAAATAGATTAAGCGTCCATAGCATATCACACAAAGAAAAACCTGTCAAAAAAGGATGGCGCAAGCCATCCTTTTCATTTACGATCAAAAGAATAAATATATCTAATGTCAGTGATTTCTTTTCCGCCAACATCCATTTTGATTTTATCATTAGTACGAATGAAACCGCTTTTTTCGTAAAATGATATGGCTCTGCGATTCCCTTCTAATACCCACAGGTATATGTTTGAAAAGCCTTGTTGTTTTAGATCCGCTAGGGCACAATGCATAAGCATTTTGCCGAGGCCTGTTCCAAAATATTGGGGCAATAGATAGATAGAGACAATTTCCCCCCAATTAGCAAGGGAGGCATCTCTAGATTTGCAGTAAGCAACGCACCCCACAGGGGTTTGCTGATCATAGATGAGCTTCGCTGTCATCTGACCGGTGGAAATCCAATTTGTAAAAGCTTCGACCCAAAAATCATAGGACAAATGATCTAAATATTCTTGGGGCAACAATGCTTGGTAGGCAACTTTCCAACTCGCAGCGTGGATATAGCTTATGGCAGGTGCATCCTTTATTGTAGCTGGATGAATCATGGGTTAGCCCCCTTTCTTTTATATAAATATAGTATAGCTTAGATTAAAGAAGAAAGAAATATAAACAAAAAAAGAATTGATAGGGGAGTATCAATTCTTTTTTCTACTCATATTTAAGTTAATTACTGAGGTATTTCGTTCACCTTAGTAATTCTGGGAAGCCAAACGGAAGTAAGCCTGGGGGTGATTACATACAGGACATACGCCAGGAGCGTCTTTGCCTACATGTCTGTGTCCACAGTTTTCACACTGCCATACCGTTTCTTCATCCTTAGAAAATACTTTGTCTGTTTTCAGATTTTCTAAAAGCTGGCGATATCTTTCTTCATGTTCTTTTTCAATTTTGCCAACTGCTTCAAACAAATAAGCGATATGATCAAAGCCTTCTTCTTTTGCTTCTTTTGCAAAGGTTGCGTACATATCGGTCCATTCATAGTTTTCACCCAAAGCAGCGTCTAAAAGGTTTTCTTCTGTTGAAGGGATTGTACCTTCATGTAACAGCTTAAACCAGATTTTTGCATGTTCTTTTTCATTGTTTGCTGTTTCTAAGAAGAGAGCTGAAATTTGTTCAAAGCCTTCTTTCTTTGCTTTACTTGCATAGTATGTATATTTATTTCTTGCTTGAGATTCACCGGCAAATGCAGACAGTAAGTTTGCCTCAGTTTTTGATCCTTTTAAATTCATAAAAACACCTCCGATAAATATTTATTTAGTACCTTCTCTTGTTATTATTATATATTAAATAATAATAATTGTCAACAAGTAAAATATAATTTTTTCAAAATTTTTACAGAAAAAGAGGTATCTATGAAAGGATACCTCTTTAGGACGTGCTAATTTTCTTTAAATTTCAATAAAACCTTCAAAATCTTTGCGTGCATCACCAGTCATTGTAATGTTGTTATCATCGCAATGAATGATTAAGTCGCCACCCCGTAGCTTCACAGTAATATCCTGTTTGTCAGGGCAGTGACCCAAGGCAACGGCGGCGGCGGCAACAGCGCATGCGCCAGTACCGCAAGCCCATGTTTCACCAATTCCTCTTTCCCACACACGCATACGCAGTGTTGTGCGATCCTCCACAGAGGCAAAGGATATGTTTGCTCGTTCGGGGAAGAAGTCAGCATTTTCTAGCATTGGGCCAACCTCTTGCAAAGGAATGTAATCTACATCCTCCGTAAAAATCACACAGTGTGGATTACCCATAGAAAGGCAGGTGATGAAATATTCTTTATCACCCAAGGTAATTGCCTTATGAATTACTGGTGCATCGCCTAAGGTCACGGGTACAGCTTTGGGGCTAAAGTCAGCCTTACCCATATGCACCAAAACAGAGTAAACTTCATTTTCTCGAATGAAAAGCTCTAATTGTTTTACACCATTTCCTGTTTCTATGGTTAGCTGTTCCGAATCAATCATTTTCTGGTCGTAAAGATATTTTGCGACGCAACGGATTGGGTTACCTGCAACGGCGGATTCGGTACCGTCGGCGTTAAACATACGCATTTTTGCATCTGCTTTGTTAGATGGCTCGATTAAAACAATACCATCACCACCGATGCTGTTGCGGCGGCTAGAAAGCCAAACACTTAAGAATTCAGGGTTTTTGATTTTTTGCTCAAAGCAATCGAAATAGATATAATCATTGCCACTACCACGCATTTTTGTAAAGTGTAGCTTTTCTTTCTCTCTGGGTAGGTGAGCAATGTCAATTAATTCCATATTATTCAGATGAAAACCACTGGACAAGGCATTTACCAAAGCATTTGTGGTGTCAATACTAGTTAGACAGAAAATACCTCGTTCTGTTGCTTTTCTACGAATTTTAACGCTGGCAAGCTGAGGCAGGGTGCTTTTGTTGGATGTGGAAACCATATATTGAATTTTGCCACTTTCCAACAGTTCCATGATTTCATCAATGCCTTCAACCATAGTGGGTAGCTCTGTTACAGGGATACCATACTTTTTGAGTTCAAATGCTGTTCCTTCAGTGGCATAAAGTTCGAAACCAAGTTGGTGGAGTTTTCTTGCAGGTTGAACCACTTCTACTTTGTCACGTTTTTTCACGGTGAGAAACACACCGCCACGCTGTTCCATATGATAGCCTGCCGCTGCCAAACCTTTGTAAATCGCTTCATCTAAGGTACGGCCAATGCCCAAAACTTCCCCTGTGGATTTCATTTCAGGGCCAAGATGGGTGTCTACATCGGTTAACTTTTCAAAGGAAAACACAGGAACCTTTACTGCGGAGAATAAGGATTGACGGTATAAACCAGTGCCATAAGGCATATCCTTCAATTTATGTCCAAGCATTACCTTTGTAGCAATATCCACAACGGGCAAGCCTGTAACCTTGCTGATATAAGGGATGGTTCTGGATGCACGAGGGTTTGCTTCAATAATATAGATTTCATTTTCAAAAATAACGTACTGAATATTAATAAGCCCTTTTGTTTCCAAAGCCAAAGCAAGTTTTTCTGTTGCTTCCATAAGGCGACGGGTAAGGGGGCCACTCAGGTTCCAAGCGGGATAAACAGCAATGGAGTCACCACTGTGGATACCTGCTCTTTCTACATGCTCCATAATACCTGGAATCAGCACTGTTTCGCCATCGCAAATGGCATCTACTTCCACTTCTGTACCCATTAAATATTTATCCACCAAAATAGGATTTTCGATGCCGCCTTCTAGAATGATGTCCATATAGCGTTCAACTTCTTCATCGGAGAAAGCGATAATCATGTTTTGACCACCCAAAACATAGGAAGGACGAACCAAAACAGGGTACCCCAGCTGCTTTGCAGCTTTAAGTGCATCGGGCTTTGTCATAACACCAAAGCCTTTTGGTCTAGACATATGCAAGTCTTCAAGAATTGCATCAAATTTTTCTCTATCTTCTGCTGCGTCAATACTTTCGGCTGATGTACCTAAAATGCGTACGCCTGCCTGGGATAGGGCTTTTGTAAGCTTGATGGCTGTTTGCCCACCAAAGGCAACCACAACGCCGTAAGGTTGTTCTGTGGCGATAATATCCATAACATCCTCAGGGGTGAGGGGTTCAAAGTAAAGGCGGTCTGCAGTGTCAAAATCGGTGGAAACCGTTTCTGGGTTGTTATTCACCATTACCACATCATAGCCTTCTTCTTTTAGTGTCCAAACACAGTGAACAGAGGCATAGTCAAACTCGATTCCTTGCCCAATACGAATGGGGCCAGAACCAAAAACAATGACTGTTTTTTTGCCATCGTTATGGGATTCGATAAATTCGGCAGCCTCATTTTCTGAGTCATAGGTTGCGTAGAAATAAGGTGTCTGGGCTGCAAATTCGGCGGCGCAGGTATCTACCATTTTATAAACGGATGGACGGTGGGGATGCATTTGTCCCGAAAGGGCATATATTGTCTTATCCAAAAATCCCATGTTTTTCGCAAAGAGGTATAACTCCTCTGTTAGAGTTTCTTCTGCAAGACGTTTTTCTGTTGCCAAAATGTTTGTTAGCTTACCTAAGAACCATTCATCAATGAGCGTGATTTTGTGAATTTCTTCAATGGTGATACCGCGCTTTAATGCTTCGTAGACCACAAAGAGTCTGCGGTCTGTCACGTCATAAAGCATATCTTTGATTTCTGCGTCGTTATGCTCAAAAAGTGCAGGTAGGTTAAGGGTATTCATAGAGATTTCTGCCCCACGCACAGCCTTTAGCAATGCTTGTTCAAAGGTGGGGGCAATGGCCATAACTTCGCCTGTGGCTTTCATCTGAGTGCCAAGTTTTCTTTTTGCATAAACAAATTTATCAAAAGGCCATTTTGGCAGCTTTACAACCACATAGTCTAAGGTTGGCTCAAAGAATGCGCTGGTTTTTCCAGTTACCGCGTTTTCAATTTCCCCAAGGGTAAGTCCAACGGCAATCTGGGCTGCAACCTTAGCAATGGGATAACCTGTTGCCTTGGATGCCAGGGCGGAGGAACGGGAAACACGGGGGTTTACTTCAATTACTGCATAGCGGAAGCTTTCGGGATCTAAAGCAAACTGTACGTTGCAACCGCCTTCTACTTGCAATTCTGTAATAATATCCAATGCAGCAGTACGCAACATTTGGTATTCCTTATCCGCTAAGGTTACTGCTGGGGCAATAACAATAGAGTCACCTGTATGCACACCAACGGGGTCGAAGTTTTCCATGGAACAAACGGCAATTACGTTTCCATCGCCGTCACGCATTACTTCAAATTCGATTTCTTTCCAACCGGAAATACACTGTTCGACTAAAATTTGACGGATGGGAGACGCCTCCAGACCACTGCGGGCGATTTCCAAAAGCTCAGCTTTGGTCTTTGCAATACCTCCACCACTGCCACCTAGGGTAAAGGCTGGGCGCACGATAACGGGGTACCCGATTTCATCGGCAAAGGCTAATGCACTGTTGATATCCGTAACAACCTCAGAGGGGATGCAAGGTTGGTTTAGCTTTTCCATGGTTTCTTTGAACATCAATCGGTCTTCTGCTTTATCAATGGTATCCAAACGGGAACCTAATAAAGCAACGCCTTCTTGCTCCAAAAAGCCCTCTTTAGCCAACTGCATGGATAGGGTTAAACCATTCTGACCGCCTAATGTAGATAGAAGACCATCGGGTTTTTCTTTTTTAATAATTCTTTTAATAACGTCGGTATTCAGTGGCTCAATATAAATTTTATCTGCAATGGCGTTATCTGTCATAATGGTTGCAGGGTTGGGGTTGATTAAAATAACTTCCAATCCAAGGGCTCTTAATGCACGGCAAGCCTGTGTGCCTGCATAGTCAAACTCTGCCGCCTGGCCAATAACAATAGGCCCAGAACCAATGATCATTACGCGTTTTAAATTTTTATTCAGCGGCATTTTCATTTCCTCCCATCAAAGACATAAACTGGTCAAACAAAAAGTTGGTATCCTTGGGTCCACCGCAAGCTTCAGGGTGAAACTGTACGGAAAACGCAGGAATATCTGTATATTCAACACCTTCGCAGGTATTATCATTTACATGGGTAAAAGATAGTACGGCTGAAGGGGGGAGTGTTTCTGATTTAATGGCATAGCCATGGTTTTGACTTGTAATATATAGTCTACCTGTTGGTGTGTAACGAACAGGCTGGTTTGCCCCACGGTGTCCGTATTTTAATTTTGTGCTGATAGCCCCTTTTGCCAAAGCCAACATTTGGTGACCTAGGCAAATACCAAAAACAGGTGTTTTGCTTTGAGCAACCTTACCAATGTTTTCGATAATACTTTTGTTGTCGGAGGGGTCTCCGGGGCCGTTGGAAAGCAGAATGCCATCAGGATTTAAGCTTAAAATATCTTCTGCTGAGGTGTGGGCGGGAACGATAGTCAGTCTGCAACCTCTTTTGATTAGTTCGTCCCCCATATTTTTTTTGTAACCAAAGTCCCAAAGGACCACATGCTTTTTCCCCTGGGGGTTTTTAGTATAGACTTCTTTGCAAGTTACTTTGTCAACGCTACTGCTTAAAGCGGCATTGGCAAGGTTTCTGGAGAAAGTCTCCATATCCCCAGGGAGTTCATCCACGATTGCAGCATTCATAACCCCATACTCACGAATGATTTTTGTCAAAGCACGAGTGTCTAAATCGCAAAGACCGATGATACCTTGTTCCTCCAAATAATCTGCCAAAGAGCCCTCATTTCTAAAGTTTGAGGGTAGTTCGCAAATGTTTCTTACGATGTATGCAGATAGAGAAGGGGCATTGCTTTCAAAGTCATCAGGAATCACCCCATAATTTCCAATAAGAGGGAAGGTTTGCACAACTATTTGGCCGTGATAGCTAGGGTCGGTTAATGTTTCTAAATATCCTTCCATCCCTGTTGTAAAAACTAACTCAGCCGTTATTTCTCCTTGTTTACCAAAACGATTGGCAGGAAAAACTTTACCATTTTGTAGAACTAAATATGCTTTATTCATCGGTATCACATCCTATCAACCCATTAATTTTACGAGAATTGCTTTTTGTGCATGAAGACGGTTTTCAGCTTCATCAAAAATTTCGTCTGCATGGGCTTCAAAAACCTCAGCAGTAATTTCCTCTCCTCTGTGGGCTGGCAGGCAGTGCTGAACCATACAGCCTTCGCTAGTCAGGGCCATTAATTGATCATTAATTTGATAGCCGTCAAAAGCTTTTGCACGAATTGCTTGTTCTTCTTCTTGTCCCATGGATGCCCAAACATCGGTAAGTACCACATCTGCATTTTGCGCTGCAACCTTAGGGTCGTCTGTAAGGATAAATTTATCCCCATATTCTTTTGCAAAATCCAAAACCACATCTGCCGGTCTGTATCCTTCTGGGCAGGCTACACTTACGCTCATGCCAACCTTCAACCCACCTACGATTAGGGAGTTAGCCATATTATTGCCATCGCCGATGTAACACATTCTAAGGCCTTCCAATTTACCCTTGTGTTCACGGATTGTTTGGAGGTCAGCCATTACCTGGCAAGGGTGGCAAAGGTCGGTTAAGCCATTGATAATGGGGATGGAACCATACTTTGCAAGAGTTTCTACTTCTTCTTGCTCAAAAGTACGAATCATGATTCCATCAACATAGCGAGAGAGTACACGAGCAGTATCTTGTGTGGGTTCACCTCGGCCAATTTGTGCATCCTTAGAGCTGATAAAAAGGGCATGTCCACCTAATTGATACATTCCTGTTTCGAAGGAAACACGGGTACGAGTTGAAGATTTTTCGAAAATCATGCCTAAGGTTTTACCTTTGAGGAAATGATGTTCTTTTCCTTCTTTCACATATTTTTTTAACTGATCTGCCAGATCCAAAAGGTCAATAATTTCTTCGGGAGTACAATCTAACAGCTTTAAAAAATGTTTCATAATTTCACGCCTCTCTTTCTTTTGCTCTTTAGGGAAACAGTAATTATATACAGCGCAAAACGCAGGAGGACATAGGTGATTTTTATTCAAAGTAATGAAACCCTAAAAGGTTTTTGCTTTTGAAACCACTTAGCCTGAAGCTGCGTTTTACGAGATAACCATATTTTATTTTACATATTTTTCAGCACTTCGGCTAGTATGGTAAGACCTTTTTCCAATTCTTTTCTTGTAATGGTCAAAGGAGGCAAAAGTCTTACTTTTGTTTTAGCGGATAAAACCATTAAGCCGCTATCCAAGCACTTCTGAATCACTTCTTTTGTATCCACATCAAGGCTGATGCCTAACATCATGCCCATGCCCGCAATATCTGTTACATGGGGCATGGAGGAAATTTCTTTTCTTAAGAATTCCCCTTTTTTCTTCACATCTGCCAAAAACTCATCATTTAAACGATTTAAGATTTCGATGGAACCAGCGCAAACAACAGGGTTGCCGCCAAAGGTGGAACCATGATCCCCTGCAACTAGGCAATTTTCCGTTTTTTCACCAAACAAAACACCACCAATGGGTAGGCCGCCGCCAAGCCCCTTGGCACAGGAAACCAAATCAGGTTGGATACCAAACTGCTGATAACTAAAGAAAGAACCTGTTCTTCCTACGCCGGTTTGTACCTCATCCACAATAAAAAGGATGTCCTTTTCTTTGCAAATATCATAAATAGCCTTGACATATTCTTTGTCTAAAGGAAGAACGCCGCCTTCCCCTTGAACCATTTCCATGATAATCGCACAAACATCACCGGTTAATTTAGAAATGGTATCTTCCAGATCATTTGCTTTTGCGAACACAAAGCCATTTACAAAGGGAAAGAAGTAATTGTGGTAAGCGTCTTGCCCCGTTGCAGAAAGGGTGGCCATTGTTCTGCCGTGGAAAGAGTTTTCCAAAGCAATGATGGTGTTTCTGCCGTGCCCGTATTTTGTGAAGCTGTATTTTCTGGCAGCTTTAATAACGCCTTCGTTTGCTTCAGCACCGCTATTGGCAAAAAACATTTTTTTCATTCCGCTTTTTTCACAAACCAATTTTGCTACTTCGCCACAGGGGGTTGTGTAGTAAAGATTTGAGGTATGCTGCAACTTATGAAGTTGAGCGGTGATGGCATCAATCCAGCCCTTGTCTGAAAAACCTAAGGCATTTACGCCAATGCCACTGGTCATATCAATATATTCTTTTCCATTTGTATCATAGCAAGTTGCATTTTTCCCATGGTCCAAGGCAACAGGGTAACGTCCATAGGTATGCATAATATACTCTTGATCTTTTTGTTGAATTGAATCAAAGCTCACTGGGCTCACCATCCTTTTTATATTCTTTCGTACAGTAAGTTCTCGGGATATTGTTCCGAACGCTACAAGCCTTTGAAAAAACTTGTAGAAATATTTATAAATTCCTTTTTTTAGTGTTTTTGGTCGTGCTAATATTCACAAAATGCGTGGCAGCTTGGAGAAAGCTCTACGGGTTTAAGCTTGTTTATTTCATGAACATGGTGCCAATACCTTCATCAGAAAACATTTCAATTAAAATGGAGTGTTCAATTCTTCCGTCAATCATGACTGCTTTTTCTACGCCTGAAAGTACGGATTTTTCCAGGCTTTTGACCTTTGGGAGCATGCCGCCACTAATAATACCGTCGCTGACCAGTTTTTCAACTTCATCAATTTTTACAACGGGAATCAAAGAATCTTCATCGCAGATATCTCTCATTAGTCCTCTGATATCCGTAAGGGTAATAATGTTTTCTGCCTTTAGTGCTGCTGCAATTTCAGCCGCCGCTGTGTCAGCATTGATGTTATAGGTTTGCCCCTTGCAATCTGTGCCAACGGTGGCAATTACGGGGATATATCCGCTTTGGATTGCTTGGGTGATTGGCTCTGTATTAATATTAGTGATTTCGCCGACATAACCATAGTCGCCTTCGATTTTCTTAGCTTTAATCATGCCGCCATCAATACCGCAAAGGCCGATGGCTTTGCCACCTAATTGGCCTATGAGAGAAACTAAATCCTTATTCGTTTTTCCTGCCAAAACCATCTGCACCACTTGTGCAGTTTCTTCATCGGTATATCGCAAGCCATCAACAAAACGGGATGGGATATCTAATTTTTTTAGCATTCCACTGATTTCAGGTCCTCCACCATGCACTAGCACCACATGAATTCCCACTAAGGAGAGCAAAATAATATCACTCATAACGGCCTTTTTTAAATCAGGGTGAATCATTGCGTTGCCGCCATATTTCACGACAACAGTTTTACCTGTGTATTTTTGTATGTATGGTAAGGCAGCAGTTAAAACATTTGCCTTCACGGTGTTGCAATCTGTAATCATTGCCTAAACCTCCCTATCAGGTGCGGTAGTCTCCATTGATTTTTACATAATCATAGGTCAAGTCGCAGCCCCATGCAGTTGCAGTTGCCTTGCCTTGGTTCATTTCAACTTGAACGTGCACTTCTTCTTCTAAAAGAATCGCTTTTGCTATCTCTTCATCAAAAGCAACGCCGGCACCATTTTCGCAAACATGGATACTTCCCTTTGGGGAAGAAATGTCGACTGAAATGGTGTCTACAGCGAATTCGCCTTCTGTATATCCAATGGCACAAAGGATACGTCCCCAGTTGGCATCTGCACCAAACAGGGCAGACTTCACCAAGCTAGAGGTGATGATTGATTTTGAAATTGATTTTGCTAAGGCTGTGTTGGGAGCACCATTTACAGTGCATTCCAAAAGTTTTGTGGCACCTTCTCCGTCACCTGCAATTTTTTTCGCCATAGATGTGCAAATTTCTTTGATTACGGTAAGAAAAGCATCAAATTCAGGACCTTCTTGGTTGATTGTAGGATTTTCAGCCATGCCGTTTGCCATGATGGAAACCATATCGTTGGTGGAGGTATCACCATCAACACTAACCATGTTGAAAGTATCATCCACCGCTAATTTTAAGGCCTTTTGAAGCATGGGGGTGGAGATGGCAGCATCTGTTGTCAAGAAACCAAGCATAGTTGCCATGTTGGGGTGAATCATGCCACTACCCTTTGCCATGGCCCCAATGGTTACTGTTTTTCCACCTATTTCAATGGTGTAGGCTTCTTCTTTTGCCTTTGTATCTGTGGTCATAATTGCCTCTGCCGCCAAAGCACCACCTTCTGCTGTGAGTTGAGGTGCTAATGCTTTGATGCCTTTTTCAATTGGTTCTAAGGGTAATACAGCCCCAATCACGCCAGTGGAGGCGATAATGATATCTTTAGGAGAAAGTCCCAAAGCTTCTGCTGTCATTTTACACATTGCCGCTGCTTTTTCAACACCATCTGCGTTGCAAGTATTGGCGTTGCCACTATTGCAAATCATTGCCTGCGCTGTACCATCTGCAATGTTATCTCTGGTTACGGTGATGGGTGCACCATAAACTTTATTCTGTGTATAAACGGCAGCAGCGGAACATGGTGTTTTACTGTAAATCATGGCCAGATCTTTTTTATCTTGATTTGCACGGATTCCGCAGTGGAGTCCGCCGGCAAGAAAGCCTTTGGGAGCGGTTATGCCGCCTGAAATTTTCTGCATTAGAGTTCCTCCTTTTTATATCAATGATTCGGTCTCATCCAGACCGAGGACAATATTCATATTTTGAACAGCAGCTCCAGATGCACCTTTGCCTAAGTTATCAAACACACTTATCAGGGTCATCCGCTCATCATTTCCCACCAGATAAAGGGTAAGGCCGTTTTGGTTTGCCATATGGTTGGAAGCCAAAAAACCACTTTCTTCGTGGGCTACGGTAACAAGGTTTGACTCTTTATAAAAGTCAGCTAACAGTGCTGTAAGTTCCGCTTTTGTTACTTTTTTCGAGAACAAATTTGTATGTAGTGGGATGCAGGTTTCCATACCACGGTAAAAATCGCAGACAATGGGGGAGAAGATAGGCGCCGAAGAAATTCCTGTTACATATTGCATTTCCGGCAGATGTTTGTGGGTTTGACCTAATCCATATTGTCTGGGGCTATCAAATTCCGTAGGTCTATCTGGTGTTTCATATTCTTGAATCATGCCTTTACCACCGCCACTGTATCCTGTGATGCTATGGGCACTGAAGGGATAGTCTGGGCTGACAATACCCATCTTTACTAATGGATATATTGCGGCAATAAAGCCTGTTGCATGGCATCCGGGGTTTGCAATTCGCTTTGATGATGCAATTTCTTGTCTGTGTTTTACGGAAAGTTCCGGGAAGCCATAGGTCCAAAGGGGGTTGGTTCTGTGGGCAGTGCTGGCATCGATAATACAAACATCTGGATTTTCAACCAATTTCACTGCCTCTATTGCTGCCTCATCGGGTAAACAAAGAAATACAACATCGGCACTGTTCATAAGTCTCTTTCTTTCTGCTTCGTCTTTTCTCAGTGCTTCGCTAATGAGTAATAATTCAATATTAGGATGATGTTCTAAGCGCTCACGCAGTTGTAACCCTGTGGTGCCTGCCTGACCGTCTATATATACTTTGTATTTCATAGGCTGTACCCCTTTTCGAACAATTTATTTTTTTCTATTATATACCTTTGAACGGTAAAGTCAATACAAAAATGCATAATTATACAACTTCGGTGAATTGCAGATAAAAAATGAAGATTTGCACAATTATCAAAGACAAAATAGATAAAAAATAACCAAATAATAGCAATGCTTTTATTGCATATAGCATAAATATTATGTTTTTATCAAAATGCAGTTGTGAGTGGAGAGAGGAACTGCAAAAAAACAGTGTGAATAATATGCGAAAGTGGTATGAATATACGAATATAACTTGGGAATTACTACATATTATGCAATAAAAGTTCCTTATACGGGGTATAAATATTAATTGTGCGTTCTGACAAAGGGATATTTTTGCTTGTGTCGAACAATAATGAGTATAAACTAAGGAGGTGTTTCAATGGAATACATGAAGATTACAGAAGAGCTGTCCCTATCTCGAATTATACAAGGGTTTTGGCGTCTAACAAACTGGGAATGGAATATAAAAACCCTAGAGGAATTTATTCAAGGATGTGTAGACAGAGGAGTAACAACCCTAGACACTGCTGAAATTTATGGTTTTGCTCAGTGCGAAACCCAATTGGGAAGGGTATTTCAAAAAAATCCTGCTTTACGCAATCAAATTCAGTTGGTTAGCAAAACGGGTATTTTTAATAAGGATGGTTTTAAATATTATGATACATCCTATGAGCGGATTAAGGCCTCTTGTAAGGAAAGTTTGCAACGTCTTTGTTGTGATCATTTGGACTTGTATTTGATTCATAGAGAGGATCCATGCTTTTCTCCTCAGGAAGCAGGAAAGGCAATGCTGGAGTTGAAAAAAGAAGGGTTGGTAAGAGAAATTGGTGTTTCTAATTTTGATCCCTTTAAGTTTCAAGCTTTAAATGAATTTACTGAAGAGCAGCTTTGCACCAATCAAATCGAGTGGAACCCTTGCTGTTTTGAGCATTTTGACTCGGGTATGATGGACATGCTGACACAAAAGGGAATTCATCCTATGATATGGTCATCTTTGGCAGGCGGAAAGATTTTTACTTCCCAGGATGAGCCTTATGTGAATGTGCGCAAAAAACTTGAAGAAGTCGGTAATCGTCATGGAGTTGAAGGGGAGGTTATTGCTTACGCATGGATTATGTATCATCCTGTTAAGGCTATGCCCATTGTGGGTAGTAGCAAGCTTTCTCGACTGGATAACGCAATAAAGGCTTTAGATGTTAAGTTGGAGCGATGGGAATGGTACGAAATTTATACGGCAAGCGGTGAAAAAAGGCTTAGATAATTTTTATTTAGTACTATGGAAGAGAATAAATGTATAATTATGAAAAGATGATTTTTGGCACAATATAATTGTTTTTAGGCCTACGTTGCAAACAACGCAAAATCTGTGCTGGAATGGTTTGATTTCCCTATTTCGTTGTGATATGATATGCCTAAAAAAGGGGGGTTTTTAAATGACATATGAAGAAGTAGTGAAGGTTGCAAGGGGCTGTATTGGAGATAAGTGCTTTGCCTGTCCTATTTGTAATGGTAAGGCCTGCGGTAATAAATTGCCTGGACCTGGTTCAAAAGGAATTGGGGATACAGCTACCCGTAATTATGAGGCTTGGAGAAAAATTTATTTAAATATGGATACTATTTGTGAAAACAAAGAGATTGATACTAGTGTTGAATTGTTTGGAAAGAGTTTTGCATATCCATTTTTTGCTGGGCCTGTGGGAGCGGTGCAATTACATTATAGTGATAAATACAGTGATATTACTTATAATGACACATTGGTGTCTGCTTGTAGCCAGTGTGGTGTAGCGGCATTTACCGGCGATGGTGTGAACCCGGACGTTATGGTGGGGGCAACAAGGGCAATTAAGGCAGTAGGGGGATTGGGTATCCCTACTATAAAACCATGGAATATCGAAACGATTGCTGAAAAAATGGAGCTCGTGGCTCAAAGTGATGCTTTCGCTGTTGCAATGGATATTGATGCAGCAGGCTTGCCATTTTTGAAAAACATGACACCGCCCGCTGGTAGCAAAACCGTGGAAGAGCTAAAAGAGATTATTGGTCTTGCAAAGGTTCCTTTTATCGTGAAGGGTGTTATGAGTGTAAAAGGTGCATTAAAAGCAAAAGAAGCAGGGGCAAGTGCAATTGTGGTATCTAACCATGGGGGTAGAGTTTTGGACGGTTGTGCGGCAACGGCTGATGTTTTGGAAGAAATTGTTGCTGCGCTAGGCGATAGTATGAAGATTTTTGTTGATGGTGGTATCCGTACCGGTGGCGATGTGTTTAAAGCCCTTGCTATGGGTGCCCATGGAGTAATTATTGCCAGACCTTTCGTGACTGCTGTATATGGTGGTGGTGCAGAGGGCGTTGAAGCTTATACCAACAAAATTGGGGAAGAATTGCGTGATACTATGGCTATGTGCGGCGCTGCCAATTTAGCAGAAATCACAAGAGATATGATTAGAAGATAAAAAGGGAATTTCAACCCAAAAGGGTTATTAAAACAGCGGAGATTGCAACTTATGCGATTAATCGCTGTTTTTTTAATGAGATGCTAAGTTGCAAAAAAATATCCTGATTTTAAGCATTGAGAGACCCCTATTGATCTTGATGTTTTACGAAAATAAAAAGCAAGAAACTTTTGTGCTAAATTGCAAAAAGGGATGGGAATGGCTCTAACCTGTTATTAACAGAAGAAATCTTTACAAAGAAAAATAGGGATGCTAGGATAGAAGTATATCTCTATGTAGGATCTTTTTATTTCAAAGGAGCTTAAAATGGAAAAAGAAAAAAAGATTTGCAGTTTCGGTTTTATTCTAGGCATTTATATTCTTTGTTTTATTTTTAGGGGGTTCGAATATTTGGTTCTGTGAACAGACCAAAGCATATTGGGAGAGGCATTTATTCACAAATTAATAGGAATCTTTATTCTTTTTTTAGCTTTAAGATATCAATCTATCTATTGGAAGGACATTGGATTTGCACCAACGCAGATTGGTAAGAGCATCGTTTTAGGCTTAGGTCTTGGAATTTTGGTCTTTATCCCGGCCTATGGAATAGAATTTGTGGCGCAATATGTTTCTAGAAATACTCCTAGTCTGGAGCTATATGTTACTAGTTATGGCATTGAGGAGAACATTGGAAATCAAACTGCTTTGAAATTTTATTTGTTTTGCATAGTTGGGAACATCATTAATGTAGTAATGGAGGAAGGGGTTTTTCGAGGACTATTCTTGAGAGTGGCCGAGCAAAAATATTCATTTTTAAGGGCTACTGTTATTTCATCTGTTTTGTTTGGTCTTTGGCATATTGCAGCGCCAATGCGAAGTTTTTTGGATGGACAGATGGAGCTTTTGCCCACTTGTATCGCTATGCTGAGTTTGGTTTTAATGTCTGGTCTTATGGGGGCAAAGCTTTGCTTGTTGACGAAGATTTGTGGAAACCTTTGGGTGCCTATGGCGGATCATTTTTTGAATAATACCATTATCAATATATTACATATTACATCAATATCTGGTGTGGATGAGTTGCAGGTGGTGCGGATTGCTATGGCACAAACACTTTCTTTTATCATTGTGCTTATCCTATACTGGAGAACGAAGGCAAACAAAAAGGTTACATTTCCCATATAAATAGATACAAAAGAACCCCCAAAACAATTGTTTTGGGGGTTTCATGATTGCTTTATTAGTTTAGAAGTCTGCGTTTTTCACAGTTCTAGGGTAAGGCAATACATCACGGATGTTGCCCATACCTGTCAGGTACATTACAGCACGCTCGAAACCTAAGCCGAAGCCTGCGTGTCTGGTGCCACCGTATTTTCTAAGGTCAAGATACCACCAGTAATCCTCTTTATTAAGACCCAATTCATCCATACGTTTTTCCAAGAGATCCAATCGTTCTTCTCTCTGGCTACCGCCGATAATTTCGCCTACACCAGGAACCAAAAGGTCCATAGCGGCAACGGTTTTGTTATCTTCGTTCATACGCATATAGAATGCTTTGATATCCTTAGGATAGTTGGTAACAAAAACAGGTTTTTTGAAAATTTGTTCTGTCAAATAGCGCTCATGCTCAGTCTGTAAGTCAATACCCCATTCTACGGGATATTCGAATTCCTGACCACTCTTAATTAACAAATCAACAGCCTCTGTGTAGGTAACACGGGCAAAGTCGTTGTCCAGAATATTCTGCAATCTCTCCAGCAATGTTTTATCGACAAAGCTGTTGAAGAATTCCATTTCTTCGGGAGCGTTCTCCATAACATAGCGAATGATATATTTTAACATATCTTCTGCCAGTTCCATATCATCCTGCAAATCTGCGAAAGCCATTTCTGGCTCAATCATCCAGAATTCTGCTGCATGGCGAGCAGTATTAGAGTTTTCTGCGCGGAAAGTAGGACCAAAAGTATATACATTGCGGAAAGCCATAGCAAAAGTTTCAGCAGAGAGCTGACCGCTTACAGTTAAGTTTGTTTCTTTACCAAAGAAGTCTTTGGAGAAATCAATTTTTCCATCTTCTGTTTTAGGAAGATTGTTCAAATCTAAGGTTGTTACACGGAACATTTCGCCAGCACCTTCACAGTCACTGCCTGTGATGATGGGAGTGTGTGCGTAAACAAAGCTTCTTTCCTGGAAGAAGTTATGAATTGCATATGCAATTAAGCTTCTAACGCGGAATGTAGCAGAAAACATATTTGTTCTGGGGCGTAGATAAGCAATCTGGCGTAAAAATTCAACGCCATGACGTTTCTTTTGCAAAGGATATTCGGGGGAAGAAGTACCTTCTACCTCAATTTCCAACGCCTTTAATTCAAAGGGCTGTTTTGCATCGGGTGTTTCCAATACAAGTCCTTTTACAATTAAAGCGGCGCCTACGCCTTGCTTTGTAATTTCTGTATAATTAGATAAGGATTCTGCTTCAAAAACGACCTGGATATTTTTGAAGAAAGAACCGTCATTTAGCTCAATAAAGCCAAAGTTTTTGGAAACACGCATAGTACGAATCCAACCGCCAATGGTTACCTCTTTGTTTGCATAGGCAGCCGTATCACGGTAGACTGATTTTACTGTTGTCAAATCCACGAGAGATCGCTCCTTTTCTTATTTCTTTCTTATTTCTGAATTCATATGTTTCTTATTTTAGCCTCCAAGTGTGAAAAACACAACCATTTTCTTATAGAAAAGGTAAAAATTCGCCATATCCTTCCTGTTCCATCTGTTTTTTGGGGATAAAACGTAGGGAAGCACTATTGATGCAGTAGCGTAAACCACCTGATTCTTTTGGGCCATCATCAAAAACATGACCCAGATGGGCGTTGCCTGTCCGACTGCGGACTTCAGTGCGAATCATGTTATGGGATAAGTCGTCATACTCCACGATTGTATTGGGGTCTAAGGCTTTTGAAAAGGCAGGCCAACCGCAGGCGGATTGAAATTTATCCTTTGAGGTGAACAGAGGCTCTCCAGTAGTAATGTCTACATAAATGCCTTCTTCTTCTGTTTGCCAATATTCATTTGCAAAGGGTGGTTCTGTTTCATTTTGCTGGGTAACGGCATACTGCAAAGGGGTAAGACTCTCTTTTAATACATCTCTTGCAGGCTTTGGATATTTTTCGGGATTAACCACCTGTTGCTTTTTCTTTGCTATTTTTGCTAAGTTGATATGGCAATATCCATTTGGGTTTTTGGTTAAATATTTTTGATGGTATTCCTCAGCCTGAATGAATTGTAGTAAAGGTAGACACTCCACCACCACCTGTTCAACGTACTCTTGTTGCAATTTTTCAAGAAAGGCGATGATGATGGGTTCTTGTTCCTCATTGGTGAAGTAGATGCCTGTGCGGTACTGTATGCCGATATCCATGCCTTGTCTGCCAATAGAGGTTGGATCAATGGTGTAGGAATACTCCGTAAGAATTTCTGTAAGTTTTATTTTTTCTGGGTCAAATACAACCTCAACGGCTTCTGCATGACCGATGTGGCTGCAAACTTGTTCATAGGTAACAGTATCAGGAAGTTGAATGTCAACCTCGTTTTTTTTACCCAAGGCGTACCCAGTACGGGTGGAAAGTACCCCTTCTATGGATTCCATATATTTTTCGGTGCCCCAAAAGCAGCCACCAGCTAAATAAATTATTTCTTTCATCATAAAGACTCCTTACTTACTTTTCCAAGATTTATCTTTGAATACTTCGCTAGAGCTAGAAATGTCCGTTAAACGATATAAATCTGTACGGCGATGCTTCAAAAGAGGTAACTCTCTGCGTACTTTGTCCAATTTTTCCATTTCCCATTCTACAAAAGCGATGCCTTCATTTTCGTCCATCTGGGTCAAGATTGTACCCCATGGGTCAGTGGATATGGTATGTCCCCAAGCGACATAAGGTGCTGTTGTATCTCTGGCGGGTGCTACCCCTGCCATAAATACCTGATTATCCAATGCCCTAGCACGGAAAGAGAATTCCCAATGAGCAGGGCCTGTGGTCATATTAAAGGCAGCGGGTACGATAATGCCGTTGGCACCTTGCAGGGCTAATAAACGGGCAACTTCGGGAAAGCGAATGTCATAGCAAATCATAAGCCCTATTTTTCCCCATGGTGTATCAAAAGTGGTAAAGTCCTGTCCAGGCGAAAGCACATCGGACTCCATAAACCTTTGTCCACCCTCTACATCAATGTCGAACAAATGAATTTTGCGGTGTCTGGCAATTCTATGCCCTTTCGGGTCAAAAACAAAAGAGGTATTATAAATCTTATCATTGCATTTTTCAGGAACAGAACCAGCCACAATGTAAATTCCATACTCCAACGCAGCATTTCCGATTTCCATAAGGAAAGGGTCATTTTTGTCCATGGCAAAACGGGGAAAACAGCTGTTGTCATAAGGGCAGGCGAACATTTCAGGGAATACAGCAATATCCACACTTTCTTTGGCTGCCTTATCGAGCATCTTTTTTGCTTCCACTAGATTTTCCTCTGGGGTGTTTTGGGTTTTCATTTGGATTAGGGCTAATTTCATAAATATCTCCTCCGTTCCTATTGTCTGTTTAAACTAAGTATAAGGTAAAAACACAGGAAGGCCCTGTGTTTTTTATGGTTGCTATTGTATAGGCACACAAATTTCGCAATTATGGTTGGCTACCAGCTTAGCTGCATAGCGTTCTAGGATTGGTCGTTCTTGATCAAAGGTATACCCTTCTTTGATTAATGCAGGGAAGATTTCCGTCCAAGCTATCCCCATTGCTTTGGGTGTATGCTCAATTGTAAAAATGGCATATGCACCTCCAGCAAGCATTCCCATCTTTATCTCATCTCTATCTTCTAGGGGAGCATCCTTTTCTAGGATGATACAGGCATCGTAGCGGCAGTTTTCGGGATTAGTTTTGGCAATGCTATCATGGACTATGCCCAAAATCACTGCATTTTCATTCATCAGATTATTTGCTGAAGCCCAAGATTTAAGCTTCTCCATGGTTTCAACGTTTTCTGCGCCATATGGGCCATATCGTCGTATAAAAGCAAGGGGTGATGGTAAAATTGTTTCTATTTTGATATTCATAAAAAATATCCTTTCATTCATTATAGTAACCGGTCCTTTTTCATCGTACAATGCTTTAAAACGAATTGCAAACCAATTTTTAAAAGTTGTGTATTTTCACCAAATCGAAGGATTACCGGCTTGCATTTAGATAGTGTAGATCATAAGGCTTTAGGGTGGAATGGTTATGGGGCTTATACTAGTTTTGAAAATTTTTCAATCTTTCTTAAGCGGTGTTTAAACCTATAAATCAAATTTCTAGCTGTTTACGTGAGTAATAGTAAGGCTACCCGCCAATTCTGGGGATAGCCTTCATGTTTTAAGTCAGTTTTAGATTGAGTTTAAATTCGTTTCAAGCTCAGGTTCGGGAGCGGTATATTTCCAATTCTTCTTTAAAAAGTGCACTAGCCAAATGATTCCCCCAGAGGTTAGGACAAGAGCGGGGGGGAGTGTCTCCAGAGGGTTGAAGGAGGAGGCTACGTTTGTAGTGCTTTCTATGGTGGTCGGAGTTGCACTTATGACAAAAAACCTTAGTAGGAAAACCAGCAAGTTGTGGAGAAAATGGATCACCATTCCTGGGACTAAGCTATTGTATTTTTTATATAATACGCAGAGCACAATGCTAACAATGGCCGGAGAGATGCCAGTTATTCCGTGCATGATACCAAAGACGATTGAAGTTATAAGTACGGCTTTTTTTATAGAATATTTGTATTGCAGTTTTTCGAATAGGAAACCCCGAAAGATGATTTCCTCGCAAAAAGGTGCTAAAAGGCAGGAATAAATAAAAAGCTGTACCCAAAATGCAGTGCCAATTCCTGCGGTATTTAAAGACTCATCTGGGGGCAAAGGGCTAAAAGCTGCAATGATGGTGGTGGCTAAAAGCAGTGTGCCTACGCCTAATACCTCGGGGAAAATTGTGCTGGATATGGTTTCCATAATATGTAGTCGTGTGGGCTTTAGCCACATTTTCATATCTAGATTATTCTTATGTAAGGCACGATAAATCATTATAAGGGGAGCTGCGTAAAGCCCCAGTATTCCAAGGGATTTTGCGACAAGGTCATTATCAATGTTGAATATACTTGCGATACCGATGCCTAAGATAACCAATAGTATCGACGAGAAAAGGCTGACTAAAAACATAGATAAAAGACTAATTTGCTGGAAGGTATTTTTCAAAACCAACGCCTCCTAAAAATTTACTCAAGATTCCTTATTAGTTTATCATGCATCGGTTGGATGTGGAATAATTTTACTAATCTTAAGGATTTCGTACGAAATTAGATGGAAATAAAAAAAGACATCTTTCTAATCAAAAGAAAGATGCCTTTTTTATTTGTTAGCTAAAGAATAAGGATTTATAACCCATAACGAATACAAACAATACAACTACGGGCAAGAACCACTGAATATAGAAACGAATGGACTTAGGGAATTTGATACCTTTACCGCTGTTTGCCTCAGCCATAAAGTTGTCCCAGCCCCAACCCATTTTCCAGGTACAGAATAATACGTAAACAACACTGCCCAAGGGGAGAATATTGTTGCTGACAATAAAGTCTTCAAAATCCAAGATGGTTGAGCCCTCGCCCAAAAGCTGAACACCACTTAAAACGTTAAAGCCTAACACGCAAGGCAGGGAAAGAATGATAATTGCAATTAAGTTATAAGCAATCACTTTCTTTCTGCTTGCTTTTGTTAAATCTGTTCCGAAAGAAATGATGTTTTCGAAAACGGCGATAACAGTTGAAAATGCGGCAAAGCACATGAACAAGAAGAACAAAGAGCCCCATAAACGACCGCCAGGCATTGCATTAAATACGTTTGGCAGAGTAATGAAGATTAAGCTAGGGCCAGCATCAGGGTTGATACCATAGGCAAAGCAAGCTGGGAAAATGATTAAGCCTGCCATCAAAGCAACCATTGTATCTAAGAAAGTGATGCAGATAGCTTCGCCTGTTAGCGAACGAGAACGGTCAATGTAGCTACCAAAAATTGCAATGGCACCCATACCAATGCTAAGCGTAAAGAACGCTTGTCCTAACGCGGCAAAAAGAACCTCTACAATGCCATATTCTTTTAAAGCAGAGAAATTAGGGGCAAGGTAGAAACGAAGACCTTCTTCGCCACCTTCTAAGAAGATGGAACGAGCTGCTAAAACCAGCATTAATAAAAGCAATAAAACCATCATTACTTTTGTAATTTTTTCAACGCCTTTTTGCAAGCCACGGCTACAAATACCAAAGCTGACCAAAACAACGATAACCATAAATCCTGTCATTAGGCCGGGGTTACCCAGCATAGAACCGAAAATATTAGACACGCCATCTTTATCCAGTCCTGCGAAGCCGCCACCTGCCATTTTGAAGAAATAATAAATCATCCAGCCTGCAACAGTGGTATAAAACATCATTAGAATATAGTTACCAGCCATAGCGAAGTACTTGAAGTAGTGCCATTTTGTTCCCTTTGGTTGCAATACATCCATAGACATTGCCACGCTCTTTTGGCTGGCGCGACCAACGGAAAGCTCAGCTACTAAGATAGGAATGCCTAATAAAATTAAAAACAGGATGTAAATCAATACGAAAGCTGCGCCACCGTATTGACCGGTGATGTAGGGGAACTTCCACACATTTCCTAGGCCGATAGCACAGCCGGCAGAAATGAGGATGAATCCCAGTCTTGATGAGAATTTTTCTCTTTGTTGATCCATAATACCCTCCTAAAAATAACAGCATCTTTGCTGCAAAAAAAATAATAGCTGTTTCATTATAAAAAACGTAGAGACAAAAAACAAGTAAATTTAGGGAATTATGCAGTATACATAAATAATTAAGAAGATTTTCTAAAATGGTGTATAGAAAAAAGTGGTATTTTCATAGGGGAAATGTTATATTGAAATCAATTGGAAAATACAAAAGAAACACAAGAAAGAGGGGATAAAATGAAGGACTTTACGGCACTATTGAAATCAGAAATTCGCCCAGCACTGGGGGTGACGGAAGTCGGTGCGATTGCCTTGGCTGCAGCAAGGGCTTATGCCGAAGTTGGGGGAACGGTGTTACATATTGAAATGAGTATGAACGGAGGCATGTACAAAAACGGCTTTTCTTGTGGAATTCCAGGTACCGAGGAGCTTGGTTGTGAAATGGCAGCGGCATTGGGGGCTTTAGGTGGAAAATGGAAGTTGGGTTTGGAGTGCTTAAAGGGCATTACACCTGAACAGGTGGAAAAGGCAAAATCTATCCCTGTTGATATTTCATTGGCCAAAGAAATGGATAGTATTTATATAGAGGCAGAAGTAACAACAACAGGGGGGATCGGTATTGTTCGTATCGAGGGAACCCATGACAATATTGTTTATGTGGCAAAGGATAACGAAGTTGTTTTTATAAAGGAGCAGAGCAAGGAAGAAGCCACGAAGGAAATGATTGATTTTGATGCCATAACTGTTGCAGATATGGTGGACTATGTTTCGGTGGTTTCTATTGATAATCTAGCAATGATTCAAGATATGATTGAAATGAACTGCAAGCTTTCAGAAGAGGGGCAAAGGGGAGTTGGATTATCCATTGGTACAACTTTGGATGCATTCCATAAAAAAGGGGTTGTGGGCATTGATATGATATACCAAGCACAAAAGTTAACTTGTGCGGCCATGGATGCAAGGTTATCCGGATTGCCATTTCCCGCTATGAGCATTGTGGGGAGCGGTTCCCACGGAATTGTCTGCTCTTTGCCTGTGGTATCTTATGGAAGAAGTATAGAGGTGGCGGAGGAGAAAATCATTCGGGCTGTGGCTTTGAGTGGATTGGTTACTATTTTCAGCAAGCATTACACGGGTAGGCTTTCTGCCCTTTGCGGGTGTGTTCTTGGTGGTGGCAGTGGTGCCGCAGCCGGCATTGCTTACCTTATGGGTGGTGGAGCAGTGGAAGTTGGCAATGCCATGAATCACTTGGCGGCAAACCTTACAGGGATGATTTGTGATGGTGGCAGCACAGGGTGTGCCCTAAAGGCATCAACAGGAGTATACACATCCTTTTTATCTGCTATGTTAGCTATGAATGGTACAGCAATTCCCAATCACTTTGGTGTTGTTGGTTCCTCGGCAGAGCAAACAGCCAAAAACCTTGGCAGAGTTTCCGCAGAGGGGATGTGCCCTATGGATGCAACGATTATTGATATTATGCAACAGAGAAAATAATTTATATTTACTTCAAATTGAAAAAGAGAATAATTTTGCATTTTGATTGAAAAGTTGGGCTATTCGGAATGGTTTAAAAATAAGGTAGAATAAAGAAAAGATACAGTGGTTGTTGGGAAGTGTGTGTTGAAGTATCCTTATCATATTTATGAAGAACCTAGTTGGGAGGGAATCCTTTGAAAGAAATATTTGACGCAGTGAATGGTGTGTTTCAATTTGTTGTTCCGGTGGCCGATTTTCTATGGGACTTTCCCACAAATTTTGAATGGTATGCATCCATTCCAATTTTGGGGAGCTTAAGTTTTGCAGTGGTTTTGTTAATTGGCTCGGGTATTTTCTTTACGGTTAAAACTGGTTTTATCCAAGTGACTCATTTTAAGGAAGGCCTTCGTATTTTGACAAGGCAAAGGGCAGCAGCCATTGGCATTTCACCGTTGGCGGCATTTTTTCTAAGTTCGGCAATGCGCGTTGGTCCAGGGAATATTTTAGGGGTTACAGGTGCGGTTTCCGTGGGTGGTCCCGGTGCATTATTCTGGATGTGGGTAAGTGCATTTTTTGGTATGGCAACAGCTTTTATGGAGGCTACCTTAGCCCAGATTTTTAAAGAGAAGAAGGGAAACGAGTTTGTTGGTGGGCTTCCCTTTTATGGCAAGAAAGTAATGGGAGATCGAGCATGGGTTGGTGTGGCATTATCGGCAATTTTTATTCTTTATGCTATGTTTTGTTTGCCTGCCCAGGCATTTAATGTCTTTTCCTCTGTTGGGTCTATTGCAGAGGTGGTTACGGGCAATACATATGATAGAACCTCAGCCCTATATTACGTGATTGCCGTTGTGTTAATTATAGGAACCAGTGTTTTTGCCTTTGGTGGTATTCGTAAAATCACAAAGGTTACAGATAAGATGGTTCCGATTATGGCTGTTTTATATTGTGCTACCGTATTGGTGATTGCTGTGTTAAATATTCGTACAGTGCCATTTTTCTTTGCAGCCGTTTTCAAAGGTGCCTTTACACCTGAAGCAATCTTTGGTGGATTCTTTGGTACGGCGTTGGTTCAGGGGGTTAAGCGTGGTTTGATGTCCAATGAGGCAGGGCAGGGTACAATTACCATGTCGGCGGCGGCTTCTAATGCAGAGCATCCCTGTGAGCAGGGGTGTGTGCAGGCGTTGGGTGTTTTCTTAGATACAATTATTATTTGTACTCTCTCAGGCTTTATTGTCGTTATGGCTCAGCTTTGGAATGATCCTACGGCTTGGGAAACCTTGCATGGACAGAAGCTCCCTTTGTATTTGGCATCTATCACATCGTTGACGCCGGGTACGGGAGCGGATGGAATAATCACTCTTTTGGTTAGCATCTGTTATGGTTTATTTGCCTATACCTGCGTGGTGGGTTTCATTATTTTTGCAGAGATTGCTGCTAACCGCATTAGCAAGAAGAAGAGCTTTATTAATTTTATTCGTATCTTGGGGTCGTTGGTGTTTATCCCTTTTGGGACACTGTCCGTTTTGGCTGGTTTGGAGTTAGATAATTTATGGTATATTTCAGACTTGGGCAATATACTCATTGTTTATTGCAACTTACCGATCATGTTTGTGGGGGCAAAGTATGCATTCCGAGCAACGAAGCATTATAAGACCAAAAAAGGTGAACCATTTACCTCTGAAGTTGTAGGTATTACTTGTGAATATTGGGACGAAAAAGCCAAAGAAAAACAGTAAAACGTTAAATTGTATTGCGGGTGGGCATTGCCTGCCCGCAAAAAAAAACAAAAAATATGTTGACATTCTAATTTATTTTGGATATACTGGTATGGCGTCAGTGAGAAAGACATGCCCAGATAGCTCAGTCGGTAGAGCAGAGGACTGAAAATCCTCGTGTCGCTGGTTCGATTCCGGCTCTGGGCATTTGTTTAGTTTATTTTTAATAAATCCTACTACAAAGAAAAAGGAAGCTAAGGCTTCCTTTTTTTCCTATGTGGAAGAAAGGTGTACAGGATATGAAAAAAGCAGACAAAATACTAATTATTGTTCTACTTGTTGTGGCGGCGGGCCTTGCGCTTTTTTTCTATTCGAGGGCAGAGGAAGGTGGATTTGCCAGGGTTTTGGTGGACGGAGAAGTAAAGGTTGAGTTACCTTTGACGGAAGATACGGTATTTACAGTTGAGACACAACAAGGATATAATGAAATAAAAGTAGAAGGCGGATATGTATCTATTCAAGATGCAGACTGTCGAGATCAGATTTGTGTGGAGCACAAAAAGATTCATCTTACAGGGGAGACAATTGTTTGTTTACCCCATAAACTAGTGGTTGAAATTGTGGGGGAAAAGGAAACCGAGTTTGATATGGTGGTGGGATAAATGCAAAGCAAAAGAATTGCATATTACGGTCTATTTGCATCCTTAGCAATTCTTATGGGTTATGTTGAAATGCTGATTCCCATGCCTCTTTTGGTTCCTGGGATGAAGTTGGGTCTAGCAAATGTAATTATCGTTATTGTTCTTTACTTTATGGATGCAAAGGCGGCATTTTTCATTTCTTTTGTGCGTGTGCTTCTTTCGGGCTTGTTATTTGCAGGGTTTGCAGGGCTTTTATATAGCTTGTCGGGAGCGCTTTTGAGTTTTTGCATTATGGCACTTTTGAAAAAGACAAATCAGTTTAGCATCATCGGTGTCAGTATTGCTGGCGGTGTATTTCATAATATTGGGCAAATCATTGTTGCCACTATGGTGGTTGAAAACCTAAAACTGATGTATTATTTACCATTTTTATTATTTTTCGGGGTTGCAACGGGCACCGTAATTGGAATTGTTGCTAAAATGTCTTTGGGATATTTGAATCGTCGTCTTTGAAACGGATGAATGTATTTGAGTCAAAGACAAAGATTGGCTTTTCGTAAAGTAATTCCTTTCAAAACCATATAAAAACCGACGAATTCAACAAAAACATAAAAAATATTAAGTCCCCCTTGTACAGGGGGATTTTTAGTGCTAAAATCTTATGAAATAATGATTTCAAGTTGGAGCGTACAAAAATACGCTCCCTATTTTTCATCAGGAGGAGAGAAAAAAATGGCGCAATACTTTACAGAACCATCCAGAACCTTCAGCGAATTTTTGCTTGTACCGGGTTATTCTTCTAAGGAATGTACAGTTGAGAATGTAAGTTTGAAAACACCCGTTGTGAAATTCAAGAAAGGTGAGAAACCTGCTTTGGAGATGAACATCCCTTTAACTTCTGCGGTGATGCAGGCAGTTTCTGACGATAAAATGGCGGTGGCTCTGGCGAAGGAGGGCGGTATTTCCTTCATTTTCGGCTCTCAGAGTGTGGAAAGTCAGGCGGCAATGGTTGCTCGTGCAAAAGCATATAAAGCAGGCTTTGTAATGAGTGATTCAAACATCAGCCCTGAAGATACATTGCAGGATATTTTAAACTTAAAGCAGAGGACAGGCCATTCTACCGTTGCTGTAACCACAGATGGAACAGCACAGGGCAAATTGGTTGGCTTGGTTACTAGCAGAGATTATCGAATTAGCCGTATGGAAAGAGATACAAAGGTTAGTGAGTTTATGACTCCTCTCAATCAGTTGATCACTGCTCCAGCTGGTACAAGCTTAAAAGAAGCAAATAATATCATCTGGGATAATAAGATCAATCAGCTTCCTATTGTTGATAGTGAGGGTAGACTTCAGTACTTGGTATTTCGTAAGGATTATGATAGCCATAAGGAAAACTCTGCGGAACTTTTGGATGCGGATAAGAGATATGTGGTTGGTGCTGGTATTAACACCAGAGATTATATGGTAAGAGTTCCTGCTTTGGTTGAAGCAGGCGTAGATATTCTTTGTATTGACTCCTCCGAAGGTTACTCCGAATGGCAGAAGGATACGTTGGAGTGGGTACGCAAAAACTATGGTGATAGCGTTAAAATTGGTGCTGGTAACGTTGTAGATAAAGAAGGTTTCCGTTATTTGGCTGATTGTGGTGCGGACTTTGTTAAGATTGGTATTGGTGGTGGCTCCATTTGTATCACCAGAGAACAAAAAGGCATTGGCCGTGGCCAGGCATCCGCTGTCATTGAAGTGGCAGAGGCAAGGGATGAATATTTCAAAGAAACAGGCGTTTATATCCCTCTTTGTTCTGATGGCGGTATCGTTTATGATTACCATATGACATTGGCATTGGCTATGGGTGCTGACTTTATCATGTTGGGTAGATATTTTGCTCGTTTTGACGAAAGCCCTACAAACAAAGTTAACATTAATGGTAGCTATATGAAGGAATACTGGGGCGAAGGCTCTGCTCGTGCAAGAAACTGGCAGAGATATGATATGGGTGGCGATTCAAAACTTTCCTTTGAAGAAGGTGTTGACTCCTATGTTCCATATGCAGGTAGCTTGCGTGATAACGTAGGTCTTTCCTTAAAGAAAGTAAAATCTACCATGTGCAATTGTGGCGTTTTGTCCATTCCCGAATTGCAACAAAAATCGAAAATCACTGTTATTTCTACCACAAGCTTGGTAGAAGGTGGTGCACATGACGTATTGCTTAAGGATAATAGCTTAAACTTTAAATAATGAAATAGTCAAAGAATGTTTTTAAATCGGTGGCCACAAAGTAATAGTGGCTGCCGTTTTTTTATTTTGTGATAATACATAATTTTCCAAAATTATTGATGGTACCTATTTCCCTGTGTTATAATTTATCTTAGCAATAGTACGATGATATGTGTGTCCGTAGGATATTCATGATGAAAATAGGTGGGAACAAGCCCTGCGTAACCCGAAACGATATAAATAGGAAGGGTGAAAGTGATGAAAAAACATAGAATGACCATTATTATTGCAGCGTTTTGCATTTTTCTGTTGTTAAAAATAGCATCTTTGAAAAATGATATTGCAGATTTACGAAATGAAATGAATTCCCAAATTTTTCAGGTAAGTGATGAGGTAAGAAACATTACCTCCAATGTTAGAGTGGCTATGGAAGAGCAGAATAATCTGCTTTCCCAGCAATCATGGGAATATGGAGCAATAAATATTGAAAATAAGGAAGTTGAGCTTCATTTCTCTGTTTTCCCTAAGGAATATTCCCCAAAAGATACCAAAGCCTCTCTCATTTATAATGGGGCAGAGTATCCTATGGTGCTGGAGGGAAATAAATTCACGGTAGCAATGAACATTCCCCTGTTTGAAGATAGCTTGATAGAACGAGTGATTTTTCAAGAAAATGGAGTTGTACGCATGCAAGCATTGGATATGTCAGCGTCGCCTCGCTATGATTGTTTGCCTTCAATTGGTGCAACACTTTATGGTAGTTTTGAAGGCACGCCCACTGGGGATATTCTTACCAGTCATAGGGAAGGTCTTATTGTGATTGATATCGAGAATAAAAATCATAAGAATCCCATTAAAGAAGTAACCTTGGTGACAATTATGGATGGGAAAGAGATAGAAAGGATCCCCGTTGACTTAAGCCATGAGGCACAGAGGGCTTATCTGAAAAAGGATAGTCAGGATGGGAATCATTATGACTTGCCTAGTCCGTCAGACTTTGCCAATCAAGAATATTTCCAGCTTTTTTATTACATTGACAAAGATGAGGACATTCCCTTTGGCAGTACACTGGAGTGGTATATTGAAGTGGTTGACAGCTATGGCTTGCATTATTATGCTTTGTGTGATGATGTAGTGGTGACCAAAGACGGAAACCCTGAGATAGGCGAAAAGAAGTGGGAAAATATGGGTGTGAAATCAAACGTTTATGATGGCGAGGGCAAGATTCTCTATATTGGTTGAAAATTACAATGAGGGAATACCTATTCACGGTTTTATCTTTTTTGGGCAAATCATTTATTTAATGTGCAGCTTTGGCAAAGCGCCCTTAAAGAGTGAAAATAGGTTTTTTAGTATGTATTTGTTCTGATGAGCGTTGCAAATTGATATTGACGATATGTAAAAACCGCTAACTGGTGATATTGGAGGCGAAGTTAATGTCATATTTCTTTTATTCTGAGATTTTCCATTTCATTCATCTTTGGAACATTCCTGGATTTTTAGTGGAGATGTTTTTTCTCCTTGCTGTGGGTATTATTTTTCGCTATGTCGTTAGTACAAGGAAGGTGTTTTATAGCATATTGGCAGGCATGGTTGTTTTATGGGTGATTAGTGAAGGAATTTATGCAACCATTCTTTCAGCAGATATAATGGGTTTGCTGGAATTGGCAATGTATTGCTTTACAGGGTCATGGGGACTATTAAATATTTTTGTGGGTAGTTTGATCTGTCATCTGATTTGTATTTTCACTCACAAAAGAACATTAATTTAAATTAGAATTGAAAAAAGGGGGTATCCATATGGATACCCCCTTTTCTTTTTGCATTTATTAGTGTCCTGTTGTTTCAATTGCTACTGCGGGACAGTTTGTTTTTGCTTCAATTACCATAGCTTCAGTGCTTGGAGGAACATTTTCGGGGATTGCTTTTGCTAAACCGCTATCATCCATAGAAAAAACATCGCCGCAAAGGCTGACGCAAAGGCCGCAACCAATACATTTTTCATTTACAAATGCTTGCATATAATCTCTCCTTTTTTAAAACAGTTTGTAATAGTGTTTCACGCTCGCCAAAAGATATGCAATTTTTTCACAAAAAAAAGACGCCAAAGCATCTTTTTTATAAGTGGATTAATATTCTTTGCCCATCATAAGAGCAACATCCATCCATTCGGTTACCATCCTATAAGCCTCATCATAATCCTTAAGACGGCGTAGTGTTTCCTCATCGCTGTCAAAAGATAGCAATAATGCACCGTAAATATTGTAAAAATCTATTTGCCAGTCGGTTTTATCTTTGTATTCACTCAGGCGGTAAACCATTTCGTCTATGCCTGTAATGGTAAATTTTTCATGGATCATACCAATCCCTCCTTTTTTATTTGGGGTTACTATTGAACTAGTATAGCAAAAAAAAAAGCATATGAAAAGGGGAAGTGTTAAAAAATATACAAGACTATATAAACACGTTACTGGGAATAATGGAAAAGTGAAGATTTTTCGGTAATTGGATTTTTTTGTATTGATTTTTTATCATTGTTATGATAGAATTCATACAAATAAGAGGGAGTAGCTTACGCATTATGCGTCGCCAACGTTCGTCATCTCGGCTCATCGGCCCGGGCGTTGCCCATAGGATATTTTTTATCCTTAGGAAGCAAGACTTTTATTGTACCGGAAAATTATGATAGGTGCAATGGAGGTCTTTTTTGTTTGCACTGAAAGGAGAATGGAAATGGATAAACTTTGGACGAGGAAAAAGGATGAGCTGTTCCAAGAGTATGGAACCTCTAAACATGGGCTTTCGGGGGAAGAGGCGGAAAATCGAATTGAAAAATATGGCGAGAATAAGCTAAAAGAGGGAAAACGCAAGGGCATTGTTCAGGTTTTCTTTGAACAATTTGCAGACCTCTTGGTTGTAATTTTGATTGCAGCGGCGGTGATTTCTGCCCTCACAGGTGGTATTGAGGGAACAATTGTTATTATTGCAGTATTGATTTTGAATGCCATCTTGGGAACAGTGCAGCACTTTAAGGCTGAAAAATCCTTAGAAAGCTTGAAGGCGATGTCTGCCCCCAATGCACGAGTGATTCGTGATGGAGAAAAAGTGGAAGTTCCGGCAGCAAGGTTGGTACCTGGCGATATTTTACTTTTAGAAGCTGGTGACGTTGCAGCGGCCGATGGTCGTATTTTAGAAAATCACTCATTACAGGTAAGTGAGAGTGCCCTCACTGGTGAGTCGGAAAACGTAAATAAATCTGCTGATATCATTGAAAAAGATGAGTTGCCCTTGGGTGACCGTTTAAACATGGTGTATAGTGGATCATTAATTTCCTATGGCCGTGCCGTTGTTTTGGTAACAGGCACAGGGATGGAAACTGAAATTGGTAAAATTGCAAACTTGATGCAGTCCGCACAAGAAAAGTCCACACCGCTACAAAGAAGTTTGGATGACTTCTCTAAGAAATTATCTTTCATTATTTTGGGAATATGTGCTGTGGTATTTGCCCTGGGTGTATGGCGTGGTCAGGCTATGACCGATGCTTTAATGTTTGCTGTGGCTTTAGCCGTTGCTGCAATTCCCGAGGCATTAAGCTCCATTGTAACCATTGGGCTAGCAATTGGTACACAAAAGATGGCAAAGGAAAATGCAATTATTAAAAATTTGCGTGCCGTTGAAAGTTTGGGTTGTGTATCTGTTATTTGTTCCGATAAAACAGGTACATTGACACAGAATAAAATGACAGTTCAGAAAACTTTTACATTGGAAGGCACAACAGATGCCGATGATGTAGATTGTAACAAGAAACCTTATAGAGAATTGATTGTAACAGGAGTACTTTGTAATGATGGTGCCATTAATGGTGAAACCCAGATTGGTGACCCTACGGAAACAGCACTGTTGACCTTCTGCCGTAAGGCCGGTGGAAATGAAGGAGATATTAGAAACACCTATCCTCGTATGAGTGAGTTGCCCTTTGACTCTGACCGTAAGTTGATGTCTACTTTGCATCAAATCAATGGGGAGTATTTGATGATGACAAAGGGTGCGCCAGACGTACTTTTGGCTAGATGTAAATGTGTCGTTGAAAATGATGCAATAAGAGAAATGACAAAAAAAGATTTAGATAGGATTTTAGAGCAAAATCAGGCATTCTCTTCTCAAGGCTTAAGAGTTTTAGCTTTTGCAAAAAGAGAAATTGGTGAAAAGCGCCTGCTCACGCTGGAGGATGAAAATGAGCTTACATTTATTGGCCTCATTGCCATGATGGATCCTCCTCGTTTAGAATCCGCCCCTGCCGTTGCCGACTGCCGTAGAGCAGGTATTCGTCCTGTTATGATTACAGGGGATCATAAGGTAACAGCTTCTGCCATTGCCAAGGAAATTGGCATTTTGCAGGAAGGTGACAGGGCAGTTGAAGGCGCAGAGTTAGAGCATATTAGTGATGATGAATTGCGTGAAATGGTAAAAGATATTTCTGTTTATGCCCGTGTTTCACCGGAGCATAAAATTCGTATCGTTAGAGCTTGGCAAGAGAATGGTTGCATCGCTGCAATGACTGGTGACGGTGTAAATGATGCGCCTGCATTAAAACAGTCCGACATCGGTATTGCCATGGGTATTACGGGCACTGAGGTTTCTAAAGATGCGGCTGCAATGATTTTGACAGACGACAATTTTGCAACCATTGTAAAAGCCGTTGGTAATGGTAGAAATGTATATGCAAATATTAAAAACTCCATCCAGTTCCTACTTTCAGGTAACTTAGCAGGTATTATTACAGTGTTGTTCACTTCTTTGTTTGGGTTACCGTTACCTTTTACGGCGGTTCAGCTGTTGTTCATCAACTTGCTGACAGATAGTTTGCCTGCCTTGGCGGTAAATATGGAAAAACCCACAGGCGACTTACTCAATGATAAACCTAGAAACCCAAAAGAAAGCATTTTGACTAAGGACTTTATGCGTAGGTTGGTATTGCAGGGTGGTATGATTGCGGTGGTAACAATCATTGCCTTCTATATTGGTATGGGTGTGAACGATGGTATGGCTTGTACAATGGCATTTGCAACCCTTTGTATGGCTCGTTTGTTCCACGGATTCAACTGCCGTGGTGCTCGTTCCATTTTCCGCCTGCCCAATAACCCATATAGCTATGGTGCGTTTGCAGTAGGTGCTGTTTTATTAATGGCGGTATTGTTTGTTCCTGGCTTGCACGGTTTGTTTGATATTAACAATGCGCTTACGGGCACCCACATCTTACAGATTATTGGTTTGGCTTTTGTTCCTACTGCTTTAATCCAATTGGGTCGTGTGGTTAAAGGAAGATAAAAATTTTATACTTTTATAGGCATAGATTTAATTTTTACAGCGGCAGAACTTTGACTGTCGCTGTTTTTTGCAAATATCTGCGAGTAAATATTGGTTTGGACGAAAAAGAACCATTGTTTTTGTGGTGAATGGAGCTTTTTGAGAGTTGCTTATGCAGATATAATGGAGTAAATAAGAAAAATGGGGATTTTTGTATTGAGAGGATAAAATAGTGATTAGGCGGCAGAGAAAAAAGCAGGAAGCAATTATTATTCTACATGAGATATATGGCGTGAATGATTTTATAAAAGGCCAATGTCAAAAGTATAGAGATTTGGGGTTTGAGGTTATTTGTCCAGATTTACTTGAAAGACCTTCGTTTAGATATGAGGAGTCCAAAGAAGCATATGATTTCTTTACCACTCATGTCGGGTTTGATGTGTATCAAGATGTTTGTAGACTTATTGTAGGTTTGAAGAAGATGTATAATAAGGTTTTTATTCTCGGGTTTAGTGTTGGGGCGACCATCGCGTGGAGGTGCTGCGAAAATCCATTGTGCAGTGGCGTTGTGGCTTGTTATGGCTCGCGCATCAGGGATTATACAGACTTGAATCCCGTGTGTCCAACTTTGTTGTTGTTCGCAAAGGAGGATTCCTTTGATGTTGGTGCGGTTATGGAGAGCTTACAAGGGAAACAGGGCTTGTTTTCTTTCAGTATGGATGCAGGGCATGGCTTTATGGATCCTTATTCAAAGCAATTTAATGATGCTCAGGCACAGCTTGCTGAGGAATTCACTCTCTGCTTTTTAGAGGATGAATTAAAATAGGGAATTCTCTTTAAAGAGGATTCCCTATTTTAATTATAGAATATGATAATCCTGAAGCATTAAGATACTTAGTCTATATTTTTCATAGTCAATGCAATTCTTTTCTTATCAATGTCTACCGAAAGAACCTTTACCTTTACGGTATCCCCAAGTTTTACTGCTTCTAAGGGGTGTTTAATAAACCGGTTGCAAATCTGAGAAATATGCACCAAGCCATCCTGGTGAACACCGATATCCACAAAAACGCCAAAGTCAATGACATTACGAACGGTACCCATCAAGACCATACCCTCTTGTAGATCCTCCATAGAAAGGACATCACTGCGCAGGATTGGAGCAGGTGCATCTTCACGGGGGTCGCGGCCAGGTTTTTCTAATTCGTTGATGATATCTTGCAATGTAGGAACCCCGATGCCTAGTGTTTCTGCCATTTTTTCGGGAGAAGATATTTTTTTCGTTAATCCTGTTACGTGGTTGTTTGCCACATCCTGAAGGGTATATCCGCAAGCCTTAAGGAGGCTTTCCGCCGCCTGATAGCTTTCGGGATGCACCCCTGTATGGTCTAATGCCATGGTGCTTTCAGGGATACGCAGGAAGCCGGCACACTGCAAGAATGCTTTCGGCCCTAATTTTGGCACCTTCAAGAGCTCTTTACGAGTCTTAAACTTGCCGTTTTCTTCACGGTATAACAAAATATTTTTGGCAACAGTGCCATTAATTCCAGCCACATAAGAAAGAAGGGAGGGGCTTGCCGTGTTAAGGTCTACACCTACGCTGTTTACACAATCTTCCACCACGCCACCCAAGGCCTCGCCTAGACGTTTTTGGTTCATATCATGCTGATATTGTCCCACGCCGATGGACTTTGGATCTATCTTTACCAACTCTGCCAAAGGGTCTTGGATTCTTCGGCCAATGGAAACAGCACTTCTTAAGGACACATCATATTGTGGAAATTCATCTGCACCCAGTTTTGAGGCGGAATATACAGAGGCACCTGCCTCGTTGGTGATGATGTACTGAACTTTACGATCCAAATTTTTTAGCATTTCAGCCACAAATTGCTCTGATTCTCTTGAGGCTGTGCCGTTACCAATGGAAATTAGCTCAACACCATAGGTTTCAATAAGCTTTCTCAATGTTTTTTCGGCTTCCACCTTTTTATTTTGAGGAGGGGTTGGATAAACAACGGCTGTTTCTAGGGGCTTTCCTGTTTCGTCAATGACAGCAATTTTGCAGCCTGTACGGAAAGCAGGGTCCAAAGCTAGTACCACTTTGCCAACAATAGGAGGTTGTAATAAAAGCTGCTTTAAATTTTCACGGAATACGCCCAATGCTGACTCTTCGGCTTTTTCTGTAAAGTCGTTCCGAAGTTCTCTCTCCAACGAGGGGGCAATTAGGCGTTTATAACTATCCTCAATAACTGCTTGTAGAAGTTCTCTGGTGTGACTATTCTTTTTGATAACATAGTGTCCCATTTTCTCAAAAAGCTTTTCGTCCTCCCCTTGAATTTTTACGGATAAGAAGCCCTCTTTTTCACCACGGTTAATAGCAAGAATACGGTGTCCGGCTATGGTTTTTAGGGTTTCACTGTAATCATAATACATTTCATATACAGATGGCTCATCCTTTGTTTTTTGAGAAACCAAGAGGCCGTATTTCATCCAATCCTCTCGGAGCATTTTTCTTAAATTAGCATCGTCAGAAAGCTGTTCGGCCAAAATATCTTTGGCACCATCCAAGGCCTCTTGAATTGTACTAACACCCTTTTCTTCATCAATAAAAAGGGCGGCATATTCTTCTAATGGAGTCAAAAGAACTTGTCCCCAAATCATTTCTGCTAAAGGCTCTAATCCTTTTTCCTTGGCAATAGAGGCCCTGGTTCGGCGTTTGGGGCGGAAAGGTCGATAGATATCGTCAATTTCCGTTTGGGTCATGGCAGCATCCAGTTTTTTCTCCAAGTCTTCGGTGAGATTTCCTTGCTCTGCGATAGACGTTCTAACCTGTTCTCTTTTTTCTTCCAAGTTCCTGAGGGCAATCAATCGCTCGGAGAGCTGGCGGATAATCTGATCATCCAAGGAGCCTGTCATTTCTTTACGGTAGCGGGCAATAAAGGGAACTGTATTGCCTTCGTCCAGAAGTTTCACTGTGTTTTCAATTTGAGAAGATTTGATATTCAATTCTTCTTGTAAACGTTTCAAAATATCCATTTTTACGCCTTCCTTTTATTTTTTATATGCACGCCAGAGCTGGTTTAATTTTTCTTTGCAGGCTTCGGCGGTATTTGTTAGTTTGTAGCCATAAAATTCATCCTCAGTTTTTTCCACCAAGCCTCGTTTAATTAAATAGTCCAGATGGGACATAGTCTCACCGACGGCAAACCAACGTTGAGAAAGAGGGAACTCATCCCAAGTTTTGCCGCGCATGGACCATTTTAAACAAGAGCCGATTTTTGTGGCATGGGCGTTGGGAAATTCACCTACGGCATCTATGGTTTCTTCCAGGCGAATTAAATGATGATGTATGATTTCATCTATTCGTACATAAACATCCATCTCGTTTTTTCTATGGGCAGGTAAAACCGTTTCCATGTCGTATTTACGGATTTTTACCAAGCTATCCAGGTAATCCCCTAATGAATCTTCCACGGCTACCCAAGAGGTAATGTTGGGAGTGATATCAAACAAGATATGGTCACCGGAGAGCATTAATTTTTTTTCGGGCAGAAATAGACATATTTGCCCTGGAGTATGCCCTGGTACGTAGACACACTGAAAATGATATGATCCAACCTGAATCCTATCGCCATCTTCTACGATTTCTGCGTCAAAATAATAATCCGGTTCAAAGCCTCTAGCGGGATTTTCATCTTTAAGCCAATTAACCTGTTCTTCTGTAAAGCCTTCTTTTCGGTAAATAATGTCAAAGGTATCCCAGCGGTTTCCATTTAGAATCCAGCCTAAATAATCATAATCTTTTTTGCTCATGAAAATTTTTCCTGGTTTTCCATACATCACAGCAGGGGCAAGGCCAGAATGGTCAGAATGGAGATGGGTGAGAAACATATTTGTTTTTTCCCAGTTTACGTTTAATTCTTGCAATCCTTCCAGTAATGCTGCTTTGCATTCGGGGCGATTAAAGCCTGTATCCACAATTAAGCTTTCGCCGCCATCTTGGATGACGTAGGAGTTTAAGTTTTTGAGTGGGTTGTTGGGTAGAGGGACATCTATTTTATAAATCGTTGGATTATCGTAAACTTTTGTAATCATATAGGTTATCCTTTCGTCTTTAGTTTTCCTAATTATATTATAAAGCCAAAGGGCTGTTTAAACAAGAAACATTGCAAAATGCAATTTATTTTATTTTTTATGTAATATATAATTGACATTTAGAAAAATATATTGTATAAATAGAATATAGAAAAGGGAAAGGGGCAAGAGAATGAAAAACTTAAAGATTAAGTCTGCCAGAGCAGCGTTAGATCTTTCTCAAGACGAACTGGCACAAAAAGTTGGTGTTACCAGACAGACCATTGGCATGATTGAGGCAGGAAAGTATAATCCTACGCTAAACTTGTGCATTGCTCTTTGTAAGGCTTTAGGAAAGACGTTGGATGAACTTTTTTGGGATGAGGAAAGATAAAGGGAGTGATCATCGTGTTTGCGCAAAGAATAACTGAGGGCGAGTGCTTAGAGAAATCGAAAGCAAAAATGGCAGAAGATTGGTTTATGGCATTTTGTTATTTTCGGGATAAGCTGGAGGAAAACGGAATGAAGCAGAAAAATGGAGGGAATGTTTATTATGAAAATTAAAGATGAAAGATTAGAACAATCAAAAAATAAAATTATGGCAGAATTAATGCAGTTGGTATATTTATTTATTGCCCTTTCTTTTATTGTAAAATCACTGTATTTTAAGATGGATCTATCACAGTGCACTACCGAATATATAATATTAATTGCTACACCAATTTACCAAATGGTGCGTAGCCGCCAGTTAGGGGTGGTGCTTGCTACAAATCTTCGTGATCAGATTAGCCCCAAAAAGAACATTATAGCGGCGATTATTGGTGTTGCATTTTTCTTTTTCTTTTGGGTTAGTAGTGGTCAGCAAGTTTCAGCGGGATTTGCTATTGGTTATATAGTAACATTTCTTGTTGTTTTCTTCTTGGTTCGAGTGGTGTTTGTTCGAATTGAGCAGCACAGAATGGAGAAATTGGCAAAAGAATACGATGATTAACTGAAATCCCTAGAAAATATTGAAAAAAGCAAAAAAATCCTTGCAGTACAAGGGTATTTGTGATATGTTGTTTTAGTATCGGTATTTATGCCGATTTGTAAAAATCCTTGTTCTCCCAATATGGGGAGAGCCATATGTCCAAAAGGAGGTGTAACCCACATGAACAAGTACGAATTAGCTATGGTTTTAAGTCCCGCACTGGACGAAGAAGGCAGAGTAGAAGAAGTAGCGAAAGTTCAGGCTACTTTGGAAAGATTCGGCGCGAAAATCGAAAAAGTTGATGATTGGGGCAAAAGAAAGCTCGCTTACGAAATCAAAAAAGTAAACGAAGGTTTCTATAGCTTCACAACATTCGAAGCACCCGCTGATGCTCCCGCAGAAATCGAAGCACGTATGCGTATTATGGAAAACGTTTTACGTTATCTCATTATCCGCAAAGAGGCGTAAGAAGGAGGTAATCCTATGAACAAAGTGATTCTTATGGGCCGACTAACGAAGGACCCCGAGGTGAGATATTCTCAGGGGAGTGAACCTTTGGCTGTTGCCAGATACACTTTGGCGGTGAACCGCCGCTTTAAGCGCCAAGGCGAGCCCGATGCTGACTTTATCAACTGTGTATCTTTTGGTAAAGCAGGCGAATTCGCGGAAAGATACTTCAAAAAAGGCCAGATGGTTAGTGTTGTTGGCAGACTCCAGGTTCGTTCCTGGGATGACAACGAGGGCAAGAAACGCTGGAGTACAGACGTAGTCGTGGAAGAACAGTTCTTTGCAGAAAGCAAAGCATCTTCCGAAGGCCATAGAGCCGATGCGCCTGCTGCACCTAAGCAGACTGCCCAGGACGATGGTTTCTATCCTATTGATGAAAGCATCGAAGATGACGATCTGCCCTTCTAAAATCCAGTAAAGAAGGAGGACGTAAACATGATTCAGAAAAAACGTGGTCGTAGAAAAAAACGCGTTTGCCAGTGTTGTGCTGATAAAGTAACAACAGTTGACTACAAAGATGTAAATAAGCTGAGAAGATATATTTCCGAAAGAGGAAAAATCCTTCCCAGAAGAATTACAGGCAACTGCGCTAAGCACCAGAGAGCGTTGACAACTGCTATCAAGAGAGCAAGACACGTGTCCCTGATGCCTTATACACAGGACTAATTATCAAAACCTTGAAATTTGAAAAAATTTCAGGGTTTTTTTCTTTCTTATGATATAATAATTTTACTACCTAACAGATTTATTGGTTTCCAATTTGATAAAAGAATAAATTAATAGGTTGTTTGCAATATGGATATTTCTGATAAGCAAGGGGATTTGCTCAATTATGAAATTTAGACCTGACTAAGATGGTGTGAAATGCAACGGCTCTTCATAGGTGGAGTATAGGCGCCGGATGTAAAATGTAATAGGTTGATGTGGCATTGAGAGCGATAAAAAGAATGAGGCGGATTGCAGTAGGAAGGACACCATGGATGGTGGAGAGAAGGGAGCCTGATAGGAAGTGTTTTTATTAACAGCATTAAACCAAACAGTTAGAAGTGCAGAAACGGCAAGCAATGTTGCAGAACAAAGACCTGAAATTTTACCTTGGTTTTTAGGTTTTTTGGTAGCAATGTTTTTATTAAACATAATTATTAGTAAAATTGGTAGTAGGAAGCCTAAGGATAAAGAAAAAAAATAAGTTGCCAATAATTGAATTACATCATAATTTTATTTTTAGGGGTAATGGATATGATATTTATGGGGTTTTGTTGAATGAATAACGTTATGTGCCATGCGAGGTTACTTGGCGAAGGGATATCCTCAGTTAGTACCTTGAATCATAGGATTTGTTGTAGCTCTGCATGCAATTGG
>DFWH01000006.1:0-76473 GCA_002380805.1 Clostridiales bacterium UBA4139 | reverse complement strand
GTATAGTCTGGATGGAAGAAGAATAAAAGTTTGATGTTTTTTCGCATGGGAAAATTGGTTTTTTTGTTGCGAATAAACCTCAGCCTTTATTTTGCTTGTTTAGCCTGAAGATTTTTCAGGCTTTTTCTTTTGCTCTAAAAAGAAAAAGTTCGCTTACGTTTCTTGGCGATGAGCCTGAAAATTCTAAACAAAAAATGGAGGAGAAGTAAAATGGAAAATGTATCATCAAAAGTAAGTGTAACAAGGGACAAGAAAAAAATGTCAACAAGAATCATGGTGTCTTTGGCGATGCTTGCAGCAATTGCTGTTGTATTGGTAGCGGCAATTCACTTTCCTTTAATTCCTGCTGCTGCGTTTTTGGAATATGACCCTGCGGATATTCCCATCTTAATCGGAACCTTTGCCTATGGCCCTGTGGCTGGCTTGGTGCTTACAATTGTTGTTTCTGTAATTCAGGGGATGACAGTTAGTGCTGGTGGTGGTATTATTGGTATTGTAATGCATATTTTTGCGACTGGAGCTTGTGCTTTGGTTGCGGGCAGCATCTATAAAAGAAATAAAACAAGAAAGAACGCATTAATTGCTTTGGTTGCAGGTGCGCTGGTGCAGACTGTTGCTATGGTAATCATGAATTTGATTTTCACACCATTATTTATGGGTCAGCCTTTAGAAGTAGTTATTTCTATGTTGGTTCCTATCGTAATTCCTTTTAACTTATTAAAGGCTGGTATCAACTGCGCAATGACATTTTTGCTGTATAAATCCATTTCCCATCTTTTAAAGGGAAATTAATGGGCTTAGGGAATGGTTCACCTTCAGGGTGAAGTAAGATGGCTTTTGTTTTAGCCAAGGGCAGATGCTCTTCCTCAAAAAAGTATTATGTGGGCATAGGTTTTGATATTTTTTTGAGTAGAAAAATGCAACTGTGTTTTTGAAACAAATATTCCTATACTATAAAATCAAGAGGGCTTTCCTTTGACTGAACACGAAGGAACGACCTCTTTTTTTGGCTTTAATTAAGCTGAAAAAGTGATTCATACATTTTTTTATTGTCAGCGAAAGGCAGATTGCATATAATGGTACTGATTGGACTCAGCTCGTAGGAGCAGAAAAGAGGTTTGTACATGAACAGAAAAACCGTGGTCGTATTATTTGGCGGGCAGTCATCGGAGCATGAAGTTTCTAGAATGTCAGCAACAACGATGTTGAATGCATTGGATAGTAAGAAGTATCAGGTCATCCCCGTTGGAATTACAAAAGAGGGGCAATGGCTTATTTATACAGGCCCAACAGAACATATTAGTACAGGACAGTGGGAGAAATATGCTACTCCGGCAATCATTAGCCCAGATGCAAAGCAAAAGGCGTTATTAAAGATTGTGAATGGTCATATAAAGGTCATTCCTGTGGATGTGGTTATTCCTGCCCTCCATGGAGCGTGGGGAGAAGATGGAACGATTCAGGGGCTTTTAGAAATGGCTCGTATCCCTTATGTTGGTTGCGGTGTTTTATCTTCCGCTGTTTGCATGGATAAAGTTTTTACAAAAATAATTGCAAAAAATGCAAATATTCCTCAGGCAAAATACGTTTGGTTTACCAAAGAGGAATTGAATGAAATAGATAAAGTAGTAGAAAAGGTAGAAAAAAAATTAGGATATCCTTGCTTTGTAAAACCTGCCAACACAGGTTCATCCGTGGGAATTAGTAAGGCGAAGGATCATGATGCTTTGGTGAAAGCTTTACGTTTAGCCGCAGAATATGATAGAAAAATTATCGTAGAAGAAGCGATTATTGGTAGAGAGTTTGAATGTTCTGTTTTGGGTAATGAGGAACCGGCTGTAAGTGGCGTTGGTGAAGTTTTATCAGCTGCGGAATTCTATGACTATGATGCGAAATATAATAATAGTGAATCTCGCACGGTGATCCCTGCACCTATTACAGAAGACGAAGAAAAAACAATACGAAAGATAGCAGCAAAAATTTATCAGGCTGTGGATGGCAGTGGCTTAGCTCGTGTGGATTTTTTCATTGAAGTGGAAACAGGGCGTGTGCTTTTAAATGAAATTAATACAATGCCAGGCTTTACTTCAATTAGTATGTATCCTATGCTTTGGGAGTCGGTTGGTGTAACAAAAACAGAATTGATGGATTGTTTGATCGAATTGGCGCTGGCTAAGGATAATGGTATTCGTGGCTAGGCAGAAAGAAGGAACCTTATGGATAAAAGACCAATTGGTATATTTGATTCAGGGGTGGGTGGATTGACCGTAGTAAAACAGGTGATGAAGGTCATGCCCCATGAAAACATCGTTTATTTTGGTGATACAGCGCGTCTGCCTTACGGGAGTAAGTCAAAAGAGGTTGTAACGAAGTTTTCCAAGCAGGATGTACGATTTTTGCTGACGAAGGAAGTAAAGGCAATAATAGTTGCCTGTAATACTGCAAGCTCAAACAGCTTGGAGGAGCTACACCGCACCTTTGATGTTCCTATTTTTGGCGTGGTTGATGCAGGCGTAGCGGAAGCCCTTCGTACAACGCAAAACAAAAAGATCGGTGTGATTGGTACAGCCGGGACGGTACGCTCAGGCGCATATGAAAATATGATTTGCCAAAAGGATGGACAGATGCAGGTGTTTTCGAAGGCCTGCCCCCTCTTTGTACCTTTGGCAGAGGAAGGCTGGACAGAGAATGAAGTGGCACGATTGGCCGCAGAGAAATATTTGGTGGAATTGATGGAAAAAGGCATTGATTCCTTGGTTTTGGGATGTACACACTATCCCTTGCTCAAGCGTTGCATTGGCACCACTGTTGGCGATAATGTGAAACTGGTGGATCCGGCAAAAGCAACTGCAAAACAAGTGAAGCTATTCTTACAGGAAAAAGGACTTGGAAACACAGGAGAAGCTTTGGGTGAAAGAACTTTTTACTTGAGTGACTCTACGGATATGTTTTATTCCATTTGCCAAAAAGCTTTGAAACAGGGATATACGGCAGAAATTATTGATATTGAACAGTTTTAATCATAAGGGAAAGGTGTAGTGTAGACTGTTGCAGACTTTACAGCACGTTTCCCTTATATTATACTTTTTTGTATAACCAATTTTTTACAACTATTTGAACCTAGTGGTCAAGATTTAATACAGGGGGAGAAACATGGCTGTACGAGAAATGAAGGCAATACTGATAGTAGATGATGTTGAGGTAAACCGTGCAATTCTCCGTGAAATTTTCCAAAAGGATTATGTTGTTTTAGAGGCTGAAAATGGCCTTGAGGCACTAAAAATTATTACTCAACAAAGAGAAAATTTGGTAGCGGTTTTGCTTGATATTATTATGCCAAAGATGGATGGTTTTGGTGTTTTAGAAATTTTACATGAGCAGGGATTTATGAAAAAAGTTCCCGTTTTTTTAATTACAGTTGAATGCACAGAAGAGACAACATTGCGGGGGTATGAATTGGGTGTGATGGATGTTATCGAAAGACCTATTGTCCCTCATGTTGTGAAAAGGCGAATTGAGAGTGTAATTGAGTTATGTACCATGCGAAACAACCTAAACGAACAAGTGGTAATTCAGGAAATGAAGCTGGATGAAAAAACCAAGGAAATCCAAGGATTAAATAATGCGATGATAGGGGCATTGGCCACTGCCATTGAGTTTAGGGACTGCGAGAGTGGGGAGCATGTAAAACGAATTCACGATTTAACACTGTTCCTTTTAAAGAATACACGGTTTAAAGAAGGTCTAAATGACCAAGAAATTGATAAGATTGCAACAGCAGCAATCATGCATGATGTAGGAAAAATAGCGATTCCTGACCAAATATTGAACAAGCCTGACAGGCTTACGAGGGATGAGTTTGAAGTTATGAAAACCCATACTATTCGTGGTTGTGAGCTTTTGAATCAAATTCCGACGATAAACCAAAACTCGGTGTATCATTATGCATATGATATTTGTAGGCATCACCATGAGCGATGGGATGGAGGAGGATATCCTGATGGGCTAGTGGGTGAGGAAATTTCACCATGGGCGCAGATTGTAGCCTTGGCGGATGTTTATGATGCGTTAACCAGTGAAAGAGTCTATAAAAAGGCCTACTCCCACGCTAAGGCGCTAGAAATGATTTCTAACGGTGAGTGTGGCATATTTAATCCTGCGTTGCTTCAGGACTTCTTGGCTTTATCAGAGCAGATACACAGCCTTATGCACACACAGTAGAAATGGGGATAAAGATGGAAGAAGCTAAAAAAAGAACCCTTGTTGAAGCAGGGATTAATATAGAGAGTGGTTTGAATCGATTTTTGAATAATGAAATTCTTTATGAGAAGTTTCTATTTCAATTTACTAGAGATACGAATATGGAAAAATTGAGACAAGCATTGTTGGATGGAGCGTGTGAAGAGGCTTTTCACAGTGCTCATACCTTACTGGGGGTAGCAGCGAATTTGTCATTGGAGAGTCTTTATCTGGTTTTGCGGCCGTTGACAGAAGCACTAAGAAATAGAAATATTAATTTGGCGAACGAGCTTATAGAAGATGTGGAGAATGCATATACTTCTGTGTTAGAAGTGTTGAAATAAAGGAAAAAAGGGCAGGAAATTTTCCTGTCCTTTTTTAAGGGGAAGAAGTAGAAAGAATGTTATTGTATGGGGGAGAATAACATCCTCGATAGTCATTATTGCCTGTTTCAAAAAAAATATTCATTTGTAGAAAAAAATATATAAACAATAATAGTTATTATTTAGTAAAATATATTGCTTTATTTTTCCTTCTATGATATACTCAAAAAAAAGAATAAGTTCAGTCGTTTTGGATAGAATCAGAAATAGGAGGAATGAAAATATGTTACAGATTAAATCGGATAAATTTCAAAAAGAAGTAATTGAAAGTAAGGTTCCTGTTTTAGTTGATTTCTCTGCTACTTGGTGTGGCCCTTGTAAAATGATGGGTCCTGTTTTGGAACAACTTTCCGCTGAATATGAAGGAAAAGCAAAAGTATTTAAAGTGGATATTGATGAATCTATGGATTTAGCAGAAAAATATCAAATCATGAGTGTACCAAATATGTTGTTTTTCAAAAATGGTAAGGCCGTTGATGGTGTTGTCGGTGTAACACCCCCTGCAATCTTAAAGCAGAAACTGGACAGTATCGTCGAATAATACGTTAGCAATACATCTCCTCATAGATATTTGTTTGGGAACACCACAGGGCTATTGTCTTGTGGTGTTTTTTGTATTTTTTTCAATACAAATTCGTAGAAAAAAGTCTTCATATTCAGTATACAAAGTACACAATATAAGAATTTCATTGGGATGTGTGTATGCGAATAAATACATTTTACTCCAATTCCTTGGTATTTTTGTCGGTACCAATTTTGTTTTGCACAAAAATATGTACAATTTATGGAAAAACCTTGAAAATAGCTGCATTGACACCTGAAAAAGAAAGTGGTATCTTTTTGTCATTCCATTTTTAAGAAAAATAAAGCGAGGTTATTCCCAATGAATTGTTATGCATTTGAGACAACTCAATATGGTCTTGTGCAGATTATTAGCACTATCCTTCTGGTCCTCCTGGTGATTATTTTGGGCAAAGAGAAGAATAGTGCTGGTTGTCATGTGAAAAACCTCTGATATATGGGAAATAGGAGCGTAAAAGGCTCTTAGATACGAATGAGGAAAAGGACCCGTGGCGATGGCCATGGGTCCTTTTGTTTTATAAAAATGGATAGGCAGCAACAGGAGTTGAACTTGAAATGAATTTGCACGAACAAAGAAAAAAGGAGATGGTAATGATGGATTTTGTAATGGCGATAAGCCCGTTGGTATTGATTTTGGTAGGTATCGTCGTCTTAAAGATGCCCGCAATGAAGGTTGCACCTTTAGGGCTTGTTTATATTATTATTTTGGCATTTACATACTTCAGCCCAGCTGATGTTGCCTTTAAAGACACCGTTACCATGGTTGATGGTCTGTTATGGAAAGGGATTAAAGAAGGGGCAAAAATCGTAATGTTGGTTTTTTCATCCTTCTTGCTTTTAAATCTGATGCAAAGGTCGGGGGCGATGAAGCAAGTGCAAAATACCTTGGCGGATGTAACGGATGACCGTAGAGCCCAGTTGGTTATTGTAGGGCTGATGGTTCCTATCTTCTTAGAGGGGGCAGCTGGTGCAGGTTCACCGGCGGCAATTGCGGCACCGTTTTTGGTAGGATTAGGTTTTGATCCTATTGTTGCAATCGTAGTTGCTCTTTTGGGTGATGCAACCCCCTGTTCTTGGGGTGGTGCAGGTCTTACTACCATTACAGGTGGAGCATATCTGGTTGATCAGGGCATTAGCACCGCCGCATTAAACTCTGCGATGGTTGGTCGTATTCATATGTTTGGCGTATTTGTTATTCCTTTTTTGATTGTTATGATTGCTTTTGGTAAAAAAGGCTTTAAGGGTATTTTTCCCTATTTGTTCTTTTCGGGTATCAGTACAGGGTTGATTATGTTTGGTCTGTCAAACTTTGTTGGGCCAGAAATCACTAGCCTTGGAACTGGTTTGCTGTCTATCGTTTGTTCTGTTTTCTATTTGAAATTTGTAAAAATTAAAACTCCCGAGGAGTTTCGCTATAAGGGAGATACTAGTTTCCAAGGGGCAAATGATGGTGAGACCCGTCGTTACTCTTCCTTTCATGCATTATCACCCTATTTGGTGCTATTGATTGCTTTGCCTGTGGTTCGTTACACAGTTCCTTTCTCTATCCTTACTACGTTTGGCTATATTGTTTGGGTAGATGTTGTAGTGTTTTTGTGTGCATGCATCGGTTGTGTAATTCTGGGGGTTAGTTTGGAAGGGTTCTTTGATACGATGAAGCAAACGGCTATGCGTGTTATTCCCGTTCTGGTTACCATGGGCTCGTTGTTAACGGTTTCCTATATCATGCAGAATAGTCAGACTGGTATGATCCAAATTATTGCCTCAACCATTGCAGACACGGCGGGTCAGTTCTATCCAGCGGCTGCAGTTGCCATTGGTTCGGCGGGTTCTTTTATTACTGGCACAGGTTTGGGTTCCAATATTATGTTTGCACCTATGCATTTGAATGCAACAGATATGCTGGGGTTGAATCCTATCACAGTTTTTGCAGGGCAGAATGCAGGGGCATCCTTAGGTAATTTGATTTGCCCTAACAACGTCGTTGCCGCTTGTGCTACCGTAGGGGTAATCGGTAAAGAGGGAGAAGTATTAAAACGTACGTTGGCAGCTTTTGTGGTTATTCTGACAATTTACATGGTGTTAAGTATGGTTTATACTCATATGCTTTTCCCTACATTTGGTTTGTAATATTTCCCCAAAGGGAGTTTAAAGAAATACATATCATTAGGAGGTTTCAAAATGAAGACAAGAAGTGTTGGTATCATCGGTGTTGGTCATGTTGGTGCGCATTGTGCGTATAGCTTAGCGGTACAAGGCATTGCGGACGAGTTGATTTTAGTAGATATTAATGAGCAAAAGGCAATTAGTGAGTGTCAGGATTTGAGAGATAGTGTGGCTTATCTTCCTCACCGCGTTGAAGTGCGTACAGGTGGCTATGCAGACTTAAAAGATTGTGATGTGGTTGTTGTTAGTGTTGGTGTAATTACAAAGAGCCAAAACCGTTTGGATGAGTTGAACGTATCCATTGATATGGTAAACAGTTTTGTAAAACAGGTGGTTGATGCAGGATTTGACGGTATTTTTATCGTTATTACAAACCCTTGTGATATCATTGCAAGACAGGTACATAAGCTTTCTGGATTCGACAAAGCTCGTGTATTTGGCACAGGTACAGGCTTGGATAGCTCTCGTTTTAAGGCTGTATTATCCAGAGAGATGGATATCGACCATAAATCCTTGATTGCTTATACTCTGGGAGAACATGGTGACTCTCAGATGGCTCCGTGGTCCCATGTTACAGTAAACGGTAAGCCTCTTGCTGAACTGATGGAAAAAGATAAAAAGTACGATGTAGATAAAAAAGCAGTTTTAAAGGAAGCAACTGGCGGTGGTTGGGTTACCTTTGCAGGCAAAGGCTGTACTGAGTTTGGAATTGCTTCCACTCTTGCTCGTTTTGTATATGCTATTTTCCATGATGAAAAGGTTGTTATGCCTTGTAGCACACAGATGAATGGAGAATATGGTCAGCATGATATCTTTATCAGCACACCATGTGTAATTGGTAAGAATGGTGTAGAGGAAGTGTTTGAATTAAACCTTACCGAAGAAGAATTGGCAGAGTTCCATCATTCTTGTGATGTAATTCGCACCAATATCGGCTTTATCAATGAAGAAGCGTAAGAAGGTTAGTATTTGAAATTCCCTATAAGATAAGAGTTTTTATAAATGAGTGAGTCCAAATATGAAATGCTCTTTGATTGTAGTGGTGATAATCCACCGGCTTGTATGTAAGCAAAAGCTTTCTAAATCCAATAACCCTTATTCGGTTACCAAATTGACTTATTGACTAGGAAATGTAATCTGCTAGGGAGAGATATTGCTTCAAATGGAACAATCAGTCAACTATAATAAAGGATTGCTGCACCCCTTGGGTGTTTCCCTCTACTCAATCCATTTTATTGTATTTTGATGGGATTATAAAAAATGGAGGAGTATTAAGCCTCGGATGTACGTTTCTGCAAAACCATGAAAAGTTAAAGCGTAGCAACCCAAAAGAGCCAAATTCCCTCCCAAATGTTTGGCTCAATGGTATGGATTTGTTGTAGTAGGCAAGGGGTAAAGCAGATTTCTTTGACTTTTGTTTTATCCAATGATTGTGGGGTTGGTTACAATGCCACAGCACTCCCAGACAATGTTGCGTTGAAAACTTTTAAATGTAAAAGATAGCGAGAGGCAATGGGTGATTGAGATTAGTACTTTAAGATTTGTGGTAATATGAGGTTTTGAAGCGGACTGAACAAGAATGGAAGAGATATTCTCTTTTATTATGTGCAATGCTAATTCCATTTTTTTTAAGTTATTGTAGCCTAGGCGAGAAAGGTTGGGCACAGAGAGCTTAATATAGCTGTTGTGGAGTTTAGCCTTTTACAGGGCGAATAAAGGGCATATACCGATTTATATTGGTATATGCCCTTATTTTTGTGCCTCTTATCTAGAAACCATTAATTTTTTAAGTGCTGCATTCAAGTCGTCCAGGGATAAGCGGTACATATCAAAGTCCTTGTTAATAATATCGTAGGTTTTTGCCCACCAGCCGCCCCAGGTTGGACGTTCGGAGGGGTTTAACCAAATGATATGAGGATATTTTTCTTTGAAACGCTTTAACCATTCCAAGCCTGTCACCTGATCTCTTACACCATAAGAGTAGTAGCTAGGATCTAACAGCTCGGAAGGCTCCATCTGGGCATCACCAACGATGATAACTTTATATTCGCTACTGATATTATTTAAAATCCAGTCTGTTGAGATAACAGAGCGGGGGCGTAGATCTGCCTCTGTATAGATTTTAGAATAAATACAGTTGTGGAAATAAAACACCTGCAAATCCTTAAAATGGCTGGACTTGCTAACAGCCTGGAAAAGAGAACTGCAAAGGCGGCTGTAATATTCCATAGAACCACCACTGTCCATAAGTAGTAGAAGTTTAACTGTATTTTTTCTTGGCTTTTCATAAACAACTTTTAAACTACCAGCATTATCACAGGTTTCACGGATTGTTCCATCAATATCAAATTCTGTTCTTGCTTCTTCTGTTCGAGAAGAAAATTGGCGAAGCTTGCGAAAGGCCATTTGAAATTGGCGAGTATCCAAGGTGTTGTCTTGACGGAAGTCACGGAATTTTCGATCTCCCGCAACCTGAAAGGCACGACGTTTGCCACCTTCGCCACCAACGCGGATACCCCTCGGACTAAAACCGCTATTGCCGAAAACAGAAACACCGCCAGTACCAACCCAATAGCTACCGCCATTATGCTCCTCTTTTTGCTCATCCAACCTCTCTCGGAACATCCTTTGGATTTCAGATTGAGATATGAGTTCGTTTTTCATTGCCCGATCCATGTCAAATTCTGTTCCAGGGGCATCTTTCGGGCTTTCAAGCCAATCAATCAGCTCCTGAGGCAACTCATCGGTAGCGAATTCCATATCTTTAAAGAATTCCAAAAAAGCCCCATCAAATTTATCGAAGTCTGTTTCGCTTTTTACAAGAACGCTACGACAAAGATAGTAAAAGCCCGTAAAGTTGGAGCCGTGTAGCCCCATATCTAACGCTTCAACCAGAGACATCCACTCGTTTAAGGAAACGTTAAGCCCTCTGGATCGAAGTAGGTAAAAAAATGAAGTAAACATATAGGCTCACCCGCTTTTACTTTAAGAATCTTCTCATTGTGTCAATATCTTCGTTCTTTTTCAATAATACCCCTGCAAAGGGAACCTTTGCTTTGATTCTTTCGGGGTCAATGCCACCAAGAACTAAAGCCTGAATCCAGTCGATTACTTCAGAGGTGCTAGGTTTTTTCTGAATATTGTACAATTCTCTAATCCAATAGAAGGTTTCTAAAACCTGATCTAACAGGTGCTCTTCAATATTGTCATAGTGTACTTTGATAATCTCCTTCATCTGTTCTTCATCGGGGAACTCGATGTAGTGGAAAATGCAGCGACGTAAGAATGCGTCGGGCAATTCTTTTTCTGCATTTGAAGTAATAATTACAATTGGACGCTGTTTTGCTTTTACTGTTTCTTTTGTTTCGGGGATATAGAATTCCATTTTATCCAATTCCCAAAGTAAATCGTTGGGGAATTCCAAATCAGCTTTGTCAATTTCGTCAATGAGTAAGATGACCTGCTCATCTGCGGTAAAGGCTTCACCCAATTTGCCCAACTTTACATACTTTTTAATATCGTCTACACCTTCGTTACCAAACTGGCTATCGTAGAGACGCTGCACCACATCGTAAACGTAAAGGCCATCCTGCGCTTTTGTAGTGGATTTGATATTCCAAATAATTAGTTTCTTTCCTAATGCAGCGGAAATTGCTTCTGCTAACATTGTTTTGCCTGTTCCGGGTTCACCCTTTATCAGCAAAGGTTTCTGAAGTGCAATGGCGATGTTAACGGAACGCATTAACTCGTCACTTGCCACATAATCTTTGCTGCCTTGAAAAGTTGTATTCATGCTTTATCCACCCTTCGTCTGTATACAATTTAATTATAATAACATTATTTTATGGGAGACAATATAGTCTTGTCAATAAAAATACCGCTTTTCTTTAAGGGAAAAGCGGTATTTCGGCGGTTTTATGTAGTTTGCTTCAGTTCTAGACCTGCCAGCTTTACCATTTCTAGGATAGACGCCTTAGAAACTTTTTTACCTTTATAGTCGATGAGTTCTTCCATACTACCGGAAAAAATATCGGCGGGTTCATATTTCTTAAGTACAATGGAATCTTCCTCGACAAAGATTTCCAAGGAATCTTTAATTTCGATCCCCATATTTCTGCGCAGTTCGATAGGCAATACTACTCTGCCTAGTTCGTCCACTTTACGAACGATACCTGTAGATTTCATTTGTTTCACCTCTGGATTGTAATTTTCTTTCGCAGTCCTCGACAAGTGTATAGCATAGAGAAAGTTTAGCATGAATATTGGCAAATTACAACAAAAAATTACTGGAAAGAATAGGAAAGTATGAAATTTGCTGTAAGAATGTTATAAAAAAATACGAATTTGATGATTTATTAGAAGTACATGAAAAAAATATGTTTAATTTTAATAAAAAATATAAATATATGTAAATTCCGTGTATTTTTTGCCTAGACAAAAATGGGAATAGGAGAAAAGTAAGATTTTTAGAAAGGCTCTAAGCATGAATAGATAGCATACAAACATACACTAAAACAATAGGAATCAAAGGAGGCGGCAAACTTTGCTAGATGCAATATGGGGGTTTTTTATTATTGGGGGCATTTTAACTGCGGCAGCATTGGGGCGCATGGATATGGTTACGGCGGCGGTGTTAAGTGGTGGTAAGAGTGCAGTTGAACTGGCGATTACCATGGCTGGGGTGGTTGCAATGTGGTCTGGTGTTTTGAAAATTGCGGAAAAAGGTGGGATGATTGATATCCTGTCGGAAAAGCTAACACCTGCCATGGATTTTTTGTTTCCATCAGTACCAAGGCATCATAAGGCAAGACAATACATAGCTGCAAATTTTGCGGCAAACTTTTTAGGCTTGGGATGGGCAGCAACGCCTGCGGGGCTTATGGCAATGAAGGAGTTGCAAAAGTTGAATCGGGAGAAAGATTGTGCCACAGGAGCCATGTGCATGTTTCTTACCATTAATATGTCATCCTTGCAGTTAGTTACGGTAAATATCTTAGCTTATCGTACAGAATATGGATCGGCAGCACCGGCTGAAATTGTGGGGGTGGGTATTGCAGCAACATTTATAACCACTCTGGTTGGGATTGTTGTAGCTAAAATAATGGATAGGGCGGGATGATAAAATGATGCGGTTGTTATTAGTGATTTCTGATTTCATCATCCCTGTGACGGTTTTATTTATCGTGTGTTTTGGGTGTATGAAAAAGGTAAAGTTGTATGAAACTTTTTTAGAAGGGGCTAAAGATGGTTTAAAAACAGTAATTGATATTCTACCCACTTTGATTGGTTTGATTGTTGCGGTAGAAGTTTTTCGTGCCGGCGGGTTGTTAGATATTTTGACAAATTTGATACGTCCTTTGGCGGATCATGTGGGTTTTCCCGCAGAGTTGGCACCCCTCAGTTTGATTCGTTTGGTTTCATCTTCTGCGGCAACGGGGCTGCTGCTAGACATTTTTCAAAATTTTGGACCCGATTCTTTCTTGGGAAGAGTTTCTTCTGTAATGATGAGCTGTACAGAAACGGTGTTTTACACCATGAGTTTGTATTTTCTTTCTATCGGAATCAGAAAAACCAGATATACTCTGCCGTGCGCGTTGATTGCAAACTTTGTAGGTGTAATTGCAGCTGTTGTTTTGGTGCAAATGGCTTTTGGAAAATGAATTTGAAAAATCAAAGGGCTTATTATATAATAGAAAAGAAATTGAAAAAGCTGTCCGAAAAGGTGAGTGTTAAAAAAGTGAAAGCACTATTGCGTTTTTCGGCAGTAACTGTTAATACTTAAGATAGAAGAGAAGTCTTAATAGGCCCTTTGAGAGGAATGAGACCATGAAAAAAGCGATGTGGCTGCTGCTTGGCGTGTGTTTATTTTGCATGACGGGTTGTAGTAATGATGAAACAGATCAAAGCTTAAGCCTGTCTGCTAAGGAGCAGGAAGCATATATAAAGCAGATTGATACGATAATGGACGAATTTTATTGGAGCTATGATAAAGATAGCCTAACATTTCGTGGTGGGGATGTTCCACAGGATAGCGAGGAGAGTACTCGTTTGTTAAGCGCTTCTCAAGATGCTGGTTATTCGTTAAAATCTGTGGCAGGTAGCCAATGCGTTACAGCATCGGCGGAGTTACTACATTATAATGGAGATATCGCCGGTGAGGTGAATTGCATTTTTGTCAACAACCAATTGGCTGGGGTATATTATATGGGTGGGTTTGATGATGCTGCATATAGCCTGAGGGAGAGAAACCCTTTTTTAGCAAATGGAAACTTCTCTGCATATGAAAACTGGACAGGCATGAATACAGAATATCGTGTATTAAATGGAAGCTTGCCTGAGGAGGGCTTTGTAACCAAGAATAGAAGTGGTGTTGTGGCATCTATAAAAAATGGCAAGGTGGAATTATATCATCTTTCGGGCAGTGTTATTAGTCGAATGCGTACTTTGGCGCCGGGCGGTGGTTTACAGGCAATTTCTGCGGCGTATGTAGAAAGTGGCGAGGATGATCTTTTGGCGGTTCTTTTAGCTGATGTGACCGAGGTGGACTCAGAAGGGGAACCTGTGTTTAAACGATCTGAGAAGGTGGTTTTGTATGACTCCACCTTACAGGTTGTTGCGGAAGTACCCCTGGAGACTGAAGGATGTACAGCCTTAGGATCTGAAGATGGCAAGCTGTTTTTGTTTGTTGACCAAGCTATGGAAGTCTACGAGTTAAGTGAGGATGGTTGGCGCAGAACAAGGAAAGAATCGCTTCGCCATCGGGTAACCCAATGTCATATTACTGATTTGGATGGTAATGGTGAGATGGAATACTTACTGACAGATGGTATGGATTTATATTTATATCACCGTTTAGAGTCAGGACTTTTAAAGCTTTGGAGTACGCATTTGGGTGTGGAAAGTCTTTACGGTGCCTTATACAGTGGTGACTTGAATGGGGATGGTGTAAAGGAAGTATACATTTGTGATGCTACTGGTACTACCATTCGTTATATCCTTACGGAGCGGGGGCTTCGCTCGTCCAATGAAGATATTCAATATGGACAGGCTATTTATCCCTGTGATTGGAATGGCGATGGTATAGATGATTATTGGAATATAACGGAAGGGGTAGGGAGAACAGGCAGTTTATATCTCTCAAGATCGTAACCCCCTCCTTGGAAAGGGTAAAATATGTGGGATTCTGAAAAATATATGAAAGAGGCTCTGGAGGAGGCCGAAAAGGCATTTTCTGCCGGAGAGGTGCCCATTGGTGCAGTGATGGTGCGGGATGGAGAAGTTATTGCCCGTGGTCATAATCTGCGTAATACAGCCAAAAATCCATTGCGCCATGCAGAAATTGATGTCATTAATGAAGCGGCAGCTGTGGTTGGGGATTGGCGGCTTGAGGATTGTACCCTCTATGTGACAGTTGAGCCTTGCCCTATGTGTGCAGGAGCAATTGTCCAGGCGCGTATTCCTAAGGTGGTTTTTGGCACCAGAAACAGTAAAGCAGGCTGTGCAGGGTCTATCTTGGATATATTAAATGAGCCTAAATTCAATCATCAGGTGGTTGTAGAAGAAGGTGTTTTGCAAGAAGAGTGTAGCCAGTTAATGCGTTTATTTTTTAAGCGGTTTCGCAAAAACGGTGGTGCCATGTTGACACAGGAATAAAAAGAGGTTATACTTATAAAGCTATTTAAGCGTAAAAAGAGAGCGATTGCGTGATTCAATCTTTTGAAGCTTAGAGGAAGCTTTTCATTACGGTAATATTTCCGTGCTAGCCGGGGAGGTAGCGGTGCCCTGTACTCACAATCCGCTATAGTGAGGGTGATGTCTGTTCTCGGTACGGCGCATGATGGCCTGCCCGCGGAAAGTGGCGTTGATGCTCGGGTCTTACGCAACAGGAGCCTGTGAACCGTGTCAGGGTCGGAAGGCAGCAGCACTAAGCAGTCTACTTCTGTGTGTTGTAAGGGTGCCAGAGAGGAGTCATGGAACGTGGTAACGCGTTGGGCGTTGTAACAAAAACAGATGCACGGATTCCTATATAAATTCCCAAAGGTTGTTTGGGAGTATTCAAAATGGAATGCAAAGGCAGATATCAGTTAGACTGGTACCTGCTTTTTTTGTGATAAGTAATCGAATAAAGTTTTTTAGGATGGATGAGCATCCTGTTTGCCAAGGGACTTATTAAGCTTTAAAAACTCATTTGGTGGCTCTTCAACTGCCCTGCCCAATTCGGCAAGGTAATGAATGGCTTCTTTTGTAGAGGTAAAGAGAATTTTTTCCCTCAGCAAGTACTGAGTTGCTTCTTCCCACTGCAATAATGAATATGCATTGTCAGGGATGGAGCTTATGACACCGCTTGATGTTTTGAAGGGGGTCTCGTAAAAAAGGTTTGAAAGATAGTGACTTTTGGTTGCTGCTGTTAGGTAATCTAGAAGGGCTACATTATATTTTTCTGATGAACTTTTCATATTTCATGCTCCTTTTGAAAATAGTAATTTTATTTTCTGTTGTAGCACTGCTTACGATTTATAAGGGTTAAATTTTTGTAAAATTAATTTAGATAGTAATCATCAAAAAACAGTATATTTGGTGATGCTATATAGCATAGAAAAGAATCATTTTAAAACTTTGTACAAAACTTTCTTTCATAAGTATACCATGTATTGGAAATGACGTCCATGATAAAGGGATTTTTTGGGAAAAGTTTGTTGCAATTTACTATTCGCGGTCTGATTACGAAGAAAAATATAGATTTATCACATATTCTTAGCTCCGCTAGGATGCTTTTCATTTTTTTCGTGATATGGTATACTGTCGTAAGAGTAAAAAGGAGGGAGACCATGTCCTACACTGCATTGTATAGAAAGTTTAGACCAAACACCTTTGCTGGTGTAATTGGACAAGAACATATTGTAAAAACCCTGAAAAACCAGATGAAAACAGGGAGGGTTTCCCATGCATATTTATTTTGTGGTACCAGAGGTACAGGGAAAACTTCGACAGCGAAGATATTTGCCCGTGCCATAAACTGTCTTTCTCCCACAGATGAGGGGGAACCTTGTAATGAATGTGTCCTTTGTCGAGATATTTTGCAAGGAAGAAGCGTAAATGTAATTGAAATTGATGCTGCTTCCAATAATAGTGTTGATAATGTACGAGAAATAAGGGAAGAGGTCAAATATCCACCAACAGAGGGCTATTACAAGGTCTATATTATAGACGAGGTGCATATGCTTTCCAACAGTGCTTTCAATGCATTGCTGAAAACATTGGAGGAGCCTCCTGCCCATGTTATTTTTATTTTAGCAACAACAGACCCTCAAAAGGTACCCGCAACAATCCTATCTCGTTGTCAGCGCTTTGACTTTCGTCGAATTACTGCCGATGATATTGCCAATACGCTGATGGGATATTTGGCTCAGGAGGGACAAGAAATTACCCCAGAGGCTGTTCGCTATGTTGCCCAGTTAGGCGATGGGTCAATGCGTGACTCATTAAGTATATTAGACCAATGTCTTGCGTTTTATAGTGGTGAGAGGGTTACCCTAGAGATGGTTCTGGATGTTATGGGGGCTGTGGATCAAACGGTGCTTTTTCATATGACGGAAGCATTGGGTAAGAAGGATAGTCGTCGTGTCATGGAATTGGTTGAGGAAATGATGATTTCAGGCAGGGATATGAAGCAGTTTGTTTCTGAATATCTGGTTCATTTGCGTAATTTTTTGTTAGTCACCACCATTCCTGACGCCAGAGGAATACTGGATTTGTCCCATGAGAACCTAGAACGCCTGAAGGGATGTAGTGCATTTTTGTCCCCTCAGGAGGCTATTTTCCTCATAGAGCGTTTTTCTTATTTACAAGGAGATATGCGATATAGCACAAACGAGAGAATTTTATTGGAAGTTGAGCTATTACGCCTATGTTCACCATGGACCCAGACGGATGTAACAGCATTGGCAGCTAAGGTTGCAGGGCTGGAAAGACAGGTGTCCCAAGGGGTGCGCGTTCAGGTTCAGGAGGTAGCGGGAAAGGCTGAGAAAAAAGAGGCACCAAAGCCTAAGAAAAAACCACCAGCTCTCCCTGAGGATCGAAAAAAGATTAAAGAGGAGTGGCCTCTTTTACGAAATGAAGTAAATGATGTTATCTTAAAAAGCCAGCTGAAGCAAGTGGATATTTCCTTTAAAGAGGATGACTGTGTGTATTTGGTTTGTGCATATGCCGCGTTGATGGATATGCTGCATAAAAATATGTCCCAAATTGAAGGAATATTGGAGAAGGCTTCAGGAAAATCCTTTGAAATACGGACAATAACCAAAGAAGAATATGACCGTTGGTATGAATCTACCTATGGTAAGGCAGAAGAAGTGGAAGAAGATTCGGAATTTGCCAGTCTTCTTAGTGGTTATTTTCCTGAGGCGGATTTTGAGGAGTAAAAGACTTGCGTCAAACAGGTGTTTTATTATAAAATAGTACAAATAGATTGTAAAAGATAATTTAGGAGGAATTGACATATGGCAAAAGGCGGATTTCCCGGTATGGGCGGTATGAACATGAATAACTTAATGAAGCAGGCTCAAAAAATGCAAAAGCAGATGCTGGAAAAACAGGAAGAGCTGGCAGAGAGAACCTTGGAAATGACTAGCGGTGGCGGTGCCGTTAAGGTGGTAATCACAGGTAAGAAAGAAATCAAGGAATTAAAATTAAACCCTGATGTAGTAGATCCTGATGATGTGGAAATGTTGGAAGATTTAATTATATCTGCTGTGAACGAAGCAATTCGCCAGGTCGAAGAGATGTATAATAACGAAATGGGTAAAATGGGCGGCGGAATGGGTATGGGCTTCTAATTAGATAAAAGAGGGATATTATGAATTATTATGGAAATCCCATTACTCGGTTGATTGAGGAGTTGGCAGCCTTGCCTGGAATTGGGGGCAAATCGGCTCAAAGACTGGCTTTTCATATCATTCATATGCCGAGGGAGCAGGTGGCTGGCCTATCTGAAGCAATTTTAGAGGCGAAGGATAAAGTTCGTTATTGCTCTGTATGCTGTAACCTAACGGAAGAGGATGTATGCCCCATCTGTGCCAATGCAAAAAGAGACCGTAGTGTCATTATGGTAGTGGAAGACCCTAGAGATATGGCTGCTTACGAAAGAACCAAAGAGTTCCATGGTGTTTATCATGTGTTGCATGGTGCGATCTCACCTATGACAGGGGTATCACCTCAGGATATTCGTATTAAGGAACTGGTTAGCCGTATGGACGATGTTGTGAAAGAAGTCATACTTGCCACGAACCCTAATGTGGAAGGCGAGGCAACGGCTATGTACATCAGTAAACTTTTGAAGCCTTTGGGGGTAAAGGTCACAAGAATTGCCAATGGTGTTCCCGTAGGTGGAGATTTAGAATATGTGGACGAAATAACCCTTTCTCGTGCTTTGGAAGGCAGAAGAGAGTTGTAATTTTAAAATGATTAAGGCAGAAACCGTTTTTCGGTTTCTGCCTTTTTTATTGTTAGAAGAGATTTCTTTTTTAACATTACTGGATTGGAGATGCCTTCTTTTGGTTCTTGTTCTTCCTTGGGATAATTTCAAAGAAAGAGTAAGGCAATGCCAGCATTAATATGGAGCCGGCACCGATGGCACCAGCCAATTTTAGCCCTAGTAAAATGTTGGAATAGGTCTCTAAAATCATGCCAGCCAAGGCTGCCGTCATCGTGTTGTAAACCACAGTACCTGGAACCAAAGGCATGATTCCGGGGATATGATAAAGGGTCGAAGGGGCTTGCCTGTGATAGGAAGCAAACCTGGAAAATGCTGTGACAAACACAGCGGAAATTAAGGTTGCCATGGTGGGGCTAATATACAACCCTAAAAGTGCATATATAAACCAACCGATAGCTCCAGAAATGCCGCAATAAATCAACTCTTTTTTTGGTGCATTGTATAATACGGAAAATGCAATGCAAGCCAAAAATGACATGAGAGATTCAAATATTATAGTAAGAAAAGTCATCTTTGTTATCCCTCCTTAATATCCAAGTGCTGTGATGGCAAAACCTACGCCGCCAGCTATGGCGAAGGCGATTAATAGAGCCTCTGCCATTTTTGAGGTGCCGCTTATAAAGTTGCCTTCCATAATATCGCGGATACTATTTGTCATAGTCATCCCCGGGAGCATAGGCATAATGCTACCAATGATAATCATATCCGTACCAGCAGTGGGTACAAATTTGTGAAATAAAACTGAGCCTGCCCCAGCGATAAATCCGCCAATTAGGCAACTAAAAAAGTAGGGGATTTTTGTTTTGCCACTATAACTGAGGAGAACCCCAATGATAAGGCCGAAAACAAAGGCCGCTAAGCCATCCACCCATGAACCATTTAAAACCATGGTAAATCCACCGCAGGCCACACCAGAACTGACGATGCGAGCCATAGAGGAGTAGGCAGAAGTGTGGCTAATTTCATCCAATCGCCTTGCTGCTTGCCCTAAGGTGATTTGGCCAGAAACAAAAGCCCTAGAAATATCGTTTACAGAACAAATCTTCTCAAAATTTACGGAGCGGTTATAAACCCCCCTTGTCAAAGTTAAAGAGCCAGATTTGTTGCTGGGAATACTAACAATAAGAAAGGTGCTCATTGCTAAGGCTTCAACGCCTGTTGAATGGCTAACCGATAAAATACGATGCATAGTATCTTGCACACGATGGGTTTCAGCACCACTTGCAAGCATAATTTCCCCTGCGTCTAGTGCGAATTTTAAAAGTTTATTGTCATCCATCATGTTTTTATTCCTCCTTCCATATAACTAAAATTGTTTCTTGTGTAAAGTGTGCAACATACAGTTTAACCTCTTTTCAGAAAAACGCAAGGATAATTTTTCTATTTACGTTTATTTTTACAAACTAAGGATAATTTTATTTACAAGACTTGGTTTTTATACTATAATGAAGCCGTTATAACTTAATAAAAAAGGCTGGGGGTGCTTTGATACGTTGAAGCTGAGAGGAATTTACGATTCCAACCCTTTGAACTTGATGTGGTTAGTACCAACGGAGGGAAGCAAATGAATTCGAAAGCGCAAGGCCTTTCCCTGTATGGGAAAGGTTTTTTTATTTTTCTCAATCTTTACTACTTATTGTAATGAAATTAAAAAATATTTGCAACGCTTTCAGCGTTAGATTCATATGTAGATATTTTTGGCTTGACGTTGAGTTGTAGAGAATGGATGAAGATAATTGCAAAAAGGCTTTCCGTTACCTTGCCTAAATAAGTTGATTTGAAAGAAAGGTGGAAGGAAATGAAGTTTACAGACAGGCTATATGAGGGAGTAAAAGATATTTGGCACGAATATTTGGAGCAACCTTTTGTGAAAGAATTAGGTGAAGGCACCTTGAGAGAAGACCGTTTCCGTTTTTACATGGTGCAGGACTATCGATACTTATTGCAATATTCAAAGGTATTTGCTATGGGTATTGTGAAGGCAGAAGATGAGGCTTTGATGCGTCGTTTTGCTTGTATGGTTCATGATACCTTGGATGGGGAGATGGATGTACATAAGACATATATGAAGCGTTTAGGAATTACCGATGAGGAGATTTCAACAACAAAAACTGCTTTGGCAAATCAATCATACACATCATATATGTTGGATGTTGCCCATAAAGGGGATGTTTTGGATGTATTGGTTGCAGTCCTTTCTTGTGCATGGAGTTATCAGATGATTGGTGAGCATCACAAAAAAATTCCTGGGGCAGTTGACCATCCTTTCTACGGAGAATGGGTAAGAGGATATTCTTCTGAGGAATATTGCAAGGGTGTGGAAGAAATTATGGAGTTGGTGGATGAATTGGGGTCTGATATTACAATAAAAAGGGAAGCATATTTGTTAGAGGTATTCCTGAATTGTTGTCGGTATGAAAGAGATTTTTGGGAAATGTCCTACCGTATGGATATGGGAGATTAAAAAGGAGTGTGGCGTTATGCTGCGGTTTGAAGGAGTATCCTTCCGATATCCGGAAGATACACAAGGGATGATGGAGGATTTGTCTTTTGAGGTAGCAGACGGTGAGCTTGTGGCGATTATTGGTGCTAGCGGATGTGGTAAAAGCACCATATTTCGATTAATTAATGGCTTGGAAAAGCCGGATCAAGGAAAAATCTTAGTGGATCAAAAGTCCATAGAAACCATAAAAAATTATAGCGCGTTTATGCCTCAAAAGGATCTGCTTTTTCCTTGGAGAAGCATTGAAAAGAATGTTTGCCTGCCTATGGAGCTTGCAAAAGTTCCTGCCCGTGACCAGGAGAAAAAAGCAACTCAGGTTTTAGAACAGGTGGGTTTGGCGGATTATGCCCAAAAATTCCCCAAGGATTTATCAGGAGGGATGAAGCAAAGGGTTGCCTTTGCAAGAACATTGCTTTCTGGTGCAGATATGCTTTTGTTGGATGAGCCCTTCAGTGCCTTGGATTATCTGACTAGGGTGGAAATGCAGGAATGGCTGTTAAGACAGTGGGAGCATTATCATAAAACCATATTATTTATTACCCATGATGTGGAGGAGGCAATTTTTCTGGCAAAGTATATCTATATTATCCAGGATTCCCGGCCTTTCACAGAGATGGAGCGCATTCAGGTACCCTTGGATTACCCGAGGAAGCGTGAAGATTTAAAACGGGCCGAAATTGTAGAATTAAAGGAAAGTCTTATCGGTAAGCTGAGAAGGAGCGTGAGTTTATGAAAAAAAACCTGCCTTCTGTAATATTGGTGCTGATTCTACTATGTATTTGGCAAGGAATTGCCATGGTTATTGATGCGGCATATATACTGCCATCCCCTATCAATATTTTGGTGCGACTTTGGGAGTTGAGAGTCCCTTTATTTACAGTGCATTTGCCAGCTACGATGGGAGTAACAACCATTGGCCTTTTCATATCCGTGTTTTTGGGGTTGCTCTTGGCCATTGCCATGGATTGGAATCCAAAAGTGGAAAAGGCATTATACCCCGTTATTGTGGCATCACAAACAATTCCTACCACTGCTATTGCACCATTATTTATCCTTTGGTTTGGATACTCCATATGGAGCAAGGTTTTGGTAACGATTTTGATTACGTTTTTCCCCATAGCCATCACCGTTTTTGATGGTTTTAAATCCACTAAGCGGGAGATGGAGGAATTGCTGTATACTTATGGGGCAACAAAAAAGGATATATTTTTAAAATTGAAATTGCCAACGGCTTTGCCTCATTTTTTTTCTGCCATTAAGATGGCAATTCCCCTCAGCGTAATTGGTGCTGCCATTGCTGAGTGGTTGGGGGCGCAAAAGGGTCTTGGTTATTTTAGCAAGAGAATGATGACTCAACTAGACGGTGCAGGGGTTTTTGCCCCAGTGGTATTGCTTTCCGTTGTTGCGATGCTTACTGTTTGGGTAATAACGATGATTGAGAATAAGATGATTAATTGGAGAAAGGAAATATAATTATGAAGAAAAGATTACTAGCATTTTTAATGACGGCGGCTATGGCCATTGGCGTAGCAGGCTGCGGTGGAAGTGACAGTGCAACAGCAGATACGCCAGAGGATGCAGCGAAGTTAGAGGATTTTTCCATTGTTTTGGACTGGTATCCCAATGCTATTCATAGCTTCCTTTATACTGCTATTGAAAAGGGTTACTTTGCTGAAGAAGGTTTGAATTTAAAGATTAATTTCCCTGCAAACCCCAACGATGGTATTTCTTTGCCTGCGGCGGGTAAGGCTGACCTAGGTATTTATTACTTGCAAGATGCAATTTTAACTGCGACGGAAGAAAAAGTTCCTGTTGTTTCAGTGGGTGCATTAACTCAGAGTTCTCTAAACGTAGTAATTGCGCTAAAGGATAGCGGTATAAAGGGTGCGGAAGATTTGAAAGGCAAGAAAATTGGCTATGCCGGAACAGTACTTTCTGAAGAAATTACAAAATCCATGCTAGAAAATGTTGGCTTGTCTACGGACGATTGTCAGTTTATTGATGTTGGTTTTGATTTGCTAACTGCTTTAACCACTGGTCAGGTAGATGCTACCATTGGTAACATGGTAAATCATGAAGTACCTCAGTTAGAGGAAAATGGATTCGAAATTAACTATTTCTATCCTACTGACTACGGTGTGCCTCAGCAGTATGAATTGGTACTCTTAGCGGGCAAGAACGCAGTAGAGAATAATCCTGAAAAAATCCAGAAGTTTTTGCGTGCTTGCCAGAAGGCTTTTGCGGATATGAAGGCAAACCCTGACGAAAGCTTACAAATTTTGTTGGATAACCAAAACGCTGAAAACTTCCCTTTGTCCAAGACGGTGGAACAACAGAGTTTGCAAATGTTATTACCTGTAATGGAAACTGCGGATGCCCCTTTCTTACATCAGGAAGTAAGTGTATGGCAGCAGAATGCAGATTGGCTTTATGATAGAGGTGTTCTTTCTGAAAAGACTGATGTTTCTTCTTTGGTAGTAAATTTAGCTCAGTAATCATGATGGGTTTACAAAAAGCGAGAGTTTAAACTCTCGCTTTTTGTTTTTGAGAAAAGAATTGGCGCTTTAAAGTTTTGATTTTACATGGGCTTAACAGTGTGCTACTATATCTTTATCTATGGATTCCTAAATTTGGATATAAAATGGAATTATAATGATTCAAAAAATAATAATAGAAAATAGGACTAAAGACTGGGGGGAGTTCCATGAATGGAAAGAGGGAAAAAGGAGTTTTGTTAGCTGTAAATGGAACATTGATGAGAGGTTTGGAATTAGAGCAGAATTTGTTGGATGTAGGGGCAACCTTTGTTCGTGAGGATAAAACTGAAAAGACCTATCGTCTGTGGAGTGTGGAGGATCGCCATCCCGCTATGATACGTACCCATAGTCAACATCCCAACTGTAACACGGTTGATGTGGAAATTTGGGAAGTGCCTGCGGCAGGTTTTGCCCAGGTATTACAAAAAGAGCCTCAGGGGCTTTCCATTGGAAAGGTTACGTTAGAAAATGGGGAACAAGTCCTTGGTGTTATTGGGGAACCCCTCTTGATAGAAGGGATGAAAGAAATTTCCCAATATGGAGGTTGGAGAAATTATCTCATTGCAAAAAAACTGGAGGGCTAATTGCAAGGGATGGGCAATGAGGAGGGCGAAATCTATTACGCACCGGTGGTTTGATTGAAAATGAGTCAGGAATGTATCGGTGAAACCCTTTTATATAATGAAAATATAGGTCATAAAATGCAGGAGCCCTCTTTGCATATGCATAGCTGAAAGGTTTGTAAATTGATATTTTGGAAAAAGTATCAGTATAATAAATATAAAGCATAAAAGTAGATATAGGAGTGGAAAAATAGACAAATCGAAAGGAAAACGGAAAAGCATGAACTGAGGTGCAACGCGGTTTTTGATTTTTTTAAGATAATAGGAATAGGAAGTGAAATGATGAAAGCATTGATTACAGGGGCTTCAGGTGGTATTGGTAGGGATATGGCTCTTATTTTAAGCCGTATGGGTTATGATTTGATTTTGGTAAGTAGGGATGTAAGTAAGATGGAGCAGGTGAAAAAGCATTTGAAAACAGATGTGCAAATTATTTCTGCTGATTTATCTGTTGAAAGAGATTGCTTTGAACTGTATGAGGCAGTGAAGGAGCAGGATATCGACATTTTGGTGAATAACGCAGGCTTTGGAGCCTTTGGGCGTTTTTGGGAAATTCCTTTGGAGAAAGAGCTGAATATGTTAGATCTGAATGTAAGAGCAGTTCATATTCTCACCAAGCTGTTCTTATCAGACTTTCGGAAAAAGGATAGAGGTTACATTTTAAATGTTTCCTCTTCAGCAGGTTTTTTAGCAGGCCCTTTGATGGCAACCTATTATGCCACGAAAAACTATGTATTAAGGCTTACAGAGGCTATCTATGAGGAGCTACGTAAAGATGGTAGCCATGTGCATATTTGTGCCCTTTGCCCTGGGCCTGTGAATACTGGATTTAACGATAGAGCAGGGGTTAGATTTGCCCTAAAGGGAATGCGCTCTTTTGATGTTGCAAAATATGCCATTGATGGGATGTTTGCAAAAAGGGTGGTTATGATACCAGGGGTTGCCATGAAAGTTGCCCATGTAGGTGAGAAATTCATGGGTGAGAAAGCATTGTTGAAGGTGGCATATTTCTTTCAACATAAAAAGGAAGGTTGAGGGTTATGGTGAGGAGAAGGGTGGCTGCTAAGGCGGATCGACCGTGGAAGCGGGTGCTATTTCATACGGTGGATGGCTACTTTACAAATGAAATCAGTAAAACCGCGGCATCTTTAACCTATTATTTGATATTTGCTATTTTCCCTTTTCTGATTTTTATTAGTTCACTGCTAGGTTTTTTGCACTTACCTATGATTACGGTAGAGGGGGATGCCTCAGCACTGTTGCCTGCAGATGTTGTAACACTAATAAACCTGACAATTGCCCATATGACTGAAACTAGCAGTGGTGCATGGCTTACATTTGGATTGGTTTTTACTGTTTGGTTCCCGCTGAGGGCAGTTAAAAGCCTGGTAGCAGCGATAAATCGGATTTATGGAGGGGAAAAGCCACAAAGGCATACGTTGCGTATTATTTTCCTTACATTTTTAATCATTATTTTTGTGCCGGCATTGCTGATTGTCTTATTAATTAGCCAAGGTGTTCTGGAGTTTATTAGTGTGTTTGTGCCTTTGGCGGATACTTTTATAGAAATTTGGACCAAAGTTCGTTTTTTACCCATTGCTTTGGGGGTATTGTGTGTTATTTCTGGGGTATATGTCCTTTCCCCCAATATTCGTCCCCATAAAAAGTATGTTTTTCCCGGTGCGATCTTATCAATGGTGGCGTGGGTTCTTTTTTCTGTGGGCTTTGCCTACTATGTGGACCATATGGGCAAATACTCGGTGATTTATGGCTCAATTGGTGCGATTATTGCTTTTTTGGTTTGGCTTAATGCAAGTGTTATTGCTATGTTGATGGGTGCGGTGTTTAACCAATCGTTACGAAATGAATATGGTGCAAAGGAGGACTAATCGGTTTTTGCTGATTAGTCTTCTTTTATATGCTTAAAAAGTGAATATTCTTTGCATGGAAAAAAGAGGGAGAGATCTGCTCTTTTTTTATTACTACAATTTTTGCTTTTTTAGAGTTCAAGATAAAAGATAGATTGGGCTGTATGCCGTGGTATATAAAAAAATAGGGGGAGGTTGTTAGCGGTTTCCTCGGGATGACTTTAGCGTCTGCATCGAGATGAATTATAGATAGAAGAAATAAAAATTATGTAAACAAACTTCAGGCCGTTTCGAGATAGTTGGAAGAAAAAGTATACTATCGTTATATGATTTGAAAAATTAGGATATATAGATATATTTTTCTAATAATTCAAAATATAAACTGTTAAATATTTCATATAAAACCATATATATGATAATTTTGGGGCAATTGTTATGGCAATATTGCACTCGTGTTACAATTGCGTTACAGATTGACATAAATCATTGCCAAGGTGCCAAATCATTCGTATAATAATCAAGCACAGTAAACAACGCACTGTGATTGGATCAAAACAACGCTCGGTGAGACAAGTGGCGAAATAAAGTTTTTTTATTGTATGGGTAGAAAGAAACGGTGTTTCAAAGGTTGTCAATCTGAACGGGTGTGGCGAAACAATTAGAGGGGGAGTTGAACTGCATTCGTTTTATAATTATGCAACGAAAACGAAAACTAAGTACATATTTTAAAGGAGGAATGTAACGATGAAGAAAGTAGTTTCTTTCGTTATGGCTGCGGCAATGGCAGCTTCTCTTGTTCCTGCAACAGCGTTTGCAGCAGGCGAAGTTTCCGCTACAGCTAAAGTAATCGGCGCTTTGGAAAAAGGCAAAGATTTTGATGGTGTTATCACAGAGGCTGATGCGCCCGAATTACAGTTTAAGGTAACAAGTGCAGACTATCAGGCAACTGGTGGACAAACACCTACTGTTGATGTAACAGTAACATTGGATGGTGCTGAATTTACAGCAGACACTAATGAAGAATTTGCAGCATTGGTTGAAGCTCCTGGTGCAATCACAGTTGCAACAAAAGATTTTGCTGAAGATGAAGTAACTTACACATTCACAGGTAAATTCACTAAAGATGATGTTGTAGCTATCGACTTGGCTTCTGAAATGACAAAAGTTGGCGTTGGCAAAAAAGCAACAGTATCCGTAGACTCCAAAATGGTAACAGCTGATGACTTAGTATACGCTACAATCGTAGACAAAGGTATCAAAGCTTCCATTAAGAAAACAGTAAATGTAGCAGTTGAAGAAGTAACAGAACTTTACAGCAAAGGTTTGACAATCGAACCTACAGTTGATGGTTCTTACACAACTGGCACAGAATTCACAATGAAGTTGAGCAAAGGCTTTGAATTTGCTAACACTGCAGTAGCAGGCCTTGCCGATTGGAAAATCGATGGTAACGAAGCAACTTTCACAGCTACAACAGATGATGAATTCACATTAGAAGGCATCAAAATTGAAGCTACAACAGCTAAAGTTGGCGATGTTGCAACAATCAAAATTACAGCGAAAAACGTTGGTACAGCTTCCGTAGAAGTTGCTAAGGTTGTTGATTACAAAGTAACACTTTCTGTTGATGAAGACGAAGATATCCCTGTAATTTACAGTGGTACAGACGTTAACAACACAGGCTTGACAGATGATTCCGATCATATGACATTGGAAATCACAGCTGAAGAATCCTTCCCTGGCGCTTGGTCCATGAGACAGGGCTTCAACTTCACATTGCCTGAAGGCGTATACGTAGCAGACGTAGACGTTATCGAAACAGAAAACTTCGTTCAGAACAACGTAGCAGCTGGTACAGACGAATGGGAAGCTGCTTTCAAAACAGCTTACAAAAAAGCTGATTACACAGGTTTTGAATTTGCAAAAAGAGTATTTGACGATGTTAACGTAACATTGGATAGAGATCCTGCAACAGTAACATTCCAGTTACAGTTGGTAGCTGATCCTACATTCGAAGGCGACGTAGTATTGGGCTTCGAAGGTTCTTTGGTTGACAAACAGGAAGTAACAGTAGCTAAATTTGTTAAACCTTACACAGTTAAGGCAGAACAGAACGACGTAATCATCGATTACAGAAACACAAAGATCGAAACACCTATCGTTATCACAGAAGCTGAAGCTGGCTTGTGGGATACAAATGCAGTATTCACATTGACAGTAGATAGAGGCGACATGATTCAGTTTGAAGATGACGCAACATTCGCTGTAAATGAAGATTCCGGTTTGGAATTGAAAGATAAGAAAACAGAAGATGGCGAACTTGCATTTGCAATCAAGTCTGAATCTGATGATGAAGCAGCAGTAGTAACAATCAAAGATATTGAATTGTTCATGCAGAGAAACGTACCTGCAGGTGCTTACAACCTGAAGGTTGCAACATCCATGAGCACAGCATATGATAAAGCAGCTCTTTACGCAGCAGATGGTAAAGACAACAACATCATTGATGACGTTTCCGATTACAGCAACACAGTAAAAGAAGCTTTCATCAACGTTGTAACAGGTGGTAGAGACCAGGATAACCTCTTCACAACAAAGGTAGTAGTACCTGTTGGCGAATCTTACTTGATCGCTGGTGAAGAAAAAGTTGAATTGGACGTTCCTGCATACATCAGCGCAGCTGGTTACACAATGTTGCCTGTAAGAGCAGTATCCAAGGCACTTGGCGTAAACACAAACAACGTATTGTGGAGCGCAGAAGCTAGAACTGTAACAATCATGTACGGTCAGAGAATCATCACTATGACAGTAGGCCAGAAGGTTGTTTATATAAACGGTTCCGCTATTCCTTCTTCCGCAGCACCTGAAATCACAGGTGACAGAGTATTCCTTCCTATGAGAGATTTGGCTACAGCTTTGGGCGTAACAGACATCACATGGGATGCAGCTACAAAAACAGCTACAATGAACGGCAGCAAGTAATTATTACTGAAAGCGTGCATATAGCAAAAAGAAAGGAACCCCGTAAGGGGTTCTTTTTTTATTGAGGGGAATGTTGAGCCAGATTAAGTGTTGAGGGGACAATCAAAAGAAAATACGGGAATTTCTATCTATATAAGCCATTAAAATCCTTCATTTGCAAGGGGTTGTTATATATTACAAGGGGACAAAACCAGCATTTCACCATTATTACAGTTATGTTACATTTTGCCACAATCTCTTGTCATTTTAAAAATCCATGCGTATAATAACCTTGCATAGTAAATGGTAAGGCTTTCCTATTTGTGAAACGGAATGGGACGGGAGGCAAAGCTTGGGGACGGAGGTCGACTCTCCTGAATGGGTGTGAGGGAAGAGCGAAGGAGCCAAGGTTTGGCAAACGAAACAGGAAGGGACATAAGTAGCAAGGCTGAACAATTGAACTGCATTCGTTGTATAATTATAAAACGAAACACAAACAAATACTTAAAATTAAAAGGAGGAATTTAACGATGAAGAAATTTATTTCTCTCGCTATGGCTGCGGCTATGGTAGCATCCCTCGTTCCTGCAACAGCGTTTGCAGCAGGTGATGTTACAGCAACAGCTAAAGTTGTTGACGCATTGGAAAAAGATAAAACTTTCAATGGCGTTATTAATCAGGCAGGTGCGCCTGAACTTCAGTTGAAGGTAACAGGTACAGATTACAAAGTAACAAATTCTGAAACAGCTAAAATGGATGTTGAATTGACATTAGACAAAGCTGAATTCAAAAAAGCAGACGGTAACTATATGAATGCTGATGAATTAAAAGCTTTAGTTGGTGTAATTGATGAAAATGGACAGCCCGTTTTAGGTGAATGGAGAGAAAACATTGGTGCTGGTGTTACAGCGACAGATGCACCTACAGCATTGAATGATACAACAAAAATTGCAGCAGCTATCTTTGATGGTACTGCACTTCCTGCGGATCTTGCTTTCTATAAAGATTCTGATAAAACATATAAGTTTATTAAAGCAGCAGACTATGCAGCAGACCACAAGGTTGATGAAGAAAAGGCAACTCCTTCTTTAGAAGATCGCCAGAATGCAGCATTTGTTGCATGGCTTGCAACTGCAGGTATCACAGTTACAACTGATGGTGCAGCGGTTGATGGAACTAACTGGGAAACATACTACAAACTTGCTACATGGAACGGTAATGACGCTTATATTTTGAAAACAGGCGCAGCAGCTCTCCTGACAGGTGCGGTTGAACCCGTATATGTAAGTGACTTAACAGTTGCTCCCGCAACTAAATATACAGCTGACGAAATTAAAGCAGAAATCAAAGCTAAACTAGATTCTGCATTAGCTAGTTACACCACTATTAATACAGTTAAAGTAAATGGTGGTTCTGCTGGTGTTGATGGCGGTACATTGTCTGTAGAAGTTAAAGATTTTGATAAAGACAGCGTAACTTATACATTCAAAGGCTTCTTCAAGAAAGACGACAAAGTAATCTTTGACTTGGCTTCTACATTAACAAAAACAAGCGAAGGCACAAAGGCTACAGTATCCGTTGATTCTAAGATGGTAACAGCTGATGACTTAGTATATGCTTCTATCCTTGGCAAAGGCTTGAAAGTTTCTGTAAAGAAACTTGTAGACGTAGCTGAAGAAGAAATCGTAGCTTTGAACAGCAACGGTTTGAAGATTGAATCTTCCGTTGGCGATTTTGCAGCGAACTCCAAAATCACATTAAAAGTAAGCAAAGGTTTTGAATTCGTTAAGAATACTTCTATTACAGTAGAAGGTAGTGCAAACTCAACTGTTGAACGTACAGATGACAACGAATTGACAGTAACAGTTGGAACAGCATCAGATGAAATTACTCTTAAGGGTATCAAAATCGAAGCTGCTTCTGCTAAATCTGGCGCAGTTGCAACAATCACAGCTAAATCCAGCAACATGGATTCTGCTTCTTGCGAAGTAGCTAAAGTTGTTGATTACAAGGTAACACTTTCCGTTGATGCAGATGAAGACGTTCCTGTAATCTACAGTGGCGTTAACGTTAAAAACGATGGTATCACAGATGATTCCGATCATATGTCCTTAGAAGTAACAGCTAAAGAAACATTTGCTGGTGCTTGGTCCATGAGACAGGGCTTTAACTTCAACTTGCCTGAAGGCGTTTATGTAACAGACGTTAAGGTAACTGAGGTTGATGGTTTCTATCAGAACAGAAAAGAAATTGGTACAACAGAATGGGATAAAGCATTTGAAGATGCATACAAAGATGGCGACCACAAGAACTTTGAATTTGCTAAGAGAACATTTGACGATGTAGATTATACTCTTGATGGTAGAGACAAAGCAGAAGTTACATTCCAGTTAGAATTGGTTGCTGACCCTACATTCGAAGGCGACGTTAAGTTGACATTCGAAGGTCCTTTGGTTGACAAACAGGAAGCAACAATCGCTAAATTTGTTAAACCTTACACAGTTAAGGCTGAACAGAACGATTTGATCATCGATTACAGAAATACAGAAATCAAGACACCTATCGTAATCACAGAAGCTGAAGAAGGTTTGTGGGAAAAAGGTGCTGAATTCAGATTCAACTTCGATAAGAAGGACATCATGGAATTCGAAAAAGATGCAACTTTCGAAATCGATAAAGATTCCGAACTTGAAGTAAAAGATGATACAAACAAAGGAACATTGAAGTTCACAATTAAAGAAGAATCCGATGCAAAAGCAACAGTAACTATCAAAGATATGAAGCTGTTCATGCAGAGAAACATTCCTGCAGGCGCATATGACTTGGAAATCAATACTTCTTTAGAAGATGCTTACAAGAAACAGGGCTTATTTGCTCCTGATCAAAACGTAGCTTTTGATTCCGCAAGCCGTGACAAAGATAAAGAATCCTTCGTAGATGACGTTTGCGATTACAGCGAAGTTGTTAAAGAAGCATTCATTAACGTAGTAACATCCGGTAGAGACCAGGATAACCTTTTCACAACTAAGGTAGTAGTACCTGTTGGCGAAAAATACTTGGTAGCTGGCGAAAACAAAGTTGAATTGGACGTAGCAGCTTACATCAGCGACGCTGGTTACACAATGTTGCCTGTAAGAGCAATCTCCAAGGCTCTTGGCGTAAACACAAACAACGTATTGTGGAACGCAGAAGCTAGAACAGTTACAATCATGTACGGACAGAGAATCATCACTATGACTGTTGGTCAGAAGACAATCTATGTAAATGGTTCCGCAATCCCTGCTTCCGCAGCTCCTGAAATCAGAGACGGCAGAACATTCTTGCCTTTGAGAGATTTGGGTACAGCTTTGGGCGTAACAGATGTAACATGGGATGCAGCTACAAAGACAGCTACATTGAATGGTGGCACAAAATAATTACTACTTAGTTTCTAAGTAGTTTAAGAGGAACCCCTTAGGGGGTTCCTTTTTTTATGAAAAGTATATTTGCTAGAGGTTCGTTAAATTTTACTTCCAAACAATATGAGGTTCTGTTTCCTATTTTTCAGTTTTAACGTATGCTTTGGTGGTTTTCGTGTGAAAGGGAATAACCCTATATTTTGCGTGGAACTGTATTTTCGAATTTTCTGAAAAACCAGGTTAAGATTAATAAAATCCTCAAAAGAAATGATTAAGAAATCCTTAATGTACTAGAATTTTCTAAAAAATATGTTATAATTAGTTTTATCATAAAAACAAAAGCGGCTTTGAGGAGGAAATACCATGAAAAAAATGATAGGAAGCACTAAAGGTGTGGTGGCCTTAGCACTGGCGGTGACTCTTTTTGGTACAACAGCATACGGTGCAGAAACACCTTCCGCAACAGAGGTGGCTGTAACTGAAGCAGCAGCTCAAGATATTCCTGTTTTGACCTACGAGCAGGCTCTGGGAAAGGCAAAGAAACATAGTATTAAGCTAATTGATTTGCAAAAAAACAATGAGTTTTTGCAAGAATCCAAAGAGGATTTATGGGATGTAGTTGGCTCTTTTTCTGTGCCTACTTATGATTATCAAAAATGGGTAAACGATGCAGTTTATATGTATTCATCAGCAGTATATAATACTGATAGTGGTATGACAAAGAATAAGTATGCAGCGCAGATTGCAAGCTTAGCTCTTGAAGCTACCTTAAAAAATACCTTTTCTTCCATCGTGGAGAATGAGGCAAACTTAGATTTGTTAAAGCAAACCGGCGAACTTCAAAAAACATTATACGAGCAGGGTCAAACAAAGTATCGTTTAGGAATGATAAGTCAATATAAGTTAGACCAATTAAAAGCAGAGTATGATGCAAGCAAGGTAAACATTTATCAGCTGGAAAAAACATTAGAACAGATGTATATGAGTTTAAATAATATTATTGGAGAATCAGTTGATAAGAAGTACAAAGTAGAATATGATGCGGACTTTGAACCCTATGTGTTACAGGGCTCTTTGGAGGCTTATATTAATGCCCAGATGAAGAAGGATTACAGTATCTTGTTGCAGGAGCAGGCAGTTGAGGATGCAAAGTTCAACAAAAACTACTTATCGGAATCTACACCGGATTCTTCTAATAAGAGCAATAAAAACTCTTATGAGTCAGCACAAAGGAATTTGAAGGCAGCAAAAGAGGATAAGGAAATTGCAATTCGTAATGCTTATGTTCAATTGCAGCAAACGGAAGCAAATTATAATCAGGCAAAGGCTGATCTAGCTCAGGCTCAGGCTGATTTGAAAACTGCAGAAGTGAATTATGCTGCAGGAAATATTACAAAGCTTACGCTGGATCAGGCAAAATTGGGAGTATCCCAGAGGGAACTTGCTTTAGAAAAATTAGCACGTGCATATGATATGCAGGTATTTTCATTTAAAAACACCGATTTAATTGTTGGTGGTGGCTCAATGGCTTAATTGAATATAAAATCAAACGAAACGTCCATAATGAATATGGGCGTTTTTTTATTTATAAATTTATGAAGCAGTATTAAAAAGTAAATCAAGGAACTGCCATCCCTAGGTATAGTTTTGAAATTCTAAGGAAAAATAAACAAAAATGGAAGGCGGTGGATATATGCAGATTTCAAAGGATCTGTCACAAAATATAGTTGCCATCAAAGAGTCATTTCGTGACTGCGGCGACATCGTTATGCGTGAATTTGTGATTGGAAGCGGAAAATCTCGGCTGTTTATGATATATACGGATAATATCGTCGATGGAGATACAATACGAGATTTTATTATGACAAACCTAATGAGCCGTTATAAGGAGTGCAATGAAAACGGTTTATTAGATGATTTGATGCAAGATATTATAGCAGTAGGGGAAATGAGTAAAATCACGGAACTCCAACAGGTATATGATGCTGTATTACTGGGGGATACGGTGCTCTTGATGGAAGGAAATGCCTTTGCTTTACAGGCATCCACGAAAGGGTTTCCCTCCCGAGGGGTAAATCAAGCTCAAACAGAGGTGGTAGTTCAGGGACCTAAGGATGCTTTTTTGGAGGTCATGGCTACCAATATTGTTTTGATTCGTCGACGTATTCGAGATACAAAATTAAAACTGAAGCGAAAGAAAATAGGCGCAAGAAGCAAAACAGATGTAGCCCTCATGTATATGGAAGATTTAGTGCGCCCAAAAACCTTGAAAATGATTGAAAAACAGCTGGATACGATGAGTTTAGATGCAGTGTTGGACAGTGGGTATATTGAGCAGCTATTAGAAAAGAGATGGCTATCGCCTTTTCCTCAGTTGCAAATGACAGAAAGGCCTGACAAGGCATCATCTGCCTTATTAGAGGGTAGGGTTGTATTAGTTATTGACAATACCCCTTTTGTTGTTATGCTTCCCGTTACACTGAACGTGTTTTTTCAAGCTGCCGAGGACTATTACGATCGTTGGGAAATTATGAGTTTTATACGTGCTATTCGCTATGTGGCAGCATTTGTGGCGATTGCATTACCTGGGCTTTATATTGCCCTGTCGGTGTATCATCCCGAATTAATACCAACGGCGTTGGCATTGAAAATAGCCACTACAAGGCAAAATATACCGTTTTCTGTTGTTGGGGAAGTAGTAATAATGGAATTGGCGTTTGAGTTATTGCGAGAGGCCGGAATTCGACTTCCATCCCCCGTAAGTTCAACCATAGGTATAGTTGGTGGTATCATTATTGGGTCAGCAGCAGTGGAGGCTGGTATTGTGAGCCCTGCGGTAGTTATTGTTTCCGCACTTACGGGGATTTGTACTTTTGTAATTCCTAATGTATCTTTGGTTTCTGGACTCAGGCTTTGTAAATATTTAACTATATTTTTCGCAGCGATATTTGGGTTGTTTGGTCTGTGGGTATCATTATTATTAATTCTGGCCCATTTATGTAGCTTGACTTCTTATGGTATTCCTTTTATGTATCCATTTTGCTCTGCATCCGTGAATGATGATGTGGACTGGGAAGATACTATTTTTCGTTTGCCTTTACGAAAGATGAAACGACGCCCTATTTTTACTAAGCCATCTGCAAGAGGGCGAAAGGGAGGAGATTGATTATGTTTGCAGAAAATCATAAGATTTCCGTGCGACAGCTTGAGTCCATGCTACTGCTGTATTTTTTTAGTACGGCAGTTCTGTTTTTGCCTAGCGAATTAGCAGTTGAAGCAGGAAATAGTTGCTGGATTGTAACAATGATTTGGGGTGTTGTTGCTTCATTGGTTGCTGTGTTTTTAGTATATATGGGGAAAAGGCACCCGTCCTATACGGCAGTGGAGTGGTTTGAACACTCATTTGGCCGAGTTTTGGGAACAGTGTTTGTCCTCGGTTTGGGTGGTAAGCTAGTATTTGATAGTGCCTTGGAGTTGAGGCTGTTCTGTGATGTTATTTCTTCGTCTATGCTGCCACAAACGCCTTTATGGTTATTGATTGCCCTTATGTTAATTGTGTGTGGTTTGGCGGCTGCAAAAGGATCTGAGTGCAGTGCCAGGGCAGCCGAAATTCTATTTTTTGTGGTGTTTGTACCCTTAGTTGTAATTTTAATTTTTGTGGCTATTTCCGCAGATTATAATCGTGTTTTGCCAATACAAATTCCAAGCTTTAAAAGCATTTGGGCTAGTGCGCCATTTTTTGGACCCGTGTTTCAAGGCTTAGTTGCCCTTTTATTCATTTTTCCCTATTTAGAAAAAAGGGCACACAGCGGTAGGCGTATTTGGTTTACTTGCTTAGTAGCCACCATTACAGTTACCGTTTTGGTGTTCCTTTCATTAGCTGTATATGGCGCTGAGGTGTTATCAGGCAAACTGCTGCCAACATTACAGATGTTAGAAAGGGTCAGCTTTTCGGGAATTTTTTTGGGAAGACAGGACTTGTTTCTACTTTGGTTTTGGATGGTTACTACCTTTCTTTATGTCTCAATCCTTCTTTTTTTTGGAACGGATTTGTGCATAAGAATGTTTCGTGGCAGAGCAAGAAAACGTAATCGGTGGTTATTTTTCTGGATTCCAATTATTTTTATTGTGGCCTTATTGCCTTCAGATATGGCAACAGCCTACTGGCTAAGGATAAGGGTTTCTCCCTGGTTAAATGGAGTTTTCCTATTACTTTTGCCGTTTCTAGCCCTATGTATCGATGCAATGAAAGGGAGGGGCAAGTATGAATAAATGGAAATGGGTTGTTTTAACGGTATTGCCTCTTTTTATAACTACTGGATGTTGGGATAAAAGGGATCCAGAGGATAGAGAATATATGATTACTATGGGAGTAGATAAGAAAGATGATGGATATATCATTTCTTTTGCCCCTGCTAAAACGGAAGAAAAGGAACCCAAGAAGATGGTGTGTGAGGGAAAAACCTTAGCAGATGCCATTGCTTGTAACGATAGTCGTAATTCTCGCAAGACGGAGCTGGGACAGCTAAAGATGATTGTCTTTGGAAAAAGTGTGCTGGAGGACAAAAACCTGATGATGTCCTTATTGGAAGAGTTGGAACGTAGCCAAGATATATCCAAAAAGGTAACTATTCTTGCTACTGAGGCGAAGGCAGAAACTTGCATAGAGTCTATGATGGAAGAGGATAACGGCACGGGATTATTCTTATGGGACTTTTTTAAGAATACTGCCAAAGAGGTGGGGGTAACAAAGGGACTAGATATGGATACGTTTTTAACTGAGCTATCAGAGCAAAAGGGCTCAAGTATTTTGCCAAGAATTGAGCCGACTGAAAGTGGCCTCTATTTGGGTGGTGGTGTTGCAGTTGTAAATATGGAACTCTCCACTTTTTTAAACGATAAAGAGGAGCAGGGATATTTATTTTTATTGGGCGAGGCAGAAGGAGCCGTGTTGGAGGCCGAACAAGATGGAAAGCGGATACCATTAAGAGTTGTGCGTAGTGATGTAGACTATGATTTTAAACCACAAAAGGATGGAAAAACCAAGTGCTTGATTCGATTGCGTGTTCATGGGGATTTATTGGGAAATGCAAGCAAAGATGCTTTTTCTGAGGAGGGAACAAAAAAAATGGAAAATCTCTTCTCTGAAATCATAAAAACAGAAATTCAAAATACAATGAAAATAGCACAAGAACAAGATGCAGCTGAACTTTTAGGTTTGGCAGTGCGTTTGCGTCGTGCGAATCCTGATTATTCTGGCGATTTTTGGAACGATGTGACAATTGTTGTGGAGCCAGAAATAAAAATTAGGGATACCGGAAGAATTCGATGATTAAATTAGTTAAAAAAAGGAAATCATCCCTTTAACAAAGAAAAAAGGGTGAGGTCATGAGTAGATTATACAAATTAAAGGAAACAGTAGAGGAACTTTGGAAAAAAGAAAAATGGTATTGGTGCGCCGCAGTGGTGATAGGGGTCACATTTAGTGCAGCATTTGGGGCTCACTGGACCAAAGGATATTCTCAAATGATTCAGGGTGGTATTTCAGCAAAGGTTGTTCGTTTTCATGTTTTGGCCAATAGTGATTCAGAAACGGATCAGGCTTTAAAGCTAAAGGTTAGGGATCGGGTTTTGCAGGAGTATGGGGATATTTTATCTTCTTGTGAAAGCAAAGAAGAAACTTTGGCAGAACTAGAGATGGTGAAAGAAAAAATTTGTACAACAGCGCAAGAAGAAGTTATTGCTCAAGGATATGATTACCCCGTTCGTGTATCTATTGTACGGGAGGATTTTCCTTTTAAGAAATATGACGATTTGATTTTTCCGGCGGGCGTTTATGATGCACTACGCATAGAGATAGGTGAAGCAGAAGGACAGAATTGGTGGTGTGTGTTATACCCACAAATGTGCTACGTTGATGCTTCTTGGGGGTACTCAACAGAAGAAAGCCATGAAAGGCTAGAAAATACACTGACAGAAGAAGAGTTTTTGGTTGTGTCCTCCTTGGGTCAGGATGAGATAACGCCAAAAGTGAAGTTTAAAGTGGTGGAGTGGTGGCAGGAAAGAAAATAAGTATCGACAGGGGGCGGAAGGATGAAGGTGTGGGGAAAAGGCGTTGCATGGTGTTGTATGCTTGCGCTTTCGCTCTGTTTATTTGGACATACGGTTCAAAGTTTTGAGCCTCAAGCTCAAACGGTGGCACAGCTTGTTACTTGGGGTACCAGAGGAGAGTTGGTTCAGCAGACGCAGCAACGGTTGAAAGACCTTGGATTTTATAGGGGAACTGTTGATGGTATATTTGGCGAAAAGACTTATGAAGCTATTTTAGAGTTCCAAGAAGCCAATAATCTTACGCCAGATGGAATTGCCGGGGATGCAACATTAAATGCCCTAGGAATTATAACTGGGCAACCATCGGAAGGTGGAAACTTGGAAAATCTAGGTGAGGAAGAATTGATGCTCTTGGCTTCAATCATACATGGCGAAGCTCGTGGTGAACCCCATGAGGGGCAAGTGGCAGTGGGCGCTGTTGTTTTAAATCGTGTGGAAAGTCCAAATTTCCCTAATACCATTGCGGATGTAATCTATCAGGAGGGTGCATTCGATGCAGTTCGTGATAAGCAGTTCTATTTGACTCCTAACGAGGCCTCTATTCAAGCTGCAAAGGATGCCCTAAGTGGGTGGGATCCGGTTGAGGGAGCATTATATTATTGGAATCCTGCTACTGCAACAAGCCGATGGATTTGGTCAATACCAATCACGCATACAATTGGTAGGCACGTATTTGGTAAAAAATAAAAATTTCAAATGATATAAAGGTTTTCTGTGATTATATCAAATCATAGAAAGCCTTTTCTATTTTTTGAGAAAAGGGATATCCGCTTTTGGCTATGCTTTAGGGTTTCTTAAAGAAAGAGGAATATGAAACAATAACATATGTAAATATTTGAAGGATCCAAGAGGGTTTTATTAGCCATTGTGGGAAAAGAAGAGGGACAATCTTTTTACACATTATCATAAAAGTAGCTTTGTATATTAACTTTACTTTGACTATGGTTCCAGTGTCGAATTGTTCATAGGTATACTTGGGTTTGGCAGGTAGTCCTTAGGTACATCTAGTGTGCTTGTGAGGGAGTGGAAACAAAAGAGAGAAAGTGCCTTTTGGGCAGATATGAAATTAATTGTCTTTCGAAACTTATCTTAATAGATCCATGAGGATTGGTAGGCAAGGACAGCACTGAACAACTTCCGATACTAGGATGATATTGTAATCCATTTAAACGATGATTATAAGGACGAGGGGCATTGGGTGCTTAAACCACCTCTGATGGTTTTAAAACGCTTGAAAGCAAAAAATAACGGCAATACTGATGTAATAAACAGTATTGCCGCTGTGTTTTTGTAATGCAAGGTTGTAAAAGGGCAATCTTAGTTAAAAGTAACAATAAATCTACCCATAATCAGATAAATCACCAAGATATGCAGGATTGCTGTGAGGGTAAAGACAAAGATGAAATCTAAATGGCGTGTTTTGTGCCTTTTAAAAATCTGTGCCAATAAACCACCGAGCCCTCCGCCCAGTATAGCCATAAGGTAGAAATTCTTTTCAGGAATTCGCCTTTTTTGATTTATGGCAGCCTTCTTATCAAAGGCCATCATAAAATAGTTCGTTAGATTAATGATAAGATAATAACCAGCCAAAATTAGGAAGGCAGTCCCGTTAAATTGCATTTGAAGCATAAACTTATCTCACCACATTTCTCCAGTCCAAGTCGCCTCTATCCAACGCAAGTAAAAGTACTTCCGCAGTTGCCAAGTTTGTGGCAAGGGGAATATTATGCATATCACAAAGTCGGAAAATGGAGTTTACCTCCGATTCATAATCCTGTGGAGACACAGGGTCTCTTAAAAATATCATAACATCAATATCGTTGTTAACAATTTGCGCACCCATCTGCTGCTCTCCACCTAAACGGCTAGAGAGATACTTATGGACAACTAAATTTGCGGCCTCCTCAACAAGACGGCCAGTAGTGCCTGTTGCATAAATGTCATGCTTACAAAGAATGTGCCTGTAAGCAATACAAAGATTTTCCATTAATTTCTTTTTATTATCATGGGCGATCAAACCGATATTCATAACAATCCTCCCTCAAACAATGATTTTGTTTCTTTTTTTCTTATGTTTAATACAAGGCCAATAGCAACCATATTGGTCCACATGGAACTACCGCCGTAGCTAACGAATGGTAGGGACATACCCGTATTGGGTAGGATACCTAGGGCAACTCCGGCGTTAACGAAAGTTTGAAAAGCAAACATTCCTGCTATGCCAGCAGCCACCAACTGACTAAATAAAGTTCTGGATGATATTGCTATTACTATACAACGAAATACGATAAAAAGCAAGACTCCCAAAACAAATATACAACCTATAAAACCAAATTCTTCGCCGATAACAGAGAAGATAAAGTCATTATGAGGCTCAGGGAGATAGCTTAATTGGTTTAATGTTCCGCTGAAAAGGCCCTGTCCTGTAAGCTGACCAGAACCAATGGCACTGATAGATTTTTCAGTTTGGTAATACAGGCTTGCATCTCTTTTAGGGTCTACGAAAGAGAGGATACGGTTGAACTGATGAGGTTCAAAAATTTTATCCATAATCAATGGATCTTCCCTTGCAACATCCCATAGAATGAAAGCGATAAGGGGAACGGCAACAATCAACACGTTCCGGATAAACGTATAACTAAGCCCTGCCACAAAAAGCTGAATGCAGAAAATGGCAATCAATACTAAGCTGGCAGAAAGGGCAGGCTGCTTTTGAATCAACACAATAGGAACCATCACATAAACACAAAGATATGCCAAAAAAGGTAGGCGGTTTATCTTATGATGGTTTATTGTGATTGTTTGTGCTAGGCAAAAAATCATCATAATTTTTGCGAATTCCGATGGCTGAATGGTTAGGGGACCAATGGCAATCCAACGGACGGCACCCTTTGCACCAGTACCAATCAAGAGTACAGCCAATAACAATAACAAGTTGATGCAATAAATAGGAATATGAAACTGTGAAAAATACTCATAGTCTATATTTGCTGCAATGAGCATCAGTATGATTCCTACTATGAAGAAGGCACCCTGTTTTACAACAAAGGTCGTGCTTTCTCCAAGATTTACGTGGGTTGCACTGGCGATGGCAACCAGACCGAAAATGGTGAGGATTGCAACTGCGCCTAATAGCCACCAATCAAAATTTTGAATATATTTTTTCCATTCCATGGGTCAAATTCCTCCGACCGGGGTAAAAATCACCCGTATTGCTGAAACAAGGAAAGCCGAGGACAATGAGAGGCAAAATTGCCTCGTTTCTCGGCTCACTTGTTGTATTTTTAGTCTTGTACTTTGCGCATACTCTTGATGGGAATATTTGCATACAGTACAGGAACTGTTCCGTTATTTTCTTCGGACTGGGTCTGTGTGATTTGGATGTCAAGTTCTTCCTCGTCGATCTCCATATAGTTGGAAATAACTTTAATAATGTCGGTTTTCAACATTTCAAGGACTTGAGAGGAACAATTCACTCTATCATGAACCAGAACCAGTTTTAATCTATCTTTGGCAACGCTACCAGAAGGTGGCGTATTTTTCTTTTTAAAGAAGCTAAAGAAATCCATCGGGACACATCCTTTCGTCTAGGTAGTGAGGTTTAATGACGGAATAGGCCCTTCAACTTTTCAAAAAAGCTTACAGGCTGTTCTTCAAAGGACATAATAGGTACTTCTTGTCCCAAAATACGCTGTACAATATTTCTATAAGCTTGTCCTGCGCGAGACTCCTGATTTGTAACGGCAGGCTCACCTTTGTTTGTTGCAATAACGATTGTTTCATCGTCGGGGACAACCCCAAGAATATCAACCGCTAAAATTTCGGTAACATCTTCAATATTCATCATATCGCCTCTTTGAACCAGGTCGATACGCAAACGGTTTAATATCAACATAGGGTTGTTTAGACCATTTGCCTCCAACAAGCCGATAATACGGTCAGCATCTCTCACGGCAGAAACCTCAGGAGTTGTGACAACGATTGCTCTATCAGCACCGGCAATTGCATTTTTAAAGCCTTGTTCAATACCTGCGGGGCAGTCGATTAGGACAAAGTCGAAACCTTCTTCCTTCAAGCTATCACATAGCTTTTGCATCTGCTCGGGGGAAACTGCATCCTTATCCCTTGTTTGCGCAGCTGGTAACAGGAAAAGACCATCATAACGCTTGTCCTTAATTAACGCCTGTTTTAAGCGGCAATTACCTTCTACAACGTCTACAAGGTCATAAACAATTCTATTTTCCAGGCCCATAACAACGTCCAGGTTGCGCAGACCAATATCAGCATCGACTAATGCAACTTTTTTACCTATTACCGCTAAACCGCAGCCAAGGTTGGCACTTGTAGTTGTTTTACCTACACCGCCCTTGCCACTGGTGATTACGATTACTTCACTCATCTATGTTCCTCCTAATCCAGAAGCCAAATTTTCTTTTTTCCCACATTATGAATATTGGGAACTACGTATATATTACTATATTAACAAAAACTAGCAAGATTTGCATCCATTTTTTTTAGTTAAAACAGAAAAAAAATCCTATTTTACGACAGCGCCATGACGAAAATTTGCCCTTCTTGTACAAATGCGTATTCTGGTGGCTTAGGACCGCGTTTATTCTCCTCTGGAAATCTGGTAATAATATCACCAATTCTGAGCTGAACAGGAGCCATATAAACGGAAGCCACAAATGCATCTGTTAAACCCTGGCACCCTGCGTGAGCCATTCCCTTAAGTTGACCTAAAACAATGATGTTCCCTGTCGCCTTAATTTCTGCACCAGGGTTTACATCTCCAATAATCACGACACTTCCGTCGAACTCTATTTTTTGACCATTTCTAAGGGAACCCCTATGAAATTTTGTCAAGTTATGGGGAGACATTTCTTTTTCTAGTAAGGTTGTTAACTGGAGCAATTCGTTATTTTCTGTTTTTAGAAAAGTAATCTCCATGCTTGTGTGTTCTGTAATAATACGAAGTAACTGTTGTTCCTCTTCTTCAGAAAATGTACGGCCTTTGAAAGCCAAAGAGGTTTTCACGTTATCGAAAAATTTTCCGGCTTCCTGAACCTTTTTTTCCAATTGTTCACAAAGCTCATCAAATGATGCGGTTTCATCGAAAAGTACAGTGACGCCGTCTTTGGTTCCTTTAAAAATAACATAGTTTTCTAAATTCATAATACCCTCCTGTATCATTGTGTCAAAACAGTCTGTAAGTTGGTATTTTCCGGTGTATAATCTAACCCCAGGTATTCAGTGATGATTGCTTTTGCTACCTCGGGAGCGGGGGTACCACTACCTTCGCCAAAAGGAATCATAACCGTAATCGCAATCTGAGGATCATCATATGGGGCAAAACAAACAAACCATGTATGAGAGCTTCTTGTTTTATCCTCCTCGGCGGTACCTGTTTTTGCAGCAACCTCTACGGGGAAATCCCTGAAGGAATAGCGCAGAGTACCTCGAGAGCCTGTTGTAACCTGATTCATACCTTGATATACCTTTTGCAGGTTTTCTTCTTGAAAATTCGTTACATTTTCAATGGTTTCATCCACACGATAATATAGCGAGCCATCTGGATTTTGCAAATGACTAATCATGTGCAAACGGTAAAGTGTGCCGCCGTTTGCCAAGGTTGAAATGTATTTTGTAACTTGTGCAGGTGTATAGCTGTGTACTGATTGCCCGATAGCAGAGCGAATGGTATCACCGTCAGTCCAACGGGTCTGACTGGTAGTTGCATCTGGGTTAAATGTTTTTACAGTACGTTCCTTATAGTAAGGGGAAGCCATTGTAGGCGCATATTCATCTAATTCTAAGCCGGTTAGAGTGTTTAAACCAAAAGCGGCCATATATTCGTTTAATGTTGTAATGCCTTCGTTGGTTGTACCATCTTTTGCATTACCCATGCGATAGGCAACTTCATAGAAGAAATAGTTACAAGATACTTCTAAAGCAGTTGCAACATCAAGTATACCATGGGTACCTCCGGTGTTGCTATAAATCCAACAGCGAGCATAAGGCGTACCAGCATCACGATAAATTCCTTGGTCACGGATATATGTGTTGGTGGAGATAGCCCCTGTTTCCAGCCCCGCTAGGGCGGTAATCATTTTAAAGGTGGAGCCGGGTGCTTTTTTCTGTTTTAAAGGACGGTTTACCAGAGGGGTATTTCCGTCTTGTAAAAGGTCGTTGTAATAGGTGTTGTTAAAGTTGTTTACAAGCTCATTATTATCATAAGAAGGATATGAAACGCTGGCTAAAACTTCGCCAGTGCCTACCTTAGTAACAAATACTGAGCCGGTGCATGGATCTAAAGCTGTGTCAGAGGGGCTGAATTCACCACTTTTCAGCTTATTTAAAACCATAGTTAATGGGGAAATGCTACCACTTTGTACTGCTGCCATATCTTCATCAGAGGCAGCTAGGGTTTCCTGTTCCATAGCGACCAAAAGAGCTTCCTTTGATGAGAAGGTGCCTCGAGTCAGGTTGTCAAGCAGATAAGTTTGAACTTTGGAAATTGCATCTTCATCCTCTTTGGAGAAGCCAGGATTTGCTGCTAAAAATTCATCAAAAATCTGCTTTTGTACACCGCTTGTCGCTTTCATAAGTTTGGAAGCTGAGATGTGGTTTGCTTTGATCATTGCGGTAAACATATCTGTAATAGAAACTGAATTCTTGCCATAAGAGGTTAATTTACCAATTACAGCTTTTTGCAATTCAGATTCAAGAGCATTATACGCGATTTTTTGCAATTCACTATCCAATGTAAGGAAGATATCTTTTCCTGGAATTGGTTGGGTTGAATCAATAACGCTCATACGGCGGCCTTGATTATCAACTTCAATGGAAACCTTACCGTCAGTTCCGTTGAGTTGACGTTCATAAAGTTTTTCAATGCCTGTTTGACCAACAATATCTGTTTGGGAGTAGATGGGGTTCCCTTCTGAATCCACATCATCTTTATATAAGGCATAATCAGCTTCGGTCATTTGACGGATATAACCCAATATATGGGAAAAATGTTCTCCCTGGGGATACTCTCTTAAGGACACAGTGTCCACAAGCACATTGGGGAAAATGTCCTGATTTTCTTCAACATAGGCCAATGTTTTTTCACTGATGTTAGTCGCAATCGTAACGGACTTATACTGCTGATAGCGTTGCAAATAAAGGGAGTAACGAATGCCCACAGTATTTCTAATAACATCAGCTGGCAAGCCTTCTGGCAAACCAAAAAAGTCTCTTAAATAATCTAATGTTTCCAGAGAGTCATATTTCAGTTCTTCATCTTCCATCCCTACGCTGACTTTCCAGTTTTCTTCTCTGGTGGCACTTTCGTTAAATTGCAGTGTGTAGGGGTACTCACGTGCTAAAGGAAGTTCATCTGTCAAAGTTTCGCCGAACTCGGCTAATTTTTCTGCCAAAGTTAGCGCCATCAAGTTTTTATCACTTAAAGAGATATAATAAGACACATACGCTCTTTTTTGTGCCATTGTATAGGAAGTTGGCACATTATACTTTTCAAATAAGAAATTTAAACTTTCTTGTGCAGATGCATCATCCATATCATTTGGAAAACTCAGGGATTCCTTCCAACTTTTTTCCGCTTTGCGCTGTTCCCGCTCAGTGCCTTCGAAGGTGAAGGAATAGGGGGCGGAAGAGGAGATAGGCAGTGTGTCATAAGGAGTTGCACCTTGTTTCCACAAAGTTTTTGTAAGCTGTAAGAGCAATTCCTCTTTGTAATCTGTCAAATCCACAGTAATACTGTCATCAATTTGCACAGAGTACGCAACGGTGTTGGTTGCCAGTGGACGCCCGTAACGATCATAAATATTTCCACGGGATGCGGGCACGTTAACGGTTTTTGAAACGCTGGCAGTAATAGACTTATCATACTCCTCGCCATGAATAATTTGCAGGGAGAATAGACGTAATACTAATATGAGAAAAAGCAAAGAAATTCCGCACAGCATAACGAAAACTCGGCTTTTACATAACTCAAAAAAATGATCAATATAGTGTCTCATCGGTTCCTCCTATTGGAAACGGACGGGGGGTCAAAATGTTTTGGTAAGAATTGTATACCAAACAAAGTATAAACCAATGTCAGAAACTTTTTTAGGGTTTTTACTTTGAGCCCCCAAAATTTGTTAAAACAAGCGGTACTTATATTTTTCTTTTAGCTCCAACCATTCATTGATACCAAATAAAATTCGGTAGATAGGAATGGTGACCACAGCAGTATATACGATGGTAGGAAGAAAAATTTTCACTAGGAAAAAGAGGATATCTCCATCTTTTCTTAAGACCAATTCGGTAAAGAAGTGGATAGATTCAAATATCCCCGCAGCCATTGCACAAAATAGGATGGGTAAGAGGTAGTTTTCGCGATAAAAATTCTTCTGACTCCGCCCTGTGAAGTAGCTGATGCCAAGGAACAATAAAGTGTAATACCCCGCAGCAGTGCCGAAAAAAATATCAAATAATAGCCCTGTGCATAACCCAACAATACAACCTTCTTTACTTCCACGCAAAAGAGCATACGAAACCACAATAATTAGTGCGGTGTTTGGAAAAATACTCTGAATTGATAGGTGTTGAAACAGGGTTGTTTGCAATATGAAATTAATCAAAACCACAACGGTTGTAACGATGATTCTCAAGGGTTTTCCTCCATTGTATTTTTGTCAATTACCAAAAGTGTATCCAAATGTTTTAAATCTACAAAAGGTTCAATAACTGCATATTTTGTGAGACCATTGGTATCTGTTTCAATTTTTATTACTTTTCCGATGGAAAGCCCTTCTGGGTAAACTTCGGAGAGGTGGGATGTGACAATTTCGTCCCCCACAGCAATCTGTGCTTCTCCATCGATATATTCCATCTTGCAAAGACCGTCGTTCATAAGGGAATAATCCCCTTTCACAACGCCTAAATCACCAGTACGAAGGCTCATAGCGGGTACAGCACTTCTACTGTCTAGTATGGATTGGGACTTTGAGTAGCTACTGCCACTTTCTAGGATTTTACCAACAACACCACCAGGAGCAATTAGAATCATATTGGCGGAAACACCATCGGATGTACCTTTGTTAATCGTAAAGGTATCATACCAAACTCCGGGGTTCTTGGCGATAATGTTTGTCCCTGTACTTTTGTAATTGGGGTATTTTTGAGATATTTTTAGTAATGAGGACAATGCCTCATTTTCTTGTTCATATTGTTCCAGACGCTTATTTTGGTCTTGTAATTTTGCCACTTCTTCTTTCAATTTAGCATTTTCTTCAAGAAGCTTTGTTTTATCCTGGGCAGATGAGGCTGTGTTTTCCACCCAACTTCCGATTCCTGTTGTTAAATCTTGAAAGGGCGTAACAACAAAGCCTATTACGCTTTCCAACGCAGAGGCATTCAAATTTTTCCCGCCTACAAATAATGCAACAGCGGTAATGGCGATTGCAATCACGGCAATAATTTTCTTTTTATGTTCTTCCCAAAATTGAATCAAAGTTAAACGCTCCTTCAAGGTCAGGGGAATTCCCTTTATTTTTCATTTCAAAAGAGTGCTTTTCTGGGAGAGATCAGCACAGACTTCAGTGTGTCGATGTGTTCCAAAACAAGGCCTGTCCCAACGGCAACGCAATTCAAAGGCTCGTTGGCGATGTGAACGGGCATTCCTGTTTCCGAGGTGATAAGTCTATCTAACCCTCTTAACATAGCACCGCCTCCAGTTAATGTGATACCATATTCCATGATATCAGCTGCCAATTCGGGAGGGGTTGCTTCAAGGGTTTGTTTTATTGTTTCAATAACAGATTCCACAGGTTCTGATAGTGCTTCTCGAATGTGGATAGAGGTTACTTCAACGGTTTTAGGCAAACCACTAATTAAATCTCGACCGCGGATCTCCATTTTTTCCTCTTTGCCTAATGGGAATGTAGACCCGATGGTTATTTTGATTTCTTCTGCGGTTCTGTCACCGATGGCAAGGTTAAATTCTCTTTTGATGTATCCTACAATGGCATTATCTAAGGCATCGCCTGCTACCCGTAATGAGGTGCTAGTTACAATACCCCCCAGTGAGATAACAGCTACTTCGCTGGTACCACCGCCAATATCAACAACCATGCTACCTGTGGGCTCAGCAACAGGTAGGCCTGCACCAATGGAAGCTGCCATTGGTTCTTCGATTAAGTAGGTGTCTTTATCTTTAGAGCCAGCAGCAATTGCAGCCTCTAAAACGGCTCTCTTTTCCACTTCAGTTACCCCAGAAGGTACGCAGATAACGATGCGGGGCTTAGGCCCAAACATAGAACGTACATAAGCTTTGTTGATAAAATAGCGTAACATTGCCTGTGTCACGTCAAAATCTGCAATAACGCCGTCTTTCATAGGGCGAATTGCAACAATGTTGCCGGGTGTACGCCCGATCATATCCTTTGCTTCGTTGCCGACAGCAAGGACCTCCTTTGTTTGTGTATTTATAGCAACAACGGAAGGCTCATTCACGATGATACCTTTTTCCTTCATATATACCAGTGTGTTAGCGGTACCGAGGTCGATACCCATGTCTTTCGAAAACATTTTCATGCCCCTTTCTTATAGGAAACTCTGTGAAATATACAGATTTAATATGCTAAAACAAGTGGCTCCTTAATAAAAGCCTTATATTTTATCATAACTCTTTTTAACATCCTTTTCAATAATAAACCTTGTCTTTTTCTAAAAAGGATTGGTTTTTGCATCCGAAAAAACGACAGAAAAAAAGCCGCCAAGCGGCTATGACGATTACAGTTTGCGGTATACTAACAATGCAACGATAATCCCAATGATTCCTGCAATGGTAAATCGAATGGTAAAAGCAAACTGTAGGGTAAGCACTCCTAAGTCTAAGACCAATGGGGAGGACAGACCAAACTTGCTTCCATAGGCAAGCCAACTTAAAGCAGGAATATCGCCTACAACATTTCCGATAAAACCACCCAAAACTACGCCAGCTAAAAGCAGTAAAACCAAAACCCATACATTCTGTGTTTGCCCTCTCATGATAGGCGCCCCCTTAGTTTCTTTTGCTAGTAAAATATGTTGAGAGCGGCATTCAAAAGTGATTTTTAATCTGCCGCTCAACGGTATACATTATAACATATATGCGGGGTGGGGTAAAGGGCAGAAAATATAAAAAAACATTAAGAAAGGACACATTCTTTTGAATGTGTCCTTAAAGTTGCAAGATTATTCAGCTTTCGCTTCTTCTTTTGCGGGAGCTTCCTGAGCAGGTGCAGCCTTAGGGGCTTCCTGAGCAGGAGGTGTAGGTCTCTTACCTGTGATAACGCTCTTAGGGCATTTATTTGCACAGATACCGCAAGCCTTACACTTTGTGTAATCAATTACTGCTAAGTTGTCGATTACATGAATTGCATCAAAAGGACAATTCTTTTCACAAATCTTACATGCAATACAACCAACGGAGCAAACCTGCATTACGTTTTTGCCAATGTCCTTGGAAGAACACTGAACTTTAACTTTGTTCTTTGCAGGAAGGAATTCGATAATATGTTTCGGGCAAGCGGAAAGACATTTTCCACAAGCAACACATTTATCTTTATCAATTACGGCAATTCCATCAATGATTTCGATAGCATCGAAAGCACAAGCTTTTTTACAGCTACCTAAACCAAGACAACCATAGGAGCAGCTTTTGGAGCCGCCACCTGCTAACTGAACTGCCATGTTACAATCGTCAATACCAAAGTATTCATATTTTTCTTTTGCTTTTTCGCAAGTGCCGCCACATTTAACGAATGCAGCAACTGGGTCTGCAGCAGAAGCTTCAACACCCATAATTGCACCTACTTTTTCAGCAACTGCAGCACCACCAACGGGACAACCGTTTACAGGTGCGTTTCCAGCAGCAATTGCGGAAGCAAGACCGCCACAACCAGGAAAACCACAGCCACCGCAGTTAGCGCCGGGAAGAACTTCTAAAATCTGGCCGATTTTAGGGTCTTCTTCAACTTTGAATACTTCGCCAGCGATGCCAAGGCCTGCGCCAAAAACAACACCGAGACCACCGATACTAAGGATCGGGTTAATAATATTCATCAATTCGATCATTTTTGTCACCCTCCTTGTATTATAGCTTGATCAGGCCGGAGAAGCCTAAGAATGCGATGGACATAAGACCTGCTGTAAGCAATGCCAAAGGGAAACCATCGAAGGCTTTCGGTGTATCATTGTCTGCGATTCTTTCACGGATACCAGCAAACAGAACAATCGCCAAGGCGAAGCCTGTTGCACCACCAAAGCCGTTTAATACAGCCTGGATGAAGTTGTAACCTTTTTGCATGTTCAAAACGGCAACACCCAAAACGGCACAGTTTGTTGTAATCAAAGGAAGGAATACGCCCAGTGCCTGATATAAAGCAGGGGCAGCTTTCTTTAAGAACATTTCTACGAACTGTACTAAGGATGCGATAACCAAAATGAACGCAATGTTATACAGGTATGTGATGTTTAGGGGCACCAGAATCAGGTCGTAAACCAACCAAGCAACGCCTGCTGCCAAGGACATAACGAAGATAACGGCCATACCCATGCCTGCTGCTGTTTCAACTTTTCTAGAAACACCGAGGAAGGGGCAGATACCTAAGAACTGGGACAATACGTAGTTATTTACGAAGATCCCGGCTAAAACCAATAAGATTAAATCCATTTACTTTCCCCTCCTTCTTAAGCTTTCTTTTTGTTTCTGAAATGATTCAACGCCGCCATCAAGCAACCCAATGTAAAGAAAGCACCGGGAGCCATTACGAACAATAATGTTCTAGGGAATGCTTCGGGAAGTACTGTGATATCAAACAATGTACCTGCGCCGATGAATTCACGTACTAAGCCTAAAACGCCCAGAGCAACTGTAAATCCAAGACCCATACCGATACCATCAAAGATGGAAGCGACAGGACCATTCTTGGAAGCAAATGCTTCTGCTCTTGCTAAGATAAGGCAGTTAACTACGATCAGTGGGATATAAAGACCCAAAGATGCATTTAAGCTTGGCAAGTATGCCTTCAACATAAACTCAATTACTGTTACGAAGGCAGCAATAACTACGATAAAACAAGGGATTCTTACTTTATCAGGGATAACATTTCTCAGCAGGGAGATGAAAAGGTTTGCACAAATCAAAACTGCTGCTGTGGAAAGACCCATACCGATACCATTGATTGCAGAACTTGTAACCGCAAGTGTAGGACACATACCGATTACCTGCACAAAGGTAGGGTTTTCATCGATTAAACCGTTCTTAATTAATTTCAATGGGTTAGCCATTAATAAGCACCTCCGTTCGCAGCAAACCATTCCAATGCGTCATTCGCGCCGCTTGTTACAGCTCTGGAAGTGATTGTGGAGCTTGTGATAGGAACAATTTCGCCGCCATCCTTTGTTACAGCCAGTGTACCGGACATGCCTGTAAACTGTTCGTAGAAGGAAGGTTCAGTGGATTTTGCACCTAAACCAGGTGTCTCAGCGTGTTTTGTAACACGAAGGCCTGTGATAATGCCGTCAGCATCAATACCAACCATTGTATCAACAGCGCCGCCGAAACCGCCGGGAGCTGTTGTAATAACAAAACCGCCATTGTCTGCTTTGTAAACTGCAGTAAGGGAGCCAGTTAATTCAGCGTCTGCGATTTCTTCAAAGGAGCCTGCCTCAGGCATAACTGCCTGCATGGAAGCTGCTCTTGTTTTTTCTTCCTGAATTTTAATAGGTTCTGCTGTAATCGATTGAACTGCACCTAAAGCGGCAGCAGCCACACTGGCGATAATCAGCAATACCACAGCAGGTTTTACAACTTCTTTTGTGTTCATGCCTTCTTCGCCTCCTTAACTTTAGGTAATGCACCAAAGATTGTAGGCTCTGTGAATCTTTCAATCAGAGGTACGCAAAGGTTCATAATCAGGATAGAGTAGGATACACCTTCTGGGTAACCACCGAAGATTCTGATTAATGTTGTCATCAAACCACAGCCGATAGCGAAAATAACCTGTCCCTTAGCTGTTACAGGGGAGGAAGCGTAGTCTGTTGCCATGAAGAATGCACCAAGCATTAAACCGCCAGTGAAAATTTCATAAACAGGAACGCGAAGGCCATCTCTGCCGATTGCTGCTGTTAAAATGAAAACAGTAGCGATGTAGATTACAGGGATTTTCCAGCTGATTACATGTTTTGCAATCAAGTAGATACCACCAATAATCAATGCAATTGCACAAGTTTCACCAATACAACCACCGATATTACCAACTAATACATCAACAAAGCTTGCATCAGGCATAACGCCGCCTTTGAGCTGTGCCAAAGGTGTTGCAACTGCAACTGCATCTGCGCCAAAGTTACCAGCGGATGTCCAAGTTGTCATTTCAGTGGGGTAAGATGCCAATAAGAAAGCTCTACCAGCAAGGGCAGGGTTGATAAAGTTCTGACCCAAACCGCCGAAAAGCTGTTTTGCAATGATAATTGCAAATGCACTGCCTACAATAGGAACCCAAACAGGTGCGGATGCAGGTAAGTTCATTGCTAAAAGTAAGCCTGTTACAACAGCACTTAAGTCGCTGATAGTAACGGGTTTTTTCATAATTTTCTGATACAGCCATTCAAAGAAAACTGCGGATGCAACAGCTGCTACCATTAAAATCAGTGCTCTAACACCGAAAAACCAAATTCCCATCACGGAAGCAGGAACCAGAGCGATGATTACATCACGCATGATGCTCTGGATAGATTCCTTAGAACGTACGTGAGGGGTACCGGATACTACAAAATTAGCCATGTTCTACTCTCCCCCTTCTCAGTTCTTTTCTGCTTTCGCTTTTGCTTCTGCTTCTGCTTTTGCTCTTGCAGCTGCCATAGCGGCTGCTTTTTTGCCTGCTTCAACCTTCTTCACAGCACGAATGGACTGTGCCAACTGGCGTTTTGCAGGGCATTCATAAGAGCAGCTACCGCATTCGATACAATCCAGACCGTGGTGAGCTACGAAAGCTTCGCCATCGCCCTTTAATGCGCAAGCGTTCAGCAAGAAAGGCATAAGACCCATAGGACAGTGGTCTACACACTTTCCGCAACGAATACAGTTCTTTTCTTCAGGAATGTATGCTTCTTCTTTTGTGAAACAAAGCAAACCGGAAGTTGTTTTTACGGATGCAACATCTAAAGTATAGAGAGTAGGACCCATCATAGGACCACCAGCAATCAGTTTTACTGGAGGGTTTTCTTCGTTAAAACCACCGATGGCGTCTACTAAATCACGCAATGTCATACCAGTGCGGATTTTGTAGTTGCCGGGGTTTTTGATACCCTTACCGGAAACTGTTACAACTCTTCTCATCAAAGGTCTGCCTTTGCAAATAGCTCTTTCGATTGCAACAACAGTATCAACGTTGTCAACAATACAACCAGCACTTGCGGGCAATGCGCCTGATTTTACTTCTCTTTTTGTGATCGCATAGATCAGGTGTTTTTCAGAACCCTGAGGGAACTTTGTTACCAGGGGCTGAACAACGATGTTGCTGATGCCTTCACAAGCCTTTGTCATAGCTTCAATTGCTTTGGGCTTGTTCATTTCAATGCCGATAACGCCTTTTGCATTAGGATGCAACTTCAGCATGATCTGCAGACCCTTAACAATGCGTTCGGGTTCTTCCACCATTAAACGGTAGTCACATGTGAGGTAAGGCTCACACTCTGCCGCATTGATCAGGATGTGATCAATAGGAGTATCTTTTGGTGGGTTTAATTTTACATGTGTGGGGAAACCAGCACCACCAAGACCAACAACGCCTGCATTTTTGATAGCTGCAAGAATTTCATCATTAGTCATTGTAGTGTAGTCTCTTCCCTGATTCAGTCCCTCAATTTCCTCCATTTTTCCATCGTTTTTAACAACGATAGATTTTACCATGGTACCACCAGGAACCAGCATTGGACGAATGTCCACTACTTCGCCGGATACGCTGGCAAAAATAGGAGAAGACATGAATGCGGGTGACTCTGCAATTTTCTGACCAACTTTTACATGATCGCCAACTGCAACGAGAGGCTCACAAGGAGCACCGATGTGCTGGCTCATGGGGTAGAACAACTCAGAGTTTTCCTTTGGGAGTACCACCTGAATAGGCTGCTCTGCGGACAGAGCTTTTCCATCAGGCGGATGAACTCCACGTTTGAACGTTAAAGCTTGCATATTATCCCCCTCTGTCAAGTGTTTTTGCGCTTGGGAAGCGCGGTGATTAGTTATACCTTTAATAAAATGATATAGAACTATACATACAACAGCTGTATTTTAATACAAAAATGGTGATTTCACAACATTTTTGCAGAAAAAAACTGAAAAACCTAATTTATATCAAAAAGATACAAATTAAATTTTCCTTTGCTCACCTTAATTCATATGTATAGGTATGCATACAATCAGTTTGTATGCTAGGTATTAAGACCTATTCTAGTTTACTATTATTATCTAAAAAAGTAAATGATAATATATTACCATAAATGATAGGGTAAGGCCTTAGGAATTTTAAGGCAATTTGACAAAAATTGAACACTCTCAACTACAAACCCAATAAAACATGGCAGATTTGTAGCTTTTTTTTCCGAAGAAACTGTGATAAAATGAAAAAAGTGCCAAAGACAAGAGAAACTTATTGTTAAAATATAAGTGGAGAAGGTGATATTGTGGATTTGTCCCTGCAACTAGCCCAAAAACAAATTTTATCACAAAGAATGCAGCAATCTGTTGAAATTTTGCAGATGAATACGATTACCCTGTCAGAGTATATTCATGAGTTGGCGGAAGAGAACCCCCTTTTGGAGTGGCAGGATAATTCCGCAGAGCAGCCGCTAAAAGATGACAAGCTTTTACGAAAGCTGGAGTGGCTGGAAGAGGCTGATGAGCAAAACCGGAGTATGTATCGTGTAGAACAAGAAGATGAGAGAGAGCGGCAGGAAACCGTTGGCAAGAGAGAGCGGGAAAGCTTGCGGGAATATCTCTTGTTTCAAATCAATATATTAAAGGTGAATGAAGGGTTTAAACGAGTACTGCGATTTTTAGCCCAAAGCACAGAGGAAAGTGGATATTTGGAGCAAGGCGCCCTAGAGGCCGCCCAGGAGAAGTTCCACATGGAAGGGACTTGCTGTACCGATGTCCTAAATTTATTGCAATCTTTGGATCCGCCAGGGGTTGGTGCAAGAAACCTTGAAGAATGCCTACTCATTCAATTGAGGCAGAAGAGTGCGTCAAGCCTTGCTATTAGTATGGTAGAAAAGCATTTGCATGATTTGGCAAAAAATAGGATGAGCCATGTTGCAAAACAGCTTAAAGTCACGCTGGATGAGGCAATTGCGGCCTTTGAAGAAATAAAAAATTGTGAGCCAAAGCCTGGGCAGGGGTTTATATGTGATAAACCTGTGGAATACATATTGCCCGATGTTTATGTGCAAAAAAAGGATGGTCAGCTTTTGGTCACTATCAATAGTTCGGCTACGCCTAAGCTCTATATTAGTCAATCCTACATTAAGATTTTGCGTGAAGGAAGTTCGGAAGAAACCAAAGAATATATTTCTAATAAGCTAAAACAGGCGGAATGGGCGATGCAATGTATCTCCAAAAGGGAAAGCACTTTGCTTGAAACTGCAAAATGTATTGTAGATCAACAAAAAGAATTTTTCTTGCGTTGTGATGGTCCCTTGAAGCCCTTGCGAATGGCAGATATTGCTGAGTGCATGCAAGTGCATGAATCAACAATAAGCCGAGCAGTAAGGGACAAATATGTTCAATGTGATCGTGGAGTATTTGCCCTCAATTCCTTTTTTTCAAAGGCGCTGGCAGCAGATGGAGAAGGAACTGTTTCTGCAGATAGCATTCAGCAAAAAATACGATCAATGATTGAGGAAGAGAATAAAAAGAAGCCTTATAGTGACAGAGAGTTAACGGAAAAATTGCAAAAAGAAGGAATTCAAATTTCTCGTAGAACCGTTGCAAAGTACCGCGAGGGTATGGGTATTGCTGGTGCATCGGGTAGAAAAAGCTACGAGTAAAAAAGGAGAGGATCCCATGCCGGATACAATCTTTCATATAAAATTATATAAAGAGGGGCAGGTGCCTTTGTATCAGCAGTTGGCCGATGGGCTCGCAAGGCTGATTTCAGAGGGGAGCCTGCCCCCTGATAGTAAGTTGCCACCAATTCGGAAAATGGCTGAGGAATACGGCGTAAACAATGTGACAATCGTTTCAGCCTATAAGCATTTGGAAAGCAAACAAATGGTATATTCACGAAAGGGAAGTGGAACTTTTGTGTCCCCTTTGCCTGTTGAGGCAATCCCGGAGCCCGTGGCGAAGGGAAACTTGCATAGCTTTGAGGCGGGTATTTCCTTCGAAAAGGCCATCAACTTTGCAAACACATCGTTACCTCATGAGTTATTCCCGGTGGATGCCTTTAAAAAGGCCTTTAATGAGGTGCTGGAGCGTGAGAAGGGTGGAGCCTTTCGATATACCGACAGCATGGGCTATCAACCGCTAAGACAACAATTATGCAGTTATTTAGAGACTTATGGAATCAAGACTGGAGTGGACAGCATCCAGATTATTTCTGGTGCCCAACAAGGTATTGATGTTATTTCTAAAGCTATGGTTCAATTTGGTGATGTTGTTTTTGTGGAAAGTCCTACTTTTTATGGTGCAGCGGGTGCTTTTTTATCTAGAGGGGCAAAGCTTATAGAGATTCCTATGGAAAGCGATGGTATGAAACTGACGGTTTTAGAGGATTATTTAAAGCTTTATCGTCCTAGGTTTATTTATATGATGGCCTATTTTCAGACGCCTACGGGAATTTCTTATTCTATGGAAAAGAAAAGGCGTTTGCTGGAGTTGGCAGAGAGATATGATACCTATATCATCGAAGAGGACGATTTTTACGATTTTTATTACAACAAAGAAACTCCCGTGCCATTAAAAGCCTTGGATTATAAAAATAGAGTGGTATATATTAAGAGTTTTTCTAAGATATTGATGCCTGGTCTTCGTATGGGGCTTATGGTTTTGCCCAAAAGGATTCATCAGGGGGTTATGGAAGCGAAATACACCACAGACATCTCAACCTCAGGTTTTATTCAAAAAGCAATGGAGCAATACTTAAAGGAAAATGGGTGGGAGCATCATGCAAAAACCATGCGTCGCTTCGGTGGGGAAAAGTATCGTCATACTCTCTCCTTGGCAAAGAAGTATTTGGGTGGAAAGGCAACGTTTGCATTGCCAAATGGGGGTGTAAGCCTCTGGATTGAGTTGCCCGAAGGTATAGGTGCTGAGGCTTTTTGTAGCCGAATGTTGGAAAAGAATGTAATTCTTACCCCGGGTAGTCAGTTTGAAATTAGCGGTAAAGATAGTGGACATATTCGTCTAAGCTTTTGCGGCTTAGACGATGATAAGATACAAGTTGGTTTAAAACGTATGGGAGAAACGATTGAAGAAATGGGAAAGGGCGGGCTTTTTTGAGGAACCCAGGAGAGGCTCTTATTTACCATGAACAATTTCAACTTTTTGATGCCTGGAAAGATAATTTATGTAAAACTTAGGCATATATGGCAGGCTATTTGATGGAGTAAGTTCCAAATAAATAAGCATTGAAAGGTGGAAATAAAATGAATAGAAGCAACATTGTTACCGCAGAACTTATCGTTATTTTTATTTCACTGTATTGTTTTTTTAGACCTACGGTTTTAACTGCTTTTGGATATGGTTTGTCGGTAGATGGAGTTGTGCTTGCAAGAACGCTTTGCTTGCTTTTTGGTCTATATAATTTCGTAAAACTAGTATATTTTCTAAATTCTGACGATAAGAAGGGGCCTGTTAAATAATAGGTGTTTTGGGTTTTCTTTTATTGTGAGTCTAAGCTGTGTTCTTGAGTTTGTTGGAAGGAGCTTTTCTTTTTCTTGACAAACGAACAACGGCTTACTATAATCTTCTTAATTGCATGAAATTCAAAAGCTATAAAAAGAAGGAGTATTTAACGGCAGGCCTTTTCAGAGAGGGAACCAATGGTGAGAGGTTCTCGGAAGCCCGTTAGAGAAGCAGTCTTTTTGGATTTTTTCACAGCTCTGTGACGGAAATTTTAGTATGTTGCGGCGTATGTCGGCGTTAACGGCATCAAAGCGACGGTTTTCCATAAAACCGTAAGCAGGGTGGTACCACGGTTTATTCGTCCCTGATCCTTAGTGATCAGGGGCTTTTTTTCATTTTAAATCATGAAACAAGATGTACTATTTTAAGGAGGATTAACATGAAATATATGGGTGTAAATGAGGTAAGAGAGGCTTTTCTTTCTTTCTTCGAAAGTAAAGAGCATTTGCGTTTGCAGAGCTTTCCTTTGGTTCCTCGCAATGACAAAAGCTTGTTATTAATCAACTCCGGTATGGCTCCTATGAAGGCATATTTCACTGGACAGGAAGTTCCCCCCAGTAAAAGGGTTACAACTTGCCAGAAATGTATCCGCACAGGGGATATTGAGAATGTTGGTAAAACAGCACGTCATGGCACATTTTTTGAAATGCTAGGGGATTTCTCTTTTGGTGATTATTTCAAAAATGAAATTATTCCTTGGTCTTGGGAGTTTGTAACTAAAGTGATGGAAATTCCCGAAGATAAGTTATATGTAACAATTTACGAAGAAGATGACGAATCCGGAGATATTTGGCATAATGTGGTGGGTGTACCTCGTGATAGAATTAAAAAATTAGGTAAGGCGGATAACTTCTGGGAACATGGTACAGGCCCTTGCGGTCCTTGTACAGAGATTTATTTTGATAGAGGGGAAAAGTACGGCTGTGATAGCCCTGATTGTGGTGTAGGCTGTGATTGTGACCGCTATATGGAGTTCTGGAACCTAGTTCTTACTCAGTTTAGTGCAGAACCTGATGGGACTTATACAGAATTAGCCCAGAAAAATGTTGATACAGGTATGGGCTTGGAGCGTATGGCAACTATTTTGCAGGGTGTAGATTCTATTTTTGATGTAGACACTGTAAAATCTATCCGCGATGCTATTTGTAAAAGAGCCAATGTGGAATATGGAAAGAGTGCTAAAACAGACATTTCAGTTCGTGTTATCACAGATCACATTCGTTCTGTAACGATGATGACAGCCGATGGTGTTTTGCCTTCTAATGAAGGTCGTGGTTATGTGCTTCGTCGTTTGCTTCGCCGTGCGGCGCGCCATGGCAAGCTTTTGGGTATCGAAGGAGAATTTTTGGCAGAACTTTCAAAGGCAGTAATTGCTTGTAGTGGTGATGCTTACCCTGAGTTGGTAGATAAGCAGGAATATATTTTCAAGATTCTTTCCATTGAAGAAAACAGTTTCTATAAGACCATTGATAATGGTATGGAAATACTGAAGTCAGACATGGAAGAAATGAAAACAGCTGGTCAGACAACAATGAGTGGTGAGAAGTCTTTCCGTTTATATGATACCTATGGTTTCCCCATTGATTTGACCAAGGAAATTTTAGAAGAAGCAGGTATGAAGGTTGATGAAGAGGCATTTGCCGCTGAAATGAAGCAGCAAAAGGAAAGAGCAAGAGCAGCAAGAGGTAAATCAACCTATATGGGTGCTGATGAAACAGTTTATCATGAGTTGCCTGTTGATTTGGTAACAGGATTTGCTGGTTACGATTTAAAGGTAGTAGAGGATGCAAAAATCCTTGCATTAATTGCAGAAAATGAAGTTTCAGATGCGGCACAAAATGGCGACAGAGTTTCTATTTTCTTGGATAAGACACCCTTTTATGCTGAAAGCGGTGGCCAGGTAGGTGACCATGGTACAATCAAAACCGAAAGCGGCATTGTTGCCATTACAGATTGTATCAAAGTAATTGGTGGTAAAATTGCCCACGTTGGTCAGGTGACAGAAGGATCTGTATCCGTTGGACAAAAGGCAGTAGCTACATTGGATTGGGAAAGACGTATGGCAACAGCAAGAAATCATAGCACAACCCATTTGCTGCAAAAAGCTTTGAGAACTGTTTTGGGAAGCCATGTTGAACAGGCGGGTTCTTATGTAAGTCCAGACCGTTTGCGTTTTGACTTTACCCACTTTACAGCAATGACAGATGAAGAGTTGAAAGCTGTTGAAAGAATGGTGAATGAATCTATTTTTGCCAGCTATGAGATTGAAGCGGCAGAAATGAGCATTGATGAGGCAAGAAATAAAGGGGCGATGGCACTCTTTGGCGAAAAATACGGAGATGTTGTTCGTGTGGTTGATATGGGAGGTTACAGCATAGAACTTTGCGGTGGTGCCCATTTGGAAAATACAGCGCAGGCAGGTTCCTTTAAAATTCTTTCCGAGAATGGTGTTGCGGCAGGTGTGCGCCGTATTGAAGCTGTTACGGGTGCAGAGGCATTAAAGCACTATCAGGCACAGGAAGATGAATTGAAAGAAATTTGCCGTTTGGTAAAGGCGGCACCTGACAAATTGCTTGCCCGTGTTGAGCAATTGGTGGCAGAACAGAAAGATTTATCAAAAGAGTTAGAAAAGCTGAAGGCAAAATTAGCTGGCGGTGCTGCTGATGATATTTTGAATGCAAAAGTCGAAATCAACGGAGTTGCCGTTTTGGCGGCAGAAGTAAAAGATTTGGATGGCAATGGTATGCGTACCTTAGGCGACCAGTTGAAAAATAAACTGGGCAGTGGAGTTGTTGTTTTAGTTGGCGGCGCAGACGGGAAGGTAAACCTCTTGGTTATGGCAACGGATGATGCAGTTGCTAAGGGCGTGCATGCAGGAAATATCGTAAAAGCGGCAGCTGCTGTTTGCGGTGGTGGCGGTGGCGGCCGTCCCAATATGGCGCAAGCCGGTGGTAAAGATGCCACAAAGATTGCAGAGGCTTTAGAGACTGCAAGAGAAATTATTGCACAGCAGGTAAAGTGATTTTAATCTAGTGGTTTTATAAAATTGAGAAGGTAGCTACTCTTTATTAGGGTAGCTGCTTTTTTTCTGCATTTTTTGCTGTATATATAATTTAAGAAGAAAGCGGTTAACGGGAATAAAATTTGCCGTGGATGAGGAGGCGGGTGCTATCTGAATATGTCCGCGGGAAAAAAACAAATTTCTTTGTCGTGAATGATTATGCGAAGTGTAATCATTAAAAAATGGATAGAGAGAAAAGTACCCCTTGACTTATACATAGAAGTAAGGTAAAATAAGTCGTAAGTAAAGCGAAACTTTTCTTACCAAAGTATAGATGAGTTTCGCTCTTTTTCTGCGCGCGAAGAATTTTTATGCAAAAAAATGTAAAATTATGAATGATTGATTAGGCATTTAAAAATGCCACATTAGGAGGTGCTTCTATGAATTTGAAAAAGCATTATGACGTAGTGATTATCGGTGGTGGTATCGGTGGTATTATGACAGCATACCGTTTGATTGAAAAAAATCCCGAAATGAAAGTGCTGATTATGGAAAAAGGACATGCCATTCAGCAGCGCCATTGCCCTATTGTGACAGGCAAGGTGGATAAATGTATCAAATGTTCCTCCTGCGCAATTATGGAAGGTATGGCGGGTGCGGGTGCGTTTTCTGATGGTAAATATGTTATTTCCACAGAGTACGGCGGCTGGTTAACAGAGTTTTTGGAGCCTCAAACAGTAATAAACTATATTGAGCAGGCTGATGAGGTTTTGGTGAAGTTTGGAGCAACCACAGACCGTTTCATGCCCAATGATGATTTGAAACGTTTGTGCTTACAGTATGATTTGCATATGAGCCAGGCTCAGTTAAAACACCTGGGGACAGATAGCAACTTTGATACTATGCGTAAGTTAATCGAATCTTTGGAAGACAAGGTAGATATCGCTGTGGATACAGAAGCCACAGATGTGAATAAAGACACCAGAGAAATTCATTTGGTGCATAGAGGAGAAAAAGACGTCATTACAGCAGATAAGATAATTTTTGCTGTGGGTCGTGTAGGCAGCCGTTTCTTTGCTGATTGGTGTGAAAAGAATAAAATTTCTTTGAAGAACAATCAAGTAGATATTGGCGTGCGTGTTGAATTGCCGGCGATGATCTGGGATCACTTCAGCAAAAAAATCTATGAACCAAAAATCTGGTATCGTTCTAAACAGTACGGAGATACAACTAGAATGTTCTGCTTTAACGAAAGAGGTAATGTTGTAACCGAAAACACGGGTGGTGTTTTAACGGTAAACGGACATTCTTACCGTGAACAGGAAAGAAAGACACAGAACTCTAACTTTGCATTATTATCCACTATCCGTTTTACAGAGCCATTTAAGAAGCCAATTGAATATGCAAGATATGTGGCAAGTTTGGCTAACTTGATTAGTGGTGGTGGTGTTATGGTGCAGCGTTTGGGCGATTTGGAAATAGGCAGACGTTCCGATGAAAGCCGTATTGCAAAGTCTACAACACGACCCACATTGCATGCGGTAGCGGGAGATTTAAGTCTCTGTATGCCTAAACGCCAGTTGGATAATATTATCGAAACCCTTCATGCTTTAGATAAGGTTGCCCCTGGTACAGCAAATTGTGATACGTTGTTGTATGGTATTGAATGTAAATACTACTCTGCAAGACCTAAGTGTACAGAGTTTGAGTTAGACGGATGTCCTGGCTTCTATGCTATCGGCGATGGTGCCGGATTTACCCGTTCGTTATCACAGGCAGCGGCAAATGGTTTGTATGTAGCAGATAAGATTATTGATAAGAGGTAAATAAATGAAGCCCCAATTCATATTAGAATTGGGGTTTTTTATTGAATAATTTTATGTCTAAGTTATATTTTTTTGTTTTGGTAAGGCCCAACGAAATTCCTAAAATTGTGAAAATAGATCCAAAAAATGGATATAGTCTATATGCTCGTATCATAAAATTTTGCTCCCAGGCTTTTAGCCAGGAGGGCATAGGAGGCGTGGGAAAACAAATATCCCCCTTTGTAGCCATGAAGAGAAAGACGGTGTCCCCTAAAGCAGCGCAATTAGGAGGGATTGCAAAGATAAAATAGGTCAATGTAAGTAATCCTAGGGCAATATGCAGTTTATGAATATGTTTTCCGTTTAGTGGTTTAAGATCGAGGAATAACTTAGCACCTGCCACAATTGTTATACCCAACATCAAAAAAAATGTGGGCTTTATCAAAGTTGAGTAAAGAATTTGAGGACCGATATCGAATGTGCGAGTAACCCATTCTTTAACAAAATCCTGTAATAATAATATGGAACACCATAGTGCGGCGGTGATAATGGTCAGAGCAACGAAGTCTGCTTTTTTTGTCTTTTGCTCTTGGGGAGTTGGGAACCCGTAAATCAAATGCCGAATATCTACGTTTGTGCATTCTGCAAGCTTTACTAAGATTTCTACGTCTGGTTGTTTTATTCTGTCCTCAAACTCCGCAATGAGTTGGGGTGAAAGGTTTATTCTTTCTGCCAATTCTTCTTGTGTTAGTTTTTTTAGATAGCGCAGGAATACAATATTTTCTCCGATGTTCAACAAATCAGCCACCTCCTATTACGATTATAGCATAAGGTGAGCTTTACACCACTAGAATTAACCAACAAATGATAATTATTTGTGCGATGGAGTCATTCATATTCTGGATTTTTTAAACAAAAAAGGACAGTTTACACTGTCCTTTTTCGCTGCTATTTGTTTCATATTTAGGAAGTTGGATAAAATTATGCTACGTCAGAGTTTCCTTTTTTTGAAGCCAGGATAGCTTTCTGAGACATAGGGATGAATTTACCGATTAAACCACCAATGATTGCTGGTACAACCCAACCACACTGATATTCACCAAAAGGTAAAGTTCTGATAAATTCGAAAGGAAGGCCAAAGCCTAATAATACGTCAGCTGCACTTGCCAATAATGCTAAAATTGCTGCACCGATGTAAATGTTGTTGTTTTTGATATGTTTGCTGAAGAATGTCAGAATAATCATAACAAGAACAACGGGGTACAACAGGTTCAAAATTGGAGCAGCGATGCTGATGATTGTTGAAATACCGAAGTTGGAAACAACATAGCTGAAACCTACGGTAACTAAAACCATTGTTTTGTAGGAAACTTTTCCTTTTGTCAAATCTTCGAAGAAGGAAGCGCAAGAGGAAACCAAGCCAATTGCAGTAGTTAAGCAAGCAAAGAATACGATGATTGCCAACACAAATACGCCGTAGTTACCAATCAGTGTTTGTGTAATCGCAACTACTAAAGCTGTTTGGTTGTAGCCTTCGAAGCCACCACCGGAAGTTGTTGCACCTAAGAATGCTAAACCGCCATAGATGATGAACAAAGCAACCGCAGCAAAAACGCTGGATTTAATTACAATGCTCATTGTGGATTTCGTTTCAGTATAACCTTTGCCTTTTGCAGCAGAGATAATGATGATAACGAAAACGATGGAAGCTAAAACGTCCATTGTCTGGTAACCTGCCAAGATACCTTCTTTTACAGTATCAAAGCCTGTTGTAGGAACGATTTCGCCGATAGGATTAACATAGCCAATTACGATTAAAGCTAAAAGACAGATAACCAAAGCGGGAGTTAAAAACTTACCAATTACGTCAACAACGCCAGAAGGGCGGATGGTAAATAAAAGTACCAAACCAAAGAAGATTGCACCAAATACCCAAGAATTGATGGAAGGGAACATTGGCATAACACCCATTTCAAAAGTTGTTGCGGCAGTACGGGGAATAGCTAAAAAGGGTCCGATACATAATACAATCAAAGAGTTGATGATTGTTGAGGGAACCTTGCCCAGCTTACCAGTAATACCATTCATTGAAACGTCGCCTGTTTTAATCATTGCTAAAATTGCTACCAATGCCAAACCAACATCGGCAATAAAGAAACATATAAATCCTGTAAACCAATCGCTACCTGCATTCGTGCCCAAGTATGGGGGGAAAATCAGGTTGCCTGCACCGAAGAACATTGCAAATAGCGCAAGACCAATAACTGCAACGTCAATCATGCTTTTGTTCTTTTCTCTCATAGATGAGACCTCCTCACAATTTCTTACTTTTCTGCTCTCTCTCATATCGCAAAATAACTTTTTATAGGTTGAAATAAAATTATGTTGCGGCATGGATATTATTATGTTACAAAACGGCCAAGATTTCAAATGGATGAAAAATAGTTTAGTGAAACAAAATGTTAAGAAAACGTAACGAAAATAAAAAAACTATTGAAAAATGGCGTAATAAGTATAAAATATAGTTAAAACCGGTAAAAATTCAAAGATTTTATTATTTTAGTGAAATGTACAATATGCAAATGTGGACCGCGGGTGAAAAACTTTTCATTCTAATTTTTTTGTGAAATACGTAGTTTTTAGGTGGATTTATTTTATAAAAATCATTTAAATTTCTATAAATTCGATAAAAAATTGGAATCATATGTACTACAATGATGAACAATAGCTATTGTAAAATTATGTATAAAAATGTAAACTTTCCACTGTGAGTGGAAAATACTTCATTTATGTACGGAAAATGGTGCAAAATGGGATGTTCTTTTTTTGAAACAAATATTGTTATATGAAACTTGTTCTCCACAGGAGGACAAAAATAAACAAAATCTGTATTTTTGGAAAAACAAGTTGTTTTTTCAAAGGAATTTGTCTGAGTTTGAAGAATACTATCAATTTATAGACCAAATTAGATTAGAAGAAAGATGAATCTGATAATGGGAAAAGAAAACAGGAGGAAATTATGAAAGAAGTCAGTATCCATGTGGGTAAACGGATCAGGCTTTACAGAAAGATGAAAAATTTGACCATCGAGGCTTTTGCAGGAATGATAAATAAAAGCAAAGCAACAGTTTCGAAATATGAAAATGGGGATATTTCAATTGATATTGAAACCTTGTTTTCCATCGCAGATGCACTGGATATTTCTGTAAATCAGCTTGTTGATTATGAAAATCTCACTGCCGTTAGTGAGACAGAGGGTGATGCTATTGCTAAGAGGAAAGCAGGTAAAACTCGTTATTACTTGTATTTTTACGATGGTAGAAGAAGCCGTATTGTGAAAAATATTATCGAGGTGCAGGGGGTAGGGGAAAATGGCATTTATAATGCAAACTTCTACGCCGACTTAGAGGATTATAGCAATTGTTATAAGTGTAAGTTCCTTTATCACGGAACAATGCGTAAGTTTGATGCTTTTACTAATTTCAACTTTGAAAATCAAAATAATAAAGTAGAGCAGGTGTTTATGTATGCCATAAACTCCTTTACCCATAATAGCAGAATGGTGGGGATGCTATCAGGGCTTTCTACGCAGCCGATTTTACCGGCATCATTTAAGTTTTTACTCTCTCCTGATATTATGGAAGAGAACGAAGAAATGAGAGAACAATTGGTTTTCACAAAAGAAGATATCAAACAGATTAAGAAGATGAACATGTTTGTAATAAACTAATGTCTATCAGAAAAAGCCTTTTTCTAAAATAGAAAAAGGCTTTTTCTTTTTTCAAAATTTGTCCACTAAGGCAAGAGTCATGAGTAGCCCTGCAATTTTTGCAGTTTGAGGGTTTAGATTTTCTGTTGCACCATCGCTACTTCGAGCAGCAATCAGTCCACCATCTTGGGCAATGTTGGAAACGCTCTGATTTACGCTTTGTAGTGTGTGCATGAAAAGCAGAGAACGCGTAATTTCGCCAATTTGCCCTCGACCGTTTTCATCTAAAAATGGGGCAAGCGCCCTTAAAAGGGTAACTTCCTTTGGCGGATGCTCTACGGCGAAAGCTTTTTGATCACCGGCTGCCAATTGAATTTTCTGAACATAGTTTTTTTCAATAGCTTCTCGTAAAGAAGTTGCCATCTCCAGGAAGTCCCTTTCCAGACCTTCTGTTTGCTGAAGCGTTTTTGCGATTTCATAAACCATATTTCGTTCCATTAAGCCAAAACCACCTTTCCTGTTTGAGTAAGACAGGTACTTTTATCCAGCAGTCCTCCGTTTTCAGTTGCAATTCTTATCAAGGTAGACTTGATATCATTGGGTCTGGCATAGGGGAATCGCTCTAATAACAAGGAAGCCCCCCCACTTACCAAAGGGGTGGCCATAGAGGCGCCGCTCATACTGATATAGTTGGGATAAATAATATTCTCCCGACTTCGGTTGGGCATTGAAAATTCATAATCTGGTGAGAGCACTGAAACAATATTCTCGCCAGGTGCCCAGATATCTGGTAAATAGGAAATCTCCTTGGTGAACAGTGAGAAGGGTTTGTGTCGAACGAAAAAATCACGGTCTTCCCAGGTACCCACAGTGATTACCATGGGGCTGATGGGAGGCGGGGGCTGATAGCCCCTACGTCCGTCAGGATTTCCTGCGGCAGCTACTACAACTATTCCTCTGCGCCAAAGTGCCTCTACACTTTCTTTTAAAGGTTGGTTTACCTTTCTGTCATTAGAACCGATGGATAAATTTACTACTCTTATATTATATTTTGTAGCATTGTCCATTATCCATCTTAATGCGGCAACTGCATGGGAGGAGCTGCCCTGACCGTTGTGGTCCAATATTTTTAATGAAATAATATGAGCTTCTGGTGATATGCCAGAATAGCGGCCATTGGAGAGGGTGCCGTTGCCACAGGCGATACCCGTGACATGGGTCACGTATCTTTGTGTTGCTTTTGCATCCATATTGCGATAAAATAAAAAAAAAGAGAAGTAAAAATGGGGGGTTCACAGTGAAAATATCTGATAAGGGTCAGGCTTTACTTAATAAATATAAAAAATTCCAAAAGGTAGATTTATTGTTGTTGGCTGTTGCAGCAATGAGTTTTGTTTTCTTACATAACTTTATATTAATGATTGCACTTGTTGTATTTACCTTTGTTTTGGAGTCAAAGGTTTACATTTGCCCCCACTGCAAAAAAACACTGGATTGTAGGAGAAGAATAAAAGAAGATACTTGTTGCCCTCGTTGTGAGAAATACTTATTTAAAAATTTAGATTGAGTATCCTACCCGCTATTAAGCGGGTTTTTTTTATGTGATAAAGTGTAGAAGGAGAACAGAAAAATGGGGTTCTGTCCGAGATTGACTTAGAATTTTTATATAAATTGGGATATGACAGAACTTTTATTGTATATATAGGTAGTAAGGATGAAAAAAGGGGATGTTTCCATGCCCAAGGTTGCCTTATACTGCCGATTGTCAGTGGAGGATGGAACGGGTGAGGAAAGTGAAAGCATTCGGAATCAACGGCTTTTACTCATTTCCTATGCCCAGAAAAATGGATGGGAGATTTATGATGTTTATGAAGATGAAGATTATTCGGGGTTACGGGAGGATCGTCCTGCTTTCTGTCGTATGATTGCGGATGCAAAGAATAGGAGGTTTGAAATTATTCTTTGCAAAACCCAGTCTCGTTTTACCCGAAGTGCGTCTACGGCAGAAATCTATCTCCATGAAAGGTTTCCGCTGTGGGGAATTCGCTTTGTCACCGTGGTGGATGGTGTGGATACTGCTAAAAGGGAGAATAAAAAAGCAAGACAGATTAATAGCTTAGTGAATGAGTGGTATTGTGAAGAACTTTCGGAGAATATTCGCTCTGTTTTGAGGAAGAAAATGGAGTTGGGGCAATTTTTAGGGAATTATGCCCCTTATGGTTACGAAAAAGATACCAACGATCGCCATCATTTGGTGATTTGTAATGAGGAAGCAATGGTGGTGCGTTATATAGCTGAGTTATATTTATCTGGATTATCCTGCAAAAAAATAGCAGTTCAACTTAGTTTGGAAAACATTCCTACGCCTTCTCAGCAGAAACAAAGCAGGGGGCAGGATTTGGGGAGAAGGCCATGTAGCCAATGGGGCTCAGGCACAGTAAGGAAGATTCTAACGAACCCAGTGTACATTGGGCATATGGTGCAGGGAAAAGAACAAAAGGTTAGTTTTAAATCTCAAAAGACCATTGAAGTACCAAGGCAACGGTGGGTAGTTGTGGAGCATACCCATGAGGCTATTTTAAGTGAAAAAACCTTCGCTAACATTCAGAAAAAAATGGATCAGAATCGACGAGGCACCAGGGTGGAAAGGGTTTGACAAAGATTTGCCCGTGTGATAATCTAAAATCTAGGAAGAAATTCCTACATAATCAAATGGGAGCTTGTAGGCAGGCTGAGAGGAAGTACCGATACTTCGACCGTAAACCTGATTTGGATAATGCCAACGTAGGGAACATACTTCGTTTATGGAGACATTCCCAAAAGGAGTGTCTTTTTTTAAGAAAATTTTCGCTGGTCAGATTGGGTGGATTTTAAACCGGATAGTTTACTTCTGCTTTTTTCACAAATACTGAGGAAGGCAGATGTGAAGGTATCAGTGGTTATAAGTATTCTTGCTGGGAAAGAGATAGGTTGCTTTAATAAGGAGGAAAATGATGGATAAGAACATTATTAAAAACGTAAGAGAAACTGTACCCCTAGTGCACAATATTACAAATTATGTGACTGTAAATGACGTTGCTAATATTTTGTTGGCATGTGGTGGTTCCCCTATTATGGCGGATGATGTTGGCGAGGTTGTTGAAATTACAAGCATTTGTGGTGGGTTAAATATTAATATTGGAACATTAAATGCTCGTACAATTGAGTCAATGATTTTAGCAGGAAAAAGAGCAAATGAGTTGGGACATGTTACTGTTTTAGACCCCGTAGGAGCGGGCGCATCTAAACTGCGTACGGAAACAGCGCTTCACCTTTTAGAGGAAATCCGTTTTTCTGTCATTCGTGGAAATGTTTCTGAGTTAAAAACACTCTGGGGTGGAGAAGGCAAAACAAAAGGCGTTGATGCAGATATTGCGGACTGTGTAACAGAAGAAAATCTGGATGATATGGTGCAATTTGCAAAACAGCTCAGCAAAAAAACAGGCGCGGTAATTGCAATGACGGGTGCAATTGATATTGTGGCGGATGAGAATAAGGCATATGCAATTCGCAATGGGAATGCATTGATGTCAAAAATAACAGGAACAGGATGTATGCTAAGTGGTGTAGTAACTGCTTACTGCGTGGCTAATCCGGACAATTTGTTAGAAGCTACATCTGCGGCAGTGGCAGCCATGGGCTTGAGCGGAGAAATTGGTTATGAAAGATTGAAGAAAACAGAGTTTGGAGGTACATCTTCCTATCGTACCTATATTATTGATGCTATGAGTAATATGAATGACAGTGTTTTAGAAGGAGGAATTAAAATTGAAGCTAGATAAAAAGAGCCTATTGCTCTATGCGGTAACAGATAGAACTTGGTTGAACGGCAGAAATCTTGCTGATGACGTGGAAAAGACATTGCAGGGGGGAGCAACTTTTGTTCAGTTGAGAGAAAAAGATGCTTCTTTTGAAGAATTTGTGGAGCAAGCAAAAGAAGTTAAGGCGGTTTGCAAGAAGTATGGTGTGCCTTTTGTAATTAATGATAATATAGAAGTTGCTTTGGCAGTTGATGCTGACGGCGTTCATGTTGGACAAAGTGATATGGAAGCGGGAAGTGTGCGAGAAAAAATTGGGTCTGATAAAATTATTGGTGTTTCCACCCGAACTGTGGAAGAGGCTTTGCTTGCCAAAGAGAGAGGTGCAGATTACTTAGGGGTAGGTGCTATGTTCAATACTTCTACGAAATTAGATGCATCAGAGGTATCTTTTGCGGAATTAAAAGAAATTTGTGGTACAGTTGGCCTTCCAGTTGTTGCCATAGGCGGTATAAGTCTAAACAATGTAGAGGAACTTCAAGGGACAGGAATTGATGGTGTTGCTGTGGTTTCTGCCTTATTTGCGGCAAAAGATATTAAAAATGCGTCAAAAGAGATGAAATTAAAGCTGGACAAGGTTGTCAACTAGAAAATAATGTACTGAAATAAGTGTTGTTTGACAAGGGCGAAAGAAAGAACATTTCGTTAAAAAATAAACCAATTGTTAGAGATTTACTAGGAATTGGAAAAAAGATTGATTTCTTGTTAGAGTTTTTTGAATACAGAAAGTAGAAACCCCTCTTGGTTGGTACCAAGAGGGGTTTTAATATTATTCGTTAGGTAAAACCATTTGATTTACTTTGAAAATCAATTGTAATGCACGTCTAGAGTTAGCAATATGAGTCTGAATTGCATGGTTTAAAGCATTTAAATCTGCATTAAATGCGGCCTTAAGAATTGCCTCGTGTTCCGCTACACATTCGCAGTCACGATAGTGTGGCTGATTTAAATATGTCCCCGAAGCATATGTAAAAGGCTGTAATTCTGTAAACACCTCAACTGCCTTCTGATTACCAGATGCTGTAAGGTAAAGGGTGTGAAATTCCATATCTAGTGAAAAATATGTTTCAGGGTGACTAGAAGACTCGCTGGTTTGAATAAATCGCTTTTGCTCCTCAAGGTTTTCTATTAGCTGCTGACGCAGGTTATTATTGTAGTTCAAGGTAGAGATAATGTCTTTGAGGAAAAAAGTATCCATCATCAAACGCATATCAAAAATATCGTTTAACTCGTGAGGAGTTAGTGTACGCACACTCATACCCTTATTGGGTGTGTTTACTACCATTTTCTCATCTGCCAAACGTTGAAGTGCTTGTTTTACAGGGGTATCGCTAACATTATACTTTCTTGCAAGTTCTTTAATGTTAAGTTTTTCCCCCGGTAAAAACTGTTTTCTAGTAATGCTATCTTTTATTTCCTGATAAATCTGGTTTGTTAGTGTGAGTTTTTTGCCATCAAACGGCTGTAAATTTTTTTCTTCCACAGTAGTTCCCCATCCTTACTTTAAGATTTCATTTCATCTCTTATCCCTAAATGCATTATATCTTACATTGATAAAAAAATCCACTTTATTCCCCAAAAAACAGGAATTTTTAAGTATTTGTTAATTTTGCGAAAATTTAAATACAAAAATAAATGTTTTATTTTCGCAAATGAAACATTTATTTCAGAAGTATAGAATTGATAAGTACCAAAATACAATTACATTTTTTGTGCATAAATATAGTTTTTTGACTTAAAAGCACTTTTAAAATAAAATTTTCGTTAAAAAACGATAAAAATGCGATTTGAAAAACGATTTTTGAATGCTTTATTCGTCTTTATTACGGATTGACTGTGAAAAAATGAATATTTATAATAAAAAAAGATGATTAGTTTGCATGTAAGTAATGTGCCTGCGAAATAAACCATCTTGTATCCTCGGCCGGGATTACACAGCACTACCCTACAAAAGAAGCTCTAAAAATAGTAAAAATAGATGTTTTTAGTTTTTTAGGAGAGAGAGAACCGGAAACCGTTCAATATTTAGGAGGGAAATCTATGTTGAAAAGAGGTATAGCTGCTGCATTAGCAACAGTTATGGTGCTAGGACTCACTGCATGTGGGGAAAAACCTGTAGAAACAGAAACAGGCGATTCCAAGACCCCTGCAACACCGACTGGTTTTGTGGAAAAGAAGGTAGAGCCCGACACTTTTGAGTCAGGAGTTGAATTAACCAGCGATTGTTATCGTTTTATTTATGCATTAGGAAATGCACCTGCTACAATTGATGCTGCAAAGTTCTTTAAAATGCGCTTGGAGCAAGAAAGTGGCGGTACATTAAGTTGCGATATTTATACAGATAACGTTTTAGGAAGTGAAAGAGAGTTATTAGAAGGTTGTCAATTTGGTAATTACGATATCGTATTGGCTACAAATGCAACAGTTGCATCTTTTAGTAATGATATCTTCTGTTTAGACATTCCTTGGTTATATGACAATAAACAGCAGGTTTATGAAGTGCTTGATGGTGTTTTAGGAGACACTCTTGCAGAAGGCCTGGAAGAAAAAGGCTTCAAGTTGTTGCAATGGCAGGAAAACTCTTTCCGTACATTGACAACATCAGATAGAAAAGTTGAGAAGGTTTCTGACCTGAAAGGTTTGAAAATCCGTATCATGGAAAATGAATTACAGTTAGCACAGTGGAAAAACTACGGTGCGAACCCTACACCAATGGCATTTACTGAATTGTTTACTGCATTACAGCAGGGTACAGTAGATGGTCAGGATAATGGTGCAGAATTAACATGGCAGACAAAATTCTGTGAAGTACAAAAATACTATACATACACAAAACACATTTACTCCCCTTATGTTATTTTAATGAGTAAGGAGAAATTTGAGACTCTTACACCAGAACAACAGGAAATTGTAATGCGTGTTTCCGATGAAGCTGTTGCTTATGAACGTGAAAGATGTTCCGAATATGAAGCAGTTGCAATTGAAAACATTAAAAATTACCCTGGAATGACTTTCACTGAGTTAACACCAGAAGCAGTTGAAGAATTTAAGGCTGCTTGCGTTGGTATTAAAGACTTGGCTTATCAGAAAGTTCAGAATCCAGAAATTGTTGATTTACTTTATAGCGAGGTAGAAAAAGCAAAAGCAAAATATCCCGCTGAAGGTGTAGAGTCAGCTTCGTAAATGAGAGGGGAGGCAAAAAAATGAAATACATTAACGATCACTTGGAAGAATTTTTCATTATTCCACTGATGTTTTTAATGAGTATCATTATTTTCATTCAGGTTATCATGCGTTATGCATTCCAGAATTCCTTGGTTTGGTCTGAGGAATTAGCAAGATATATGTTTGTTTGGCTTGTTTATTTTGCGGTAAGCTACACTGCTCGTCGTGAAAAGCACATTCGTATTGATGCTGCGATTAATATTTATCCAAAAAAATTAAGACCTTATATTGAAATCTTAAGTGAAATCATTGTTTTGGCATTCTCTGCATTTATTGCAGTAACAGCAATTACAGTTTTCCAGAAAATCACATGGAGTGGTCAGCTTTCTCCTGCAATGCGTTTGCCTATGCAGTTTGTGTATTTGGCACCATTGGTAGGGTTTGTATTGACTTCTGTCCGTCAGATTCAATGTGTTATTAGAAGAGTAAAAGCATTAAAGAATCATGAGGAGGTGGCAGAGGCATGACAGGTAGTATTGCTCTGGTTGTTTTTGGCACACTGATCGCTTGTTTGGTTTTAACTGTGCCTATTGGTTTTTCTTTGGGTATTGCGTCCTTATCGTATATCTTATATACAAATCAGTTATCATTCGGATTTATTACACAGAACTTAGTAACAGGTGTTGACTCTTTCCCCATTATGGCGATTCCATTTTTCGTATTCGCTGGTGAATTAATGGGCGGGGGCGGTATCTCCCGTAGATTGCTCAATGTTGCCAACGTTTACTTTGGTCGAATCCAGGGTGGTTTGGCTATCGTAACAGTAGTTGTATGTATGTTCTTTGCTGCTATTTCCGGTTCCGGCCCTGCAACTGTTGCAGCTGTTGGTGGTATGGTTGTACCTACAATGTTGCAAAAAGGATATGACAGAAAATTCGTATTAGCTTTGATTGCTGCGGCAGGTTCTATCGGCGTTATTATTCCTCCCAGTATCCCAATGGTTGTTTATAGTGTTACCACAAACAGTTCTGTAAGTAAGCTGTTTATGGCAGGTTTCGTTCCTGGTATCTTAATTGGCTTAGTCTTGATTGCATATTCCTACTACTATGCTAAAAAGATGGGCTATAAGGGCGACACAGATCCTTTCAGCTGGAAAAGAGCTATGAAGGAAACATGGGATAGTAAATGGGCATTGCTTTCCCCCGTTATCATTTTAGGTGGTATTTATGGTGGTATCTTTACACCAACAGAAGCAGCTGCTGTATCCGTTATTTACAGCTTAATTATCGGCTGTTTGGTATATAAAGAATTAAACTTGAAGCAACTGATGACAGTTACAAAGAATGCTTGTGAAACAACAGCTACTATCTTGATCGTAATTGGTTGTGCTGCTGGTTTCTCCAAGGTTCTTACATTGGGTCGTATCCCTACAACAGTTGCAACATTCTTGACATCTATGACAGATAGCAAGATTTTGATCCTCTTATTGATCAACGTACTGTTGTTAATCGTTGGTTGTTTCATGGAAACATTGTGTGCAATTATGATTTTGGCTCCAATCCTGTTCCCAGTAGTAACAGCTTTGGGTGTAGACGTAACACACTTTGGTATTATCATGGTAGTAAACTTAGCAATCGGCTTCATCACACCTCCTTTGGGTGTTAACTTGTTCGTCGCCTCGCGAGTGGGCGAGACCACGTTGGATGCCGTTATCAAGGGCATCATACCTTTCTTGTTCTTGATGATTATTACGTTGTTGCTGATTACATATGTACCTGCAATCTCTATGTTCTTACCTAACTTGATAGGATAAGGTAGAAAAGAGAACGAAAGGAAGTTATGGTTATGACGCTTGTAAATAAGGTAAAAGGGCAAATTATTGATTGTGCGATCATCTTATTTGTAGCGATTTGTATGTTCTATTATTACTAATTTAAGGTGTCCCCTATCGTTATGATAGTTGTGACTCATATTGAACTCCGGGAGAACCCCCTTTCTATTAGGAAGGGGGTTCTTCCGTGTTTAACAAGATCAATCCTGAAGTGAATGTAGATTCATTAAGGCGGTTTTAACCTCCATTGTTTTTTTAAATATGATTACGTGTCATGAGTGCCGTGACCGTTATC